>JAQURG010000005.1 GCA_028715725.1 Methylococcales bacterium
CGACAAAAACCATTGTGCAGCAGGTTGAAGCGATGAAATTAATGGTTGATGATTTTTCTGAATATGCCAAACCTTCAAAAAAACAAACTGTAGATATTGATTTGCCGGCATTGGTTCAGGAGGTGCTGGCTCTTTATGCATTAAAGTCTGAGGTAAAATTTAAAGCTGATTATGAAACCGGCTTGCTAATGGTTAACGGTGACCCGGTCAGCATCAGGCAGGTGCTCCATAATCTGATAAAAAATGCGCTGGAAGCAATAGATACCAAGGGATTAATAGAAATCAGTCTGCGCAGGGTTCAGAAAAATCATACCGATTTTATAGAAATAGCGCTTTATGATGATGGCTCGGGTATTAAAGAGGAGCAGATTGAGAAAATTTTTGAACCCTATGTAACAACTAAATCTAAAGGTACAGGTCTGGGGTTGGCGATTGTGAAAAAGATAATTGAAGAACATGGCGGTGCAATATGGGTAGATACCGGTCGAAAGGTGGGGGCAGGTTTTATACTTCAGCTTCCTGCGTGTAACGTTGAACAGTTATAAAATATATGAATACAGATACACCGCGTATTTTAGTCGTAGATGATGAGCCGGATATTCGCCGCCTGGTTTGCGAAATTCTTGAAGATGAAGGGTATCAAGTCGCCATGGCGGAGAACGCAAGCGCCGCACGGGAATTAAAAAGATCCCAGGAGCCCGACCTCATCTTGCTGGATATCTGGATGCCTGATGCTGATGGTATTACCTTATTGAAGGAATGGGTTGCCGAAGACTTCATACTGTGCCCGGTGGTCATGATGTCCGGACATGGCTCGGTTGAATCCGCTGTTGAGGCTACTCGCCTGGGCGCTTATGATTTCCTTGAGAAGCCCTTGTCGCTGGCAAGATTATTATTGATTGTTGAAAGGGCCCTGGAAGCCGGCAATCTGCAAACAGAAAATGCAGGTCTCAGGAAGCAAATGGTTATTGATATTGAACCGGTTGGCAAAAGTGCTACGGTCGCCAGAATCAAGGATCAAATAAAACGCTTGGCTCAACATGACGCCAAAGTGTTGTTTGCTGGTGAAGCCGGTGTAGGTAAGGAATTGTATGCGCGTTATTTGCATAATAATAGTGCGCATCGGGAGGGTCCTTTTATTGATGTTGCGGTAGGAAGTATATCGCCGGAAAATTCGGCGGTAGAGTTTTTTGGCAAAGAAGGTGTGGGCAAGGTTTATCCGGGCTTGCTGGAACGTGCACACAAAGGCACGTTATTTTTGAGTGAAATTGGCGGCATGGACAAAGAGACCCAGTTGCGGTTGCTCAGCGCGCTGGAGTCCAGTTCTTTCCTGCGCGTAGGGGGCAGCGAGCCGGTGCGTGTCGATGTTAGAGTGGTCGCGTCAACCCGGATTTCGATGGATGAAGAGGTTAAGTCCGGGCGGTTCAGGCAGGATCTTTATTATTTGCTTAACGAAGTGACTCTCGATATACCGCCACTTCGTGAACACAGTGAGGATGTACCGGCCTTATTAAGCTTTTACGTCGATTATTTTGTCAATCAGGATAAGCTCCCTTTTCGTAAATTTTCTATGGCCGCGCAGAATTTCTTGCGCAATTACAGTTGGCGCGGCAATGTTCGGGAATTGAAAAATCTGGTCCAGCGCCTGATGATCCTGGGTGTCGGCGAAGATATAGAACTGGATGAAGTAAAGCCGGCGCTAGGAACGGTAGGAAGTGAGGTGATGATTTCGTCATCGGTGCCGGATTTTTATAATCTGCCGTTGAAAGAGGCTAGGGATCATTTTGAAAAAGCCTACCTGGAATATCATTTTGAGCGTACGGGCGGCAGCGTTGCAAAATTATCGGCCGCAGTCGGTATGGAGAGAACACACCTTTACCGCAAATTGCATTCATTGAATATCAAGTTATAATTGTGCAAAAGGTTGGCATCTGCCATATTTTATTTATATCTGTTGTATTTGTGCAAAATAAAAATTGAAAAAAAAGATAATGTCTAGTACAATTTCACCTCTTTTATTGAGCCGTTAACAGCAAGACTTAAGTAACGATGAAAACATTTAGTGCAAAGCCAGCAGAAGTTAAGCGCGATTGGTACGTCGTCAATGCAGAAGGCAAAACGCTTGGGCGTTTAGCTTCTGAAATTGCGCGTCGACTTCGCGGTAAACACAAACCAGAATATACACCGCACGTTGATACCGGTGATTACATTATTGTAGTAAATGCAGAGAAGATAGGCGTTACAGGCAATAAAGAAAAAGATAAACTGTATCAGCATCACACAGGCTATATCGGCAATTTAAAGACCGTAAGCCTGGGTAAATTAAGAAAAACATTCCCTGACCGTATCCTGAATACAGCAGTTAAAGGAATGTTACCAAATAATCCACTGGGGCGTGCAATGTTCAAGAAATTGAAGGTGTATGCAGGTCCTGAACACGATCATCAGGCTCAACAGCCTAAAGATTTAGTAATATAAGCAGGGTAGGCCATGGCAGTAGCTCAGTATTATGGAACAGGTCGTCGTAAAAGTGCAGTAGCACGGGTTTACGCAACAAAAGGCACTGGAAAAATCACCATAAACACAAAAACTATCGAAGATTATTTTGGTCGCAGAACTGATCAGATGGTTTCTCGTCAACCGCTTCAATGCGTTGATATGGAAAGCAATTTCGACGTCAATGTGATTGTTAAGGGCGGCGGACCTTCCGGCCAGGCAGGCGCTATTCGCCACGGTTTGACCCGGGCGTTGATGGAGTATGACGAAGCCCTGCGTCCAGCGCTTAGAAAAGCCGGTTTTGTTACTCGCGACTCACGTATTGTAGAGCGTAAAAAAATCGGCTTACATAAAGCCAGAAAACGCCCGCAATACTCAAAACGTTAGTCGACGATTCATACCAAGGCTAAACGCCTTGGTAATGAAAAAAATAAAAGGCCATATTCTTGTGAATGTGGCCTTTTTTTATGGATTCAAAAAAATTGTGAATGGGTGTAGCATTAAGCTTGGACTGCATTACCGCTATTTGTGAATTAAGATATTATCTTATATACGGGCTAGAGTGTGTAACAGTGAATAATTTACAGCCACAACAAGAAAATCGGCATGTTATAGGGACTATTGTTGAAGTTCATGGTCCTGTAGTCATCATTGACTGCACTCGGTTGCCGCCCTTGCATCAGGCCTTATGCGCCAGTTTTGATCATTGCAACTATCTTTTCGAGGTGCATCAGCATCTTGATGAGCGTAATATCAGGGCAATCACTCTGCATGGCACTGCCGGGTTAAACCGGGGCATGATCGTATATGATACCGGTGCGCCTTTACATATTCCGGTATCGGAACAATGCCTGGGCCGGCTACTGAATATTTTCGGCGAGCCGCTGGACGGACAGCCGCCTTTGCCCAAGAACGAATTCCGTGATATTCATGCCAAACCACTGCCCCTATCGGAAGCCATAGGTATCAGTGGAATCCTGGAGACTGGCATCAAGGTTATCGATTTATTATGCCCTTTTGTTAAAGGTGGAAAAACCGGTTTATTCGGTGGGGCGGGGGTTGGCAAAACCGTACTGGTTATGGAATTTATTCATGCGGTTTCCGCCATTCATAAAGGGGTTTCCGTTTTTGCCGGGGTTGGAGAACGTATTCGTGAAGCCCACGAGTTATGGCGGGAAATGCAGCAGGCAGGGGTAATGCAGGACACCCTGATGGTATTCGGACAAATGGACGAATCGCCCGGTGTGCGTTTCCGTGTTGGCCTGTCAGCATTAACTTACGCCGAATATCTGCGTGATACGTTGCATAAAGAAGTATTGTTTGTTATCGATAATGTCTTTCGCTTCGTCCAGGCGGGCAGTGAAATATCAAGTCTACTGGGCCGTATGCCCGCTACAGTCGGCTACCAGCCGACGCTGACCACAGAAGTCGCTGAGCTTGAAGACCGTATTCTTTCCACGCGGCAGGGCGCCATTACTTCTGTGCAGGCCGTTTATGTGCCCGCGGATGATATGACCGATCCTGCTGTCAGCGCCATACTCAGTCATCTGGATACTACCGTTATCCTGTCCAGAGATCAGGCCAGCAAAGGCATTTATCCCGCCGTTGATCCCTTGCGCTCAAGCAGCAAACTGATGGACAGGCATACGCTGGGCGACCGCCATTATGCAGTGGCTGAAAGGGTTCGCGAACATCTGGCGCGTTATCGTGAATTGGAAGATATTATTGCCATGCTCGGCATTGAAGAATTGTCCGAGGTCGACCGTAAAATCGTTATGCGCGCGCGTAAATTGCAACGTTATCTCACCCAGCCGTTTTCGGTTTTGGCTGAGCATACCAAGCAAGCCGGTGTATCAGTGCCATTGGAGCAGACATTGACTGATTGCGAAGCTTTTTTAGCAGGAGATTTCGATGAGTTATCCGAAGAGCAATGTTATATGCGGGGTTCCATGCAGGAGCTTCAATGAACCAGTTCGTACTGAATTTGTTCGATGCAACTCATGAGCAGCGGATTACCGGTGTTACTTCTTTTATAGGCGAAGATGCCTCGGGCTTTTTTGGAATCCAGCCGCATCATGCACGGTTTATGACTACGCTTGTTTTTGGCCTGGCGCGTTTTCGCCCGGGAATCGAAAACTGGCAATATCTGGCTTTACCCGGCGCGGTCGTTTATTTCAACAATAATGAATTATCAATAAGCACCCGGCATTTTCTTATAGATGCAGACCTTGAGCGTATCAGTACCTTATTAGAGCAGCAATTAATAAGAGAAGAAGAAAATCTGCATGCTACCCGGGAAAGTTTACATCATATGGAGCAGGCCATGCTTAAACGCATGCTGACGCTTAAACGTAAAGTGGTATGGAGGTCATGAATGATTGGTCCCGGTTGAGCAATACGGGAATGTTTTCTATCCGCCGCTTTTATCTGCAATTGCTGGGCTGCATTCCTGCTATAACTGAAGCAGCATCAGGGCATCTTCTATCTGTCGAAAGCTGACATTGATGCCATGCCGCTGTTTTATTTGCCGTTGCAGCCGTGCGACATCGTAATTCTCAAGCCGCGTTTTTGCAATTATGCTCGACAGATCCTCATTAACCGCCCACGGATAGATAAGCCATCAGTAAAATTGTTGCGGCAGTGTTCAAAGTAGATGGATGCACTGGCGAAAGAAATGAATAATAATTCAGTAGTGATGTATTTTGATCCTCGGCACAATAAGCTGGTTTTTTAAATGATGGAGCGGGTCAATGAGCTGCCATCAGTTAGCGATAAAGTCTTATAGAAGATGGAACTTTATTTGAATCAGAGTAGTATTGCTGTTAATCGACGAAGAAAATAGAAGGGGAAGGTCTTGCTCTCCAATACTTTTTATTCTCCAATACTTTTTATATTGATTATGAACGATCAAAAGAACCTCAAAAACAAGATTGATAATCAGGTTAAGCGCATCAAGAAAGCGGACCAGGATAGGCCCAACTTGCTATCGCAATCTGTAAACCTGAGTTCATTGGTCCTGGTTATGTTAATGCCCATCATTGCAGGCCTTTATCTGGGACATTGGCTGGACGGGATGATAGAAGGCTACTCGATGCACTGGACGCTTAGCTTGTTATTTGTTGGGATAGTCATCGGCGTTCTTAATGTATATTTTCTGATTAAGGACTAGGGGGCGCATCATGGAAAACAAATTCTCCTTTGAGATCGGGCCGGTAGTCATCAATCAATCAGTCATTACCACGTGGGGAATTATGCTGGTTTTTATAACGATCGCCTGGCTTTCAACCCGACGCCTGGAAATAATCCCCGGCCGGTTCCAGACTATTCTGGAAAGCATTGTTGTAGCGATCGATGATGCCATTTCTGCAGTTGCTCCGGAACATGGGCGGCAGATTATGCCTTTTATCGCTACCCTGTGGCTGTTTTTAATCGTTGCCAATCTGATAGGCTTGATACCAGGTCTGCATTCGCCCACCCGTGACCTTTCGATAACTTCGGCATTGGCATGTCTGGTTTTTTTTTCAGTGCACTGGTTTGGTTTAAGAATGCTGGGATTGAAAAATTATCTGAATCATTATCTGAAACCGAATCCAATTTTATTGCCTTTTCATCTTATCAGTGAAATTACCCGTACTTTTGCCTTGGCTATCCGTTTATTTGGCAATATGATGAGTCTGGATATGGCGGCCATGATTGTTTTACTGGTTGCCGGTTTTCTTGCGCCGATTCCGATTCTGATGCTTCATATCATCGAGGCGCTGGTACAGGCCTATATTTTTGGTATGCTTGCACTCATTTATCTGGCCAGCGCTATTCAACACCATCAACATAATGTACAGGAGTAATTTATGACCGATATATCCCTGATTGTCCTTGGATCTACTGTCGCCGCCATAATCGGAATCGCCTTGGGAGTCATAGGACCTGCTCTGGCCATGGGTAAAGCCGTCGGCAGTGCGCTTGACGCCATTGCGAGACAACCGGAATCGGAACGTTCGATTCTGCGTACTTTATTTATCGGCTTGGCGATGATGGAATCCTTGGCCATCTACTGCCTCGTGATCATTCTGATCGTGCTATTTAAAAACCCATTACTTGAGTATGTACTCAAATAGCCGGCCAGGATAATTATGGAATTCGATTTATCCACATTTATACTTGAAATTATCAATTTCCTGATTCTGATCTGGATTTTGCAGCGCCTCTTCTACAAACCCTTATTGGAAGTGATTGCCAAGCGTAAGCAGCTTATTGACCAGTCGCTTGCCGATGCAGCTACTATGCAGCAACAGGCTGAAGAGCTGCGCAGTCTTTATGAAAATCGTCAAAAGCTATGGGAGCAAGAAAAACAAGCCGCTCTTAATGCGCTGCATCAGCAAATGGACATCGAGAGAAGAACTCGCATGGCTCAGTTGGATGCCGACCTTGAACAGGAGAGACAAAAACTGAACGTGACTATCCAGCGTCAAAAAAGAGAACTTCAACAGCAAGTCGAAAAGCAGGCGTTAGAAAACGGGGCTCGCTTTGCCGGAATGCTGTTGAGACAGTCAGCCGGCCCTGAGCTGGAGGTACGATTATTTGCCATATTACTGGAAAACCTCAAGACCTTACCGGAAGCGTGCGGACTTTGTCTGCAAATGATAGGTGCTAAAAATCAGGCGCCTATCAAAATAGCCAGCGCCTATCCATTAAAAGCTGAGCTGCGCTTACAACTGGAACAAAAACTGAATTCGCTGATTGATAGCCAAATAAACTTTGAATATCATCAGGATAAAGACTTGATCGCAGGCATTCGCATGGATATCGGCGCCTGGGTTTTAAATGCCAACCTGCAACATGAGCTGATGGGGTTTGCCGAGATTGCTAATGAATCTGAATGAGCCGGAATTTTCCGGGACATTATTAGACAAACAGGCAGAATGGCTTGCTGACTATCAACCGGGGTTGCGTGTCATCGAACAAGGCACAGTGGTTGCCATTGGCGACGGGATCAGCTGGATCGCAGGCTTGCCTTCGGCAGCCATCGAAGACATCCTGATTTTCGCCGATGGCAGCCGGGGGATGGTGTTTGACCTTAACCGCGAGAGAATTGGTGCCATTTTATTATATGAAACCGCAGCATTGACGTCAGGCACAACCGTTTTTCTTTCCCGGCATTCGCTCAGCATTCCGGTGAGCGAAGACTTTTTAGGCAGGGTTATTGATCCCTTGGGGATGCCTCTGGATGGAAAGCTGCCTCCCGAGCATACCGGCCGGGAAAATCTGGAGAAAGGGTCGCCCGTCATTATTAGCCGGGATTTTGTTCAAAAACCGCTATACACGGGTATCAAGATTATTGACACCCTGATTCCGATAGGTAAGGGCCAGCGACAATTGATAATAGGCGATGAAGGTTTGGGCAGAAGCTCAATCGCTATCGACACGGTGATCAACCAAAAAGGCCAGAATGTATTGTGCATCTATGTGCTTATCGGACAGAAGCGGTCGGCGGTTGTCAACACTCTGGAAATTCTGCGGAATTATGGCGCGCTGGATTATACGGTTTGCGTAGTTGCCGAGGCCAGCGCCTTGCCGGGCCTGCAATATATTGCCCCATTTGCCGGGTGCGCATTGGCCGAATACTGGATGGCGCAGGGCAGGGATACGCTGATTGTTTACGATGATCTTTCCACGCACGCCAGAACCTATCGGGAGTTATCCTTACTGCTCCGGCGACCGCCTGGACGCGAGGCTTATCCCGGCGATATCTTTTTTGTTCATTCGCGCTTACTGGAGCGGTCAACGTGCTTGAACGCAGAAAATGGCGGGGGCAGCATGACTGCATTGCCAATTGTCGAAACCAAACAGGGTGAAATTGCCGCCTATATTCCAACTAATCTGATCTCCATTACCGATGGGCAAATCTACCTTGAAAATGATCTGTTTGTATCAGGATTTCGTCCCGCTATCGATATTACCAAGTCAGTCTCACGAATAGGCGGCAAAGCCCAGCATCCCAGCATCAGTAACCAGGCCGGGCAAATGAAGCTTGATTATCTGCAATTTCTGGAGCTTGAGGCTTTTACCCGTTTCGGCCAGCGGCTGGAAGCTTCGATAGAAGCGCGAATTAAAAGAGGACGTTTGCTGCGGGAAATTCTAAAACAGGACCGCTTGTCTCCGCTTGGCAGCCTTTTTCAATTGGCCTGGCTGATTGCTTTTAATGAAGGTTTTTTTGATAAGGCGGAACCCGATCAAATTCCGGAATATCTCGGGCTTATTGATCAAGGTATTAAAAACACGTTACTGACTTTGGACAGCAGCCATGAGCAATGGCGAGGCGCCGTCAGCGACTCGCTCAATATAAATCCAGGACAGCCCACATGAGCCAAAGCCGTGAAATACAAATGCATATCGCTCAAATGGAGGATATACGCAGCATCTTAAACTCAATGAAAAACCTGGCATTCATCGAAATTCACAAACTGACGCGTTATCAAATCATGCAGGGTCAGGCTGTGGCAAACATTGAAAATGCCGCACGGGATTTCCTGAACTTTTACCCCTTGCCAGTCACTGATGATAATGCCACGTCTATTTGTATTCTGGTCGGCGCTGAGCGTGGTTTCTGCGGAGATTTTAACGAAAGCCTGATTAAAGCGATTGGGGCAAACGCTTATTCAGGCGTTATTGCAATCGGCAGCAGACTTTCTAATAAACTGGCAGACAGTTCTCTTGAAGTGATAGACTCAATTGAAGGCGCCAATGTCGCGGAAGAAGTGCCGGTTGTGCTGGGCCGGCTGATTAATACCGTCAGCTCTTTTCCGCTTGCCAAGGGAGGCATGAGCTATAGGGCAATTAATGCCGCTTCCGCCACACTGCAACTGACGGTCGTTTATCACGATAACATACCCGGCCAGATTAACCGTCGGCAGATACTTCCGCCTTTTCCCAGCCATCAGCCAAAGCCAGCTTATGGAAATCCGCCGGTACTCAATCTGGAGCCTTATGATTTCTTCTCTGACTTGACCGATCAATATTTGTTTGCGATTCTGCATGAGGTTTTTTATATCTCACTACTGGCTGAAAATCAGCGGCGTTTGCAGCATCTGGAAGGCGCTGTTAAACACCTCGATGATGAAACAGAGAATCTGCGCAAGAAATCCCATATTTATCGTCAGGAAGAAATTACCGAAGAAATCGAGGTTATTTTGTTAAACTCGGAGATCGGTTAACAAGCTGACCGTGTTAATCATCCAATTCTCGGCTCTGATATAAAAAAATGAACTATTAGTTGTTGAAAAATGATTTTTTCTATCAGCAATGCTAGAATTCACATACTTATTTACTCAGCAGATTTAACGGATGTCGACAGATCCTCATAAAACACCTTACACTCCTTCTGCGCTGGAATTTAAGAGCAGTACTTTTTCTGTACCTGTCCTGGTCCTGACCAGTGATGATTTGATCGCTGTCGAACAGCAGCTTCAAGATAAAATCGGCCTCGCGCCTGAGTTTTTTAGAAATTCACCTTTAATTATCGATCTTCAAGAGATAAACAAAAAAGGTTACGATATTGATGTTGCCGAGCTGACAGAGGTTCTCCGGAACTCAGGTTTATTGCCGATAGGGATACGCGGCGGTAACGTACAACAGAATGAACAGGCGCTGGATCTGCTTATCCCTGTTTATTCCATTCATAATGTGGGTGCATCTGCCGAAACCCAAGAGCGAAAAACAATCACTCCAGCTCCCGAGCCGGAAACAGATGCCGCAGACAACATCTCAACGACTCTGATTACTCAGCCTGTTCGTTCCGGACAGCGAGTCTACTCCTCAGGTGATTTAATTATTTTGGCTCAAGTCAGCGCCGGCGCGGAAATCATGGCCGAGGGAAATATCCATGTCTACAGTACATTGAGAGGGCGAGCCCTGGCTGGCGTGCAAGGTGATACGGAAGCGCGCATTTTCTGTTCTGATTTGCAGGCTGAGCTAATCTCGATTGCAGGAAATTATAAAATCAGCGAAGATCTGGATGAAACCGTTCGCAAAAAGCCGGTACAGATCTATTTGCAAAATCATACTTTAATAATTAAAGATATTGTGTAATATCACACTAGCGGAGGAAACAAGTGGCAAGAATCATAGTCGTAACATCGGGTAAAGGCGGGGTTGGTAAAACAACAACCAGCGCCGCTATTGCCATGGGGCTTGCAAAAAAAGGCCACAAAACAGCTGTCATTGACTTTGATGTAGGTTTACGTAATCTGGATTTAATCATGGGCTGCGAACGCCGCGTTGTTTATGATTTTGTCAATGTTATCAATGGCGAAGCTAGCCTGAATCAAGCATTGATTCGCGATAAAAACTGTAATCAATTGTATATTTTGCCAGCCTCGCAAACGCGCGATAAGGATGCGCTAAACCAGGAAGGCGTCGGTAAAATTCTGGATGAGCTAAAAAAAGACTTTAAATACATCGTCTGCGATTCTCCAGCCGGTATTGAAAAAGGTGCTCATCTGGCCATGTATTTTGCTGATGACGCCTTTGTGGTGACTAATCCGGAAGTCTCTTCAGTGCGGGACTCAGATCGTATGCTAGGCATTTTAGCCAGTAAATCACGAAGAGCGGAACAAAACGAAGAACCCATTAAGGAATATCTGCTGCTTTCACGCTACTCGCCGGATCGAGTCAGACTGGGTGAGATGCTGAGTGTGGATGATGTGCAGGAAATTTTATCGCTCCATTTACTGGGCGTTATTCCTGAGTCAAAGTCAGTCTTGAATGCATCAAATTCAGGTATGCCTATCATTCTTGACGAAAAAAGCGATGCGGGTCAAGCTTATGCGGATATTGTTGCTCGTTATTTAGGTGAGGATAAACCGCATCGATTTATTGAGGATAAAAAAGGTTTTTTTGGAAAGCTTTTTGGGAGTAAATGATGAGCTTACTGGATTATTTCAGAATATCTAAAGTCGCTTCTGCATCTCTTGCGAAAGAAAGATTGCAAATTCTGGTTGCCCATGAACGATCTTCCCGTAATCAGCCTTCTTATCTTCCTCAATTGCAAAAGGAATTGCTTGAGGTTATTAGAAAATACGTTAACGTAGAACAGGATGCCATTTCCGTTAATTTTGAACAGGATGAAAATCAGGAAACATTGGAATTGAATATTGTGCTGCCTGACTCTCAACGCTAAAACTTAATACTTAAATCGACAACTTATCAAGGTGATTTTCTATGAAAAATACAATCGGCACTGCAGCGGGTAAAATTTGGGCATATCTGGACAAAAACGGATCTGCCAGTGTAACTAAAATTACCAGTGAAACTGGAATAGGCAAGAACGATGTTCAACGTGCTATTGGCTGGCTGCTTAAAGAAGACAAGCTGTCAATTGAAGTAGTCGGCCGCACTGAAACATTATCATTAAAATAAATCCAAAGAACAGGCGCAAGGCTGGCAGGAACCGTCCTTCATCAGCTTTGTGCTTTTGGCGCTGAATCCGGTAGCAAAATAATTTTACGTTAATTTGTTACTTGTTTTTAATAACCATTGAGCTGGCCAAGTTTATCGCCAGAATATTCTGATATTACAAGCGATAAAGAGGCTCCAGACTGCTATCCTCTTTGGAAGAGGCTATTTTTTCTCTGGCGTTGTTTTCAGTAAACGCCTGAAAGAGCTTTTTTCCTTGCCATTGCTCTGCTTTCCTGCCGTATAAGATTTCATTCAAATGCAGGATTTCATCTCTTAATCTGGCCTCGCAAAATACGGCGAGCGCGCCCAGATTTGCAATCTTGTATTTTTTCCGGCCCCACTTGAGCAAAGCATCTTTAGCCGCAACAGCATTGTTTTCAGTACATGCTTTTTTTAAAATTTGAATGTCTTCTTTTAATTTTATATCTGCGTCACTGACTTCAATAATCGGCTTTTTAATTGCTCGTTTGGTTAAGAAAAATATCAGCGTTATCAGCCATCCTGAAGCTAAAAAAATCGAGACCCATAGCCACCTGTTATCCTGTTGCGGCTGAACAGTCGGTGTCGGTTCAGTTTTCTGCGGAGATACTGCTGTTACCGTCGGCGCAGTAGTCACTGCCTGAGCTTCTGCGGCAAGCGCTGTAATTGCCGTTTCTGGAATTCTGGCAATTTCAATTTTCTTGCTTTGGGTATTAAACCAGGGAATTTCTATAGCAGGTAATGTATAAGTGCCGGCGGCTGAAGGAATCAGCGCAATTTTTTCTTCCCTAAAAGCCAGCAAACCATCGGCTTTTTTCTGTTCCTGTAATACCGGCTGGTCAGGATAGGCTTTTAGCTGATCAGTGGTTTTTGAGGTGTTTAACTCGGGCAGCTGACCAACGGTTGTGCCTTTTGCCAGTACGGTCAAAGTCCTTGTCAAAGGCTCTCCAACTTTCATGTGCTGTATATCACCTGACCATTCCTGCTTCAAAATAAGCTGTTGAGCAGGCAGCCAATGGGGTCCGGTAAAAGAGGCAGGCGCCGGTTTTATGTCCAGTGTTATCGGTTTTGATTCAACATGTTTGGTTTTACTTATTTGAGAATTAAAAAAATCGCTAAAGCCACCATAACCGGAACTATTACCAGGCACTACCTCAGCGGTCAATACTAGCGGCTTAATAGTTAATTTCCCGCTTTTCTGCGGAAAAATGGCATATTTTCGTTCAGTCACAGAATAGTTCACGCCGTTGACCTGCGTATTATAATTTTTATCTTCACCCAGCCTTTCAATTACCGCATCTGCCAGTTCAGGCTCATTCAATCTTGCCTGCGCGATGTCGACTTTGGTAAACAAGCGCAAGGTATAAATGACCTGGGATTGTATATAAGGGTCCTCCGGCATTGCCTCAACCTCTATATATAAATCCTCATCGTTTTCGACAGCCTTATGGCCGGAATTTTGGGCAACCAGAATAGTAGACGATGGGCTGATGTCCTTGCCAAACGCTACGGGAGGGATAACCAGGCTCCCCGCATGTTTGGCCATCACGTTGAGGGTCCATTGAATCGTCTTGCTCGATTTTCCGTTAACCCACGATGAACTACTGCTTTTGCTTTGGCCGAGTATGGAAAAATCCTGCTCCAGTGGGCTGAAATCAGGGTCGTCATCAGGTGATTCGTTCGCAGTAAAAATTATCTGGAAAGATTCATCGAGACTAACCGGATTACGATCAAATGATACGTTAATGTCTGCTGCTAAAAGCGGCGCACTGACCAGCATTAACAAGAGAAAAAACAGGCAAGTATGAAACAGGGTCGGTTTTCCAGTATTTATAGAGTGCATCAGTGATTATTTTCTTTGCGTTTAATAGAAAAGTCAAAAAGATTAATCCGTTTATTTTAAGCTTTATCGGACCAGCGATCTTGCTAAAAAGTGCAAACCACTCCAATTTGCAGCCGGCAGGCTGCAACAGCTGTTTTTTTAAGTGGATCGGGGCTGTATTTCAATATAAAAGCCTCAGTTGATCCGGTCAAAAGCATTCTGAACGCCTTGAATACACAAATGTTAATAAGCTACCGGTCAGGTGCGAGAATCAGGCTCATTGACATTGGCCAGCCTCATGAAAAATTTTCGATTTAAAGGTTAAAGCCGAGATAAATCAGGTTTTGGATTTATCTCGTGGGTAATAGTCGGTCAAGCCCAAACAAGACCATAAGCTAAGATCTGAATTATTACTGCCCTGTTGACAAAAAATACATAGCTGCATGAGGTTTTATAAAGAAAACAACTCCCGCATTTTCTGCCCAGGACTTTTTGCACGCATAAATGCTTCGCCGACTAAAAAAGTATATATGTCATTATCCAGCATGAGTTGTATATCTTCATGCGTATGAATACCGCTTTCTGTGATGATAAGGCGATCCGAAGGGATATTTGGCTTTAAATCCAGCGTCGTTTGCAAGGAAGTTTCGAAAGTCCGCAAATTACGATTATTGATGCCGATCAATGGAGTATCCAGCGTTAACGCTCTTTGCAGTTCATCTGCGTTATGGACTTCCACCAGTACATCCATGCCCAGTCTGACAGCAGTATCTGATAGCTCGTGCATTTGATCGTCTGCCAGCGCTGCAACAATCAGCAAAATACAGTCTGCACCCAAGGCGCGGGCTTCATAAATTTGGTAAGGGTCAATCATGAAGTCTTTTCTTAAAACGGGCAGTGGGCAACGCTCTCTGACCATTTGCAGATAAGCTTCCGAGCCCTGGAAAAATTCCTTATCGGTTAAGACGGATAGGCAGGCAGCGCCATTCATCGCGTAATCCTGGCCTATGGCGATCGGTTGAAAGTCTTCTCTGATTACGCCCTTGCTGGGTGAGGCTTTTTTAATTTCGGCAATGATGGCGGGTTTTTTTGCCTGTATCTTGTTTTGCAGCGCTTTATAAAAGCCTCGAGGCCGCTCTACGTTCGACGCGATGTCTTCCAGATTGGCAATAGACATGCCTGATTTACGTCTGGCAACTTCTTCGGCTTTTTTGGCAAGTATGGTTTTTAAGATATCGGGGACGTCAGTCA
This sequence comes from Methylococcales bacterium, assembly GCA_028715725.1. GTDB lineage: Bacteria > Pseudomonadota > Gammaproteobacteria > Methylococcales > Methylomonadaceae > JAGXGJ01. The sequence goes on from JAQURG010000005.1 coordinate 15,002, forward strand.
TGGTTTTATCGCATTATGAAATTTTAATATTATAGTTGGAGCAGCTTTGACTTTAACTGCCTTTACTGTATGCAATCAGTGCCTCGAACTTGGCATGCGCCGCACCGCTGGCAACAACCTGTCGTGCTTTTTCTATTCCGGTGGCCAGAGAATCGGCGATATCTGCCGCATAAATTGCGGCTCCGGCATTTAACAGCACAATATCTCTGGCCGTCCCCGCTTTATTAGCCAGCACCGATTTTACCATTGCCAAACTGGAAGCTGCATTATTAACCGCCAGTTCTGCGAGACTGGCGCGATTAAAACCGAATTGCTCCGGCGTAATGGTATAAGTAATAACCTCGTCATTTTTCAGTTCGGCAATAGTTGAAGCGGAAGCAATGCTGATTTCATCCAGGCCGTCATGAGCGCTGACTACCAACACATGCTTGCTGCCAAGTTTTTTCAAAACTTGTGCCAGAGGTTCCGTCCAGTTTTTGGCAAATACACCAATTAACTGGCTAGGTGCGCCCGCAGGATTGCATAATGGTCCTAATAAATTAAACAAGGTTCTTATTCCCATTTCTTTACGGGGACCTATGGTGTATTTCATGGCGCCGTGATGCTTGGGGGCAAATAAAAATCCGACGCCAATTTCATTCACGCATTGCGCTACCTGTTCGGCTGTCAAGTCCAGTTTAACGCCGGCGCCTTCCAGCACATCGGCGCTGCCGCAACTGCTTGATACTGAACGATTGCCATGCTTGGCAACCTGTCCACCCGCAGCGGCAACTACAAAAGCGCAGGTCGTGGAGATATTAAAGGTATTTGCACCATCGCCGCCAGTGCCACAAGTGTCTATGATATGTTCGCCTTTAACGTCGACTTTACTGGCCAGTTCGCGCATCACTTCAGCAGCAGCGGCAATTTCGACGATGGTTTCGCCCTTGCAGCGTAAGGCAACCAGAAAGCCGGCAATTTGCGCATCGGTCGCATTGCCCGTCATGATTTGACGCATGACTCCGCGCATTTGGTCGGCGCTAAGATTCTGTTTATTAACAAGACATTGCAGGGTTTGCTGTATATTCATCAGGAGGAGGTCGTATAAAAATAAATCTACCGCAAAGCAAATTTCGAATTAATCACTTTGACTTAAAAATTGAAAACAGGTTATTTTCAGGCATCCGGCAATGCCAGCTTTTGCTCCGGATTTCCGGAAATCAGGATAATTTATTGGTTGAGTCTGACATTTCATCTTAATTTATACCAGGGATATGAAATTTATCCGGGTAACCTTAACTATAGGCTTTTAAACTATACTACTAAACATTAAAATCCAGTTTAAGATGAAACTCTCCAGCAGTGAACATAAATGAATACCGATAATATATTTTTTATGGAAGCTTCCATCGCTAATACTCTATTTTAACTTCATTTAAATGGGAAAATAATATGACAATATTGAGGGTGTGTGGTATATTTGCTATTAAGTGTAGTTATTTTGCTACATAAGACAGTTCCATCTGCTTTGGAACTAAGGTAAAGAAGTTATATTGTATTTGATTTACGATTTTTTATTTAAAGTTAATTTAAGGAGAATGTTATGAGAAAAAAACACTTATTTGCCCTAGTTGCATTGTCAATTGTAGGGTTATTGCCAATGGCTCAAGCTGAAGAAGTGGTAGATGACAGGTTCTACGTTGCGCCATTCGGCACATTTATTCAGCCTGGCGGTGATCGCAAGTCTGATAACGGCTGGGGCGGCGGCATGGGCTTCGGTAAAATGCTTAACGAGCATTTCAACGTCGAGTTGAAAGGTTTTTATCAAAACTTGCATGGCGGTACATATGGTGGCTCGGATATGACCGGTGGTATTGCGGAAGCGCAATATTACATTTTCCGGGATAAATTCTCTCCTTATACCGTTATCGGTTTAGGCGGCATGAACACCAGCCATAATTATGGCAGTGGTGCCAGTTTCATCGGTGAAGCCGGTGCCGGTTTTACTTATGAAGTTAGCGACAATTTCCTGGTTCGTAGTGATGTTCGCTATCGTTATAACCAGAATTTCAATGCTAACCTGCAGCCTGGCACCAACGAATTTCATGATATGGTTGTTAACCTCGGTTTCGTAGTTCCGTTTGGGCCGAAACCTGTCGCTCATGAAGTAGTTGCTGAAGCTCCTCCTGCTCCGACTCCTGTCGCTGCTGCGGATTGTTCAACTATGGATGATGATAACGACGGCATTAACAATTGTGATGACTTATGTCCTAACACATTGCCCGGCGTTAAAGTCAGCATAAAAGGCTGCTGGATTGTTGATGTAAAATTTGATAATGATAAAGCCATTGTTAAACCTGAATACTTTGCAAATCTTGACCAAACTGCGGCAGAAATTAAATCTCATCCGGAATTGCAAATTGAAATACAAGGTCATACCAGCAAAACAGGCGGATTCAAGCATAATATGAAATTGTCTGAGCGCCGCGCATTGGCAGTTAAAAATTATCTGGTTGATGGAACTCATTCACCAAACCTGACAACTAAAGGTTATGGCTGGACTCGTCCTATAGATACTAATGACACCGAAGAAGGTCGTGCTAATAACCGTCGCGTACAATTGGAAGTTAACGGTCAGCCTCAACAACCATTAAACCGTTAATAAATTTCTGATTTACAAGGCTGAAACTCTCGAGGTCATTGAGAGAGTTTATAAGTAAAAAAACCCGCTTTCAAAGCGGGTTTTTTTTGCTTCAACAATTGCGATCTATTGTGTTACCGGTCATACAACTGGCTTCAAATTCTTGCAGTTTTATTGCGCTAAACTGAGGCCAACAGGCATGATAAATACAGCGGGTGATGTGTAACTGTTTTTTCTAGGTTAGAATAAGGAAAAACTCTATTATTTAAACCTCATTTCTTGCAATCAAATCATGAAACTTAACTTCCTGTTAATTGGATTACTTCTGTCTGTAACATACAACAGTTTTTCTGCGGAAAAAACCGTCATCCGTATTGGTGTTCAGGCTTTTGGTACGCTTGAATGGGAGTTATCGGCCTTACAAGATGATCCTGCGACAAAATCCGCTGATTTTCAGCTGGACATACAATATGTCGCCAATGCCGAAGCCGGCAAGATCGCTTTACAGTCCGATGCGGTTGATATAATCATCTCCGATTGGATATGGGTAAGCAGTCTTCGCGCAACCGGGGCTGATTTTACTTTTTACCCCTATTCTAATAATTCCGGCGCATTGGTGGTGGCGGAAAAAAGCCCCATCCATTCTATAAAAGATCTTAAAGGTAAACGCTTGGGTATTGCCGGTGGCGAACTTGATAAAAACTGGTTATTGCTACAGGCCCTGGCACAAAAAGAGCAACTGGATTTGAATGCGTCTGTGCAGAAAACATTTGGGGCGCCGCCATTAATCAATGAGCAAATCAAACAAAACCGCGTTGATGCCGTTCTGAATTACTGGCATTTTGCTGCGAGACTTGAAGCTCAGGGTTATCGCCAGATAATTGATGGTAGAGGCATCTTGAAAGGCTTGGGCATTGCAGAAAATGTACCCGGTATTGGTTATGTGTTTAAACAGAGCTGGGCTGCCAACCATAAACAGGCCCTTAACAGTTTTTTTAAAGCTGGCAAACAGGCTAAAAATCAACTGTGTTCGTCGGATGCAGTGTGGCAAAAAATTCTTCCTTTAACCAAAACAGATGACTTGGCTACTCAAAACCTGCTGCGCCAGCGTTATTGTGAAGGCGGTGTTGAACATTGGGGCGTGCAGGAACAACAGGCCGCGGACCGCATTTATTCAATGCTCCGCAATTTAAGCCACAACCGGTTGACTGGACAGTCAGAAAGCCTCCAATCTGGCACATTTTGGATAGCTGAATAAAAAATTCGTTTTGAGCAGTCTTAAAAAATTATTGTCCGGCCTGTCCTTGCTGGCTTTTTTAGCTGTATGGCAAGGTTTTGCTGTATATTTAAACAGTAATACACTGCCAACACCGGGAAAAGTGGCTGTGATTTTTTGGCAAGATTGTGTATCAGGACAGCTTCCTTTTCACCTTGGCGTAACTTTGCTCAGGTTGGTGGTCAGCTTTTCTATTGCTATGCTATCAGGTTGTGCAATAGGCATCATCCTTGGACGCAATAAAAAACTGGATGCTTTTTTTGATAACTGGCTGGTCATCTTCCTAAATATCCCGGCGCTGGTGACTATCATCTTGTGCTATGTCTGGTTTGGCCTGGATGAATCGGCTGCAATACTTGCGGTTGTTATCAATAAAATCCCCAACGTTATCGTGACTATCCGGGAAGGCACGCGCGCACTGGATCAGGATTTGCTGGAGATGGCGCGCTGCTACCATTTTGGCAGAAGAAAAACCCTGATTCATGTGATCTGGCCGCAATTACATCCTTTCGTTATGGGGGCGACCCGTTCAGGTCTGGCATTGATCTGGAAAATTATTCTGGTGGTCGAGTTACTTGGCCGCAGCAACGGTATGGGCTATCAGCTGCATTTATTCTTTCAACTGTTTGATGTCGCAAGTATTCTGGCTTATACCGTGGCTTTTGTCGCCATTATTCAACTGATAGAGCTGGTAATTTTGAAACCCCTGGATAAAAAATCCCAGCGCTGGCGGCGATAAGATGACTCACATCCGGATCAATGTTCATAGCAAAACCTATCCGGCAGTTGGACAGGCCGGACATCATCTGGCTATCGCCAACCTCAACCTGTCTTTAAATGCCGGTGAATTTGTTTGTTTGGTCGGTCCATCAGGCTGTGGAAAAACAACCCTCCTCAATATTATTGCCGGCCTGGACAATGATTATGAGGGTGACATTATAATTGGTAAGCAACATACTCATCCGAAAATAGGTTATATTTTTCAGAATCCGCGTCTGCTGCCCTGGCGAACAGTAAGAGAAAATATTGAACTGACGCTGGATAAAAATCAATCTCCAGCAATTATCGATCCATTGCTTGAAGTCATGCAGTTAACTCACGCGCAGAATGTTTATCCGGAACGCTTATCGTTAGGCATGAGCCGCAAGGTCTCAATCATTCGCGGGTTTGCTGTTGAGCCGGATGTTTTATTAATGGATGAGCCATTTGTATCACTCGATGCACCGACAGCAAGACAGGTCCGAGAGCTGTTGCTGAAGTTGTGGCAACAGCGGCCGCATACCGTTCTATTTGTGACCCATGATCTGCGTGAAGCCATTGCGCTGGCGGACAGACTTATCTTTTTATCAGCTGCGCCGATGGCAGTCATCAGCGAAATTACAGTCCCCATTCCCAGAGCTGAACGCTACCATGAAAATGCAATTGAAACTTTCCGGCAGCAACTTTTAAATGATTATCCTGAAATAAAACAGCTTTTATAAGCTGTAACCTACAAGAGCAATTGCGAAAAAGTTTTTAAGCTTCCTACCTATTTTTACAATATCTGTTGGCATTATCCATCGTCCAGAAAACTAATCTTAGACAATTATTATTTATAGGAACATACTGTTTTGCCTTTGACTGTAGGCGGCTTTGTCCTGTTTGTGAGAGGGGGTTCGGATTCAATGAAAAGTTGCCAAGTAAAAGGTAAGGTTGTGATTAATTAAAAATTACAGTCTGTATGGCAATAAATTTTTCATTTGAGAGGTTATTATGAACAAGAAAGCAAAATTTATATGTCTATTTGCTGTGAGCGGTTTGTTCTGTGCAGACATTGCTACAGCAGGCTCAGTGGTTGTGAATGGAGATTTGCTCTACTATACGAGCGCTAACACTTTAAATCTTGGTCTGGCGCCGGGGGCTAGTTTGTCAGGTTCATGTGCTCCCAATGCTCTTGACCCCATACCTGTGGCGAATGCTACAGCCAATTCTGACATTGCTATCAGCGGCCTAAGCGTATTTGTCAGAACGGGTGAATCAGTTACGACAGTTACGATTCCGTCCTGTTTGGCAGATGCTTCTCACAGTGTTGGCGAATGTATCGCTTTTGTTGATTCGGTGACCGGCAACTTGACAATTCCATGCGTGGAATATCAGGGCACAATTTATGATGCATTGCTTGTACAGCGGGGAAGCTCTTCGAATTGGGAACTTATTTCAGCCTTGCCAAACATCAAATTTGGAAATTTCCCAACCGGGAACCGGTAAAAAGGTTTGATAATATCGCAGTGTCCTGGGCAATCCGGAAGCATACCCATGGATACTATATCACGTGAAAAAAACAGATGTTCGAGGTTAGTTAGAATTCCGGCCTCATCCATGCCAAAAATAGCCAGGCGAAACTTTTTAGAAAGCTTCGCCTGTTTTATACCTTATAAATTTTCAATCAATACGTCGGCAAATTCGCTGCACTTGACTTCTGTTGCATTATCCATCAAACGTGCAAAATCGTAGGTTACACGTTTACTCGCAATGGCGGCATCCATCGCGCTGATAATGGCGTCCGCCGCTTCTGACCAGCCCATATAACGCAGCATCATTTCACCCGACAGGATCAATGAACCGGGATTGACTTTATCCAGACCGGCATATTTGGGCGCAGTGCCGTGAGTGGCCTCAAAAACAGCCGTGCCTGTTTGATAATTGATATTGCCGCCGGGTGCGATACCGATCCCTCCTACTTGCGCTGCCAGGGCATCGGATAAATAATCACCATTCAGGTTCAAGGTGGCGATTACGTCAAAGTCTTCAGGCCGCGTTAAAACCTGTTGCAAGGCAATATCGGCAATGGCGTCTTTAATTAAAATACGTCCGCTTGCCAAGGCGTCTGCCTGTTCTTTATTGGCTGCGGCTTCACCTGATTGCGCACGGGCTTGTTCCCATTGCTGCCAGGTATAGGTTTGCCCGGCAAATTCATGTTCGGCAACGGCGTATGCCCAGTTACGGAATGCGCCTTCGGTGAATTTCATAATATTGCCTTTGTGGACAATCGTCAGGCTTTTGCGTTTATTGGTCAGGGCATATTCAATGGCTGAACGTATCAAACGTTCCGTCCCTTCTTGTGATACGGGCTTTATGCCTATGCCCGAAGTTTTGGGAAAGCGGATTTTACTGAACTGGGCGGGGAAGTTGTCTCGAAGTAATCGCATGAAAAGCTTATTATCGTCGCTGCCTTGGGCAAATTCCACCCCGGCATAAATATCTTCAGTATTTTCCCGGAAAATAACCATATCCACAGACTCCGGTTTTTTTACCGGTGATGGTACGCCTTGAAACCATCTGATCGGACGCAGGCAAACATACATGTCCAGCAATTGCCGCAATGCCACGTTTAAAGACCGGATGCCGCCGCCTATGGGCGTCGTTAACGGGCCTTTAATGGATACCAGATAGTCCCGGCAGGCCTCTACCGTTTCATCCGGAAGCCAGGTATTGAATAGCGCATTGGCTTTTCCGCCGGCGTAAACTTCCAGCCAATGAATTTTCCTCTGCCCGGAATAAGCGTTTGCTACAGCCGCATCTAAAACACGAACGGTAGCGCGCCATATATCCGGCCCCGTTCCGTCGCCTTCAATAAAAGGAATAATAGGGTTATCAGGCACGACGAGTTTACCGTTTTGCATCGTGATGGGGCTGCCGTTGGGCGGTGGAGTGGGATTGGTCATAAATAACTCCTGATAGATTGAAGGTATGCGTATCGTTGTTGATCAGGGAAAAGAGCCTTTACCATAGAGATATGGAAAAGCAGAATTGAAGTCCATCTATTTTCCCGTCCATAACTGTATATATTTCCTCTCGATGTTTCTTCGACTTTACCCGCTATAATGAAAACCATTTTTAGGTAGGTACGAGGGCCAACATAAAGCCTCGTTGTTTTAACGGCTCATAGCGGTTTTGTATCATGGCAGTGAGATTCCAATTTAAGCTAATGCGGAAATATCGGCTTTCCGGCTTAAGTTTTTCTAACCATTAAAAATAGTCTATATAATACACACATTAATAAATATCAGTAACCTGTAGACAAGCACTCAAATAAAATGACCAAAGAAATCATTCAGACTCATAAAGCACCCCAGGCAATCGGAACCTATTCACAAGCAGTCAAAGTCGACCATACGGTTTATCTATCGGGACAAATTCCTTTAGTGCCTGAAACCATGACGGTTATAGACGGCGATATTAGCGCTCAAACTACCCAGGTATTTAACAATTTAAAAGCAGTTGCGGAAGCCGCAGGTGGTGACCTGAGCGACATTGTTAAATTAAATGTTTTCTTAACCGATCTATCAAATTTTCCAATAGTCAACGACATTATGGGGCTTTATTTTCAAGAGCCTTACCCGGCGCGTGCCGCCGTTGGCGTCGCGGCTTTACCTAAAGCCGTCGGGGTGGAGATGGATGCCGTCATGTGCCTGAAACCACAGGAATATCCGGCCTCCTAATCCTTAAAAATCAGCATATCAATGAAGCGGATTGACATGGGTATACCCGGCTTATCCATGGGATCAGTTTGGGTATTCTGCTGATTTAACATTTGTGCATGAATTATCTTAATCAACCGGTCGGAAAGTTAACGGGCATAGGCGCCCAAACAGTAAATCGCCTGAAAAGGCTCGGTATTTGCGTTATTCAGGATCTTATTTTTCACTTGCCCCTCCGCTATGAAGACCGGACGCAGGTTTACCCCATAGGTGCTTTGAGGGTGGGCATGACCGCGCTAATCCGCGGTAGAGTTGAGTTTATTGATATTTTATCCAAAGGGCGGAAAAGTCTGATTTGTAAAATCAGTGATGGCACCGGTTTTATCTCACTCAAATTTTTTCATTTCAGCGCCAATCAGCACAATACGCTGAAGCCCGGAACATTAATCAGCTGTTTTGCCGAAGTACGGCAGGGTTTTGCCGGGCTGGAAATGATTCACCCTGATTATCAGGTGATTTCAAACCCTGATGCTCCTGTTACAGAAAGCCGCTTGACTCCGGTTTATCCACTAACCGAAGGTCTCAGCCAAAATACACTAAGGAAGGCGATAAAGCAGGCGCTCAGTCTCTGTAAAAGTAAACCTGAGTTATTAGTAGACTGGATTCCCGAATCCATTTTAAAACAATACCATTACCCGTCCTTAGCGGATGCGATACAAACCTTGCATGCTCCTGATGAATCCATTTCCATGGAAGCATTACAAAACGGCAGCGTACCAGCGCTAAAGAGGCTGGCATTTGAAGAACTGCTGGCTCATCATCTGAGTCTGCGGAAAATCAAAAACAAGGCCAAGGTCTGGCAGGCGCCTGAATTTACCGGTGATAAAACCATCACGAAGCAGTTCCTGGACTCTTTGTCTTTCAAGCTGACCGGCGCACAACAACGCGTCATTGCAGAAATTGAAGCGGATTGCCGCCAGCGTCATCCCATGATGCGGCTGGTTCAGGGCGATGTTGGCTCAGGCAAAACCATTATTTCCGCCTATGCGGCATTACTGGCGTTAACGGCAGGTTATCAGGTCGCGGTCATGGCGCCCACGGAATTATTGGCGGAACAGCATAAACGAAATTTTGATGCATGGTTTGAAGGTTTTCAGACTAAAGTAGTGTTTTTAACCGGCCAGTTGAAAGGCAATGCCCGTAAAGAGCTTTTACAAAGCCTGGCCGATGGCTCATCGGGTATTATCATCGGCACTCATGCCTTGTTTCAGGAGGGTGTAAATTTTCATCGGCTGGGTTTGATCATTATTGATGAACAACATCGTTTCGGCGTTCATCAGCGGCTGGCGCTGAGAGAAAAGGGCCAACAGGCCGGCATCAGGCCGCATCAATTGGTGATGACGGCCACCCCGATTCCCCGCACCCTGGCGATGCTGCAGTATTCCGATCTGGATATTTCTATTATTGATGAACTGCCGCCCGGCAGAAAGCCCATTGTGACCAGCGTAATCCCTGCAGAACGCCGCGCCGAAGTTATCGACAGAATTAACCATTGGGTCGCTAAAAAAAGGCAGGTTTACTGGGTGTGTACGCTAATAGAAGAGTCAGAAGTTTTACAATGCGAAGCCGCTGAAAAAACGGCTGAATTATTAACCCGTTCATTGCCTGATGTGCGTGTCGCCCTGATTCACGGACGTATGAAAAGCGCAGAAAAAGATGCCGTCATGCAGGCATTTAAAAATTATCAGATTGATTTGCTGGTCGCCACCACGGTGATTGAAGTCGGTGTCGATGTGCCCGACGCGAGTTTAATGATTATCGAAAATCCGGAGCGGTTGGGACTTTCTCAACTGCATCAATTACGCGGACGGGTGGGGCGAGGGGAGGGGGACAGTTACTGTTTGCTGATGTATCAATCGCCGTTATCGGATACGGCCCGTCAGCGCCTGGGTATTTTAAGAGACAGTAATGACGGTTTTGTTATTGCCGAGAAAGACCTGCAATTACGCGGGCCGGGTGAGGTGATGGGTACGCGCCAAACCGGGCAGATGCACTTCAGAATTGCTGATTTAGCCAGAGATGCCGACTTGCTGGATAATATTCAGCAGGCAGGCGATCAATTTTTCACTGAAGCGCCCCAAGCCATACAGCCGTTATGTGACCGTTGGCTGGGCACAGCCACAGAATATTCCGAGGTTTAGCTCAATTTGACCAGTAAAAGCTTTTTATTTAACCGCGAACCGTTATGGCTGGAAAATCGTCAAGGTCTGCGTCATAAACTGCCCGATAACGTTCAATCGTGGGCTTATGAATCAGGTTCGCTAACCCGGCGCTTGCGCAGCTTTTATGGTGACGCCGTTGCGGTTAAAATTCTGCTTCAGCGCTGGCATAAGCCTTTTTTAAGTGAGCGGCGCTTGCTTAAACTTTCCGAGCGCCAGTACAGCCTGATTCGTGAGGTTTTGCTTTATGCCAACGACAAGCCACTGGTTCTGGCAAGAACCATAATTCCGGCGGCAACAATCAAGGCGACACAAAATAATTTATCTCATTTAGGTAACCGTCCATTGGGTGAAATTATCTTTTCATATCCCAAGCTGGAACGGATGGCTATGGATGTCACCTTGATTAAGCCATTCGCTTGGACGCAGTCGGTGCTTGCTGAAACCGCTATTGACCAGCCGGTATGGGGCAGAAGAACGGTCTATGCAATCGCCCACAAGCAGATGCTGGTCAGTGAGTTTTTTTTACCGGATGTTTTGGATATTTAGACGGCCGTTTTATGGAAGCAGGAATGGTACTCTGGAAGCTGAATGCAATGCATTATTCGATAATGCGCCGAGGCATATTTCACAAAAAAAATATGATTTAACATGGCCGGAAGGTCCAGAAAGCATTTGCCTCTGTACCTGTTTTTCCTTCTGTCATAAAAAGGTAACAGGCGTTTTGCTACAATGACCATTTTCATTTTACTTAACTATTATGTCTAATTTTAATATTCTCGTTGTTGAAGATGAAGACGCTATCAGAAGAATGTTAATGATGGTTCTTGAGCAGGCGGGCTTTATGCCGATTGCAGCCGCCGATGCGGAAGAGGCGCAGAGAGCTATGGATGAAACTTTGCCGGATTTGATCTTGCTGGACTGGATGCTGCCGGGAATCAGCGGTGTCGAATGGGCACGGCGCCTGAAAAAAGAGCCGATATACCGTGAATTGCCCATTATCCTGCTGACGGCGCGCGGTGAGGAAGAGGATAAAGTTAAAGGCCTTGAGATTGGTGCCGATGATTATATGACTAAACCCTTTTCACCCAAGGAATTGATAGCGCGTATCCGTGCAGTATTGCGCAGAAGCGGAAAAATACAAGGTCAGGCGCAAATTGTGCTTGGTGATCTGGTGCTGGATACTGAACAGCACAGGCTCAGTATCAGGGACAAGCAATTGGAAGTAAGCCCCACCGAGTTCAGGTTAATGCAGTTCTTTATGACACATCCGGATAAAGTCTACAGCCGCACCCAATTGCTGGATCAGGTTTGGGGGCGCAGTGTATATATAGAAGAGCGTACGATTGATGTGCATATTCGCCGCTTGAGAAAAATTCTCGGTGAATATGGCAGGGAAGATCTGGTGCAAACTGTGCGTGGTTTCGGTTACCGGTTTTCACTGGCAGGTTGAGTCGTATGGGTGTTTGGCAAAAAGAAATAGTGACTGTGCTTTTGCTGTTATCGGCAATTGCGGTTGTAGGTGGAATTACCGGATATTTTCTTCCCTTGCTGTTCATGCTGATGTTCGGCATTTTAATGTATCAGATTATTCAGATCAGCCGTTTTGAAAAGTGGATAAGTGCGGGAGGAAGACGCAAATATCCTAAAACATCCGGTATCTGGGAAGAAATTTATTGCCATGTTTATCGCACTAAAAAGAATGAAAAACGCCGGAAAAAGAAGCTGAGTAAAATACTTGACCAGTTTCGACAGTCAACAGAGGCTTTGCCTGACGCCTCTGTTGTTTTGGGCGTCTATGATGAAATCGAATGGGCGAACAAAGCCGCAAGAGATGTTTTGGGTTTGCAGCAATCCGATAAAGGTCAGCGGATTCCCAACCTTATTCGTTTTCCCGAGTTTATCCGTTATCTCAAATCCGGGAATTATAAAGAATCAATAATTTTACCGTCGCCTGTTGATAATCGCATTACGCTGGAAGTAAGAGTTGTGCCCTACGGCGCCGGGTTGCGTTTGTTACTGGCGCAGGATGTCACACAACTGAAAAAAATGGAGCGGATGCGCAAGGATTTCGTCGCGAATGTCTCGCACGAGCTCAGAACACCGTTGACGGTACTAAAAGGCTATCTGGAAACATTGCAGGACATGGATGACGGTCATTCGCCGTTATTGACCGATTCGTTCCAGCAAATGCAGGGGCAAACTGAGCGTATGCAGCATCTTATTGATGATTTGTTATTGTTAACGCGGCTCGAAACGCAACAGAAAAAATCACAGTGTGTTGATGTTCCTGCTTTATTGCAACAGATTTGCAAGGAAGGCGACGCTCTGGAAAATACGCTTGCGCGCATCCAGTTAGATCTGGAAACGACTGCGCACATTGTGGGTGATGAACAGGAACTGCGCAGCGCATTCACTAATTTATTAGGCAATGCCCTCAAATATTCGCCGGACTATTCGCCGGTAAAAGCTCGCTGGTATCAGGATAAAGAATCTGTCGTGCTGGCTATTGAAGATCAGGGTGAAGGCCTTGCAAAAGCCGAAATTCCGAGAGTCACAGAGCGTTTTTACCGGGTCGAAACCAAACGTCTTAAAAAAGTGAACGGAACCGGATTGGGTTTGGCTATCGTCAAACACGTGCTAATGCGCCACGATGCCCGGTTGAATATCACCAGCGAATTGGGCAAAGGCAGTTGTTTCAGCTGTCATTTTCCTATTAACCGCATGTGCTAAGCCTACATGCATGATTGCTGGATTAGCGCTTGTGAATTCGGGTTTTAACCGCAATGCGCGGCTAAAACCATCTTAACGGAGGTAAGGACTTAACCCTTGGGCCTCATATGCGGAAATAGCAGCACATCACGAATTGACGGCGCGTCAGTAAATAGCATGACCAAGCGGTCGATGCCTATGCCTTCACCGGCCGTAGGCGGCATTCCGTGTTCCAGCGCAGTGATATAATCCGCATCAAAGTGCATGGCTTCTTCATCACCCGCCTCTTTTTCTTCAACCTGCTTCTGGAAGCGCGCCGCCTGATCTTCAGCATCATTAAGCTCGGTAAAACCATTGGCAATTTCCCGGCCGCCGACAAAGAACTCAAAGCGGTCCGTCACAAGCGGATCATCATCATTGCGCCGTGCCAGCGGCGATACTTCAACCGGATAAGCGGTAATGAAAGTGGGGTTCATCAAGCGGCTTTCAACGGTTTTTTCAAAAATTTCAATTTGTATTTTACCCAATCCGTAACCCTCTTTAACCGGAATGTGGAGATCTCTAGCCACTGCCGCGGCAGACGCGCGGTTAGCAATGTCGCCGGCTTTAAGATTCGGATTAAAGCGCAAAATCGAATCAAAGACTGTCATTCGATCAAACGGCCTGCCAAAATCGTATTGCTCTCCTTGATAGGTAATGACTGTTTGTCCTATAACATCTTCCGCCAAACCGCGCAACATCGCTTCAGTCAATTCCATCAAATCCTGATATTCCGCGTAAGCCTGATAAAACTCCAGCATCGTAAATTCAGGGTTATGGCGGGTAGATAGACCTTCATTTCTAAAGTTACGGTTAATTTCAAACACCCGCTCAAAACCGCCGACTACCAGCCGTTTCAAATAAAGCTCGGGGGCGATACGCAGATAAAGTCCCATATCCAGCGCATTATGATGGGTAGTGAAAGGACGCGCGGTAGCTCCACCCGGAATCGTCTGCATCATCGGCGTTTCCACTTCCAGAAACTTGCGTTCGATCAGGAACTGGCGAATATAAGCGACAACTTTGGAACGGATCAGGAAAGTATTGCGCGATTGCTCGCTCATGATCAAGTCCAGATAACGCTGGCGGTATTTGATTTCCTGATCGGCAATGCCGTGGAATTTTTCCGGCAAGGGACGCAAGGATTTGGTCAGCAGCCTGACATCATCGACCTTGACGCTGAGTTCGCCGGTCTGGGTTTTGAACAGAACACCTTCCGCGCCGATGATATCGCCGATATCCCATTTTTTGAACTGTTCATTATAGAAACCTTCCGCCAATGCATCGCGGGTGACGTAAAGCTGTATTTTGCCGGACATGTCCTGAATATGGCAGAAGCTGGCTTTACCCATCACGCGCCGCGTCATGATGCGGCCCGCCAGTTTTACGCGCAACGGTTCGGCTTCCAGTTCTTCCTTGGACTTTTCGCTGTATTCGGCTAACAGTTCACCGGCCACGACATTGCGGCGAAAATCAGTAGGAAAGGCGATGCCGCCGTTTTTACGCAGCTCGTTTAATTTGCTGCGGCGTTGTCTGATCTGTTCTTGTTCGTCTTGTTGGATTTCTGACATGGTTTTTAATTTAAGTTTTAAAGAGTAACACTAACTAATGTTAAAAAAGTGATAATTGTTCAGGCAAGGAATCAATAGGTGGATAAAAAACGCCAATAATGACAAAAGGATTCGGAGCTCTACCATGAAATTGCCGCGTTGTACCTAAAAACAAATGAATATCTTTAGTTAAAAACATATCAAAATATTTTAATTTAACTTTTTCAACAGCTAATTTTTCATCATTATCACTAGACTTTAAGCAATTCCAGTACAGCATCCCAATTTCCCAATCTTCAATCATTAACGTAGATTCCTTTCCAGAATCATCCAGGAATTTGTAAGAAAACTTATATGGTAGTTTATCTACCCTAGAAAACTCCTTTTGCACTTCATCTTCTTGCTGTAAATCAAAGAGGGAAAATTGTTTAGATTGTTCTTTTAGATGCTCAAGAGAGTCAGCATCCCATTCACGTTCTACTTCTTTAACAATAAAATCGATAATTTTTTTCGGTTTAAAAATGGCTAAAGATAACTTGTTAGAATTAGCTTTAGAAATCAATTCGGCCAAATTAGTGTAAATAGGATTTTTATCGAATAAGATAGATTTTCTTGCTTGCCATGCTTTCCTTGTATCTACAACTGGTCCAATTAACTTTATTGCATCTGGATCAATGACTCTATAGCTTTCAGGTCGCGGATCACTCTTATTTTTGACTAATGACAATTCTATCCACTGATATTTTTTATATCGGTTTTCATAATCTAATTTTCTAAAAGGTAATGGATAAATCCTTACCCAACTACCATCATCTAAAATGCCCGCTGTACAAACTAATTCATCATATTTTTTTGAAAGTGTCGGGTACGTTTTTACTACAATGAAAACTCTGCGTTTTTTGCTCATAAATGTGCGACACTAACAGATAAATGATTGGATAAATATTCACTCACGCATTGTCGATGGCAGGATTTAGGCTTTTCTTCGAAGCAAGTTAATGCAATACGTTTACCTTCATATAAAGTAATAATTAGTTCTTGAAGATAAATTTTCTTTTCTGGCAAGCTCTGTCTATATTCATCAAATAATTCAATATAGTCAGATTCGCTATTTAAATTCTGACGTTTTTGAGAAATAATTCCTAATTCTGGTATGTGCTTATATTTAATACCGAATTTAGGTAAAGTTACAGATAACACACCTTTAGAAAAACCGAATTTACGACTTAATGGGTTTCTCCGAAGGTCATAAAGGATGTTTATATTATTTTGAATTAGCTTGTTTAGATAGCGTTCAAGACTTAATCCTTCATACCCAATAGTAAAAAGTTCTTTATCATGTTGAGAACAATTTTGTAAGACGTTGTTGGGATAACGTTCATTAATCAATTTAGTTAAGCTTTCTCCTACTAAATCTTTATAATCGCGAATCCATCCAGATATTAGCCAACGCTCTTCTTTTTTCGAGCCACTACCTAAATAAGGCTTATCCTTTAAAAAAATTGTATTTTCTGATGTTCCAATCCAACCTTTTTGTTCCAAAACTTCTAAATCAGATGTAGCTTGAAAAGAATGGTAATTATCGTCATAACGCACAGAATCATAATAGTTAAGCGACATTTCTTGATGAGATAAAAACAATAGCTGCTGAAAGTCAGTTGTTGAAATACAGCCACTCTGCTCCAACAAGAACAGTAAAAAACGTTGTCGGTGATAAGTCGGTGCAAGTCGGCTCGTCATAATCACAACCCGCTCTTCAAACTGGCTTCTATAAACTGATCCAGATCACCATCCAGAACCGCCTGGGTATTGCCTGTTTCCACGCCGGTGCGCAAATCCTTGATGCGCGATTGATCCAGAACATAGGAACGAATCTGGCTGCCCCAGCCGATATCGGATTTGGTGTCTTCCAGGGCCTGAGCGGTTTCACTGCGCTTGCGCATTTCCAGTTCATACAATTTGGCTTTTAATTGCTTCATCGCCGTATCGCGGTTTTTATGCTGTGAACGGTCGCTCTGGCATTGCACGACAATGCCGGTCGGATTATGCGTCATACGCACGGCTGATTCGGTTTTATTGATGTGCTGGCCGCCCGCGCCGCTGGCTCGATAAACATCCACGCGAATATCGGCAGGGTTGATGTCTATATTAATATCGTCATCAATTTCAGGCGCTACAAATACCGAGGCAAATGAGGTATGGCGGCGGTTGCCGGAATCAAAAGGTGATTTTCTGACCAGGCGGTGCACGCCGGTTTCGGTGCGCAGCCAGCCAAAGGCATAGTCGCCTTCAAATTTGATCGTGGCGCTTTTAATGCCCGCGACATCGCCGGGCGACTCTTCAATCAGTTCGGTTTTAAATCCTCTGCTTTCACCCCAACGCAAATACATCCGTTCGATGATGGAAGCCCAATCTTGGGCTTCGGTGCCGCCGGATCCCGATTGTATATCCAGGAAGGCATTGTTGGCGTCCATTTCACCTGAAAACATGCGCCGGAATTCAAGGTCGGCCACTTTTTTTTCAAAATGCGCCAAATCATCAACAACCGTATCGACGGTTTCTTCATCCTCTTCATCAAACGCCATAAACAGCAGTTCTTCGGCATCGGTTAAGCCGCGTTCCAGCTCATTAATGGTGTTGACGATGGCTTCCAACTGGCCGCGTTCTTTGCCTAAGGCTTGGGCCTGTTCAGGATTGTCCCAGATTTTTGGATTTTCCAGTTCTCTTAAAACTTCGACCAGGCGTTCACTCTTGGCATCAAAGTCAAAGATACCTCCTAAGCGCGTCTCCACGGCTTTTCAGGTCGGCAATTTTATTTTTAATCGGATTTATTTCTTGCATGGAGTATTTTTAATCAATGACTGTTTGTCGATACCAAAGCCATCGGTGGGCTTTAGCCGATAAAAATTTAAAAAAGGATCAATTATAAACTATAAGCGGGACCTGTTCATGCAGAACTTGGCATTAACAACCGGTCTTCATAGGATGATTAATGCTACCATAGCACGTTTTTTACGATCGCTCCGGATAGCGGTAACCTTGGAAGGCTAAATCAAAATGAAAAATATTATTGTGATGTCAGGGGATATCGGCAGCGGTAAATCATCAGTGGCCGCTGCGCTGAAGCAGATAACGGGCTATGAAATCATCGGCACCGGAACCATACAACGCGCCATCGCCAAAAGACGCGGCGTAACTACCCTGGAGCTGAACAGAATATCACAAACAGACCGAAGCATTGATGATGAAATCGATTCTTATGTGGTTGAAACAGGCAAAACACAAGATAACCTGATTCTCGATTCCAGGCTGGCCTGGCACTTTATCCCTACAGCGTTTAAAGTGTTTTTATCAGTTGATCCTGTCGTAGGCGCCGAACGCGTATTTAAGGCGTCGCGAAGTGATGAAGATAACCCCTCCCTGGAAGAGACGCTTGAAAATAATCTCAAACGCCAGGCAATTGAGGACCAACGCTTTCACAAGCTCTATAACGTGAATTTTCGAAAATACGGCAATTACGACCTGGTCATCGATACTTCCTATACCTCACCCGAAAACATTGCCGCAAAAATCAGGGACTGTTTTGAAAAATGGCACAGTCATCGTCCGTATTCATCCTTGTGGATAGCTCCGATAAAGTTATTACCGACGCAAGCTGTGAAAGAAGTTATCGGCTCGGACTATCAGCTTGCCGATAATGGCATTCAGGAATATCAGGCTGTAGACGTTTTTGTCTGCAACGGTTTTATCTATATCCAGGATGGGCACAAGCGGACAATGGCAGCGTACAAGGCCGGCTGTGATTTGATTCCCGCCAGAATTTTAACGGAAGAGTCTGCGGCAGGCGGTAGTCAGGTTACTTTATCCATGCTGCAGGATTGGGAAGAAGCGTTGGGTTTTAAATACACAATTTATCCTCAGGAAATTTCGTGGCACAATATCGACTCAACCATTTAAGGAACAGCCACATGAACGATTTGTACAGTCTGGAGCACCGCCAGTTGCAAGACCAGTATGATACCCGCAATCTGGCCGATCGCCTGCAGCAAGTCATCATTGAAAACCAGGTGAGCGATCAGCATCGGCCTTTTATCGAAAGCAGGGACTTCTTTTTTCTGACCACCATCGACCATCGGGGTTACCCGACCTGTTCCTATAAGGGCGGCAATCCAGGTCTGGTAAGAGTGGTCGATCCGCAAACGCTGGCATTTCCCAGCTATGACGGTAACGGCATGTTTCTGTCGATGGGCAATATTCAGGGCAATGCCAAAATCGGGCTGCTGTTTATCGATTTCGAAACTCCGCATCGTATACGCGTGCATGGTGATGCCGGCATTCGGCCCAATGATCCGTTATTGGCCGAATATCCCGGCGCCGAAATGATCGTGAGAGTGAAAATCAGCGAAATATTCATTAACTGCCCGCGCTATATCCACCGCATGAGCCGTATTCAAACTTCAAAATACGTACCTCAGGAAGGAAAAGAAACACCTGTACCACAATGGAAGCGTATCGATGCTGTACAAGACGCTCTTCCTGCCTGTGATCAAGGTATTGCGGAAAAGCTGGGCGGAACTATCACCCCCGAGGAATACGGCGCAATGGTCATGAATGGACAAGGCTGATTTTTTACTGATGCATTGCCGAAACCAGAGGAATCACTTGGATCGGCTAATGCAAAAATCTATCAAGCAAACTGCAGCGATGTGCTTCGTCTTATCCTTATTGCGTTGTTAAGATTCGGCTGCCAGCTTTAGCGCCTGATTCAAACTGTTAATCCCTCATCAAATCGAAGCGATAAAGCGGCTACATCTCGGCAACAATATCCAGCGCTTCAGAAAGCGTTGAAACTGCGTGAATCTCCAGGCCCTTAACCGGTGTTTTCGGTGCATTGGCTTTCGGAATCACGGCTTTTTTAAAGCCATGTTTTGCTGCATCATTAAGGCGCGCATGACCGTTGGCGACCGGCCTGATTTCACCATTTAAGCCCAACTCTCCAAAAAAGAACACATCATGCGGAATCACCTTATCCTTTAGACTGGAAACAATCCCGACAACAATCGCTAAATCTGAACTGGTTTCTGTCACTTTAATGCCGCCGACGACATTGGTATAAATTTCATCCTGTGCAGTAAAAACGCCGCCGTGCCGGTAGAGCACAGCCAATAACATGGCCAGACGGTTTTGATCGATACCGACGGCCAATCGTCTGGGATTGCCGTACTGACATTCAGTCACCAGAGCCTGAATTTCCACTAGCAGAGGCCGCGTGCCTTCCCAAAGCACCGTAACTACGCTACCCGAAGAAGGCTTTTCCGCTCTGTTTAAAAACATCGCGGAAGGGTTCTTGACTTCCTTGAGCCCTGAATTGTCCATTGCAAAAAAACCCAGTTCACCGACGCTGCCAAAGCGGTTTTTATCGGCCCTTAAAACACGGAAGCGGGCATCATCGGTCGAGCCCAGCATGACCTGAGTATCGACAATGTGGCTTAAGGTCATGGGGCCTGCCAATGACTGGTCCTTGGTTACATGTCCCACCATGAAAATGGAGACAAGATTCTTTTTGGCATATTGAGTCAGGTAACTGGCCGATTCCCTGACTTGAGAAACCGATCCCGGCGCAGAATCTGCCTCCTGTGTCTGCATTACCTGGATCGAGTCAATGACCAGAATTTGCGGTTTGATTTCATCGAGTATATCGCAAATACGCTGCACCGAAGTTTCCATCAGCATCATGATTTTATCGGCCGTAAGCTTCAGCCGGTACGCTCTTTCAGCAATCTGTTGCAGCGATTCCTCGCCTGACACATACAGCACGCTGATAGCCCGATCGGCAATGTTGGCAATGGCCTGTAATAACAGCGTGCTCTTACCGGCCCCCGGCGCTCCGCCAATCAATACTACGCTGCCTCTGACAATGCCGCCGCCTAAAACACGGTCGAATTCAGAAATTCCGGTTGAAATGCGCTCAGCCTGAGATAAACTGATGTCAGACAATAATTTAACTTCGGATCGGCTTCCGGCATAACCTGTGCGGCTGCTGCGCTCCGTACTTGCAGAGCCCAGCCTGACTTCCTTGATGGTGTTCCATTCGCCGCAACTGGTGCATTGTCCGCCCCAGCGCGGAAAATCCGCACCGCATTGGTCGCAAACAAAAGCCGTTTTGATTTTTTTACTCATGCCTGATTTAATCCTGAAAAATTCGTTATTCGTATGGAAAGAGCCGCTTTACATACTGCCGCTATCCTGAAGAATGGAGCGCACCTCTTTATTATCCGTCTGGCAGCCGTTCAGGTCGCAATAAGCAACAGCGCGTTTATGTTAGATATAAAAGTTATATGTGCTTGCATCCTTGCAGTTACATCTTATTTTATGTGATCATTTTCTTTTGGAAATACAGCCATGCCATCATGATCATTCTGTATTGGATAGTGATTTTGGACAGTGCAACTCATCAGATAATTTTATGACAAACAAAAAAAACATTAAAATCAAGGTCAAATATCCTACACCGGGAAGCAGGCCGGAAAAAGACCATTCTGTACCCGATATGGTCACCGTATGGAATGTTAAGCGAATATTGCTGGCCTTGGGTTGCATTGTATTGATTTTATTTTCGATATTCCTTTTTATTAAGGATGATGACCGAAAAGCTGATTTGCAGCCGCAGACGGTCTTGCCTGAAAAAGTCGATGGGCAAGAAACGGATCGGCAAGCTCAGGCACAAAAGTTGCCTGAAAAACAGGCAAATGTAGCCGAAAAAAAAGTTGATGCACCGGCTGAGCCGAAAGCGGACGCTGGCAATCACGTACAAAGATCATTACTGACTTACAAGCTTCGTAAGAATGAACCGGCAGGCGAGATCAGCTTTCCAGTGAAAGTCAGCAAGAAAAAGCCCATAAAGATTTATTATTTTGTTGAATTGACCGGAATGAAAGGCCGAACGGTTTACCACGAATGGATGCTGGACGGCGAGCTCATTTCCAGAAAAAAAATAAATATCTCTTCTGATAACTGGCGCACATCAAGCCGCCAAATGTTTTATTACACAGCCAAGCCTAACTGGACAGTAAGGACGGTGGATGAAAATGGTCAGGTAATAGATGAAAAGCACTTTGATGTTATCGCTGAATAAACAGCATTTACCCTGGTATCGTTCCCTCGCCTCAGCATGGAAACGATAGCGTAGGGACGAGGATCAAACCAGCCTGATTCCATTCTTATCAATAGTGATTAATTCTTTCTTATATAACGCCCCGATCGCTTGTTTAAATACTTTTTTACTGACGCCGAAGGCCGCATAGATGTCTTCGGGCGGACTTTTGTCGCTTAACATCAGTACGCCATCGTTTTCTGTTAGCTTGATTAAAATCTTATCGGTCAGTAATACCACTTTACCGTAGCCGGGCTGATGCAGGCTGAGATCAATTTTATGATCCTCTCTTATCTGTTTAATGTAGCCTTCCAGCTTCTGGCCTTTTGTGACCGGCTGGAAAAGCTCATTTTGATACAGCATGCCCCAGTGCGCGTTATTTACGATCGCCTTGACGCCCAATTCGGTTTTATCGGCAATGATCAATGAGACCTTTTGGCCGGCTTCAAAATCATCCGATTCATCAGTGAGAAAACGATCTATTTTGGTGGTGGCGGCAATACGGTTTTTGTCGTCGAGAAATATTTTGACCAGATAAGACCTGCCGACTTCCATTTCGTGGTGTTGTTCGCCAAAGGGAACCAGTAAGTCTTTGGGCAAGCCCCAATCCAGAAAGGCGCCCACATAATTAAGCGACACCACCTTTAACCAGGCAATATCATCGACTTGTGCCAACGGCATCTGGGTGGTTGCCGCCAGATGCCCTTCCGAATCGACATAGACAAACACCTCAAGATTATCGCCAACCTGGCAGCTTGCGGATAATTTTTTATCAACCAACAGGACTTTTCCTGATGTGCCGCTACCGAGGTAGATGTCGGCGCCTTGTTTTTTAACAACGTTCAGTTTATTAACTTTCCCGATATTTAACATGGAATGGCTCAACTGGTAATGATAAAACGGACAGCGTCCAGTCTTAAATGCGCTGCGTTAATGTTCTCATGGGCCAGCATAGTCATATCTTTAAGCTGTTCAATTTCTTCCGTTTTAATGGTCGGGTTGACTTTTTTCAATCTGACCAGGCGCTTTATTTCGGTAGTGAGCGAGTCCAGCATGACAGTGGTCGCCTCATCAATCAATCGATGCACGTCTGTTCGGGCTTTTTGTTCCGCTGCGGCCAAAAGCTTGGTAATCGGTAACCGCTGATTGTTAAGGAAAGTGATGATTTGCTGTTTATCAAAGGTTTTACCTGTTTCCATTAAGCTGCTGTGAGCTATCTCTTCCGTTAAATCTTTTTGATGTTGATTGATCAATACCCGAAGCGGCGTAGGCGGTAGAAACCTTCCAATTTGCAATTCGGCAGGCGCACTGCATTCAACAATAAATAAACACTCCAGCAGAAATTGTCCGGATTTAAGATCGCTGTGCCTGACCACGCTGATAGCGGCATTGCCGGTTTCACTGGAAAGTACCAGGTCCATGGATGCCGTAACCAGCGGATGTTCCCAGGTCATAAACTGCAGTTCTTCACGCGCGAGCGCAATCTGGCGGTTTATAGTTACAGTCATGCCGTCTTCGGATAGACCTGGAAAGTGGGAAACACGCAGATGATCACTGGGGCGAATAATAAAACAATCGGGAGAATGGAACTCGGTGTCAACGCCATAGCTGTCAAATAAACTCTCCATATACGGCCAAAGCACGCCTTCATGTTCGTAGTCGTTGAGTTGGTCTATCAGGTTGTCCGCTATGTCCTTTCGACACGAATTTAATTCCAGCAATTGATCACGGCCATTATGCAATTGCAATTCAATTTCTGCGCTTAAGGCTTGGGTTTTGGCAATAAACGCATCAATATGGGCACCTTTATCTTGCAATACTTCCGCCAGTTCATTCTGCAAACGGTCCGCGACACCTTGGGCGGCGGAATTATTGCTGCGGAACGCATTAAGCCCTTCGTCATACCACCGGTACAAGCGGTGCTGTTCAGTATTTTCCAGGTACGGAATGTGTATCTGAATAATATGTTTCTGGCCGATACGGTCCAGTCTGCCTATGCGTTGCTGCAATAAATCAGGATTAACGGGTAAATCCCATAAAATCAGGTGATGGACAAATTGGAAGTTTCTGCCTTCGCTGCCTATTTCAGAACAGATCAATAATCGCGCAGAACTTTCTTGATCGGCAAAATAGGCCGCCGCCCGGTCGCGCTCAATAATGGTCATGCCTTCATGAAAAACTGCCGAGGCAATGCCGGCACGGTTTTTCAAGGTTTGCTCCAGGTCGATAGCAGTTTGTGCCTGTTTACAAATAAGTAAGGCTTTTTGCCCGCGTAAAGAAGCGCTTGAGTCTGTCTTTGCCGACGTGGTTAATTTATCGACCAGCCAGATAAAACGGGGATCCTGCTGTAAATCGGTATCGTTTTGCTGGCCTGTTAAAGCATAACCATAACGTTCGCGCTCCGGAAATCCTTGCACTGTGTGCCTGGAATTTCTGAATAAAATGCGTCCGGTGCCATGATGGTCAAGCAGTATCTTGATCAGTGCATCACGCGCGGCCTCCGATTTTAAAGGCTCGTTAAGATTTTTCAGTAATCCGCCGACATTGTCGTCTTTAAGAAGTCCGGTTAAGTTTTGCTGGTCCTGTTCATCCAGGGATTGTTCAGCCAGTAGTAATTTGGCCGCATTGGCAACCGGTTCAAACGAACGCTCTTCTTCGAGGAATGCAGAAAAACTGTAAAACCGGTCAGGATCCAGCAATCTTAAGCGGGCAAAATGGCTTTCCTTGCCCAGTTGCTCAGGTGTGGCGGTCAATAAAATCAGACTGGGAGAAAGCCGGCTCAATTGCTCAACAAACCGGTATTCGGGACTGACAATTTGCTCACTCCATTGAAGATGGTGCGCTTCATCGACAATGACCATGTCCCAACCGGCCTCCAGGGCTTGCTGTTGCCGGCGCGGATAATCGGAAAAAAACCGCTGACTGCATAGAATCAACTGTTCTGTTAAAAACGGATTCTCGGCATCTTTTGGTTCATGCTTATCATCGCCTTCTTCAAGGCCGTTTTCATTAAGTTCTTCAAGACAACGGGTCTCGTCAAAAATGCTGAAGTGCAGGTTAAAGCGCCTTAGCATTTCCACCAGCCATTGATGTAGAAGACTTTCCGGCACGATAATCAATACGCGGTTAGTCAGGCCATTGATAAGCCGGTGATGCAAAATCAGGCCGGCTTCAATGGTTTTACCCAAGCCCACTTCATCCGCCAGCATGATTCTTGGCGCAGACCGGTTTGCAGATTCATGAGCAATAAATAACTGATGCGGAATTAGCGAAGTCCGGCCGCCGAGTAAGCCTTTAACAGGCGACTGCTGATGTTGTTGCAGTCTGCGCCATGTTTCATAACGCAGCAGAAACCATGAGCTTGGATCGATTTGGCCGGTAAACAGTCGATCCTGAGGTTTGTTAAACTGAATATGATGATTCAGTTCAATTTCTTCCAGGTGAATTTCTTGTCCGGATGCATTCTTTCCTATATAAGTAATCAAGCCATCCTGTTCAATCAATTCCGTGACTGTCAGTTTTTCTTCATCAATCGATTCAATGATATCGCCAACTGCAAAGCTGACACGTGTTAAGGGCGCATTATCAGTCGCATAAATACGCCGTTCGTCACTGGCTAAAAAAAGCACGGTCACGCGTTTAAAATTCACCTCAAGAATAAGACCTAAACCAAGCTCTGACTCGGTATTACTAATCCAGCGTTGGCCGGGTATAAAATCTGCCATTGATTAAACTGCCATTACATCACAAAAGTTACTATTATAGCGTTACAGCAGAATTATTTTGGATTTTGATACGGGGGCGGGTTTGCAGCTATATAAACTGTAAGCAGTTTCATCGCGCATTAACTGTAAGAAAATCGTTAAGCAGCCATTAAGGTTAAGCATTCTAATATTCGTCAGCATAATTAACTGATAGATATATTTCCCTCTTTCTTAACCAAAAATCCCATGAAAAAATCACTTTTTTTAATTCCGTTAATGGCAATTTCAGCCTTATATTCGTCATCATCTTTAGCTTCCGGAGGCGGGCATGGTAAAGGGCATCACAAACATCGTCACAATCAATATCATGAGGGCGGATATTATCCGCAACCGGAAACCAGATATTACCCTCAACCGCCGCAGGATCCACGCTCTCATCAAGGATTGGCGGGTGGTGTCGTAGGCAGCGTTTTGGGTTACGAAATCGGCAAAGGCGATCCTATCGCTACTGGGCTTGGCGCTGCCGCAGGCTCTTACCTTGGTAATGGAATCGCTGGAAGTCGATAAACCGGTATTTAAAAATGAGCCGCTTATTCTGTACCAATTTTTGTAACAATGACTGTTAATCCTGGTTTAGATCGATAAATAAAATGACGCTTGCAAGCGTATTGATACCTGTTTCCAAAATGTTGAATAGCTCAAAATGAAATTATCAGGCCTTTGGCTCATTAAGCATTCATTCATGTTTAATCTACAACAATAATCACCGGATCTAAACGACTTTGATTTATTGGCTCAAATCAATACCGAATAAATTACTTATCAAGAGGAATTTTTATGAAAAAGTTACTTTTTTTTATCCCATTAACTGCTGCGGCCATAATGTATTCATCGCTATCCCATGCCGGCCGTGATCACGGCTGGGGCGGAGGTCATGGTCATGGCTGGGGACATCACCGACATCATCATGAGCACTATTATCCTCAGCCACAAATAAATTATTATCCGCAACCGCAAATAAACTACTATCCACCTCCGCAAGTCAATTATTACCCGCAACCTCAAGTCAATTACTATCCTCAGCCGCGAGTTAATTATTACCCGCCGCAACCCCGGTATGATCAACGTTCTCATCAGGGACTGGCCGGCGGCGTTATCGGTAGTGTTTTTGGCTATGAAATCGGCAATGGCGATCCGGTTGCCGCCGGACTTGGCGCCGCTGCCGGGTCTTTTCTTGGCAATGGAGTCGGTGGCAGAAGGTAAGCAAACAGGTCATACTGTTTAAATGACCTGCTTGATGCTGAAAGCGGATGTCTGA
Organism: Methylococcales bacterium; assembly: GCA_028715725.1. Lineage (GTDB taxonomy): Bacteria > Pseudomonadota > Gammaproteobacteria > Methylococcales > Methylomonadaceae > JAGXGJ01. Next base: position 42,053 of record JAQURG010000005.1, read on the forward strand.
TAGATATCAATACAAATAACAAGCTGCGATAAAACACGGGATATCAGGCAATCATTATAAGCCTGCATGAATTCCGTGTTCCTCCTCACTTTTTCATATGTTCATTTTATGAACAACTTTGGCGCCGGCTAATCCGGATAAAAATCATTTTTACAATGCTGGGCTGGCCTGCGTTGATGCACGATTATCCTTTGCCACGGGTCCGTGTCCAGGTAGGTAATTTGTCTTTTGTTTCCATTGTCTCAAAGCGTTTTTCAATAAACTGAATAATCATGTCGGCAATATTTTTTTCACTGGCGGCCTCAATGCCTTTCAGTCCGGGAGATGAGTTCACTTCCATGATTACCGGGCCGTGGTTGGAGCGTAGCATATCGACGCCGCAGACGTTCAGCCCCATAATTCTTGCGGCGCGGACCGCCGTGGAGCGTTCTTCAGGCGTTAAACGTATTAATGAGGCAGTGCCGCCTCGATGCAGATTTGAGCGAAACTCGCCTTTCGCACCTTGGCGTTTCATCGCAGCAACAACTTTATCACCTACCACAAAGCAGCGAATATCACTTCCATCCGCTTCTTTTATAAATTCCTGTACCATAATGTTGGCGTTGAGCCCCATAAACGCCTGAATAACACTTTCAGCAGCGTTGTGTGTTTCGGCCAGTACCACGCCGATTCCTTGCGTACCCTGCAGTAATTTAATGACCAGCGGCGCGCCGCCGACCTGGTCAATCAAATCAGTAATATCATCCGGGTTATGTGCGAAGCCGGTCACAGGCAAACCAATGCCTTTTCTGGCGAGCAATTGTGTTGAGCGTAATTTATCCCTCGAGCGGGAGATGGCTACCGATTCATTTAACGGAAACACGTTCATCATTTCAAACTGTCTTAAAACTGCGGTGCCATAAAAAGTCACTGAAGCGCCAATTCGAGGTATGACGGCATCAAATCCGGTTAAATCTTCGCCACGATAATGGATGGATGGGTTATGGGAAGTGATATTCATATAACACCTCAATACATCCAGAACCCGTACCTGATGGCCGCGCGCCTGCGCGGCTTCAACCAGTCGAGTGGTTGAATATAATTTGGAGTTACGGGATAAAATAGCAATTTTCATAATTTTCGATTTAACGCTCCTAAGATTGAGATATATTTTGGCATGAAATAAAACAACAGGCATAGAAGTTACGCATTGAAGACTGACCGAAATTCTGGGTTTAGGTGCGCTATAGTCGGCATGAAAGTGCCAATAAACGCCGCGATAACCTCGTTAAACAAGTTGCGCTGGACGCTATAACAATTGTTTATCAATGACATGGCGCTGAGTTTCTGGAACTGCATATAGGCGTAAATCGCGGCAAAGAGATGGTTTCTAATGGCGGTTTTACTACGCACCTGGAAACGCTCGATGTTGCAGGCCTGCTTGATGGCCCTATGGTATTGCTCAATATGCCCATGCTTGTCATGTTGTTCTGTAAAGATGTTCCGGGTGATTTTCCTTATCATGGTTTGGCCTTCCGCCAGCAAAGGGTCTGGTTATTTTAAAAGTCATATTATATCTCGACAGTCAATGCTAACTTCTATAAAAAATGAAGTGATAGAAATGATTCCGATCAAAAATTGATTACAACCTGCATTACGTTTTGTAAAATTACTTCCCTTTAACATTGAAGAGTAACTGATCATGCAAATTTATTTCTGTCTCCGTCCTAACCTGATTATCGCATGCCTGGCTTTACTGGCCAGTGGCTGTGCTTCAGAGCCCAAGCCGGCAGCTGAACCCATACTTTCAGGCGAAGAAATGCTGCGCGAAAGCCAAGGCTTGGCGAGCTTGGGCGATCGATGGAAAAAAGGCAAGCAAATGGTTGACCAAGGCAATATTTTAGTTAGCGAAGGCCAAAGTAAAATTGATGAGGGTAAGAGGATGATTGAGGAAGGCCAAAAAGTGATGCGCGAAAGCGAGGAAAACTATAAAACCATCAAGAAATAATTTTTCCTCAAATATCGGTCATCCAATGCTCTGCTGTTCATGCCTGGAATAAGGTTGCAGGGCGAGTTCTTTTCATGCTTTAGAAGTTGAAATCAGTCTCGAGCGCGACTGCGGCGACCGGATAGCTAAATAAATAGCCTTGAAGCGAATCGCATTGGTGGGCTTTTAAAAAGGCTGATTGCTCTTCGGTTTCAACTCCTTCAGCTATTACTTTCATCTTAAGTTCATGGGCCAGCGCAATAATCGCTCGAATCAGCGCTTTGCTGCCTTCGTTATGGGAAATATTGAAGACGAAAGATTGATCTATTTTGATGCTGTGCATGGGGAATCGCTGCAGGTAGGTAAGACTGGAGTAACCGGTACCGAAATCATCTATGCTGAGCTGTACTCCCAGTTCATGCAGTTGTTTTAAAACCAGCAGAGCTTTCTCCGGATCTTGCATAACCGCTGATTCGGTGATTTCAAGCTCGAGTGAAGTCGGTTTGAGGCCGGTTTCGGTCAGGATTTCCTGAATTGTTTCAAATAAGTTTTCTTCAAGAAACTGGCGAGCCGATAAATTGACAGCTACGCGAGTGACCGGGCCATCGTTATCTTGCCAGGTTTTGGCCTGCATACAAGCCGTGCGCAATACCCAGTATCCGATCGGGACAATTAGCCCGGTTTCTTCCGCAACTTTAATAAACCGGTCAGGATAAACGAGACCCCACTCAGGATGCTGCCATCGAACCAGCGCTTCGGCGATAAGTGCGCGGCCGCTGTCCGATTCTATCTGGGGCTGATAGTGAAGTTTGAGTTCATGATTGACCAAGGCATGCCGCAAACCTCTTTCGATAGTCATGCGCTCACGCGATCTTGTGGTCATTTCCATGGTATAAAATTGATAATTATTTTTGCCGCGTTCTTTGGCCAGATACATAGCCGCATCGGCATTGGCCAGCAAAGTTTGGCTGTTTTCTCCATCATCAGGATAAACACTGATTCCGACACTTGCAGTGATGACAATATCGTTGCCTTCGATTGAAAACGGTTTCGTAAGCTTATCAATCGTCTTCTGCGCAATTCGCGCGACACTTTCAATCTTGTCGATATCGCTCAAAAGCGCGACGAACTCATCACCGCCCAGCCGCGCCAGAATATCATTGCTGCGGATCGAGCTTTTTAAGCGTTCACTGATCGCTTGTAATAACAGATCACCGATTCTATGACCCAAGGTATCATTGATCAGCTTGAAGCGATCCAGGTCGAGAAACATGATTGCCAATTTGGAGCCATGACGCCGGACCGAAGATAAGACTTGAGTGAAACGGTTATGGAATTGTACGCGGTTAAGCAGTCCGGTCAATGGATCATGATTGGCAATATAGATCAATTGCTGCTCGGCATGCTTACGGTCGGAGATGTCCTGAATCTGGACAATAAAATATTGCGGCTCGCCCTCCGAGTCGGGCACTAAAGATGCGCTTAGCAACGCCCAAACCACCTTGCCGACGATTTTATGATAGCACTCCACCTCAGTTTGAAACGAAGGCAGTTCGTTAAACAATAATTGGCGCAAATAACGGCCAATTACATTGTCATAATTGTCTTCATGAGTCAGCATTTTCAGATTGGATGCCAGCAACTCTTCCTTTGCGTAGCCGAAGATGGTGCACAGTGAGTTGTTAACTTGTAAAAAACGGCCATCCACGGTTATTAATGCCATACCGATGGCGGCATTATCGAATGCACTGTGGAAGCGCTCTTCACTATCTCGAAGTAAATTTTCTACGCGGCGGCGCTCGGTAATGTCCCGGAATACCAATACCGCTCCTAATAATGCACCGTCGTCATCAATGATAGGGGCGGCGCCGTCATCAATAGGGATTTCCAATCCGGACTGGGTGAGAAGTAGCGTGTCGCGATCCAGGCTGATAATCGCACGTTCCTTTAGAGTCTTCAGTATCGGATTTTCAATAACTGTGCGGTCGTGCTCAGCCAGAAATGTCATTATTTCACTGATGGCTTTTCCTTTGGCTTGCTTCAATTTCCAGTCTGTTGTTGTTTCGGCTACCGGATTCATAAACTGGATCCTGGCTTCGGCGTCAGTTGCAACGACAGCATCGCTGATACAATGCAGCGTCTTGGCAAACCATTGCTCGCTTTCCTTAAGCTTTCGTTCCAGCTGGTTCTTATAGAGCGCGACTTCGATGGATGCGTGCAGTTCATCCGATCGGAAAGGCTTGATCAAATACCCATAAGCGCCTGTGACTCTTGCCCGCTTCAAGGTGGCCGGATCACTGTAAGCAGTCAAAAAAATGACCGGGATATGCAGGGACTTTGTTATAGCTTGAGCCGCACTGATACCATCCATGTCTCCTTTCAGAACGATATCCATTAACACCAGTTCGGGCTTATACTGGTTCGCCAGCGTAATGGCTTGCCCTCCTGAGAAGGCGGTGGCAACCACGTTATAGCCAAAACCTTCCAATTGGCTGCGAATATCCATGGCGATAATGCCTTCATCTTCCACGATCATAATTTTGCTAGCTAACATAACCTGTCATTCCTTCATTTAAAAGATATGGGAAAGCGGATCATGAACCTGGATCCGCCGGTCTGTTCCAGGTTCATCTGCCCCATCAGCTGTCTGGTCAGCGTATCAACCAGTTGCAAACCTAAAGAGGCGCTTTTTTCGAAGTTCAGGTCAGCCGGAAAACCGACTCCGTTATCAGCAATGACCAGTATGTACTCAGCCTGTTCTTTTCTGAAGCTGATTTCTATGGTGCCCCGCCGGTTATCCGGAAAAGCATGCTTAAGGGCATTGGATACGAGTTCATTAATGATAAGCCCGCAGGGAATTGCGGTATCAACGTCGAGAAACAGATCCTCGACCTCTAGGTTGACGTTGATCTTGCTTGCCTGGGCTCCATAGCCGAATAACAGGTGGTCCACCAGACTACGAATGTATTCGTTTAAATTAATCCTTGCCAGATGCTTGGACTGGTAAAGTTTCTCATGTAATAACGCCATGGATTTGATACGGTCAGCGCTTTGCCTGAGCAGGTCCGCGGTCATTTCATTTTTAACATTTCTGGCCTGGAGATTAATCAGGCTGGATACAACCTGAAGGTTGTTCTTTACCCGGTGATAAACTTCCTTAAGCAGCATCTCTTTTTCATTGAGGGCGTTTTTTAAATTGTCACTGATAATCTTGCGTTCGGTAATGTCGACGATGGAGCTGAGGACTAAAATGCCGTTCTCGCCCTCGATAACGCTAAGGCCTATTTCAACAGGAAATTCGCTGCCATCCTTGCGTACTCCGTACAGCTCGCGGCCTGCGCCCATCGGTCTGGATTGCGGGTTGGCGTAGTACACTTTCCGGAAGCCTTCATGTTCGCCGCGAAAGCGCTTCGGCACCAGTATTTCCATAGGGTGGCCGATCAATTCCTCGCGTTTATAACCAAAAAAAGCCTCTGTTTGTGAATTAACCAGTTCAATCTTTCCCGCTTCGTTGACCATCACTATCGCGTTAGGCGCCGATTCTACCGCCTGCCGGAACAGATGTTCAAGATGTTTGGGATTGCTAACGTCGACGATGGATCCAATATAAAGTCTAGCATCCAAAGTAGCGTGCTGGGACAGCTTGTTTGATTCTACTCCCGCAAGCGTATCTGTGGGGGGTATTTTATTACGCCTCAGTTCCAGGACTGAGACAACTTGATGGGCTAACGCCCGGAGAGATTCAATTTGTTCCGCACTTAATTCTCGCGGGGCCGTGTCGAGGACACAAAGCGTACCTAGAGTCTCGCCTGTAGGCGCTTGAACCGGAACTCCCGCATAGAAGCGGATATGCGGCTCCGATGTGACGAGAGCATTGGCCGAAAAGCGGGGATCTTCGCTGGTATTTGAAACTAACAAGACATCCTGGCTTAGGATGGTCTGTGCGCCAAATCCGCCATTCCTGGCGGTTTCTTTGGCAGTTATGCCTTTCCTGGCTTTGAACCATTCCCGGTCGCTGTCGACCATTGTTATCAATGCGAAAGGTGTGCCGCAAATTTGTGCCGCCAGAGAGACAACATCATCAAACGCCTGTTCAGGCGAAGTGTCGAGTATATGGTATTCGTGCAGCTTCTGTAGCCGCCGGTTTTCATTTTCGGGTTGTGGCGCATGCGGCATAATGTTCACTTTGGTTGACCCATAGGCTTGATAATATTAATTCTTCGCCCCTTATGCGGCGAGTTTATTTTGTTTTGTCTGTCGTTAAATTGTCATATTGTTAGCGGGTCGGCAGTGCCGAAAATTTCAGGATGATATTGTTCTGGCATGAGCTCTTGCAGAGGGTTATTAAAATGCTGAGGCCAATAGTTTGTTTTTCAAGTTCAAATTCTTTTTGTTGAATTGTAAAGGATGATATAGCCGGGTTCCATTTTTATATTCGGGACGAAAGCTACCGTTTACTAGCGCTGTTGCCTCCAGCGATAATAAATTTTGCCATCATCACATCCCCAGCTTAGTCGCTGGGTTCCGGTTTCAGTGGTCTGCAATTTGCAGTCATGTGCAACCTTGAATCGTTCCCAGTTGCCATCATCCGTATTGACGCTGAAGTATAAGCTGGACAGTTTAAGGATCACTATGATGAACAATAAGATAAGTGAAAGATCGATAAACTTGAGACCTGTAGCTTGCGCGATTTTTCTTCCCAAAATTTTTAAGTGCATAAGAACGCCTCTCAGTGCTAATGTCTATTATCGTTTATAATCCAGGCCTCATCCTTAATCAAAGTCTTTAAGGATGGTCGCCTGTTGTTTATAAAAAACAGCATAACTTAATCCCTGTCTATTTAACACAGAAGCCTTATAAACTGTAAAAATTAATGAAGTCGAATCAAAACGAAAACCCGCTATCTTCACCTTGCATAAGAAATTGTTGTCTTGATGCTGATGACATTTGCCTGGGCTGTTTTCGCTCTCTTACTGAAATTACCGGTTGGAATCAGGCCGATGCGAAAACCCGCCGGCGTTTTCTGGATAATGCCGAGAGCCGTAAAAAAGCTCACAAAAATAAAGCGCTACTTTAAGCTCATCTTATCTATTAAAGGATATACTTGATCATAATTTATGAAGAGGACTTCAAATGAAACAATTGCATAGAAAAGATCTATTTGGCTGGTCTGAATTCAATAATGAGCGCAACCTTGATTTTCACAGTGTGCTTTGGGTGCGTGAAGAGGGCAACGTATTGATTGATCCTTTACCCATGTCGGAACACGACCGCAGCCACCTGCAAAGATTGGGCGGGGTCAGCTTCATCGTTATCACCAACAGCGACCATTGCCGGGATGCTGAGCATATTGCGGGTAATACCGGCGCGGCGATTTATGGCCCGGCCGGTGAAGAAGATACCTTTCCTGTTTTTTGCGAACGCTGGATTCATGATAATGAAGAGATTGTTCCCGGCTTGATTGCCTATCAAATGCAGGGTTCAAAAACGCCCGGAGAACTCGCGCTGCTTTTGGAATATACGACGCTGATAACGGGCGATTTAATCCGTTCCCATGTCGGAGGTGAATTATGTTTATTGCCGGAAGAAAAACTTACCGATGTCAACCAGGCTATTCAATCCATCAAGCGCATTGCTGAATTACCCGGCATTAAGGCCGTATTGCCAGGTGATGGCTGGCCGCTGTTCAACCATGGCAGTGAAGCGCTGCATCGTTTGGCAAGATCACTTTAACTGAAAAATACAGCTGTGCACCACAGGAGCCATACGTTCAAAGGTACTCCCAATCTTGAGCCGGCTCACGGCTTTGTCCCAAGCTTAAGGATAAGCTGCCCTGCCTGAATGGCTTGTTGTTTCCAGTGCCTCCAGAAACTCATGTCTTGTTGGTGGCGCAAGCAGCGTAAATAACGTACCCGCTGGGCTTCGTTGAGTTGTTCGAGAATCAGTGGAATGAGGCCTTCTTCGATATTATAGGCGGTTTTTTCCGGCGCCAGGCAAACCGGCACAATATGCTCGAGCGGGAGGCTTAAATCCCGTGCGATGGCTGCACAGGCCTCACGAATATTGTGTTCCTTGGGACGTTTAGGGTCCTGAATATTGTAGGGCGGTTGCCATTCGCGCAAAGGGCGCAGGCGATCAATTTGTGTCGCTACAGCGAGAATAACCGGCAAGGCTTGATTTTGGCATTCTTCCTGAAAATAGCGGCGGATGGCGTCGAGTTGCTGGACATCGGCTTGCCGCGCTGCCTGAGCGGCATTACAAACCATCAGTATCACATCCACTTTGCCCCATTCCTGTTTCAAGGCATCGGGAATCTTATCGTCTGTTAAACCGCCATAGCCTGGGCTGTCCAGAACGATGGCTTGCTGCAAACCGTCGCGCTCCAGCATATAAGGTGTAATTTCGGGTGTAGTGGGCAATAATCCTTCGGCGCTTTTTATTTCTCCGAACAGCGCATTGATCAGGCTGGATTTTCCGGCTCCGACCTGTCCCAGAATAAGTATGCGCAGCGGTTCCACCGATTGCGCAGCGCGCTCGGCCTCGTCTCTATTCCTCTGTGAATAGGGCGTCAAGCTATCGGTCGGCACCATTGTGTCCAGAGTAAGCTGGCCGCTATAAAGTTGAATGGCGTAATAACCTAGCTTGTGGATGTAAGCATTAACCAGCCGTTGACGCAATTCATCAGTTACCAGGTTCAGGCCTTTTCCCAGAAGCGAGCGGCGCACCTTGCCAAATGCCCATCCTGGCCAATTAAAGAGCAGTTCGCCAACTTCAGCGGTTTTTTTCATTACAGCCAGTCTGTCATACCACTGTTTATAACGCATTAAATCTCCGATGCTGACGGCATGGCTGCCCGGAATCTTGTCTAACACCTCGCGCTGAACATCTTCACAGACCAGCACAATAAGCTTGAGAAAATAAGGCAAAGGAAATTCCATAAGCGGATGTTTGGAATCACCGTGAAATTGCCGGGCAACAGTCGTCAGAATTTCATTGCTCAGTTTTAGCGCGTTATCATCAGTAAACAGATCGGTGCGCGTCGACCAGGTTTTGGCCAGTTGCTCAATCGCCGCCCAGGCGGGTTTGGCGGCGTCCGGCCAATTCGGGTTGGGAAGAATCACCAGGGGTTCGGCAACCAGTGCTTTTGCCTGTTTGCTACGCCAGCGCAACAGGCCGGACAGCAGTAATAAAAATATCGCCAGAACTCCTGCGCCATAGAAGAGCCAGCCATGTTCCCACAGCCAGCGTCCACCCAGTATTGTCAAGGTCAGCCAGGGTAATAAAAACAGCAGCCCCAGCAATATGCCAAAGCGCGTCAATTTAATGGGCATGACTAGCTATTCCTCGTTTTGAGCAGTTGGCGGGCATGGGCAAAGGCCTCGTCATAAACCTTTTGCAAGGCCGCATGGTCGGGCAAGGCGCCGCGTTTGACGCCATACAGATAAACACAGAAAACCTTGCCCAATGCATAGGTCGTAGCACCGGAATAGACACCCGCCAAAGCCCATCCGTAAACAGGCACCAGCTTGAGCAGCTCACGCCCCAGTAGCCCGACACCAAAACCGGCGCCCAGCAGCGTGCTGAATTCGGCATAAAGCCTGCGGGTCAGTTCCAGTCCATAGATTGAGGCGATGCTGTGAAAAAGCTTGGCCTGTACCCCCAGCACCAGCGACATACCCACTGCAGGAGCCGGAATGGCGCCCAATCCGGCATTCATTAATGCATAACCGATAATATGTGGATGAGCCTGTCTTGCATGGAAATCAAGCAGTTCCTTGTGTTGTTCCGATCCGCGCAGCAGACCTATGACCCCGGTCGGCAGCACCGATTCGATGGTTTCCCAAAGAGCATCCAGACCGTAATTCATCGGCTGGTAGCCATCTTCTGCCTGGGTAAAGTCGACCGGAACAAAATAAACCGGAAGCGGCCTGAACCAATCGCGCTGATGCAGCAATACCTGAGCCAGTGCGTGCGGCACCGTAGCAGGAAAAGGCGTTTGTTGATAAGGATAAGGCAGAATATGCTCTGCATCGGGCGTGGCATAGCCTTCGTGAAGGGTAGTCTGTACTACCACGATGGGCCAGTCCGGATGTTGTCCATGAATGATCTTCACTGCTGTAATTACCTCGGCCTGATTCATATCGAGAGCGCGCAGCACTACTAGCAAAAGATGTGCTTGACCTGCGCACCAGGCCAGGTCTTCTGACGGATTATAGGTTGCTTCTCCTATGCCGCGTGTGTCGAGGAAACGAATCATGGGATGGCTGCGCGAAGGAAAATCATAAAAGCGCGAGGTGGTGGTGCAGGGCTGAAAGCCGTTGCCTATTTCTGCCGTATCAGTGCCGGTTAATGCGCGAATCAGCGATGTCTTTCCTGATTGTGTTTTGCCCAGCAACCAGAAAACGGGAATAGGCAGATGCGATTTAACTTCCTCGATTTTGGAATCCAGTTTTTTCGGCTTTGGACTGAACAGTGCTTTACCCAGTCGATTCCAGGTCCAGTCAACACGCCGGAAATCAGTCATGGTCATCACAGCTTCTTAGTGGGCCGAAGTCAGGCTTATGAGCATTTAATACCGCTTTGCATCCGAACAGTACATTCTTGAGCTTGCGCTGAACAAACCATGAACTGAAATGCCGCTTCAAAATCGATACGGGCAAGCCAATTCCCGCCTGGCTGATAAGATCAACTGCCAGGAACTCAGATATCGTCAAGCCCGGCTGGAGCTGAAAACGATTCACCGACATGATGTTCCCCTTCAATAGATGAGTCTCTAATGGCAATGGTACTGGTACACAAACTCTTCAATTCATTAATTTATTCATCATTACAATCGAATTTATATAGAGATTTTTGAAATAAATCCATCTTTTTCAAGAAAATAATACATTGGTTTGTTAAAGGTAATTTATGGGCTAACGATAAGGACAAGTATCTGTTATTACAGTTTGACCCTGCGGGAACTCACTAACCGGCTTTAGTTGATGCCTTTAATCAATATTCCTTGCTGGTTTTAGACCTCGGCCTTCAGGCCGAAAGGAGCGCCCCGCAACAAGCGAAGCGAAGTTGCTTTCTCTGGCGCGGATTGGGGAGGTGATGCAGACCCCTTCCCAATCATTGGCTTCATCCCACAGGGATGTTTCCTTATTGTTCGGTATACAAATTGGCAGCACAATGACAAATCGATTGTTATCCAGATAATCAATGTTGCGTCTTTATAAATAACCGATAAACTATTTTCGTGCTGGAATGGATACGCAGCAAGAGCCCAAAGCCGGACAAAGCGTTATGCAATGATCTGTTTTCTAATAAACCTGTTGCTTACTAATTGAAAACTGGAGAAATAAAATGACTTTAACCGTACCCGATGTAATTTTCAAAACTCGTGTCCGCGATGAAAGTATGGGTGGAGACAACCCCTTCCGCTGGCAGGACGTTAGCACTGATGATGTTTTCAAGGGAAAAAAAGTCGTGGTTTTGGCACTGCCCGGTGCTTTTACACCCACTTGTTCGAGTACGCATCTACCCGGCTATGAAGCGAAATATCAGGAAATCATCAATCAGGGTGTTGATGAAGTGTATTGTCTAAGTGTCAACGATGCCTTTACCATGTTTCAGTGGGCCACACATCTGGGCGTCAAGCACGTCAAAATGCTGCCGGATGGAAATGGCGAATTTACCAAGGGTATGGGCATGTTGGTCAATAAAGAAAATCTGGGATTCGGCTACCGCTCATGGCGATACTCGATGCTGGTCGATGATAAAACCATCGTCAAACTATTCAGCGAGCCGGGTAAATCGGATAATTGCCCGGATGACCCATTCTCGGTCAGTAGCGCCGACACCATGCTGGATTATTTAAAAACAATAAAGAAGTAGGTTATATTCGATACTTTCATTGTTAGCTCAATCGAAGAGAGCTTTAATGGCTGATTACGATTATGACTTGTTTGTCATTGGCGCGGGTTCAGGCGGCGTCCGTGCTGCCCGCATGGCCGCTGGATTAGGTGTTCGGGTTGCCATTGCCGAGCATCGCTATCTTGGCGGAACTTGCGTTAATGTCGGTTGTGTTCCCAAAAAGCTGTTTGTCTATGCATCACATTTTCGTGAGGACTTCCTGGCCGCGGAGGGATTCGGCTGGGCAGTGAAAAATCCGCAATTCCACTGGACGCGTTTGCTGGCTCAAAAAGATCAGGAAATAGCGCGGCTGCAAGGTATCTATCGAGGCTTGCTAAGGGATTCCGGCGTCAAGATAATTGAAGGTCAGGCCCGCTTGCCGGATGCCCATCATGTCTGTGTTGGCGAGCAGAAATACCGTTGTGAAAGAATCCTGATCGCTACCGGCGGTTGGCCTTCCATACCCGATTTTCCCGGTAAGGAGCACGTCGTTTCTTCAAATGAAATATTTACTTTGGATAAACTGCCGGAGCGAATCCTGATTGTCGGAGGCGGTTATATTGCCGTTGAATTCGCAGGCATCATGCATGGCCTGGGCGTAGAAACTACGCTTTGTTATCGGGGCGATAAACTGCTGCGGGGATTCGATGAAGATGTCAGAGATTTTATTGCCCAGGAAATGCATAAGAAGGGAATCAATATATTGTTCAACACGCAAATTAAGGCTATAGAGAAAACAGGGAACAGTTTAATCGCCCTTACCGAGCAGGACAGCCGGCTGGAAACCGGGCTGGTTTTATATGCCACCGGCCGAACTCCGAACACTGCCGGTTTGGATCTGGAAGTGCTTGGCGTCGAGCTGGATGCCAAAGGCGCAATCAAGGTTAATGGGAATTATCAAACCAATATACCGTCCATTTATGCGCTGGGCGATGTGACGGGTCGGTTCAACTTGACGCCAGTGGCTACTGCCGAAGCGATGGCGCTGGTCAATGGCCTTTATTCCGACCATCATGCACCAGTAGATTATGACAATATTCCCACCGCCGTCTTTAGCCAACCCTGTGTCAGTACTGTCGGCCTTACCGAAACGGAAGCGAAAAAGCGCTATCATGATATCGATATTTATAAATCTGTTTTTAAACCGATGAAGCATACGCTTTCCGGGCTTGGCGAGAAAACATTGATGAAAATGATCGTCAGGCGCAGTAACGATCGAGTGCTTGGCGTGCACATGGTCGGAGCCGATGCCGGCGAAATCATACAAGGTATGGCGGTAGCCATTCGGGCCGGCGCCACCAAGGCAATTTTTGACTCGACAATCGGAATCCATCCCACTTCCGCTGAAGAGTTTGTAACCATGCAAAAACCGGTCGATAAATAGCAGATCAGCCGGAACTGCGCGATCCATTTGAGAACCGGCCCAATGATACGCCTATGTCAGCGCTGTGCCGGATTATTGAAATCGACTTGCGTCAACAACTTGGGGAAACCGGTCTTCCGCCTCCAATAGAACCGGCAGATAATGTCTTGATGTAAAGGCTATCGAAATTCAGCCGCATAATGCTGAAGAGAGAATCTATAGAAAAGCATTAGCATTGGCACCAGTTATTTATATAAAAAAGATTTAGCACAGTTAGGTTTAAATTTATAACACCTTGATTATAACTTCGTTTTTCATCACTACAAGGAGTATTTTATGCAAAAGACTATCGGCTATGCCGCTTATAATCACAATTCTCCACTGCTGCCGTTCAGTTTCGAAAGGCGTGATCCTCAGCCGACCGATGTCCAGATCGAGATTCTCTTCTGCGGAGTTTGCCATTCTGATATTCACCAGGTGCGCAATGAGTGGGGTAACTCGGTGTTTCCGATGGTGCCCGGCCATGAAATTGTCGGCAAAGTGATAAAAACAGGTAATGAGGTAACGCGTTTTAAACCTGGAGACAGCGTCGGCGTGGGCTGTCTGGTTGACTCCTGCCGGGTATGTCCGGATTGTCGGGAAAATCTGGAGCAATTCTGCAACGATGCGGTATTTACTTATAACAGTCCTGATAAGCATAGCGGCGGCAGCAACTACGGCGGTTATTCGAGGCAGATTGTCGTTGATCAGGATTTTGTGCTGCATGTTTCGGATAAGCTGGATCTGGCGGCTGCCGCCCCGTTGCTATGTGCAGGAATTACCACTTATTCGCCGTTGAGGAATTGGGGGGTAGGCAAGGGCGATAAAGTCGGCATCGTGGGCCTGGGAGGACTGGGCCATATGGGAATAAAATTTGCCCGTGCCTTTGGCGCACACGTCGTGCTTTTCACCACAACGCCCGGCAAGGCTAATGATGCCAGGCGGCTCGGGGCGGATGAAGTAGTGGTTTCTAAAAATATTGAGGAGGTGCAGGAGCATCTTGCCAGCTTTGACTTCATCCTCGACACCGTGGCTGCACCGCATAATCTGGATGTTTACACGTCATTATTGAAACGTGATGGTACTTTATGTCTGGTAGGCGTGCCTGATCATCCGCATCCGTCACCTGCTGTCGGCAACTTGATTTTCAAGCGCCGCAGTATTGCGGGCTCGCTCATTGGCGGCTTGAAGGAAACCCAGGAAATGCTCGACTTTTGTGCTGAAAACGCCATTACCTCAGATATCGAAATTATTCCTATCCAGCAGGTCAACGAAGCCTATGAGCGAGTGTTGAAAAGCGATGTGAAGTACCGCTTTGTGATCGATTTGGCAAGTCTGAAACAGCTGGAGTAACGGCAATATTATCCTTTTGATAAGTGCTCCTCGCCATTTGAAACCACCCGAATTAAAACTCTTATTTATTGCAGAGAATCATTTTTAGGGTAAATTGGTAATTCAGCCCAAAGAATGGCTGAATCATAATAATATCGGAGAAGCTGCAATGATCAGAATAACTTACGCAAGTACAGCACTTAAGGAGTGGAGCTCTGATGAGCTGTTACAGCTGTTAAAGCAATGCAGGATTAATAATAGCGCTAAAGGTATAACCGGCATTCTTCTTTATTCGAAGGGGACTTTTTTTCAAGTACTGGAGGGCGATGAAGCAACTGTTGAAAACGTCTATTACAAGATACAAAACGATAAGCGCCACAAGGATGTGACCCTCATTCAAAAAGAAAAAATAGTCGAACGGGCTTTCCCTTACTGGAGCATGGGGTTTGAAAAAATAGATGCCAAAGAATTAAGTAAAATGGAGGGTTTTAACGACTTTTTTGAACACGATTTTACGCCATCAGGTTTTGCCTCTCATAAAAACATTATTGGGCCTTTATTGTCCCACCTTCGCGGTAAACTCGTAAAAGAGGTTGCAGCGGAGTACCATGAAGAATTGCCTACGGAACATGATGATCCGTTTATACGGTTTTTGCACCTTACTATACGTGCAGGAGTAAAGTTTTTGGCATTGTTAATGGTCGGCGTCATTCTGCTGAGTATTCTGGATGTGGTGTTTACCATTTACGCCAAAATCAGCGATCCTCCTTATTTGGTGATCACAACTAACGATTTACTGGAAACCTTCGGCGCATTCCTGGCGGTGCTAATCGCCATTGAAATTTTCATCAATATTACCTTGTATATCCGAAGTGATGTGATTCCGGTTAAATTGGTTGTTGCGACAGCCTTAATGGCTATTTCCCGAAAAGTCATTGTTTTTGATTACAAACATCTGGACCCTCAGTATGTCGGTGCTTCTGCACTGGTTGTTGTGGCGTTGGGCATTACTTATATGCTGATTCAGAAGCAGGATTAGATAACGTTTCATATTCTGCTTTGAGGAGTGTGGCGAAGGGCAGGAAAATAAACAGCAATTTACTGGATTAATTCAATATAGCCATCCTTAAAGCCGGGATAACGAAATTGATATCCCAAGGCTTTTAATCGTTGATTATTGCAACGTTTATTCATCACGCAGGGATTATTGACAGTTTTTACCGCCGGCGGTTGACATTTCATCTGCTCAGCCAGCCATGAAACGACCTCCCACAATGGTGCGGGATCATCATCGCTGGCTAAATAATATTGCTGCAAAGCCATGCCCGCCAGGCGGCGTTCGAGTAAAAACGCCAGCACACCGATGCAATCCTGCTGATGAATGCGATTCGTAAAATAAGGCGGATTCTGCTGTATGGCGGGAGCCTGCTGTGCCATTTTTAACAGATATTCACGGCCCGTGCCGTAAATCCCGGAAAAGCGCACGACGATATTGCCGGGGTCTAAAGCTGTCAGTTTTTGTTCCGCCTGCCTGATGAGTTGACTGGTCGCGTTATCCGGTTGCGCAATGGAATCTTCATTCACCCATTCACCTTGCGACTGGCCATAAACACTGGTTGAAGACACAAAAATCCATTGCGGATTGGAACGTGCCTGCGAAAATTTATTGAGTAAATTATCCAATCCTGACTCATAAATATCGCGATAGCTTTCTTCATTACGCCCGTCGGGCGAAAGAATAAAGTAAAGAAAATCAAAGTCCACGGGCAAATCTTCAAGGTCTGCAGGTTGCGTGATGTCCGCCTTGAAATAATTGATAAGGCCTGACTCTGTTTCCGGCGGATATCGTTTTAGTCCGGTTACGTGGTGACCTTTAGCTGTAAGGACATGTGCGAGTTGCGCGCCAATAGCGCCGCAGCCAATAATTAAAATTTTTGCCATATTGCTTACAACTGATTGATCAGTTGCAGTTCCTGTGGATACGGCGACATATAATAAGATTCTTCTATATAGAGGTCAGGGGATTTGCGGAAATGATGCTTAAGCAGGGTCAAAGGTACGATCAGCGGTATTTCACCGGATCGGTAGCGCTCGATAATTTCGCACAGTTCCGCTTTGTCATCGGCGCTTAACTCTTTTTTCAGGTAACCCTGGATATGCTGCAACACATTCACATGATTGCTGCGGCTGACTACTGTTTTAAGCGTGTTCATTAGCTGCAAGATATACTGCTCAGTCACTTGCAATAGATTATCTTTTGTTAAGCCCGCCAATAATTGTCCCATTTCCCGATAATCGGCATGGCTCATAATGATCAATTTATGACGCGCATGAAAACGCGTGAGGCTTTGGATCGAAAGTCCTTCCGCATGCATCTGTTTCCAGCGGTAGAGCACATAAACACGCTGGATAAAATTTTCGCGTAATGCGGGATCGCCCAGACGCCCTTCTTCTTCTACCGGCAACAACGGATTATTGCGCATCATCTCCTGCGCATAAATTCCGAAGCCATCCTTGTTTGGCTGTTGGCCTGTATAAATCTTGACACGCTCCATGCCGCAACTGGGCGAGTCCTTTTTTAAAATATAACCGCATAATTCAGCATGGCTATCCTTTTGCTGCTGTGCATATTCACGTAAACGGTCTGTTACATCCAGCTCAGGATTTTTAATGCCGACACAACGGTTGTTGTTGTCGATTTTTACCAGATGAAGGGTAGGGCGGGGAACGCCTAAACCAATGGCCATTTCAGGGCAAAAGGGATGAAATTCAAAATATTCATCGAGCGTGCCGACAATATAAGCATCCCGTTTGTGTCCGCCGTCAAAGCGCACCTGTTCACCGAGCAAACAACTGCTAATGCCGATAGGAATTTTTTTCATAATGTCTGTTGAGGTTAATTGGGGATTATTTACAGCGCTGCTTTTATGTTTTTCAGCCAGTCATTTTGTAACATAGAGTGTATCGGCTTTTAAGCCTTTTTCAATTTTTAATCAAGAATATGTCAGTCGTTTGCCTCGTAGCGGCGTTCCGGTTTGGAGTTATGAGTCCGGTTCGAGCACAATGGCGGACATTATCGCTTCCATTAAAGCGGTCCGAAGCTAAAACTCAATAACGATAAAGCTGCTTAACTTATCTCCATAGACTTATACTTAAGGCCATTCATGCAATCCCCTCAACCTCCAAAAAAACTCCATCAATATCTTTATGTCCAGGTGCTCACCGCCATCACCTTCGGTATTTTGCTGGGCTATTTTTATCCTGAAACAGCGGCGGCGATGAAGCCGCTGGGTGATGGTTTTATCAAACTGATCAAAATGATTATCGCACCGATCATTTTCTGCACCGTGGTGACAGGGATTGCGGGTATGCAGGATATGGATAAAGTCGGGCGCGTCGGTGTTAAAGCGCTGCTCTATTTTGAAGTTGTCAGTACGCTGGCATTGCTTATCGGCTTGATTGTAGTGCATGTCATTCAACCGGGCGTCGGCATGAATGTCGATGCCGGCACCCTGGACACCAAAAGCCTGACCGCTTATACAGAAGTGGCGCAAACCCGCGGTACTGTTGATTTTCTGCTTAATATCATTCCTGCCAGTGTCGTTGACGCCTTTGCCAAAGGCGATATATTACAAATTTTGCTGTTTTCATTGCTGTTCGGATTTTCCCTCGCTGCGATGAAAGAAACAGGAGTTGAAGTAATCATTTTCATCAATAAAATTTCCCATGTCCTCTTCGGCATAGTCGAAACCATCATGAAGCTGGCGCCTATAGGCGCCTTCGGCGCTATGGCATTTACCATCGGCAAGTACGGCATCGCTTCATTAGCGCCCCTTGCGAAACTGATGGGCAGCTTTTATTTGACCTGCCTGCTGTTCATTTTTATTGTGCTGGGCCTTATTGCCAGGTTTACCGGATTCAGCATCCTTAAATTCATCCTTTATATGAAAGATGAACTTTTAATCGTACTCGGCACTTCATCTTCGGAATCGGTACTTCCGCGCATGATGGTCAAACTGGAAAAAATGGGCTGTTCCAAGTCGGTTGTCGGCCTGGTTATTCCGACCGGCTATTCCTTTAACCTGGATGGCACATCCATTTATCTGGCGATGGCCGCTATCTTTGTCGCCCAGGCAACCAATACTCAGCTGACTATGACGCAGGAATTGACTATTGTCGGTGTGTTATTGCTTACCTCAAAGGGTGCTGCGGGAGTGACAGGCAGCGGATTTATTACGCTTGCCGCAACGCTTTCCGCCATTCCCGGCATTCCCGTTGCAGGGCTTGCGCTTATACTCGGCATCGACAGATTCATGTCCGAAGCGCGCGCTTTGACCAACCTTATCGGCAACGGCGTCGCCACTGTAGTGGCCGCCAAGTGGGAAAATGAACTCGATGAGCAAAAACTGCATGCGATGCTTCATCCTTTGCATAATAAAGCTGAGTTAAAACACGACGACCAGAATTAACAGGCCTGATATCAAGAATTGCTATGGCCATAAGGTGGAAAATGCCGGGAATAGGCAGCTTGAAACCGCAAGAGTAGCTGGCCTGCTGTGAAAGAAATAGCTGAGCAGAACCGGTAATATCGACTAAGCTTTTCTGTTAGCGAGTCATGTTGTTACAAAGCCGCAACTTAAAAAGTGTTTGGCGATGAAATAAAGCATCAAGCTATGAGTGATATTCAAGTGCTATTCCTGTCTATGGTTTTCTTTATGGATAATGGATTATCGCAGTAATACCGGATAAAAATTTCAACAAAGCCGGGAGCTGGCTTCCTGGTAATTTTATGCCATTTCAGTTATCCACAAAACCTGTGGATAACTATGTCATTAAGTCGTTATATTACGCTCTAACCGCCGGTAAGTTATGGAGTTAAGTTAAATTGACTAATAATTGGTCAGACATTTTCGAGCAAAATTTTCAGGAACCGGAAACCATTGATATTGCGGTTAACCGGCTGATGATGATCCTGGAAGGCGAGCACAAAGTCGCTCTTGCAACCATGCAGAAGGAAGAGCTGGTTGAGTTGCAAATCAGCCTTGGCACAGCTATTCAGAATGCCTTTAGATTGCGCAATCCGGGGAGCAAACTGCTGGCGTCTTGCGGTGTTGCATGTGCTGATGATGCGTCCGGGTTGATCATTAAAACATTATGGACGCGATTAAAGTATGGCGATTGAGAAAGGGAAATTGGATAGCTGGTTTGGTAATTCAGAAGCCCTGACGCCGGCTATTCGTTCCTTTCTCTAATAAATACGGCAAAGCGCGGTATCCCGGAGTCGGTAAAGCCCTGATACCGGTAAGTCGCCAAACTTCCAACTGGCGGTGGATTTTTTCTTTTTTGCCTGGTAAAACCACTGCCGATATAAAATTCCTTGCCATTCTCCATGCGGACCTTGATAGCCCCCATCAAACCGGTGTTTTTGCCTTTGCCGGGTTTATAGCCGATAACGACAGCTTCAGCATCTTCAAAGGGTTTTAATTTGAGCAAGTCATCACTGCGGCCGCAGTGATAAATTGCGTTTTGCCGATGCAGCATCAAACCCTCGCCGCCTTGCCCGGCAATGTCGTCCAGCTTGTCCATCAAGGCTTTATTGGAATTCACACGAAACTGCTCAATAACGTCCAGATAGGGCGTCTTTACCAATCGCCGCATGGCTTTAACACGCTCACTAAAAGCACAGCCTTGAGCAGGCAGATCAAATACCATGAACTTGACGCTTCTCCAGCCGTCATGAGGTATTTGCCGGCGGACGACTGAAACAACATCTTCATAGCGCCCGCGCCCCATCCATAATTCACCATCCAAAGGCTTATCAGGGAAATTACGAATGAACCATTCGGGTGCTGCAAAAATTTTACCGCCGCGTGAGATGAGCTGCTTGCCATCCCATAGTGCACGAACGCCATCGAGCTTTTCACTCACCCAGAATTGCGTAACATCCTCATGCTGACGATAGACTTTTGCCAACATGACATCAGGCGTTTCAGCCGCTGTTGCCGGCGATGCGCTAACCAGCGTCAATAACAGAGTAATCAGGAAACACCTGATTAGGGGGATAATAGTGGTTTTTTGAGAGGGTTGATAATCAGGCATGGTTAATCTCTTCAGGACATTCATTCTGGGAGCTGGTCAAGATGTCGGCATAAACAGCATGCCAGACTTACACGGCGGTTGGCCTTGACAGAAATGGCGCCAGTAAAAACGATCAAACCGGTTCGCCGCCCTGCGCCATAGCGGGTGTGTCAGGTGCTCCAGCCCAGTCTAGCGGATAAATGCCCCGCGCAACATCGCGGTGAAAAGTCGAGTAGGGCCAATCCCGTACACGTTTCACCAAAGCATGTTTAACCGGATTGATGACAATGTAATCAATGTGATGCGAATAATCCCATTCTGTTGTAATGCAATGTTCCCAGTAACGTCGTTGCCAGAAGGTTGATTCGCGATGCTTGGTTTTGGATGTCGTCATCCAATCCGCCCGATGATAATGTTGGGCGCATTCCAAAGATACCATTCGTTTTATTAAGCTCCAGCGCATCGGATAATTAGCATCACCCGGCGGCAATGTCCAGACACAATGCAAATGGTCGGGTAATAAAACCCAGGCATCGATGGTAAAGGGATATCGTGATTGCACAGTTTTGACAGCATCGTGCAATGCCGCACGCACCAGAGGGTCACAAAGAATCGGGCGACGGCGATAGGTAACCACAGTGAAAAAGTAAGTTGCGCCAGGAATGTCGGCGCGTCGATATCGGGACATAGTGATAAGTATTGGTCGGCGAATACATTCAGTATAGCAACAAGCGATAAATGCAGTGAGGGGAAATCCCGTTTTTTCCAAGGCAATGTAGGGTGGGCAGGCGGTTTTGCCCACCAATAATATCCAAAAGACATCAATAAAAAAAACCGCCCAAGCCGGTGAAGGATTGGATAGTTTTTGTTGGGGTTGTGGTGGGCAGAAAAGCGTTGCCCACCCTACCGGGCTGAAACTATTTTGCACACATTCGATAAACGCTGAGGAAACACGGTGACCCAAAACTGCTTTGATACCGTACAGTAAACACTCCGTGAGGCAGGTTATTTAACCCGCCCCGGACGTTTAAATCCTGGGGAGATGTGCCGTCCCGCTTCAGAAAATTCCATTTGATTTTTGATTTAAAAAAACCATAATAAAATCATTTTGGTTCCAAACTGGAGTTAACTATGGCTACCTTAACCCTCAAAAATATACCTGACAGCCTTTATAATCAATTAAAGGAGGCTGCCCGTTTACACCACAGGAGCATAAACAGTGAAAT
The DNA here is from genome assembly GCA_028715725.1 of Methylococcales bacterium. Taxonomy (GTDB): domain Bacteria; phylum Pseudomonadota; class Gammaproteobacteria; order Methylococcales; family Methylomonadaceae; genus JAGXGJ01. The sequence goes on from JAQURG010000005.1 coordinate 63,954, forward strand.
TCTCTATTGCGTAGAGCGCACGTTGAGCCCACATGAAATTAATATTGCTGAACATTTGGCGATGGCAAAACAGTTGAGAGCTAAGTCGGCAAATTATTTACTGACTGATGAAGAGATTAATAAAGCCAAGTCAGAAGGCAGGCCATGATTGTCGCAGACACCAATACCATTGCCTATCTCTACATCAATAGCGATAAATCCGCTCAAGCAGAACAATTGCTCTTGCGTGAGCCGAGATGGATTGCTCCAAGTCTTTGGAAAAGTGAGTTTCGTAATGTATTAGCACTGTATCTACGAAAAAATATTTTAACTTTCGATGAAATTCTGATGATTATCCAACAAGCTGAAAATCTTATGCTTGAAAACGAGTATGAAGTTTCATCAGTTCAAATTTTACATTTGATAAACGCCAGTGATTGTTCTGCATACGTTTGTGAATTTGTTGCTTTGGCAAAACTTTTAAATATTCCATTAATTACATCAGATAAAAAAATAATTAATGCATTTCCTGGTATAGCCCAAACAATTCATGACTTTATTGGTTAAGGTACATGCCGGGATAGTTCATGTTCGACTTGTCACCCTGCCCGAAACTTTACGACGGGGTATATACTGCGTCGCGCTTTAGGCTGGTGTTTCCTAGGTATGACGGGGTTTACTATCCCATCATAAACATTTATGGTTGGCTGGGGCTATCTGTTCCTTGAGCAACCAATACCGTTTTTGGTGCCTAACGTTTTATAGTTATCTTCTGCGTCGTTCTTATTGCCTTTGACATACGGTTTGGCAAACTATGGACTGATTAGCCGTGAATCGCCCCGATCCTGCCTGTTAAGCCAAATAAGGCAAGAAACCAATAATACCAGCCCAAGGCAAATAGACCATTTTGTATATCGCCAAGTAACCGGTTCATAATAGATATGTAGTTTGCCACTCGCATCAGCTGGCAATTTCACCTTCACCAGAGCGTTTTTATAAGCAACCACGGGGTATTCTGTTGCATTTAAAACCGCATGATAACCGGGCCAATAAACGCGTGAAAATATTACAGTCCGCTCAACATTTGCCGGATATACATCAAACCATTCGCTGGTCATTCCATCGCTATGGTTGAGACTAATTGACCGGTCAACTGATTGATAGGTCAACGAACCCTCGGCAGGATTTAATTTTTCCGGCTGTATCAGAACTTTTCCCGTCACCGGGTAAGGCTCAACGCGTAAGCCCGCATTGCTAAGAGCAACCGCTATTTCCGGCGTTATGTCATGCTTATCGGCAAAAATTGTACTGATGTTTAACAATTGGTAATTAAACAGACCGGCAAGGCCATCGGCAGGTTTGCTAATATCACGTAAAGTTTCTCTTGGCGGTAATAGGCCATGAGCAGAATCGCCAAAGGGTATTAGCTCATGTATACCCTTATGCCCAACGGGCGAATAACCATTAATACTTTTAGCACTAAAAAGCAAATACTGCGAAGAATAAAGGTTTGCAGCATCCATTTTAATGCCGCCCAGTATTTGGTTTAACCCTAATACATAGCCGTTCCCCGTAAAAGCAACCCTGACATCCTTACTAATCCGCGAATATAACAAGTAAGTATCAGCCAAAGTCTGTGTCTGCAATAAAATACCCAGCCATGCCAAAACAGTGACAAAACACAACATCTTATAGGGATAGATTTTTACATCTTTATTTTTATAAAACGGCACAATGATTAGCAAACAAAGCACAATGAAAAAAGTCACAAAAAATAAGTGTATGGGAGTGAAAACCAGATCCTCGGCAGAAAATAACTGAATGAGCGCAAAAAAACCGACGAAGTAAACAAAATAGATCAAACGTGTTGATGAATAATATAGTTTTGATTTATCAATATGATAAGTTATTAATGTGGCGGCGAATACTGCTGCGATGGGAAGATATCGGAACGGCCAACGCAAGGGGCCAAATTGGGATGATGAAAAGACAAAAAGCAAAGAAATAAAGGTAGACGCCAGGATTATTTTTATTTCAAGGGGATAATTATAACTATGCCTATAAAAAAATAGTGGCAATAAGCCAATTATCCCAGCATAACCCAGTGACAAAGGGATATAACGGTAACCATCAAACCAATTTATATATGTGTTAAAAAATGGATTGAAAAAGTTCAACACATGACCCCATGCAGGCACTAAAAAATTACCGGAATTATTAAATCCACTCACCCGCTCAACCAAATCTTTAACGGCTAAATACTCTGCCGTCACAGGAATAGCAGCAATCATGGCAGCACATAAACCGATTAAACATAAAACTAACATTCGAATTATGTTTCGATTTTGCCGATAATCAAAACCCAATACCACCAAAAAGAAGGCAGCGTAAGCTAAAAGACAATTCGGAAATGCCGATACCATAAGGCAACTTAAAGAAAACGCAGCGTAAAAAAAAGATGTCGCACTTTGATCCATCCGAAACTGCAACAATGCGGCTACTCCGACCACAAACCAGGCGAATCCTGAAGCGCAATTCCACCAGGACGAGCAATAAATATAGATTAAAACGGGATTGGTCGCTATCATAAACCCCAGTAAAAAAGAATAGCTTTGACGAATACTTAATATTCGCCCTATCCAATACCCACCAAAAATAACCAGGGTAACATTCAACCATGCCAAAAAATCGGCTATGAGCACAAAAGAATCCGTTACTATAGAAAACAGCGCTATGAGTATAGTTTGTGGACAAAAAGGTGCATGCACCATATCGACTAATATATTCCCGCCCCAATAGGTGTTCGTGGTCAACAGCGGTAAATGACCGCTCAGCCAGATACGCCCCATTTCTCGATAGAATGGCAATAATGCGTTTTGCGCATCATCAATAAAGAAAAAGTCCTTAAACACAAAGGCAGGGATTAAAACGATCCCCAGTGCCATAAGACCACACAGACAAAGTCTATTCATTAAAACTTTCACGTTTAGATCACTCTCTTCAATTGACACTTCTTACTGTGTTATTTTTCCTCTTGATAGTCGTCATCAACATTAACATTCCATGGTCGATGTTTTTCATGATTACCGGAAATGATACCTTCGACGGCATAACGTGCCGTCAACATTGAATGATCCTGATTATTGTATTTGTGCATGCCATTTCGACCGATAAGGAACAAATTATCAATACTGTCGCTAAATTCACGAATGGAATTAAATTCTGAATAGGAACCAAAATAAGCCGGATAGGCCTTGGGCACCCGAATGGCAATACTGTCGATTATATCTTCTTTGCTTTCCAGCAAATCCAGGGTTATCAGTTCGTTGATGCCGAATGCTATGAGGTCATCATCGGAAAGCGACCAGAGGGCATCATTTTCCTGGCAAAAATACTCCAGACCAAGCCAAATGTTTTCAGGATTTTTAATTAAATAGGGACTCCAGTTATTAAAAATCTGTAACCGGCCGACTTTTACGTCATTTTCCTGGATATAAATCCAGTTATCCGGTGGCATATTATTATCTTGCGCGGATTGTGATTGCGCATTCTTTTTGAGTTTTTTTGCCAACAGGCCAACCGTTGTAAAATCCCTGTAAGGCAACTCCCCGGCAATTCTCTTAACATGATCAGGCGGTAGATTGCCCATGGCTTGGATCAGATTTTTAACCGGCATTGTTGAAATGAAATAATCACCATAAATAACCTTTTCCTCCCGAGATACTACGTTTAAAACTTTAATGCCAATCAGCTTTTTTTCGTCGCTAAATAAAAATTCTGTGACTTGATGCTGAAGTTCAATGGTTCCACCGCGTTCGGAAACTTCTTCTGCAACCCTTTCCCATAGCTGGCCTGGGCCATATTTTGGATATAAAAACCGTTCAAATAAACTGGTTTGGGTTTTATTTTGATTTTTAATGGATTGCCGGGTAATGTTTTTTTTTAAAGCATGGAATAACGCTTTGCTGACTGAGAGCCCTTTTATTCTTTGCGCTCCCCAGCTGGGACTGATCGAAGTACAGCGAACTCCCCAAACTTTTTCGGTATAGTCTTTAAAGAATGTGAAATAAAGCTCTTTGCCAAAGCGATTTACAAAGAAGTCTTCCAGGCTGTTTTCCGGGTAATGTGGAAATAGTGATGACAAAATGTAGCTTATGCCAATTTTAATAACTCTTAAAAATCCTAAATTGAATAGCGTACGGGCATTAAGCCTTATTGGATAATCGAAAAATTTTCTAAGGAAATAAATGCGTGAGAGTCTGGAGCGGGTTAAAAAGCAATTATCGGTGTGCTGGCCGATATCCAGTGGCAAAATATTTTGCCACCATTCCATAACCCAATCTGATTTGGAAAAAAACCGGTGTCCGCCAATATCTATTCTATTACCATTATAATTAACTGTGCGCGATAGACCGCCAACCTGATTCAACTCCTCAAAAATAATCGGCGTTATAGTCGATTGTCTTTGTAATTCCAATCCTGCCGTTAAACACGCAGGGTTAGCACCAATAATAATAGCGACCTGTTTATTTTCCATTTATAAATTCGTCTGGTGATTTTTTAAGTTCAATTGGTGAATAGGCATATTTTGCGAGCCCCAAAATTAAATAAAAAAATAATAACGGTGGCCGCCAGTTTTGAGTGTAAATAAACCATATGCAATTGCTCTGTTAATAAGAAAATAATGCCGAGATTTAAGAGAATGCCTATGACGCCAATCAAGGTAACAATCAGGAATTCAATATAACTATTACTGATGGCGCGCTGATCAAAAATCCAATGGATAGAAAGCTGGTAATTAATAATTATCCCTAGTATAAAAGCAAGCGTTGCCGATAAAAGATAGTTTAATCCATCCCATTCTTTCAATAAAAATAAAACGCCAAAGTCAGCGATAAAGGCAATACACCGCCCACCATAAAATAGCGGATAAATTGGGACTGCGTATTGCTGGCTTCATGCAGCGTAATTGGTTTTGTTAAAATCATCACATCAACCCTGCCTTACCTTGCGGCAATCATAAAGATAATAACGGCTTCCTGTTTGCGTATCCTTTTGGCTGGCAACTTCTATCGCCCCATCAATTGGGCTTTTAAAAATCACAAAGCCTAATACCGGATCGTGGCAAACCTTTACCAGGTCATTTTTATTTACCTTGGGTTGCACCAAAGATTTTTCAGCCCCTTTCCTATCCATCGTTATCGCATAATCACGTATATTTAGTGGGCGAATATTTTCAGCTCTTCTTAACGCTTCGAGTGCCGTTCGCCGGTTAAATATAATGCCTGCTGTTTGTACTTCAGAGATATAACTCGACCGATCTAAAAGAAACCAAACATTTGCTGCATTCTCATCCTCCCAATAAACTATATTATTTTCTGGAATGATTCGACGGAATCCGGCAAATTCTTCAACATTAGGCAGCGGACGGGGAAAACTATCGAACTGCCTTTTATCCCATCCTGAAATCGTCATAAAGAAAGCAGCGACGGTAAATATCGTAGCTAATACGTGTTTCCATAATGTTCGATTATTTTTGAAAAAATGCCAAATAACAAAAAATAACGGCATAATAATGATGCCGCTACCCAATCTAAAAAGCATCTGCTCCCGTACTTCCTGTCCTTGAAAAAATTCGGCCACGCTAAAAGCGAATTGTATATGGAGTGCCATCCAAGCGGCCGATTGGAGAAGCAATAAATACAAGCCTATCCAGACCAGGCGCGGTAATTTTTGCTTATAGCCTCGCTTGACGTGCCACGCCCATATAGCAACGGCAAGGGGAGCAATCAAAGCCCCTGCATGGTCAAGCATAGACCAGGCGCATATCAATACTAAAATCACTGCCCTGGCGTATTCCGAGCGTTTCCAGTAGGTACCTGCAAACCAGGCAAAAGCAAAATAAGTAAACCACTGTAGCAACCACAGCCAGCGCCAGGTCTGTATTTGTAAAATCAGGATATTTTTTAAAACGGTGCCACCAATCAAGCTAAGCGTTATTCCAATAATACTGGTCGCAATCACCGCGAAAAATATTTTTTTTAGCTTGCCTTCTGCCGCTAGCCAGCTTGTCAACAGTACGCTTTCGCTAAAAATAACAGGCATCCAATCGGAGATATGCCAAGCAGTGAATTCTATAAAAGGAGAACGTTGTATAGTTAATTGATACCATTGACTATCCATAATTTGCAGCAATCGATTAAAAGGCTCGATAGTCAACAATAAAAAAAATCACCCAAGCCGGTGAAGGATTGGATGGTTTTTGTTGGGGTTGGTTTGTGGTGGGCAGAAAAGCGTTGCCCATGTTGTAGGGTGGGCAGGCGGTTTTGCCCACCAATAATGTCCAAAAAACATCAATAAAAAAAACCACCCAAGCCAGTGAAGGATTGGATGGTTTTTGTTGGGGTTGGTTGTGTGGTTGTGGTGGGCAGAAAAGCGTTGCCCATGTTGTAGGGTGGGCAGGCGGTTTTGCCCGCCAATAAAGTCCAAAAGACATCAATAAAAAAAACCACCCAAGCCGGTGAAGGATTGGATGGTTTTTGTTAGGGTTGGTTGTGTGGTTGTGGTGGGCAGAAAAGCGTTGCCCACCCTACCGGGCTATCCATAATTTGCAGCAATCGATTAAAAGGCTCGATAGTCAACAATAAAAAAAGTCACCCAAGCCGGTGAAGGATTGGATGGTTTTTGTTGGGGTTGGTTGTGTGGTTGCGGTGGGCAGAAAAGCATTGCCCATGTTGTAGTTGTAGGGTGGGCAGGCGGTTTTGCCCACCAAATAATGTCCAAAAGACATCAATAAAAAAACCACCCAAGCCGGTGAAGGATTGGATGGTTTTTGTTAGGGTTGGTTGTGTGGTTGTGGTGGGCAGAAAAGCGTTGCCCACCCTACCGGGCTACCGGGCTTTAACTATCCATAATTTGCAGCAATCGATTAAAAGGCTCGATAGTCAACAATAAAAAAAACCACCCAAGCCGGTGAAGGATTGGATGGTTTTTGTTGGGGTTGGTTGCGTGATTGTGGTGGGCAGAAAAGCGTTGCATGTTTTTGTAAATGTAGGGTGGGCAGGCAGTTTTGCCCACCAATAAAGTCCAAAAGACATCAATAAAAAAACCACCCAAGCCGGTGAAAGATTGGATGGTTTTGTTGGGGTTGGTTGTGTGGTTGTGGTGGGCAGAAAAGCGTTGCCCACCCTACCGGGCTACCGGGCTACAATATTAACAATGACCAGCTGCTTTGCACGTTCCAGAGGGCACCCAGTTTACTTTACCATTGCCAAAGGTACCTGTAAGAATATAAGTCTCAGCAGGAGCAGGAGCTTGCCCTGTAGCTGTAATTACGTTAGCAGCAAAAGTGACGGAGTCCACGCTACCGTTAGCAGCAGTAGCCTGAGCTACCTGGTCCTTTACAGCTAGATCAGCATCACAAACATCTGCGGCTAACGGAGTTGCGCTGCCATTAGTCTGGGCGCAAACATCAGCAGCTAATTTAACGCCTGCCGTTGCTAAAACAACTTCAGAAAATCTCGCTTTGGCAGTATATTGCTGGTAAGCCGGAATCGCTACCGCCGCCAAAATACCAATAATCGCCACGACGATCATCAGTTCGATCAACGTAAAACCTTGTTGTGTTTTTTGAATTTGAGTTTTCATATCATGTTTCCTCATTGTGTTAATAAATTTTACAAACCGGATAAGCAGCCGGGTTTTTAATTAACAGTCATCGAATGACTTAAAAAGTTATTGCTCCGACCATGATCGGGATTAAGCAGAAGTCATGCCACAATTCCGGCGCGGCTTCAGGTTGCTATTGGATCGACGTGGAAAAGCCATTAAAGTCAGTCTAGTAGGGTGGGCAACGCGGTTCTGCCCACCTTAATGAGTTCAGTGCTGGGCATTTTAAACGGTGGGCAAAAAAGCCTGCCCACCCTACCGCCTTTCAAAAAGCCGCGCCATGATAAAAATGTCACTAAAAAGCTGTGTCATGATAAAAATGCCCCTTAAAAAGCTGTGCCATGATAAAAATGCCTCTCAAAAAGCTGTGGCACGGATAGAAATGCCCCTTAAAAAGCTGTGCCATAATAAGACGTCAGGCAAAGAATTCACAGCGGCGGCGCTTTTTTGCCCCTTAATTTCTACTGATTTAAAATTAACGTACAATACCTCGATGAAATTATATTCATGAGCCAAAAGGGTATGACATGCCGACCATCAGTCTTAAAACAGCCACTTTGTTAACCGGAATGAGCATGCGCACATTTAGACGCCGCATTGCCGACGGCACTTTAACGTGCGCAGGCAGTGATGAGGATTATAACAAGACCATGATCAGTCTGGAGTCGATCAAAAAAGACATTGGTATTGCTCTTGGACCGGATGCTGTTGAGCTGATTAGAGCGGCCGATGCAGGCGAGCCGCAAGCACAAAATGATCTGGGCGTTCTTTTTTTGGAAAATGATAAACCGCAAAGGGCGGTTTATTGGCTGGAATTGGCGGCAAAGCAAGACTTTGCCGATGCCATGCACTTGCTGGGAACCTGTTATTTAAAGGGTAACGGCGTGGCTAAAGACCATAATCTTGCCCTGATGTGGATTGCCAAAGCCGCTTCGCTGGGTCACTCGATAGCGCAGGCGCAGATTAAGTCGATACGGCTGGTTGATTAAAAGCCAAGATGCCGTGAGTTGTAGGGTGGGCAGGCGGTTTTGCCCACCCGATCCGGGCTTGAGTTTGATTGTATGAATTGAGTAAACAATTTTAGGTAATAATATGTCAAAAATTACTAACCTTTCACAATTGGATTTAAACGGCACTTATAGTTATGCCGATTATTTAACGTGGCAATTTGATGAAACCGTTGAATTGATTAAAGGCAAAATTCAACCGATGTCACCTGCGCCGAATGTGCGCCATCAAAGTATTGTGACTGAATTAGGAGGACATCTTTATTCTTTTTTTCATAAAAAACCTTGTAAGTTGTTTTATGCGCCGTTTGATGTGCGCTTATATAATGAAAGAAAATCCATTCTTACCAATAAAGAAATTTATACGGTTGTTCAACCCGATTTGTGTGTCATTTGTGATGCCGATAAATTGGATATTCAAGGCTGCAACGGTGCGCCGGACTGGATTATTGAAATTTTATCGAAGGGCAATTCCAAACGCGAAACCCAGGAAAAATATGCCTTATATCGAGAGAGTGGTGTAAAAGAATATTGGCTGGTTTATCCTTATGAGCAATCGGTACATCAATTTGTTTTAAACGAACAAACAGAAAAATATGAATTGATAGCGATGTTTTCAGCTGAAGATAATGCCAGTCCCGCATTGTTTCCTGACCTGGTGATTGATCTGGCTGAGGTATTTGCGGAGTGATTTTTCAGTGGTTGTGGTGGGCAGAAAAGCGTTGCCCACCCTACCGCGCTCTCAATTCAATTGTTCCACGCATAACTGTATTTCGAGAACAGCCAACAATTCTGCGATATAGCTGACTCCGCCATAAGGCAGCTTTAATGCTTCAACTCCCGCATACCATCGCTTATCTTTTTCGGATAAACGGTCATACAGTTTGTGCGTTTGTTTTTCAATTTTTGTTGCGTAAGGTGTCAAAATTTTACGGTTTGTTGAAATGATGTCAGTTGCCCAAACTTTACCCAATTACACCCTAGTTGTTCAAGTTATTTGGTGCACGCCACCTAGAATGGGATTATGTGTTAAAAACAATAGCAATGTATAATTGCATACATCACTAAAGAAGGAGAGAAAGCCATGCACAGAACCCAAATCTACCTACAAGATACGGTTTTCGAACAGTTAAAGCATAAATCGCAAATGAACGGGGTCAGTATTTCCGAATTAATCCGTAGAGCGGTAGAAAAAGACCTTAATAAAACCGGCAGCAATGAAGCAAGAGCCTTTTTTGATGCATTAAAACCTTTGCAAAGCTTTGCCGCAACTGAGACTGAACAGTATGTTGATGACATCCGTAGTCATAGCAGAATTTTACAGGCAGAAGACTAATGCCGGCGCCGAAACGTTTGTTACTGGATACCGATATCGTTATTCAGCTACTGAAAAAAAGCAGTGATGTTTTAGAATGTTTCATCGACTTACATGAACGAGGCGTTGAGTTTTACCTTTCACCTATCGTGATTGCTGAGATTTATGTCGGCGCATTTAAAAAAGAACACCCGGAAATTGAAGCCTTTTTCAATCTGTGTACCCGCTGGACATTAGACGCTAAAACCGCAAAACAGGCGGGTCTGTTTGCAGCCCAATACCGTAAAGCCCATCAAGGCATTTCATTGGAAGATTATTTGTTAGCAGCTACCGCTGAGCAGTTGGCTTGTCCGTTATGGACAAATAATAAGAAACATTATCCAATGAACGAAATTGTTTTGTTTGAGGGTTTATAACGGCGTACTCCCGTAATGCATTGGCTTTAATGTTGTTAAACCTTTTTTACGAAGAACACGAAGCTGCCGGCTTCCAAGTTCAGGCTTTCATCGTTATACACAAGTCTGTTATTCCGGTAGGAATTACCGGAGCCGAAGACCAGCGACCTGTCAGAGCACGAAGTGAATCCAGACTAAATGGAAGCATTTAAGCCCTATGGCACTGGATACCCATTTCCCGGCGGGTATGACGATTACCCCTGTATATTTGTGTATAACCATGAGAGCTTGAGCTTGTGGATTAGCGCATTTGTGATTACCTGCTTAAACTGTGCTTTTTATCCCCTTGTGTAAAAAAATAGTCTAACACCCAACAAAAAAATGCTAGCCGCCCTCGTCCGCTTTTCCATCCGTTTCTACGGAATTGTCATTGCACTCGCTGTAGTGATTTTGCTCTACGGCAGTTATCGTTTTACCACGGCGGGCCTGGATATTTTTCCGGAATTTGCTCCCAAGCGGGTCATTATTCAAACTGAATCACCCGGATTGTCCGCCGAACAGGTTGAAGTTCTGGTAACCCGGCAGGTTGAAATGTCAATTAGCGGACTGGTAGGGCTGGAATCGGTGCGCTCCGAATCCATCCAGGGTTTATCGATCATTACGGCGACGTTTATAGAAAAAAGCGATGTTTACCGCAATCGCCAGCTGATTAGCGAACGCCTGGCGGGTTTGTCTACGCATTTGCCTTTAGGCATTGTGCCGGTTGCGATACCGCTGTCTTCATCTTCCGCGACGGTATTAACTATCGGTTTAAGTTCGGAGTCGAAAGATTTAATGGCTTTGCGCAGTCTGGTTGACTGGACAATTGTGCCGCGCCTATTGGCGGTTCCCGGTGTCGCCGATGTCAATGTGTTCGGCGGTGAAATTGCGCAACTGCAAATTCAGGTTGATCCGGTTCAGTTGCATCGATTTAATCTGGCGCTGGATGATATTATTCAAGCGGCTTCGCAAGCAGGAACCATTCAGGGCGGCGGCTTTATAGAAAACAATAACCAGCGTGTTGCCCTGCAAGTGACGGGCCAGCCGGCTACGCCCGAGCAATTTGCAAAAATTATTGTCAAGCGCGATCAGGGGCGCAATATCACCCTGGGCGAAGTCACCATGATTCGTTATGCTCCTGAACCGCCTATCGGCGCGGCGCAAATTGGGGGCAAACAGGGCATTGTGATGATGGTTATCGGCCAATATGGAGCCAATACCTTGACCGTGTCAAAACAGGTTGAACAGATGTTGAAAGAGTTCGAACCCGTTTTCAAAAATGAGACGATTACTTTTTATGAACACCTGTTCCGTCCGGCCGACTATATAGAAAGATCGATTGCCAATTTGTCGGGGCATTTGCTGATTGGCGGTTTGTTTGTGCTGATCATTTTGTACCTGTTTTTATTTAACTTCCGCACGGCTCTTATCTCCGCTCTGGCTATTCCCGTCTCTTTAGTCGGCGCGGTGATTGTTTTGCTGGAAACGGGGGTTAATCTGAATATTATGGTGCTGGGCGGTCTGGCGATTGCTCTAGGCGAAGTGGTTGATGACGCCATTATTGATACTGAAAATATTTTCAGGCGTTTGCGTGAAAACCGTTTGCTGGATCAGCCGTTGCCGATTGCAACGGTCGTTTATACGGCCTCTCTGGAGGTGCGGAGCTCTGTGGTTTACGCCAGTTTTATTGTCGCGCTGGTATTCGTGCCTTTATTGACTCTCAACGGCGTGGCGGGACGTTTGTTTGCGCCGCTGGGTTACTCTTACATTCTGGCTATTTTAATGTCGTTACTGGTGGCTCTCACCTTAACGCCTGCCTTGTGTTTTGCCTTGCTGGGCAGTACGCTCAGCGATACCAATGACCCGCCGCTCATTCAGCGCATCAAACCGCTCTATAAAAATTTGCTGGGTTTTATTTTCAGGCATTTTAATATTTTGATCATAGGCAGCATCCTCGTGTGTCTGTCGGGACTATTTGCCTTTTTTAATCTAGACAGCAAATTTTTGCCTGAACTGCGGGAAGGCCATTATATCGTTCATACCGCCAGCATTCCCGGCACATCTTTGCAGGAATCATTAAGAATCGGCAGCAAACTGACCGAGCAGTTTATGGCCGTTCCCGGCATACAATCGGTATCGCAATGGGCGGGGCGCGCCGAACGTGGGGCCGACACTTATGGCAGCCACTACAGCGAGTATGAAGTTCGCCTTAAGCCTCTGCCAGGGGCAGGGCAGCAGCAGATACTGAATAAGTTACGGGAAATTTTGACCGGCTTCCCCGGTATTGTTTTTGAAGCCAATACTTTTTTGACGGAACGAGTCGATGAAACGATTTCCGGCTATACCGCGCCGGTAGTGGTTAATCTTTACGGCAATGATTTGAATGTGCTGGATGCCAAGGCCCAGACGCTCGCCCGGATTATGCGCGGTATCCCAGGCGCTGTCGATGTGCAGTTGAGGTCTCCGCCGGGCACGCCGTTGCTGCAAATTCACCTGAACCTCGATCAGCTTGATTTTTGGGGCATTATGCCCGCACAGATTGTTAATGCCTTGCAAGCCGCTTACGAAACCCGAATAGTAGGGAAGAATTTCCAGGGCAACAAAATTTATAATATTGCCGTGGCTCTGGCGCCAGAGCTCAGGAAACAGCCTGAATCGATTGCCCAACTGCCTGTCAGAACACTGGACGGCACTTTAATCAGGCTGGAACAGGTCGCGGAAATCAGACATACGGATGGTCGCTATAACATACTTCATCAGGGCGGACAACGACGTCAGGCCGTAACCTGTAATGTGATTGACCGGGATCTGGATGCTTTTATGCAGGAGCTGAAAACCCGTGTCTTAAAGGAAATTCCGGTATCGGCGGCCAGTTACCCTGAATATACCGGCGCTGCTGTTGAACAGGCTCAGGCTCGCAATGAATTGATTCTGCATTCATTGCTGGCTGGAGCGGGCGTGCTGATTTTTATTTATATCGCTATCGGCAGTGTCCGTAATGCCTTTCTGGCGCTCGCCAATCTGCCTTTTGCACTCATCGGCGGCGTTGCGGCAGTGGTATTAACCGGAGCGGCTCTATCGGTGGGTTCGATCGTCGGTTTTGTGACATTGTTCGGCATTACCGTGCGCAACAGCATTATGTTGTCGTCACACTATCGGTACCTGGTGGAAGTGGAAGGCAAAAACTGGAATAGGGAAACCGCGATACAAGGCGCTCAGGAACGCTTGCCGTCCATTTTAATGACAGCGCTGGTCACCGCTTTGGCGATGTTTCCGATTACTTTTAATAGCGATAATCCGGGGCGTGAAATTATGGGGCCTATGGCGGCGATAATTATCGGAGGCCTGGCTTCTTCAACTCTGTTAAATTTGTTGCTGTTGCCGGGGGTGTTGCTGAGGTTTGGGAGATTTAAAGCCTGATTTCGCCTATTTTGGCTTTAGGAATGAAAATAAATGTTGTGGGAGCGGCTTTAGCCGCGCTCTTCGCGGCTAAAGCCGCTCCCACAATAACTTTCAACTGCAAGCTTAAGAAGGGAAGGCGGATAACTTGCGCTATCCGCCTGATAAGCAAACCGATCGAATTGACTAATCTCTGCCGTTGAATGCGCCCAGCAGTTGCAGCAGGCTCAGGAACAGGTTGTAGATAGAAACGTATAAAGAGATAGTGGCCAAGATATAGTTGGTTTCGCCGCCGTTGACTATTTGACTGGTCTGAAACAGGATCATGCCGGACATTAGCAGAATAAACATCGCTGATACCGCCAGTGACAACGCAGGAATAGCGAAAATGATTGCGCCGATACCGGCCAGAAATGCGACTAGCACGCCAACCATCAGGAAGCCGCCCATGTAACTGAAGTCTTTGCGCGTCGTTAACGCATAGCCTGAAAGACCGATGAACACAACGCCGGTGCCGCCCAAGGCCATCATGATAAGTTCATGGCCATTGCTGAAGGCTTTGACATACATCGATAAAATAGGCCCTAAAGTCAAGCCCATAAAGCCCGTTAACGCGAAAACAAACAGCAGACCCAAAGCGCTGTTGCTGAATTTCGTTGTCAAGAACAGCAAGCCGTAGAAACCGACCAGAGTCACGATCATGCCTAAAGGAGGCAAATTCAGATACATTGCTGCACCTGCGGTCACGGCGCTGAAAATTAATGTCATTGATAACAACAGATAGGTATTTTTAAGTACCTTATTGGTTGCCAGAACATTGGATTCCTGGCGTGAAATAGCAGTATTTAATCTCATTTTATTTGGATTCCTTTAATTAAATGGTTAACAAAACTAAAGACTCATAAATTCTACAAGAGTTTCGGCGTCTTTGTAAGAAACTTAAGAAGTGCCTGTAAAGTGACTGATAGTGTGGCCTTGTTTTCTGCACTGTTTGAGCTGATGTTTCTCGATGAGTTCCGTTAGCGGATAATGAAACTTTCCAGGAGTTTAATTTTCTTAAGACGATACAGACCTTTATACGGTTCGTCCATGAGCTTCACAAAAATCTTAATACCGGATCATGGAACATCGTAGAATAACACAACTAAAAAATTTAAATAACAAGCAGGCTATGGTATCGAAATTAACAACATCTGATCATAATTCTGATATTGCCGGGTTAAAATATGTCTATCCGGTTATTTCCCGGCGTATGGGCGGATTATCCATTGGCATCAATTTTAATACCAATAATGCCTGCAATTGGCGTTGCCTATACTGCCAGGTTCCTGATTTAAAAATTGGCGCAGCGCCTGAAATGGATTTTAAGGTACTCGAGGATGAGTTAAGGTTTTTTCTTGACGATGTGCTTTACGGCGACTTTTATCAGCGTTTTCAGGTTAGTGAAGATAAACGGGTCATTAAGGATATTGCAATTGCCGGCAATGGGGAGCCGACCAGTTTAAGAAATTTTGCCCAGGCGGTAGAGCTGATCGGCAGGATAGCAACAGAAAAAGGTGTTCTTCCGCACAGTGATTTTTTGCTGATTACTAATGGCAGTTTGGTGCATCAAGCCAAAGTACAGGAGGGTTTAAAAATTTTAAAGGCTTATGGAGGAGAAGTCTGGTACAAGCTGGATAGCGCTACTGAGGAAGGCAGGGCTTTGATTAATAATTCCAGGCAAAGTAACAAGGCTAGTTTGAGAAATTTGATGCTTTCAACAACGTTGTGTCCGACAAAGCTGCAAACCTGTCTGATCGATTATGACAAACAAGGTTTTCCTCTTGTTGAGAGAGCAGCTTTCCTTGATTTTCTAAAGAACATAAAGGAAATGGGTTGCCTGCTGAAGCATGTGCTGTTGTATACAATTGCAAGGCCTTCATTACAGCCGGAAGCAACAAGACTGGGGCCGTTATCAGCCGAAACATTAAATGGTTTTGCCGATGAAATCCGGCTTTTAGGATTTGAAGTTTCAGTGACGGTCTGATCGTCTTTGAGCAGTAATAAGTTATTGCTTGATATGATGGCGATAAATATTTATAATCTCTGGTTCATATAAGTGCGAATGTGGCGGAACTGGTAGACGCGCTGGATTTAGGTTCCAGTAGGTTATCCTGTGAGAGTTCGAGTCTCTCCATTCGCACCACCCAATTCAAAAAAAGTGGCTATTGCCGTCAAGCTTTTCGGTTCTTTCAAATCATTCCCCGTATTCCATAAAACCCTTCAAAAATGTGTGAGGTAAAGAAATGCAAGTTTCTGTCGAAAAGACATCAGAATTAAGCAGAAAAATGACAGTTAGTGTGCCTGAATCCGTTGTTCAGGAGAAAATGACGGCGCGTTTAAAGTCGTTAGCTCGCGAAGTTAAAATTGATGGTTTTCGTCCCGGCAAAGTGCCTCAGCACGTTGTTAATAAAATGTTTGGGGACAGGGTCCGTAATGAAATTTCAGGCGACCTTATTAATACCACTTTCTATGATGCATTACAGGATCAGGACTTAAGACCTGCCGGCCATCCGCATATTCAGTCGGAGGATGAAGCTGAAGGTTTTAAATACACGGCTGTGTTTGAAGTGTATCCTGAAATATCCCTTGAAGGGATTGATCAACTCGAAGTGGAGCGTCCGGTTGCAACAGTCAGCGATGCTGATGTTGACGACATGATCGAGAAACTCAGAGCGCAAAAGCAAACCTGGCTTGTGGTTGAACGTGCTGCCCAAAACAATGATCGTGTAACTATCAGTTTTTCAGGCGTTTCTGAAGGCGAAAACTTTACCGACGGCAAAGTGGAAGATTTCCAGGTTGTTTGCGGAGCGAATAAAATGATCCCCGGCTTTGAAGATAATCTGGTCGGTCTTGCCGCGGGTGAAAGTAAAACATTTACAATCTCTTTTCCGGAAGATTACGGCAACGCAAAACTGGCAGGTAAAGCTGCTGAGTTTGAAGTGGAAGTGACTAAGGTTGAAGAGCCCGTACTGCCGGAAATTGATGAAGATTTTGTTAAAGCCTATGGTATCGAAGACGGCTCAGCAGAGTCTTTCCGTGATGATGTTAAAAATAACATTGAAAGAGAGTTGGAGCAGGCGTTGCGTGGCAAACTAAAAAATGCCGTGATGGATGCTCTCTATGAAAAAATTCAGATTACTGTGCCTGATACTTTGGTTGATGCAGAGGTTGAGAACCTGATGAAGCCTTACATCGAAACAGCCAAAAGACAGAAAATGAACCTCGAAGAGTTGCAGTTGCCAAGAGATGTGTTCGAAGAACAGGCCAGGCACCGCGTGGCGTTAGGTTTAATCCTGGGCGAAATAATTCAAAAAAATGCTATTAAATTGGATAGTAATAAAGTACGCTCTACTATTGAGGATATGGCCAGAAGCTATGAACATCCTGAAGATGTGGTTGCGTGGTATTATGCAGATGAAAAGCGTTTGAATGACGTTCAGCAAATGGTACTGGAAGATCAAACAATTGAATGGTTGGTCGCTCAAGCACGAGTATCAGACAAAACGATAAGTTTCAGTGATGCTATGGATAAACAGCAACAGTAAGGTTTTTTAATGTATCAACAGTATGTGATGAATCAAGCGAAAGCTTTAGAAGCGGCAGGTGGATTAGTACCTATTGTGATCGAACAAACCGCCAGAGGCGAGCGTTCCTTCGATATTTACTCAAGACTTTTAAAAGAGCGGGTCATTTTTTTAGTCGGTCAGGTTGAAGATTACATGGCCAATCTGGTAGTGGCTCAGCTGCTTTTTCTGGAATCGGAAAACCCTGATAAAGATATTCATCTCTATATTAATTCTCCCGGTGGATCAGTGACCGCGGGTATGTCTATATATGACACCATGCAATTTATCAAGCCGGATGTAAGCACGCTTTGCATAGGGCAGGCGGCCAGTATGGGCGCATTGCTGTTAACCGGTGGGGCGGCAGGCAAGCGTTATTGTCTGCCGCATTCAAGAATGATGATCCATCAGCCATTAGGCGGATTTCAGGGGCAAGCTTCTGATTTTGATATCCACGCCAAGGAGATTTTATCTATCAGAGATAAACTGAACAAGATATTGGCGTTCCATACCGGTCAGCCTCTGGAAAAAGTACAGCAGGATACCGATAGAGATAATTTTTTAAGCGCTGAGGATTCGGTAAATTATGGATTGGTTGATAAGGTTTTATCAAAGAGAGTGATGGGTTCTGATTTATAAAAGTTGGTATTCTTTTTGGTATTTCGGTATCCTTTGTTTTATCGAAAGTAGAAACATCATAGGGATATTTGCAGGAGACATAGTATGAGTAATGACAAAAACGGCAAAGATGATGATAAGCTGCTTTATTGTTCTTTTTGCGGTAAAAGCCAGCATGAAGTCAGAAAGCTTATTGCCGGCCCTTCGGTTTATGTTTGTGATGAGTGTGTAGAGCTTTGTAACGATATTATAAAGGATGAATTACAGGATGACGCTTCCTCTTTTGGCGGTAGCGAATTACCCAAACCAAAACAGATAAAAGAAGAGCTTGACGCTTATGTTATCGGCCAGGATCGGGCAAAAAAGATTCTTGCCGTGGCAGTTTATAATCACTATAAGCGCTTGCGTAGTAAGGCAAAAAAAGAGTCTGTTGAATTAGCAAAAAGCAATATTTTATTGATCGGGCCTACCGGTTCAGGGAAGACATTATTGGCTGAGACGTTGGCGCGCTTGCTGGATGTGCCCTTTACTATTGCTGATGCTACTACATTAACAGAAGCAGGTTATGTGGGTGAGGACGTTGAAAATATCATTCAGAAAATTCTGCAAAAATGTGACTATGATGTAGAAAAAGCTGAAACCGGCATAGTTTATATTGATGAGATTGATAAAATTTCCAGAAAATCAGAGAATGTATCCATTACTCGTGATGTCTCAGGTGAGGGTGTACAGCAGGCTTTGCTGAAATTGATTGAAGGGACAGTGGCTTCAGTTCCTCCTCAGGGGGGACGTAAGCATCCTCAGGGAGAGTTTTTACAGGTCAATACAGCTAATATTTTATTTATTGTCGGAGGTGCTTTTGCAGGATTGGATCGTGTTATCAAGGCGCGGTCTGAAAAAGGCGGCATAGGTTTTTCAGCTGAAGTAAAAACCAAGGATGAGTCAAAAAATGTAGGTCAGCTGTTTGCCGAAGTTGAATCCGAAGACTTGATAAAATACGGCTTGATTCCTGAGTTTGTGGGTCGTTTGCCGATCATTGCGACGCTGGACGAACTGGACGAGCAGGCTTTAGTGCAAATACTGACTGAGCCTAAAAATGCATTAACCAAACAATATAAACATCTGTTTGAGATGGAAGGCGCCGATCTGGAATTCCGTGATGATTCTTTAAGCGCCATCGCCCGTAAGGCCATGGAAAGAAAAACCGGCGCCAGAGGACTTAGAACCATTGTTGAAAATATCTTGCTGAATACCATGTATGAACTGCCATCGGCAGATAATATTTGTAAAGTAGTTGTTGATGAGAGTGTTATTTTAGGTCAATCCGAGCCTCTCCTGGTTTATGAAACCGGAAAGAAGAAGGCTTCATCCGAGTCTTGACAGCACTGCTTTTGATAAAAAGGGAGCTTATTAAAGCTCCCTTTTTTTTGCCCGATAACTTGAAATAACGGCTAAATCTTTACTCTCCGGAAAGACGAAGAAAATATAAATTTTAAGGGCCGGATATTCGTGGTAATAATAGAGTCCGGGCTATACCTTGTTCAACATGTGCTCTAGGTACGATATTGATAGAGTGATACTTTAGTAGAGCTATTAAGTCAGGGATGGAATTTTAAGGTTCTAGATAGAGTTAATTTTATAAATTGACTTTACAAATGTGCGCATGTTCCGCTGAGCTGATTTAAATGCGTTATGATGAGAAGCGCTCTTAAAATTCAGCCAAATACTTGCTATTTTAATTTGTACCGCCATACTTCATCTAAACCAAAAATTGTTAAAGGTTCCGTTTATGGAAACACATAAAATGACAGAGTTACAAGAAAAACATACCTTGATTCCGATTTTACCACTTAGAGACGTTGTGGTTTATCCGCACATGGTTATCCCCTTATTTGTCGGCAGAGAGCGATCTATTGATGCCTTGGATGCCGCTATGAAAGATAACAAGCAGATTTTACTGGTCGCGCAAAAGGAAGCTGAAATTGATGAACCCGAGTTCCCTGATCTTTATCAGGTTGGGACTCTGGCAAATATTCTACAGTTATTGAAGCTGCCTGACGGCACCGTCAAGGTTTTGGTGGAAGGAAGTCAACGGAGCAAAGTCATTCATTATAAAGAAACGGGGAGTTTTTTTTCTGCACTTGTGGTAGAGCTGAAAGATATCTTAACGTTATCCGAGCAAGAGCAAGATGTATTACAACGGACTGCAATGGGCTCATTTGATCAATACGTCAAATTGAACAACAAGATTCCGCCAGAAGTTTTAAGCGCTTTGTCAGGCATTGATGATCCCAGTCGTCTTGCCGATACGATGGCGGCTCATATGACTCTGAAAGTCAGTGAAAAACAGGCAATACTTGAAACCGCAGATGTTGAAAAACGTCTGGAAAACTTGATGACCATCATGGAAGGGGAAGTCGACCTTTTGGAAATGGAGAAAAAAATTCGTGTTCGCGTCAAGCAGCAAATGGAGAAGAACCAGAGGGAATATTATCTGAATGAACAGATGAAGGCTATTCAAAAAGAACTGGGCGATATGGATGATGTGCCGAGTGAAATTGAAGAACTGGAAAAGAAAATAGCGAATGCCGGTATGTCAAAGGAGGCGAGAACAAAAGCCGAGGCTGAACTGAACAAGTTGAAATTGATGTCTCCTATGTCTGCTGAAGCGACTGTGGTGCGCAATTACATAGACTGGATAGTTAATGTGCCCTGGAAGAAAACCACTAAAGTGCGGCATGATTTAAAAATTGCCGAGCAGGTTTTGGAGTCGGAGCATTATGGCCTTGATAAGGTAAAGGAGCGAATTCTTGAGTTTCTTGCAGTACACCAGCGAGTCAAACAGATCAAAGGGCCTATTTTATGTCTGGTGGGGCCTCCTGGTGTGGGTAAAACTTCATTGGGCGAGTCAATCGCCAGAGCAACCAATCGTAAATATGTGCGTATGGCCTTGGGTGGAGTTCGTGATGAAGCTGAAATTCGCGGACATAGACGCACTTACATAGGTTCCATGCCCGGTAAAATTTTGCAGAATCTTGCCAAGGTGAAGACAAGGAATCCCATGTTTTTACTTGATGAGATCGACAAAATGGCGGCTGATTTCAGAGGCGACCCGGCATCGGCTTTGTTGGAAGTTCTGGATCCGGAACAAAATCACACTTTCTCCGATCATTATCTGGAAGTTGATTTTGATTTGTCCGATGTAATGTTCGTCGCTACTGCCAATACTATGAATATTCCACCGGCGTTACTGGACAGAATGGAGGTAATACGTCTTGCGGGCTACACAGAAGATGAAAAAATCAATATTGCCATTCGCTATTTGATACCTAAACAGGTCAAAAATAATGGTGTTGAAGAAAGTGAAATTGAAATTTCAGAAGCCGCAGTCAGGGATATGATTCGATATTATTCTCGTGAAGCCGGTGTTCGAAGTCTTGAGCGCGATATTTCTAAAATTTGCCGTAAAGTGGTTAAAGATCTATTGTTGAAGCAAGAAAACGCTAAAGTCTGGGTGACTCCCGGAAATCTCGATAAATACTTGGGAGTCAGGCGTTATAGTTATGGCCTTGCCGAAGAGCAGGATCAAATTGGACAGGTAACTGGCTTGGCATGGACACAAGTGGGCGGTGAATTATTAACAATAGAGACAGCAGTTATCCCGGGAAAAGGCAAACAATCGGCCACGGGCAAGCTTGGCGAAGTCATGAAAGAATCGATTGAAGCTGCTATGACCGTAGTCAGGAGCCGTTCAGGAGTCTTAGGGGTAAACAATGAAGTATTCCAGAAGAACGATATTCATATTCATGTCCCTGAAGGCGCTACTCCGAAAGATGGCCCCAGCGCTGGTATCGGTATGTGTACAGCCATTATTTCAGCATTGACAAAAATCCCTGTGCGCGCAAATGTTGCCATGACTGGTGAAATTACGTTACGTGGAGAAGTATTGCCTATCGGTGGGTTAAAAGAAAAACTGCTGGCCGCTCACCGGGGCGGCATCACAACTGTTATCATTCCGGATGAAAATGAAAAGGATCTGGTTGAGATACCTGAAAACATCAAGCAAAACCTGGACATTAAACCGGTCCATTGGATTGAAGAAGTTTTAGCAATTGCTTTGCAGTATATGCCTGTTCCGCTTGATATAAAAACCGATGAAGAAAAGAGTAAAAAAGAAGTGGATTCTGTCAAATTAATACAACAGGGTCTTACTGCACATTAATTATGGCAGGCTAATTCATGAAGCCCTTAAAAATCATGGCTTCCAGAGGCTTTAAAGCTTGACACTGTGTCGCAGCTATTGATATAAATGCCGGTGTTTCTTGTGTTGCTGTGGTTGTGCATAAGAATAGAACATATGGTTTTACACTACACATAAACTTCCTCAGGAGGAATAATGAATAAATCGGAACTTATTGACGCCATAGCTGAAACAGCCGGCTTAACAAAAGCAGATGCCGGCCGCGCACTTGATGGTTTTACTAAAGCAGTTACAGCCGCGCTAAGAAGCGAAGATCCAAAAGATAGAAATGTGGCTTTGGTCGGCTTTGGAACCTTTGCTGTAAAGGAAAGAGCGGAACGAAAAGGCCGTAATCCACAGTCTGGGGAAGAAATTACAATTAAAGCGGTAAAAATTCCTTCTTTTAAAGCTGGTAAATCATTAAGAGATGCTGTAAACTAGCTTTTCTTTGTTGAGTTGTTTAGATCAACAAATAGAAATCCTAAAAAAAGCTGTTTTTATAAAGAATGCTTTATAATGGGGTAATAGTCGGGTGCTTAGCTCAGCTGGGAGAGCATCGCCCTTACAAGGCGAGGGTCGGGGGTTCGAACCCCTCAGCACCCACCAGACTTTGGAGTGGTAGTTCAGTTGGTTAGAATACCGGCCTGTCACGCCGGTGGTCGCGGGTTCGAGCCCCGTCCACTCCGCCAAACTACAAAACCCCGAACCATTTTGGTTCGGGGTTTTTTTTTGCTTATTCTAAATTGTTTTTAGGGCTGGTCTATGTTGACAAAAATTAGAGAAAAAGCACAAGGTGCTTTTGCATGGGGTATATTGATATTGATCTGTATTCCTTTTGCATTATGGGGTATCAATAACTATCTCGACACAGGGAAAGAAGCGCCAATCGCGTCAGTGGGAGACAAGGATTTTTATCAGCGCGATCTTAATAACGCTTATGAACAATACAGCCAGAACCTTAGAGGGATGAGTATTGATGAGCAAACCTTAAAAGCGCAAGCATTACAAAAATTGATAAAAGATGAAGTTTTATTGCAATACGTGCATGCGGAAGGCCTTGTAGTAACCGATAATGAAGCACGTGATTTTATCAAGTCTTTGCCTTATTTTCAGGTGGACGGCAAGTTTAGCGACAAGCAATATAAAATGCTGCTCAGCTCACAGAGAATTTCGTCTGGCGAATTTGTCAACAGAATTAAAAGCGCTCTGATTATGGAGCAGTTTCAGCACGCTATTGTAGACAGTAGTTTCGCTACTCAATATGATGTGGAGAGTTTTTTTAAAATCCAGAATCAGCAGAGAGACGTCGATTATGTAACGCTTGCGTTACAGTCGTTGCCAGAACAACCCACAGCAGAAGAAATTTCCACCTACTACCAACAGCATCAGGATTTATATCAAACGCCTGAACAGGTTTCAGTCGAGTATGTTGAGCTGTCACTTGAAGATGTTGCAAAGAAAGTAGTCGTCACCGACGACAAATTAAAAGCCTTCTATGAAGAGCAAAAAGCGCAATATAGCACTCCGGAGCGCAGAAAAATCAGCCATATCCTGTTTGCAGTCAATGATAAAACCGATGCTAAAACTGCACTGGTAAAAGCTGAAAAAGCTAAACAGGAATTGGCGAATAAGGACTTTGCTGTATTAGCCGCAGAAGTTTCAGACGATAAATTGACAGCTAAAAAAGGAGGAGATTTGGGGCTGTTCAATGCCGGTGCTATGGATAAAGCGTTTGAAGATGCGGTTAATGCTTTGAAGCTTGGCGAGGTATCGAACCCGGTCAAATCTGCGTTTGGGTATCATTTAATCAAAGTGACCGAACTCGTGCCCGGAACCGTTAAGCCGTTTGATAGCGTTAAAAACGAAGTGGCTAAAGCTTATCAAAAAGCTCAGGCAGAAAATGCGTTCTATGAAGCTGGTGAAAAATTAACTGAAATGAGTTATGAGCATCCGGACAATTTACAAACAGTAGCCGATGCCCTGAGTCTTACTGTTCAAAAATCACCTTTATTTACCAGAACCAAAGGTGAAGGTATTGCAACTGATGATAAGGTACGCAATACAGCATTCTCGGAAGAAGTCTTGCAAGGTAATAACAGCGCACCGATAGAGCTGGGCGCTGAGCGCCTGGTAGTAGTGCGCCTGCTGGAGCACAAAGCGGCAGCCAAGCGCGAATTAAATGAAGTTAAACAGGAAGTGGCGGCGCTGTTATCGAAAGAGAAAGCCAAATTACTGACTGCCGAAAAAGCAAAGCAAATAAAAGCCCGCTTGCAAGCAGGTGAACCATTTCAAAAGGTGGCGGCTGAAAACAAACTGGAAATCAAGACAGCGAAAGGACTGACACGCAACAAAAATGCCTTGCCGGAACAATTGAGTGAGGTCATTTTTAAAGCAGCTAAACCCGTTGGTGATAAATCGAGTGTTTTTATTGCAGCGTTACCCAATGATGAACAGGCAGTAGTGAGCTTGTCCAAGGTAACCGCAGGCGTTATGAATGAGGATGACAAGAAGAAGCTGGAACTGGCGAAAAAGAGTATCGCCAATGCATTTGGTCAAACTGAATTTAATCAGGTTCTAAACAGTTTGCAAGCGGATGCCGATATAGAAGTCAGGGCAAAGGCTCAGGCTCAATAATCGAGTAATAATAAAATAAAAAAAGGGAGCATCAAGCTCCCTTTTTTATGAAATTAATAAATTGCTTACGATGCCGCTAAGCCGGCGATATTATAACCGCAATCAACATACGTAATCTCCCCGGTAATACCCGAAGCCAGATCCGAACACATAAAGGCGGCGGCGTTACCGACTTCTTCAATAGTCACATTTTTCTTTAACGGCGAAGTATCGGCAGCTTTACTTAGCATAGACTTGAAATCATTAATGCCTGATGCGGCCAGCGTTCTGATAGGCCCGGCTGAGATTGCATTAACGCGCGTGCCTTCTGCGCCCAAGGCTACCGCCATATAACGCACATTGGCTTCCAGACTGGCCTTGGCGACACCCATGACGTTGTAGTTAGGAATCGCCCGTTCCGCGCCTAAATAAGTTAAAGTCAACAATGAGCCGTTACGCCCTTTCATCATTGCGCGTCCGGCTCTTGCTAACGCAGTAAAGCTGTAAGAGCTGACATCGTGAGCGATTCTGAAATTTCCGCGGGTAGTGACGTCAACATAATCGCCATTTAAAGCATCACGCGGTGCGAAAGCGACCGAATGTACGATACAATCCAAACCATCCCAATAACTGCCCAGTTTGTCAAAAACAGTGTCAATATGTTCATCGATGCTGACATCACATTCAATGGTAATTTTGGATTCACATTGTTCAGCCATTTCTTCGACACGGCTTTGCAGCTTTTCATTTTGAAAGGTAAACGCCAATTCAGCACCTTCGCGATGCATAGCTTGAGCAATCCCCCATGCAATAGAGCGATTACTGGCTAAACCCACGATCAAGACCCGTTTGCCCTGCATAAAACCCATAGGAAATTACCCCTTATTATTTAAATGGCTTATTGATAAAATGCCCAAGTATCTATGATCCATCCAATGATGTCCAGCACTTTGTCAGTCTCCCGCTGTCCTGCATTTAGGCTTACATTGCCGGACTTTCCATTAATCGGCTACAATATTCCCCAGCCAGATTCCACCTATCCGGGGGCTGTGCCAGATCGATGAGGTATTTTCTCGTAGCATCAAAGGCAGGCTGGATTATGATAGCGGTTTATCTCCAGTTATCAATACAGGTCGGTGCACAGATTTTGTTAAACCTTGGCGTAAGGTTTATAGTAAACATCAGTAGCGCTTTTTATAAATAACGCCGATTTGTACAATGACGAGCCATACGCCTCTTTGTGCTATCCTCGCATGATCCTCGACAGTTTTGAAGCCAACGATAATATTCTATATATTAAAAAAAATGCAAAAACAACTGACTATACGGGACTGGATTCTCTATTCGCTTCTTTGCTTGCTGATCTTTTTGCTGTTACTGGTCATGTACCAGATTGACCGGCAGTGGCTGAAACTCACCGAGATGGAAAATGCGATGTCGGAACAGTCCAAGGATATGCGCGAACTGCGTAGCGCTATTGCATCCGGCGGAGTATCGATTGCCTCGGCAGCAAATTCCGCTGCAAGCAACAGGGAAGTCGCTCAAAGCTTTAAGCGAGCCTATGTAGCTACTCGTCTCCCTGACTATGCTCCGGGTGATTGGAGTGTGGATGCTTTCGGCACCAATCTGAAAACCATCACGCCATTGGTTTCCACCGATGCATACGCTTCCAATGTTCAGAGCTATGTGCTGGAGAGTTTGATCACCCGTAATCCGGATACGCTGGAATGGGAAGGCTTCATTGCCAAAGACTGGAAGGTCAGCGAAGATGGTTTGATGATCACCTTCCAACTGCGCGATGATGTGAGTTTTTCCGACGGAGAACCTCTGACTGCTGAAGACGTGGTTTTTACTTTTGATTTTATTATGACCGAGACGATCCAGGCGCCACGCGACAGAGCGTATCTGGAAAAGATCAAGGATGTGAAAGCCAACGGCAAGTATGAGGTGGCGTTCACTTTCAAGGAGCCGTATTTCGAGGCCCTGTCACTGTCAGGAGGCATGCCGATTTTACCCAAGCACTTCTATGCAGCCTATTTGAAGGAACCGCAAAAATTTAATGAATCCAAAGGATTGTTGCTGGGTAGCGGACCATACAAACTGATCGATCCCAAGACTTGGACACCGGATAAGGGCAATGTCGAACTGGTGCGCAATGAACGTTATTGGGGCGACGTGCGACCTTCCTATAACCGGATAATATGGAAGATCATTCAGAACGACAGTGCACGACTGACCACATACCGTAACGGGGACATCGATACTTATTCCGCCCGTCCGGTCGAGTATCAGGAACTGAAAAGAGATGCGCAGATCATCGCTAAAAGTCAAAATTTCGAATATATGCCGCCGGTAGTCGGGTACAGTTATATCGGCTGGAACGAAGAGCGGAGCGGTAAGCCGACGCGATTTGCCGATAAGCGGGTCAGGCAGGCGATGACTTATCTGACCAATGTTAACCGCGTTATCAAGGATGTGTTTCTGGATTACGCTGAACCTGCGGTCAGCCCATTCGGCAAGACCAGCAAACAGCACGATAGTAAGTTGCAACCTTATACGTTCAATTTAGATAAAGCCAGGGCATTGTTTAAGGAGGCCGGTTACGAAGATCGCAACGGCGATGGTGTGCTGGAAGACGAGGCGGGAAAGACCTTCGAATTCAAGCTGACTTACCTCGAATCGAATGAGGATACGAAGCGCATGGTGTTGTTGCTAAAAGACCTTTATGCCCGTGCCGGCGTTCGGATGATTCCGTTCCCTCAGGAATGGCCGGTAATGCTGGAAAATCTCGATAAAAAAGACTTCGAAGCAATCACGCTGGGCTGGACTAGCGGAATCGAGACCGATTTGTACCAGATGTTCCACAGCTCTCAGGCAATGAGTAATGGCGATAATTACATCAGCTACAAAAATCCGGCGCTGGATAAGCTGATCGTTGAAGCGCGCCGCACCGTCGATGAAGGCAAGCGCATGCCGATGTGGCAGCAAGCTGAGCGGATACTCTATGAAGATCAACCCTATACATTCCTGATGCGCCGTAAAAATTTGCTGTTTGTCGACAAACGCATCCACAACATACAAATGACCAAGCTGGGTTTGAACCTGGGGTCATTGCCATTAGAGAATTACGTTCCCGCCTCTCAACAGAAATATACGCAGTAAGCGGAGAAATATACGATGTTGACTTATCTGCTGCGACGCTTGCTGCTAATGATTCCTACCCTATTGGGAATTACTGTCCTGGTATTTACGGTAATGGCAATGTCGCCGGGCGGTATCAGCGCGCAAACGCTGATTGGAGGCATGGACATGAAGCCGCAGGAAAAACAGGCATTGCTGAATTATTACAACAAACGCTACGGGCTGGACCAACCGGCGCCGATTCAATACCTGCGCTGGTTGAATAACGTCTCGCCGATCGGTTTTGTCACTGATGAACAGGGCAAACGGGGCGAGTTTTCTTTTACCAAAGGAATGGACCTGGGAACGAGTTTCCAATACGGACGGCCGGTGTCGGACATTCTTGCCGAACGGATTCCTATTACCTTGCTGCTTAATCTGGTCACTATTCCGCTCACCTATTTGATAGCGATTTTCGTCGGTATGAAGTCAGCGACTCATCGCGGCGGTTCCTTTGATGTGGGGATGGGCATGTCGATGCTGGCTTTGTGGTCTATCCCGACCATGTTGGCCGGCGTGCTGCTGCTGGGTTTTTTTGCCAATGTACAGCACTTTCAATGGTTCCCGACCGCTGGCATCAGCAGTCGTGAGGCGCAAGACATGCCGTTCCTGCCGTACTGGGATAGCGCAGGCTTTGTGCGCGGTTTTTTGCTGGATCGAGTGTGGCATCTGGTGCTGCCCGTGATCTGTTTATCCTACGGCAGTTTTGCAGCACTGGCGAAATTGACGCGGACGTCGATACTGGAAAATCTTTATTCCGATTATGCGCGGACTGCCCGCGCCAAGGGCTTGGCGGAACCTGATGTATTGTGGCGGCATGTCTTCCGCAACAGTCTGCTGCCGCTAATTACGATATCGGCGGGGCTGTTGCCCAGCCTGCTGGCGGGGTCTTTGATTGTGGAACATATTTTCAGCATCAATGGCATGGGGCAGCTTGCCGTGGAGGCGGTCAAAGGCCGCGACCGCGAGCTTGTGCTGTCGATTACCTGGGTCAGCGGTTTTCTCACTTTAGTAGGATATTTGATCGCAGATTTTTGTTATACCTTGGCCGATCCACGGGTAAGTTATGATTGAGCATGCTGTAAGCCAGGAAACTTTCGCCGCCCGCATCTGGCGTAAGACGCTGAATGGCGTCGGCGTAAAAGTAGGTCTGGCCTGGGTGGCATTGTTGGTGTTTGCCGCAGTCTTCGCGCCATTTCTCGCGAATTCCATGCCGCTACTGATGAGCAAAGAGGGTGTTATCACTGCACCGGTTCTGCAATACCTGTCCGTGGAAGACGCATGGGTGCTCTCGGCATTCTTTATTGTGCTGGTTGTTTACCGTCTGCGAATAGGAGCGGGAAAGCGCATCCTGCTGGTTTTGTCGGGGGCTTTTATTGCAGCCGTCCTGGTCAATATGTTTGTCAAACCCCCGGTATTGGTTATCTATGACAACTTTCGCACCGCCGCCTACACGCAGGTAGATTGGCGGATTATGCCTCCGGTTCCCTATGCGCCGACCGACTATTTGCGTGATTTAGTCAATAAAGGTCTGGAAGCCCCGCTTGCCTCCGAGGGGCGCATTCATCTGATGGGTACCGAAGAAAATGGCGCAGATGTATTAAGCAGGATGATACATGCTTGCAGGATTTCGCTGAGTATCGGCTTGATTGCATCCGGCATTGCCTTGTTGATCGGCGTTATTGTAGGCGGCCTGATGGGCTATTTTTCCGGCACCATCGACATGCTGGGCATGCGTCTGGTGGAAATCTTTGAAGACATTCCGACGCTGTTTCTGTTGTTAACCTTCGTGGCTTTCTTTGGTCGAAGTCTGTACATGATGATGGTGATTATCGGTGTTACCGGTTGGTCAGGTTATGCCCGCTATGTGCGGCAAGAATTTTTGAAATTACGCAAACAGGATTATGTACAGGCGGCCGTAGCCAGCGGTCTGCCACTTGGTTCGATTCTGTTTCGGCATATGCTTCCAAATGGAGTAGCACCTCTGCTGGTAGCCGTGAGCTTCGGTGTGGCCGGCGCGATTCTTTCGGAGGCGACCTTAAGTTTTCTGGGGCTTGGGGTAGTAGATGCGCCTTCCTGGGGACAAATGCTGGATCAGGCGGTCAAATCGTCGAGCTTCAACTGGTGGATGGCGGTATTTCCTGGTGGGGCGATTTTCATGACCGTGTTTGCCTATAATTTGATTGGGGAGGCATTTCGCGATGCCATCGATCCAAAGCTATCAGGCAAAGCGGGAGTGAACTGATGGCTGAGCCGCTGCTGGAAGTCCGCAATCTGTGCACCTATCTACAATCGGGCGGCCGGGAAGTTAGAGCGGTCGATGATGTTAGTTTCAGCATTCCCAGAGGCGAAACCTTTTGTCTGGTGGGCGAGTCCGGCAGCGGCAAGTCAATCAGCGCGTTGTCGGTAATTTGCTTGTTGCCGCAGGGGATAGCTTCGCATCCGAGCGGCGAGATCCTTTTTAACGGACGTGATTTATTGAGACTGGATGATCCGGGCATACGCGCGGTTCGCGGTTCGCAAATCGCGATGATTTTCCAAGAGCCGATGACCTCACTAAATCCGGTGTTGACTATCGGCGAACAAATTACCGAAGCGCTGCAACTGCATTATCCCGACATGAGCGATGCCGAGGCCGAGCAGCGTACGATCATGGCCTTGGAACAGGTACAGATGCCCCATGCCGCCGGCCGTTTCGGCGATTACCCGCACCAACTGTCAGGCGGCCAGCGGCAGCGGGTAATGATAGCGATGGCGCTGGCCTGCGAACCGCAATTGCTAATTGCTGATGAGCCCACAACAGCGCTGGATGTGACGGTACAGGCCGAGATTTTGCGGTTAATGCGTAAATTGCAGGACGATACCGGCATGAGTATGATGTTTATTACTCACGATTTTGGGGTAGTGGCGCAGATGGCGCAGTGGGTTGGGGTAATGCAGCAGGGCAAGTTGATGGAAGTAGGGCTTTGCGCAGAGGTATTGCGCAAGCCGCAGCATCCTTATACCCGGAAGTTACTGTCGGCATTGCCAGAGAATATGGCGAAGCCACTTTTTGTACGACCATATTCTGAAAATGCCACGGCGGGACAGGCGGTAGTTAAAACTCCGCTGCTGCAAATCCGCAACCTGAAAGTTTGGTTTCCGATCAAAAAGGGCTTGCTTCGTCACATCGTCGATTATATACGCGCAGTAGACGAAGTATCGCTGGATATTCCGCAAGGCCAAATCGTCGCGCTGGTTGGGGAGTCCGGTTGCGGCAAAACTACTTTAGGGAGGGCGATACTGCAACTGGAAAAACCGACAGCCGGGAGCATTCAGATAAATGGACAGGAATTGACCGGGCTTTCCGCACGTGAATTGCGACCGTTGCGGCGGAAGATGCAGATTGCTTTTCAGGATCCGCAATCGTCACTTAATCCACGTCTGCTGATTGAAACCACGCTGACCGAGCCGATGAAAGTCCACGGCATAGGCAGCAATCATGAAGAACGAATCGAACTCGCAGCGCTGATTTTGGAAAGTGTGCAACTTGATCGTGATTTTTTATGGCGTTATCCGCACGAATTTTCAGGCGGTCAAAGGCAGCGGATCGGCCTGGCGCGAGCGCTGGTACTGAACCCGGAATTTATTGTCTGCGATGAAATAACCAGTGCATTGGATGTGTCCGTGCAAGCAGAAATTTTGCAATTGTTGCTAAGCATCCGGCAGCAGCGCAATTTGACGCTTTTGTTCATTACCCACAACATTGGGGTGGTGGAGTATCTGAGCGACCAAATAGTGGTAATGTATAAAGGCAAGATTGTGGAGCAAGGCGAAACCGCGCAGGTTTGCAGCCACCCGCAGCATCTTTATACGCAGAAATTGCTGGCGGCGGTACCGAGATTGCTGATTTAGCGCGTAACATGGAGAAATTGTGCGTCGTGGGTTTTTGGCTTTAACCCCAGGAGTTTTTCGCTATTTCATCGCTTGTATAACAGCCTGGAACCTATTTCAATAGCGAATAACAGGTTAAAAATAATACCTGGATTGATTCTATCGCCTGAGCAATGTTTTTTAGGCTGGGGTTCTGTTCCGGCAATCCCGGCCGGGTGTCGCAGGCTATGGCATTGTCAATTATTCGCGCATTGGCTTTTCATCCGGAAGCATCCTGACTGATTTGAAACTGACCAGTTTTTGCCTCTGTTCGTCCCACAGATTCAGCCATAGCGATTTGAGACTTTTACGTAAAGTCAGCGGCGCTACCTTTTGCAAAGCCAGGACCTCATTGTAACAACGTTGTAAATTGTAGTTGGGAATATTAGCTTTGACATGGTGTATGTGATGCAGACCGATATTACCCATTATCCATTGCAGCACTTTGGGCAATTTATAGTAAGAGCTTCCTTCCAGACCGGACAAGGTCAGGTCCTAATCTTGACGCCGTTTTCAGTAAACATCCTCATACTGGTGCTGAACGTAGAATAACCACATCCCGGCACTTGCAGCCATTATAATGACCGGTAGCTGGATCAATAAGTAGTTTTGAAATCCCAGGGTCAAGCTTATTGCAGTTGCAGTAATAACGGCGGCAATACCGGCATTGGCGAAATAGACACTGTAGCGTTCACGTTTTCTGGCTCCCGCACTGGGAAATCGCTGGATAACCAAAAACAGAACGGCGGGTATAATCGTAAACAGGAATATTGGATTGCGGAAAAACCGGTAAGCAAAACGCTTAAATTTTGATGCAGACAGATATTCATCTACGGTCAATGTCCAGATATCGCCCACTCCCCGGTGATCCAGATCCCCTGAGGCGGAATGATGAATAACATGAGTACGTTGCCAGTCCTCAAACGGAGTAAAACTCATGATTCCTGAAATATATCCCAATATTCGGTTAGCCCGGCGCGAAGGAAAAAAAGCAACATGGCAGCAATCATGAAAAAAGATAAATATGCGTACTAAAAAGCCGGATGCAGCGACAGCCAACAATAAAGTTATCAATAAGGAAGCCGTTTAGCATGGAAAATATCATTAATGCCATAAGCCGATATAAGGAATAAAAGTATTCGAGATTTGCGAGAAAGCCTTCTGGTAATCCGGTGGCACATATTTTGAAACGGCCCCGATGAGCTCTTCTCGGATGGACGGGGTATTTTGGGTGTTTAAAGCGGTTGAAATTTCAAAGGAGGTAAATTGCTGTGGCATAAATCAAGGACTATTTAAAGCATGAATCGGGAAAATATTGATAAGGATCAAATCAGATAATTCGTTCGCCTCGGGCGAGCTTGGGTAAATCGCCTTCCAGACCCATTGCGCTGCGCATGACTTTGTTTTTAGCGGGTGCAATGCGCTCCGCCAATCCCAATCCTAGGTTGCGTAAAAATTTTATCGGCAAAATGTCATTGCTGAATACCTGATAAAAAGCATCCATGACCGTCATCATTTTCAGATTTTCATTGCGGCGCAGCTTTTCATAACGTTTTAAAACTGCTAGGTTACCCAGTTCATGGCCTTTTTTATAAGCATCGATTAACACTTCGGCTAATGCGGCTGCATCCAATAAGCCAATGTTAACTCCTTGCCCCGCTAGCGGATTAATCATGTGCGCAGCGTCGCCGACCAGAGCGATGCCGGGTTTGACATAGTTCTGTGCATGTTGCCGTTTTAGAGGAAAACTGGCTACTCCCAAAACACTGTTAACTTTGCCCAGACAGTCAGGAAAGGCAGCGACCAGTTCATCTTTTAATTGTTCATGTGATAATTTTTTTAACCGATTAACTTCATCCGGTGAGTTATACCAGACGATAGAGCCGAAATGCCCGGTTAATGGCAAAAATGCCTGCGGTCCGCTTGGGGTAAAGCGCTGCCAGGTTATATCCTGTTGCTCATAAGCTGTTTCAATATAAAGCACCAGCGCATGTTGTTTGTAATCCCAGCTGGTTATACCTAAACCCACCGCTTGCCTGATTCTGGACTGTCCGCCGTCGGCTGCAACCAGAACCTTTGCAGATAATATTCGGCCATTGCCCAGTTCGACTTCGTTAATTTTTCCAGCTGAATAATTAATTTTATCAATGCCGGCAGGACAAATTAATTCGACATTGTCAAAATCCTCCAGCCGCTTCAGTAAAGCCAGTTGGGTTATCCTGTTTTCAACAATATAACCCAGTTCCGGATAGTTAATATCATCACTGCAAAATTCAGTGTCGCCCGCCGTTTCCCAAACTCGCATTCTGCGAAAAGGACAAAAACGGCGGCTAACAACGCCATCCCAGGCGCCCACTGTTTCCAGTATTTTTTTTGATGCAATGCTGAGCGCGGAAACCCGCAAATCATGGGGTTGATTAGCCGTAAAAGGGGAGGGCGGCGAGCTTTCTATAACGGCCACTTTTAATAAGCTGCCGCCCAGGCTACAGGCAACAGCAGCCCCAACCATACCGCCGCCCACGATTACAACATCAAATTTTTCTTTCATAATTGACCAGTAAAAAATTAATGCAAACTTACATAATAAATGTAACTTTTTAAAATTTAGATGTATTTATCGAAACAAAAAAGTTGTGTCGAAGCTAATTTTCAAGTCATCTAATTCAAGAAGAAAGATACCATATTTATTACGGAATAATGAAAATCCGTTCTTTGTTGTGCAGTTAAATAGAGGAATTTAAGTTCATGAGAAAACAGCTTGTAATATATTCATTTCAGTGGCGGATAAATTTGCTGCTGTCTTATATGCGAAATATGCAATCATGAGTTTCCTCTTAAATGTTACCTGTTATTGATTTGGGAAGACTCTAAAATTTCAAGATGTTCTTTCTTGTTCAGCATCTGGACATTTGCTATACGGGCTAAACAATGGATAGTAACAATATCCCGCATTCTATCTAGCACTTTTCTCCCTGCTCATAATTACTGTGTTATAAAATCAAGTATTTAGGCGGATGACTATTACCTTAACTGAAAGATAATTATTAAAAAATCCTTGCACAAATTTATAGTTACTTCAATATATTCACTTAATGTTATTAAGTGATGTAAAAGACTGCGTGACAGAGCGGCATGTCATCTTTATAATTTAGCAGTTTTGCTCTTTGCGCTTTCTGATGGAAACATCAGTGCAAGTACAGAGCAAGGGTTCGAAAAGGGAGGACAGTAACCCGTTTGTATTATTCTTTAAGAGGTGACCATGAGTCAAAATACGCTACCAATCAGACAAGGTTTATACGATCCGCGCCATGAACATGATGCATGCGGGGTGGGCTTCATTGTTCATATAAAGGGCCATAAAAGCCATGCGATAGTCAGCCAGGGATTAGAGCTGCTTAGAAACCTGACACACCGCGGCGCGGTCGGCGCTGATCCATTCGCTGGGGACGGCGCGGGAATTTTGATTCAAATGCCTGATGCTTTTTTACGTGCAGAATGTGATAAGCAAGGATTATCGCTGCCTGCTGAGGGTGACTATGCGGTAGGTATGGTTTTTCTGCCGAAGGATGCCGCTAATAGAGCCGTTTGCGAAACCCTGTTTACTGAAATTATCGCACGGGAAAAAGCCGACCTGTTAGGTTGGCGTGATGTTCCTGTTGATAATCAAGGGTTGGGAGACTCGGCAAAACAGGTTGAGCCTTTTATCCGGCAGGTTTTTATCGGGCGCGGTGCAGATTGTGTCGATCAGGATGGCTTCGAGCGCAAGTTGTTTGTCATCCGCAAGCAGGTGGAGAATGCTGTTCGCGATTTGAATTTGAAAAGCGGCGGCTCTTTTTACGTCCCCTCATTATCGACCCGTACCCTGGTTTACAAAGGCATGTTGCTGGCGAATCAGGTGGGATCATTTTATCCTGACCTGAACGATGAACGCATGGGCAGCGCCCTGGCCTTGGTGCATCAGCGTTTTTCCACGAATACGTTCCCAACCTGGGATCGGGCTCACCCTTTCCGCATGATCGCCCATAACGGCGAAATCAACACCTTGCGCGGCAATATGAATGGCATGGCGGCGCGTCGTCATTCCATAGCGTCCAAAATTTTGGGCGAAGATGTTCATAAGTTATGGCCATTAATCGCCGAAGGACAATCGGATTCTGCGTGTTTCGACAATGCTGTCGAATTATTGGTGGCAGGCGGCTATTCACTCGCCCATGCCATGATGCTGCTCATCCCTGAAGCATGGGCCGGCAATGTCTTGATGGATGAAAAACTGCGGGCGTTTTATGAATATAACGCCGCTCTTATGGAGCCTTGGGATGGCCCGGCCGCAATCGCCTTTACTGATGGCCGTCAGATCGGTGCAACTCTGGATCGTAATGGCTTGCGTCCGGCCCGTTACCTTGTCACCGACGATGACTTCGTCATTATGGCGTCCGAAATGGGCGTACTGGATGTGCCGCAACACAAAATTATCAAAAAATGGCGTTTGCAGCCGGGCAAAATGCTTATGATTGATACGGTGCAAGGCCGCATAATCGATGACGCAGAATTAAAAGCGGAGTTGTCGGCTTACCATCCTTATGCCGAGTGGCTGGACAAGACACAAATCCTGCTGTCCAAACTGCCTCCCGAAATCTCGGCAATGGCGCCGGATGCAGGTACGCTTCTGGATAGACAGCAAGCATTCGGATATACCCGTGAAGATATTGAATTGATATTGAAACCGATGGCGCAAACAGGACAGGAAGCCATCAGTTCAATGGGTATTGATGCGGCGTTAGCCGTATTATCGCAACGTTCGCGTTTATTGTACGATTACTTCAAACAGGGCTTCGCTCAAGTTACTAATCCTGCCATAGACCCGATCCGTGAAGAACTGGTCATGTCTCTTGTTTCTCTCATTGGCCCGCGTCCCAACCTGTTAGGCCTGGATGAGGGCGGAACACATATGCGCCTGGAAGTGGAGCAACCCATTCTGACCAATCAGGATCTGGAAAAAATTCGCCGTATCGAAACCCGCACCGGTGGCGTATTCAAGACAAAAACCGTAACGCTCTGTTATCCTTCCGATTTGGGAGCCAGCGGCATGGAAGGAGCGATCGATAAGCTTTGTCTTGCCGCAAAACAGGCCGTTGAAGACGGCAACAATATTCTGGCGCTCTCTGATCGTGACCTGGATGCCGCGCATGTCGCTATCCCCGCGCTTTTAGCAACCTCTGCGGTGCATCACTTTCTCACCCGTGAGGGCTTGCGCACAAAAGTAGGTCTGGTTGTCGAAACCGGCGAAGCACGTGAAGTACACCATTTTGCCTTACTGGCGGCTTATGGCGCGGAAGCGGTAAACCCTTATCTGGCGTTTGATACCATTTCCAGCCTTTGCGACGATATACCTGACCTGATCGAATATGAAGCTCATAAACGTTATGTCAAAGCGGTCTCTAAAGGTTTACTGAAGGTAATGTCCAAAATGGGCATTTCGACTTATCAGTCCTATTGTGGTGCGCAAATTTTTAATGCCATCGGTTTAGCGGAACCCTTCCTGGAGCGTTATTTTACCGGCACAACAAGCACTACCGAAGGTGCTGATCTGCCGGAAATTAGCGAAGAAACCCTGCGTCGTCACCGTGTAGCTTTCGGCAATGCGCCATTATATCGTGACGCCCTGGATGTGGGCGGTGAATATGCTTATCGCATACGGGGTGAAGCCCATACCTGGACGCCGGCGACGATCAGCACTCTGCAACATGCAACGCGCACTAACAGTCCGGAATTATATGCCGAATTTTGCCGTTTAATCGATGAGCAAAACGAAGCGCTGCTGACTTTGCGCGGATTAATGACATTCAAAAACGACGCGGAACCGGTGCCACTGGACGAAGTGGAGTCTGCCGTGCAAATTGTCAAGCGCTTTGCAACCGGCGCCATGTCATTTGGTTCAATTTCTTATGAAGCGCATACTAATCTGGCGATTGCGATGAACCGCATTGGCGGCAAATCCAATACCGGCGAAGGTGGAGAACTTCCGGAGCGCTTTAGGACTTTGCCCAATGGCGATTCCATGCGTTCAGCCATCAAGCAGGTGGCATCCGGACGCTTCGGTGTGACGACTGAATATCTGGTCAATGCTGACGATATTCAGATTAAAATCAGCCAGGGTGCAAAACCTGGTGAAGGCGGACAGTTGCCTGGCCATAAGGTCGATGCAGTTATTGCGAAAGTACGTCATTCCACTCAAGGCGTAGGTTTAATATCACCGCCGCCGCACCATGACATTTATTCGATTGAAGACCTGGCTCAGCTTATCCATGACTTGAAAAATGTTAATCCCGAAGCGCGCATCAGCGTCAAATTGGTGTCTGAAGTGGGCGTAGGTACGGTGGCGGCGGGCGTTTCCAAAGCTCATGCCGATCATGTCACTATTGCCGGTTATGACGGCGGTACTGGCGCAAGCCCGATGACTTCGATCAAACATGCCGGATTACCTTGGGAAATCGGACTTGCTGAAACGCATCAAACGCTGGTGCTCAACAAGCTGCGCGGACGTATTGCCGTGCAAGTCGATGGCGGTTTGCGTACCGGGCGGGATGTCATTATCGGCGCATTATTAGGAGCGGATGAGTTTGGTTTTGCGACTGCGCCGTTGATTGTTTCGGGTTGTTTGATGATGCGTAAATGTCATTTAAACACCTGCCCGGTCGGCGTGGCAACACAAGATCCGGAGCTTCGGAAACGTTTTACCGGACAGCCTGAACATGTTGTGAATTATTTTTTCATGATTGCTGAAGATGTTCGCAAATGGATGGCCAAACTGGGTTTCCGCAACTTTGATGAAATGGTCGGGCGTTCCGATAAACTGGATATGCAGCGCGCGATTTCACATTGGAAAGCGCAGGGGCTGGACTTCAGCCGGATTTTCTATAAACCTGACGTCGATAATGTCACCGCTGTTTATAACCGCGAACAGCAAGATCACGGTTTAGAGCATGCTTTGGATCATGTTCTGATTGCACAGGCGCAGCCCGCTTTGGAAAATGGACAAGCAGTAACCATTAATACGCCCGTTCGCAATGTCAACAGAACTTTTGGTGCGATGTTATCCGGTCAAGTCGCCAAGCGCTATGGGCATCAGGGCTTGCGTGAAGATACCATTGCGATTAAGGTCAAAGGCACGGCCGGACAAAGTTTCGGCGCATTTTTGGCGCAAGGCATCAGCATAGAGCTCGAAGGCGAAGGCAATGATTATGTCGGTAAAGGCATGAGCGGCGGCCGTATCGCTATTTATCCGCCTAAAGACTGTCCTATTGATCCTGCGGATAATATTATCGTTGGCAATACCGTGCTCTATGGCGCAATCAGCGGCGAGTGTTATTTCAACGGCATTGCAGGCGAACGTTTTGCGGTGCGCAACTCAGGGGCTTTAGCGGTTGTTGAAGGCGTGGGCGATCATGGCTGTGAATATATGACCGGCGGTGTCGTGGTCGTGCTTGGAAAAACCGGACGTAATTTTGCAGCAGGCATGTCAGGCGGCGTCGCCTATGTGCTGGATAAAGATGAAAACTTTGAAAAGTTGTGCAATCTGGCCATGGTTGAACTTGAACCGATTCCAGCTGAAGATGAAATCCTGGAAAGTGTAGCTCACCAGGGAGGCGACATGGAAACGCACGGTCGGGTTCATATTATGTCTGATATGACCCGTCACGACGCCCAGCGTTTAAAACATATGATTCAAAACCATAAACGTTATACGGGTAGCCAGCGCGCGCAACATATTTTGGAAAATTGGAATGACTATTTGCCGCGTTTTATCAAAGTAATGCCGGTTGATTACCGTGCAGCACTTAAAGAAATTCAGGCTCAACAAGCGGCCGCGATTGCGTAGCCGTTTTTTTTAAGAAGGTATTGAAGATGGGCAAACCAACCGGGTTTATGGAATTACCTCGCAATGAACGGCGTTATGAAGCACCGAGTGATCGTATCCAGCATTATCGAGAATTTACGCTAACACCCAGCGATGCCGAAATGGCGCAGCAAGGGGCCAGATGCATGGATTGCGGAATCCCTTTTTGCCACCCGGCATGTCCTGTCAATAATATAATTCCTGAGTGGAATGACGGAGTTTATCGCGGCGATTGGCAAGAAGCGCTGGCAGTTCTGCATAGCACAAACAATTTTCCGGAGTTTACCGGCACTATTTGTCCTGCGCCCTGTGAAGCGGCTTGTACGCTGAATTTGACAGATCAACCTGTTACCATTAAATCGATTGAACGCGCCATCATCGATAAAGGTTGGGAAATGGGTTGGGTAAAACCGATGATTCCTGCGCAACGCACCGGGAAGCGCGTAGCCGTGATAGGTTCAGGGCCTGCCGGAATGGCCTGCGCTCAACAACTGGCGCGTGCGGGTCATGAAGTCGTTATGTATGAAAAAAATGACCGTATCGGCGGTTTATTGCGCTACGGCATTCCCGATTTCAAGATGGGCAAGCATTTGATCGATCGACGTATTGCGCAAATGCAGGCGGAAGGCGTCAGATTCAGGCCCAACAGTTTTATCGGTAAAGATATTTCTGCGCAGAAAATACTTGCCGATTACGATGCGGTGGTATTAACAATAGGGTCTGAAAAGCCGCGTGATTTAGAAGTACCGGGCCGTAATGATTATCAGGGCGTACATTTTGCGATGGATTTTTTGCGTCAGCAAAACAAGCGCGTAGCGGGCGATCTTATAGATGATGGTGACGCTATTTCTGCTCAAGGCAAGCGCGTTATCGTAATCGGCGGCGGTGATACAGGCTCTGATTGCATAGGCACGTCAATAAGACAAGGTGCGATATCTGTCGTCCAGCTTGAAATTTTGCCGCAACCGCCGGAAAAGGAAAATAAATTAGTCACCTGGCCGAACTGGCCCAATAAATTGCGCACGACAACTTCGCATGAAGAAGGCATCAAGCATCGTTACTGGAGCACCAACACTAAAAGCGTGAACGGCAAGAATGGCGTCATTACTCATCTTAACGCGATAGAAGTGGAATGGAAGCAGGAAGGTGGGCAGTGGAAAATGGGGGAAAAGCCGGATAGTACATTTACGCTGGAAGCGGATCTTGTGTTACTGGCGATGGGCTTTGTTCATCCGGTTCATGAAGGTTTATTGCAGGAACTCGGCGTTGAGCTTGATGGCCGTGGCCAGATTAAAGCCAACGAAAAACAATACAGTACTTCTGTCGATAAGGTCTTTGCAGCGGGCGACGGGCGACGTGGACAATCTTTAGTGGTCTGGGCGATTCGTGAAGGCAGACAAGCTGCCAGAGCAGTCGATGAATATCTGATGGGCTCTTCAGAGCTGCCTCGGTAGATTTTTGTCAAGGGTGAACAAGCATTAAGCATATGTTCACCCTTCACTGAATAATTATGACTCGCGGCAGATTATTTCTTTACGTCATCATTCCCGCATCTACAGGCGAAACTCTATCGCCGAACCTTTAAATCCTCTCTCATTAGCTCAGTCATTCGCTTGATTCAACGACTGGGACGGATACCATCCGGCATTGGAGCGGCAAGTTTTCGCGGCAAACGCTATCATGGCGCTGATAACGAAATGGCAGCATGGATATAGATTGTGGCATGGGCTGATTGTTAAGTTTGTATTAACGGCTATCCTTAATGCATAAATCACGCCTCAACAGAGAAAGTCATGCAAAAAGCTATTATTCCATTCGTGTATTTACTCGCTTTAGCCCTGTTGAGTATGAGCGCCCGGGGGGATACCCGTATCCATAAATGCAAAAATCAACAAGGCGAGTTGATCTATCAAAAATTACCTTGTGCAGCGAACACGGAAACCGTCAAATTGTGGACAGCAGTTATTGGAGCCAGGAAATCTCTGGTTCTTGAGCAGGGCAGCGGCGGACATTACTATTTGGACAGCGAAGTTAACGGTAAACGGGTAAAGTTTGTTGTAGATACCGGCGCGTCAGTGGTCAGTCTGCCCAGCTCTGTGGCAAGCGCTGCAAATATCGTGTGCAATAGCGAAAAAATTACTTTGCAAACCGCTAACGGCTCAATACTGGCCTGCACGGCCGTTATCCCCAGGCTCAAGTTCGGCTCATTTTTAATTAAAGACGTGACGGCGGCTATTATTCCTAATTTAGGCCAGCCGTTGCTTGGTATGAATATTTTAAAACGGTTCAATATCATCCAGAATGATAATAAGATGAAAATTACGGAACAGGATCAATGAGAACTGTATTGTAAGACGGGAAAAATATCCCCCATCAAACACCTAAATTTATCGCAAAATTTTAAAATTTAGTTCATGTATTTCTTGTGCTTATAAAAAACTCGGTGTGAAGGTTGCGGTTGTCATAGTAAAAGACGCCGAAAGTCATAAATTATGAGCGCTCAATAACCTCTATTGCATTCCCGTCAGGATCGCGGAAGAACATCGCTCTTCGTCCTGATTTGCTCATGGTATAAATAATGCGGGCTTTATTTAAAGCCTCTTGAACAGGTGCAAGCGCCAATGCATTAAAGGCGAAATGACGATCCCGCCCGCCATGTTCAGGCCGGCCCGTAGTCGGATCCGGATTTTCCAGTTGCAGTAAATGTATTTGCTGGGCGCCTAATTGAAACCAGGCGCCCGGGAAACCCAAATCAGGCCGATCGGTTTCCTGCAAGCCTAGAATATCGCGGTAAAACACCCGCGATATGTCAATATTGGAAACAATAACACTGGCATGGTGCAGAGATAAAATATTATTGGACATTAGTTGAATTAAAATCTTGTCGTTAAGTTATAAATGAGTTCCTGCTCAATTATACAGCTACGGATTTTTACCAGTGTAACTAAAAATTCGTTTTAAATGGCGAAAATAGTGCGTGTTACTTTTTCGACGATTTATCATTCGGCACCGTTCTTTCAAAAAAACTTATCGAAAGGCTCAGGGTCAGTGTTTTTAAGAGTCGATAATACTTATCAGCTTTAGATT
This sequence comes from Methylococcales bacterium, assembly GCA_028715725.1. Classification (GTDB taxonomy): domain Bacteria; phylum Pseudomonadota; class Gammaproteobacteria; order Methylococcales; family Methylomonadaceae; genus JAGXGJ01. The sequence continues at coordinate 106,908 of JAQURG010000005.1, forward strand.
GAGAAGCAGCGATAGTTATTAACACAATCGCTCAATCTCAGGAAGCAGGTGCTTTTCTGAGCTCACACACCTCCTGAAATCGGCAGAAACCGACTGTACGAGCTAAATGAAGAGATTAACAGCCGGGTTATTGCTAAACTGACCTAACAGCAGTGCTTATTTTCTTCCATGATGGATATTATGCGCAGGCTTGGTGGCTATTGACACTGAATCTGTTCTTTCAAGTCCTGCAAATTCAAATAACAAATCCAGCTCTTTATTATCCAGCTCATAAAAAGTACGTGCTTTAAGACGCTCGGGTAATACCACAGGTCCATAGCGAACGCGCATTAATCGGCTAACGACGACTTGCTGGGATTCCCATAAGCGCCTGACCAGCCTGTTGCGGCCTTCGCTGACGATAACGTGATACCATTTATTAGCGCCTTCACCACCGAAAAACCGGATCGCATCGAATTTGGCTTTACCATCTTCAAGCTCTACGCCTTCTTTAAGTTTTTCCAGCGTGGCATCAGATACATTGCCTAAAATACGCACAGCATATTCACGTTCCACCTGGGTTGACGGATGCATTAAGCGATTAGCCAGCTCACCATTATTGGTGACTAATAGTAACCCTGATGTATTAATGTCCAGTCTCCCGACAGAAATCCATCGTGCTGTGGCTAATGTCGGCAATTGCGTAAATACTACCGGACGTCCTTCCGGGTCTCGGCGAGTTACTACTTCGCCGGTCGGCTTGTGGTACAGCAGTACCCGGGTCGGTTGCACGGCAAATTTCTCCCAGTCAATTACGCGATCATTGAGTTGTAAATGATCGCCGGCTTTTAATCGATCGCCGAGCGTAACAATATTACCGTTAAGCTTGAGCCGGCTTTCATTTATCCAGCGCTCGATCTCTCTTCTGGAGCCGACACCGCCGCGCGCCAGCACTTTTTGAATACGTTCACCCGCTCCATCCGCCTGAGCTTTTCCCGATTTTTTTGCGGTTTCCGGTAACTGGTTTTGACTTGTCTGTTTCGATGAGCCGGCTGGTCTGTAATCAGCTTCTTTAAGTGTATTTCTTTCCTGATTTTTACGCTGTTGTTTCGGCGATTTATTTGTTCTCTTCGGCGAGTTGCTCGGCTGCTTCGATGAATCGTTGTTTGGTTTCTTGCTTTTCACTCGTTACCTGCATAAGTTGTTGCATATTTTCTTTTGACCCGTCGAGGTGCTGTATCTCCTGCAAGGCCGGTAATTCATTTAATGACGTTATATTAAAATAATCCAGAAATTGTTTGGTCGTACCATACAAGCCGGGTCTGCCGGGCACCTCTTTGTGCGCGACTACCTTAATCCAATCACGCTCAAGCAAAGTCTGAATAATACTCGAACTGACGCTGACGCCGCGTATGTCTTCAATATCGCCGCGAGTTACAGGCTGTCTGTAAGCAATAATTGCCAGGGTTTCCAGTAAGGCGCGTGAATATTTTGGCGGTTTTTCTTCGAATAGCCGCGATACCCAGCGCGACAAGTCCTGCTTAACCTGAAAACGGTAGCCGCTAGCTACCTGTTTTAATTCAACCGGTCGGAATTTATAATCTTCAGTAATGGCCTCTATTGCTGTTTGTATATCCTGTAGTTCAGGCTGTTCCAGTTCAGGAAAAACCTGCTGTATCTGCTTACAGGTCATCGGACGTTTGGCGGCAAATAAGATGGCTTCAACTATACGCTTGGTTTTCACATTTATGTCAAGTTTCTCAGTGACTGGAGAGGGTGTATTCAATATTGTTGACTTTAATCGTCTACGCCTCACCCTGAACCCTTCGGCTACGCTCAGAAGATTCCTGGCAAAAGGTCGAAGGCTGGCCGGGGTTATTACAGGCGGCTCTTCGACAGAAATTTCCTGTGGATTGACTAATGCTTTATCCTGAGCATAATCTAATGACTTATGATGCAAGTCAACAACAATGGGCTGTATTCGTGGCTTAGTTGCTTTTTTCGGCGGAGAAGTAACCTGCGCTTCTGACTCGTATTTCGGTGAAGGGCGCTGACTGGAGGATTTCGATGAGTCCTTCCTTGCCAAGTTCGAGGATGGCCAGAAACGAGACAACGACTCCGGGTCGGCCTTCTTTTCGGATAAATAATTGCGAGAAAAGGAGACTATCTTCTCCTTTAAGGAATTCCAAAATGGTTGCCATTCTTTCACGGACAGATAAAGCTTCTTTAGTAATTTGGTGGTGGCTCAGTTGCTCAACTCGTTTAAGGACATCCTGAAATGCCAGTAGCATATCCCTTAATTGAATGTCAGGTAACTGTTTTTCAACATTTAATGCTGATATATCGACATTTATGGCAAATATATCGCGCTCAACTCTGGGCAATAAGTCGATCTCTTCGGAGGCAATCTTGATACATTCGTATTCCTGCAATCTGCGAATTAAAGTGGCTCTCGGATCGTCTTCGGTGTCATCTTCTTCAGATTGCCTCGGCAACAGCATCCTCGACTTTATTTCTGCCAGTAGCGCGGCCATGACCAGGTATTCTGCCGCCAGCTCCAGATTTAATTCCGCCATTATCTGGATATAGGCGATGTATTGCTGGGTGATCTGGGCAATAGGAATATTCACTATATCCAGATTCTGCCTTCTGATCAAATACAGCAATAAATCCAGCGGCCCTTCAAATAACTCCAGAAATACTTCCATTGCGTCAGGAGGGATGTAAAGATCTTCAGGAAGTTGTTTAAAAGGCGCTCCATTAACAATGGCAAAGGCCCGCGACTCCATAACGGTTGCTAGATTATCACTCATTTTGCAGCCTTTATGCCGGGTTGCGTCAATGTCAACCTGGCCTATATTAGCTTCCAAACTGCATTCCTCCGGCGGAGCATGATAATTTGAAAAAAGTCACAAGCCGGCAATCGAAAAAAATACTTTCTGAGCGATAAACATCGGATAAGCTAACATTACGCCCAACAGGTTTGTATATAACAATACCAGCAGAATAATAAAGCCGTACCGCTCCAGGCGATTATATTGCCACGCCCAGTAACTCGGTAATATACCGGTCAAAATACGGCTGCCGTCCAGCGGTGGAATCGGCAACAAGTTAATCAACGCCAGGACAAGATTGATTGAAATACCTGCAACCCCCGAATAAATCAGCGGCAGCGATATGGCTTCCGCTCCTGCACCGATAGTAACGCCCAGGCGCGTAATTAATGCCCAGATGACAGCCATCAATAAATTTGAAACAGGACCTGCCAGAGCCACTATCGCCATATCTTGCAATGGCTTTTTGAAATTCCGGGCATCAACAGGAACCGGCTTTGCCCAGCCGAAAATAAAACCCGTGCCGGTGATTAATAACAGCCCCGGAAGAATGATCGTTCCAAACAAATCAATATGCTTGATTGGATTTAAGGTTAGCCTGCCCTGGACAAAGGCGGTGTTATCGCCATATCTTTTCGCCACCCAGCCGTGCGCGACTTCATGTACAGTAATCGCAAAAATCACCGGTAATAGCCAAACCACTATGCGTTGTATTAATGTTAATTCATCCATCATATTCTATTCTCTCTATTAATCCAGCATAGGGGCAAGGCCCTTGCCCTGTCTGATGATCTCGGCGCCTTGACTGGAGAATTCGATCATAGTCGTTTCTTCAAATTCAATAATGCCTGCATCAATGATTAAATCCAGTTCATGTTCAAGCTTGTTTCTAATGTCATAAGGGTCTGCCATTGCTTCACTTTCTTCCGGTAATATCAGGGTTGAACTAAACAATGCTTCGCCCAGTTCCTGAAGCAACAATTTCGCAATTGAATGATCGGGGATGCGTATGCCTATGGTTTTTTTCTTGGGGTGCTGTAATCTGCGTGGCACTTCGCGCGTCGCATCCAGGAGGAAAGTAAAAGGGCCGGGAGTCAACGCCTTAATCAGCCGGTAAGCATCATTACTGATCTTGGTAAACATCGACACCTGCGTCAAGTCTTTGCACACCAGCGTGAAATTGTGTTTATCATCCAACTGCCGGATACGCCGTATCTTGTCTAGCGCCTGTTTATCGCCAATATGGCAGGCGAGGGCATAAGATGAATCAGTGGGGTAAGCAATCACGCCACCCTTGCGAATAATTTCCACGGCACGATGAATCAATCGCAACTGCGGATTTTCAGGATGAATTTCAAAAAATTGAGCCGTCATTGCAACCGGAGGGAATATAAAGAAGCCCGCATTATACCTTAACCTGAGCGCAGACATACAGTATGAATAAGGCGACGGGTTTCTAACAGAGGGTAAATATATTGTTAACGCTTTTGGTACAATATCGGCCAGTGAATTAAAACCACCGGTTATCATTTTGATTGTTAGAATCGCTTTATTATTAATGTTTACGGCCTTTACTGTGTTCATATCGGTAGACCTGTTATTATCGCTGGCTGTACCTGGTTTGCCTGAACTAATGACTCAGCTTGGCTTGGCCATATTGTTAAGTGCGTTTGCCCTGTTATTGATAACAGGATTATTCGTACTTATTAAGATGATCATCGCTTCCTTTTTCAGTTACTTTTCCGCCAGTCAGCGCTTGCAGCGTCGGCTATTGTTTATTCAGGCTCAACAGGATCGGCTTAAGCTACTGTTTTATTTCAGAACATTGCAAATTAATTATTTTAATGAACTTGAGAGGAAACGGCTGTTAAGGGCCAGCAATCATCAGCACATACACTCATTATCCAAGGCCATCGATAAGGATTTGCAGATGATTAAACAGCAACTGTCCAAACTCGCTTATCTGCAATTACAACAGGAAAATGCTCAGTATCGGGATCAACAGGATGTTGAGGCTTTATTAAAATTGCAGCAAAAAATAGGAGCTATTGTTTAGTAAATGGCCTCTTTTAAAAGCCGCGTTTTTTCATTGCTTAAGCTTTTTCATGTCATCAAGGAGGAAAATCTGCAATGGCAGACCGCCAATCAGGATCGGCAAGTCAAGCTTAAACATGCTCGTGTAATGGCTGAGAAAGCACTGGAAGCGGAATTAAAAAAGAAAAGTGTCCGGCTGGAACATGAAATTAGCCTGCTACGGACTAAAAACGATGCCGAGCTATCGATGTTTAAAACCAAGTGCAAACAGGATATTAAGGATTATAAACAGTATCTGGCGGCACTGGACCAGCTCAAGCATTCTATACAGGCAAGCTACACGCATCTGCCTGAAGTGGTGGCTTTCACTATCCATCATCATGCTAAACATTTGTTGAACCAGATGTGGGAAGCCGAAGACTTCGAACAAAAAATGCAGTACGAGATGCGCTTGATTAACTTTATGACAACGGTTCAAGAGGACGCGCGTCTCCACCTGGAAGGCGCGTCTAATCAAAAACTGCCGGAAAGAACATTGAGTTTGATCCAGCAAAAGTAACGGGTGCTTTGAGGTATTGCCAGGTTTGGTAACCAAAGTGTTTATAACGCAGGCTCCTGTGTTTCCAGCCAGTCCAGTTCAGCCTTTGAAAATCCGGCGATTAAGCGCATTTCTCTATTAAAGGGGCCTTTGGGTTTGCCGCCCTGGTAATATTGCCCGATTAGCTGTCGATATTTGGTTTCAGCCTCAAAGCCTTGTTGTTCACAAACAAACTTGAACCAGTAAGAACCGCGCTCTACATGGCCTACTTCATCAGTTAAAATACGGTTTAACAGCGCGACACTGGCATCATCGCCTAACTGCTTGAATTTAGAAATAATAGCGGGGGTTACATCCAGTCCGCGCGCTTCCATACACCTGGGCACCATCGCCAGTCTGGCAAGTAAATCATCAGCCGTATCTTTGGCATGATCCCATAAACCGCTATGTGCGGGTAAATTGCCATAATTCATCTGCATGGCTTGTAAATGTGTTCCGATTAACTCAAAGTGTTGTGCTTCTTCATCAGCAATCTGCAGCCAATCCTGATAAAATTGCGCTGGCATGCCGCGAAAACGATAGGCAATATCCCAGGCTAAATAAATTGCCACGAATTCGACATGCGCTATCGCATGAAAAAAGGCGCTAACACCTTCGGGTGCGCCAAGTTTGCGTTTAGGCATATTGCGCGGAGCCAGTAATATCGGCTTATCAGGAAAAATTACCCGGGCAATCGGCAAAACCGGATGGTTGGAGATCAGGCTTAATTCGCCGCTCTCCAGGGCTTGCCAAGCTTGATGAGTCAGCGCGAGCTTCTCGTCGATATTGGCGCTGTGCAAACACGCTTCGGCAAATTCAAACAAGTTTTTCATTATAGATAATATTGAGTACAGATGATTAAGATTCTAGATTTCACTTTGTTGTTTATTTATTGCCTGTTTATTTACTGGCTTTCCGATCAGTCGACTCTTCAAAGACCTTTCGATTTTGGATTTGACTATCAGGATAAGCTTTATCATGCCGGCGCTTATTTTATTATGGGATTGCTGGCATGGCGCAGCTTTAAACCCTGGCTCAGTTCGCCTATTATACTGGCTTTAGCCAGCACCGCCTTTTGCAGTGTTTATGGATTATCTGATGAGTGGCACCAGTCATTCGTTGCCGGGCGCGAATCAGATATTGCCGATTGGATCGCCGATAGCGTCGGTGGAGGCTTGGCCGCGGCGGTTTCTCAATTGAGCGCCGGATTTTACTTAAAATACCCGCAGGCACAATCAGAATGAATATCTTTAATCATTTGTAGAATGCCTCATCCTTAATTTCCCCAAATACTATCAATGGATAAATCACCGTTCAAACTTGATGATTTTTTTAAATCGGCCTGTTATTTTGAGGCTTCTCTGGTTCTGGTCGCCTTGTTTTTAGGCTGGATTGCCGGCATTGACCCTTTTGAAAAGCTTCATTTTTCGGAAGCCGCTATTGCTTACGGAATTATAGGAACAGCACCTTTATTTTTAATGTTTTTGGCCCTGGAGCAAATGCAGGGTGAGTCGGTCGTCAAAATCAGAAAACTGTTGCTTCAAACCTTGGGTCCGGGTTTGCATCGCTATCACTGGAGTGACTTGTTTATGCTGGCGGCTATTGCGGGTATAGCTGAAGAGCTTTTGTTTCGCGGCGTTATTCAGCCCTGGATGGAGTCGTCATGGGGAATGGCCGCCGGCTTGATCGGCAGTAATATTATCTTTGGCCTGGTGCATGCGGTAACGCCGCTTTACGCCGTGCTGGCGGCTTTTGTCGGAATTTATTTGGGCTTGTCTCTTGATTATGGCGGCGATAGAAATTTATTAACGCCTGTTATTATTCATGGGTTGTATGATTTTTTAGCTTTTGTCGCGCTGATGCGAGCCTATCGGGCCAGTCAATTATCAGACCTGAAATAATGGCTTGACCGTTTAGCCGAAAGATATTTGACCCAGACTGTTTCATTTTGCAAAAGAATAAGTCCGGGCAACCGGTTACTATAATTATTTACTCTACGAGTCAGGAAGTGAAATGCTGAGCCGAGTTCAATCTGAACAATTAAAATCTGATCTTATTCTGCATTGGGTCATCCTGAGCATCATGCTGGTTATGCTGGCGGCGACTATTATTGTTTGCCAGACTATCGGCGAACAGTTGCAACAGCCTTTGCCTGAAGCCCAAAGGGTATTGATCAGAACGATACTTTATGTCACTGCTATCGTCACTTTTCCGCTGATCAACTTGATAAGATATATTCAGCTTCGCTTGAATCAAACCATGCCGTACTCCCGCTCTAAGCATGATCCTACGGATATAGTCAGCAAAGCAATTGCCGTTGCAAAAAGTCGTTATTTGGTAACCACTATTGTGTCCATGGCGCTGATCGGAAGCGTCGGAGTCTTTGGTTTTATTATGTTTGTTCTGGGTGATAATTTCAATACCTTGTATATATTTACAGGTCTGTCGGCATTAGGGATGTATTTATACCGGCCTAAAGCGGATGAATATCTGAGGATAATCGAGGCTTTAGCCGCGCAGGAAAATAAAAATATTAGTTGATGCCGATATGGCTGCGTTAACTATAGCGGCTGATTTCATAGAGCGAAGTGTTCATTATATCGTAACCGCTGTAAATCATGGGTCAGTTGCGGGCGGGCCTTTGTAACAAACGGATGAATATAGTTGCGCTATCAGTGCAACTATATTCATGACTTTGGAAAATACTGAGGAAAGCGAGTGCCTAAAGTCACCCCATCAATGACATTTTAATTGAAGAATTCAGGACTGGTCGGCAATCTTTATTTTCTTGCGTCGGTAATTGTGCCCATAAAAAATTTCGGTCACTTCTCTTTGCAGTTTCTCTTCTATATCCGCTTTTTGAGCGCCAGTCAGATTGCTTTCCTTTTCAAATAAATAATTTTCCAGTTCGGTTTCCTTGAGCATCATTTTGGTATGGAAAATATTTTCCTGATAGACATTGACGTCTATCATCTGGTAACTTTCCTGCGTATCTTTGGCAATATAGTCCTGGATCGAGGTGATATGGTGGTCAATATAATGCTTTTTACCGGAGATATCGCGGGTAAAGCCGCGCACTTTATAATCCATAGTGACCACATCCGATTCAAAACTATGAATTAAGTAATTGAGGGCCTTTAATGGCGAAATACGGCCACAGGTTGACACGTCAATATCAGCACGGAAAGTACTGATACCATTGTCAGGATGGCTTTCAGGGTAAGTATGTACGGTAATGTGGCTTTTATCCAGATGCGCGAGCACGGTTTCAGGTAAAGGGCCGGGCGACTGGCTATTCATGTTCATCGGCGGCGCGATATCGCCTTCTGAAATCAGCACGGTGACGCTGGCGCCTTGAGGATCATAGTCCTGATGGGCAATATTAAGAATCTGAGCGCCAATTATTTCGGCAACATCCTTGAGAATTTGCGTCAATCTGTCCGCATTATAGGCTTCATCAATATACTCAATATAAGCCTGCTGCTGCTCTGCGGGCGCATAACAAATATCGTAAATATTGAAACTGAGCGACTTCGTTAAATTATTAAAGCCGTGTAATTGCAATTTATTCAAAACCATTAAACCTCGATAACTTCAAAATCATGGGTAATTTCTACCCCGGCATTGCTTAGCATAATGGAAGCGGAACAGTATTTCTCTGCCGACAAATTTACTGCTCGCTCAACAGCCGATGCTTTTAAATCATAACCACTTATAATAAAATGCAGATGGATTTTGCTGAACACGCTGGGTATGGCGTCAACCCGTTCTGCAGAAATTTCCGCAATGCATTTCACAATATTATTTCTGCCTTTCTGTAAAATCTGCACCACATCAAAAGATGAGCAGCCGCCTAAACCTAATAGAAGCATTTCCATAGGACGCATACCTATATTACGTCCACCATGATCCGGTGGTCCGTCTATGACTACCGCATGTCCACTGCCAGTTTCGCCGACGAACATAAACCCGTCGACCCATTTGACTGTTGCTTGCATTTCTTTTTCCTCAGTTAAAATGACGCATAGAGTAGCATATAAATAGGTTTAGGCAGAGTTTTCGATATTAATTTATATGGCAATTGATCAGTGCCATCAGCTTCCTCATAACCTTAATTACAAACGCAAAAGCAACCCTATCTTCCTCAAAGATATGTATCTCAATCAATTTTAACCATGGAGTCCTGGATGCTGTAAGCTTGTGTATAAATTAATTGGTGCTTCGATATCCATCACTTTAAAAAATTCAAATATTCTGAGCTCTGCATCCGGCAATTTTATAGCGTCAATAAATATAGTTTGTATAATTTGAAAAGTTAATAGGTGCTATTAGAAAACGGAAAAGGTCGCCAGTGCTTATTTAAGAGTTGCGCATCTAAAATCTATGGGTATAATAGCCAGATTGAAGTTATATAGACTTCAGGCGCGTAGCTCAGTTGGTTAGAGCACCACCTTGACATGGTGGGGGTCGTTGGTTCGAGTCCAATCGCGCCTACCAGATACTAAAGCACTGCTCAGCGGTGCTTTTTTCATTGTAGCAATTAAGATTTTAATAAATGCCTGTAATTACCCTTCCTGATGGCTCCAGTCGCGAGTTTGATCACGCTGTTACAGTGATGGATGTTGCTCGATCCATAGGTTCTGGATTAGCCAAGGCAACTCTGGCCGGCCGGGTTAATGACGCCTTGGTCGATGCCAGTACATTAATCGATCAAGATGCTACCTTGCAGATTATTACCGCAAAGGATGAAGACGGTATTGAAGTCATTCGCCATTCAACCGCTCATCTATTGGCTCAGGCCGTCAAGCAATTATTTCCCGATGCGCAAGTAACTATTGGCCCGGTTATCGAAAACGGCTTTTATTATGACTTTGCCTATCACAGACCCTTTACTCCCGATGATTTAACCGCTATCGAGGCAAGAATGCAGCAACTGGCTGCTGAAGATTATGCCATCAGCCGTTCGGTATTAAGCCGGGATGAAGCAATAAAGTTTTTCAGGGATCAGGGCGAGAATTATAAGGCGGAAATCATAGAGTCGATTCCTGCAGATCAGGATTTATCCCTTTATCAGCAAGACGGCTTTATTGACTTGTGCCGCGGCCCCCACGTGCCTAGCACCGGTAAATTAAATGCATTTAAACTGATGAAAATCGCCGGCGCTTATTGGCGCGGCAAGTCTGAAAATGAAATGTTGCAGCGCATTTACGGCACGGCTTGGGGCGATAAAAAAGAATTACAGGCTTATCTGCATCGCTTGGAAGAAGCGGAAAAACGCGATCATCGTAAGCTGGCAAAAACGCTGGATCTGTTTCATACCCAGGAAGAAGCGCCCGGCATGGTGTTTTGGCACGAGAAAGGCTGGATTATTTATCAGCAGGTCGAGCAATATATTCGTGAGAAATTACGCGTCAATGGCTACGGCGAAGTTAAAACTCCGCAAGTTGTAGATCGCTCATTATGGGAAAAATCAGGGCACTGGGATAAATTCGGCGCCATGATTTTCACAACTCATTCGGAAAATCGCGATTATGCAATCAAGCCGATGAATTGCCCATGTCATGTGCAAATATACAATCAGGGTATTAAAAGCTATCGGGATTTGCCTATTCGCCTGGCGGAATTCGGTTCCTGCCACCGTAATGAGCCATCAGGCACATTGCACGGGTTGATGAGAGTCAGGAACTTTGTACAGGATGATGCCCATATCTTTTGTACGGAAGGTCAAATTCAGGACGAAGTATCGATTTTTATTGACATGCTGTTCGCCGTTTATAAAGACTTCGGTTTTGAAGAGGTCATCATAAAATTATCGACGCGTCCTGAAAACAGAGTGGGTGATGATTCGGTCTGGGACAAAGCAGAAAGCGCCCTGGAATTGGCGCTTAATAAAAAGGGCTTGAAGTGGGATTTGCAGCCGGGTGAAGGCGCTTTTTACGGACCTAAAATTGAATTTTCACTAAAAGACTGTATTGGGCGAGTCTGGCAATGCGGCACGATTCAGGTCGATTTTTCGATGCCGGGCCGACTAGGCGCAAGCTATATTGCCGAAGACGGTTCAAAACAGGTGCCGGTCATGCTGCACAGGGCCATACTGGGCTCTCTGGAACGCTTTATCGGCATCTTGATTGAACAACATGCCGGAACCTTCCCGCTGTGGCTATCTCCAGTGCAAGTGATGGTGCTGGATATTGCTGATCGTCACGCAGAGTATGCCTCTCAAGTCATGAGAGAGCTTGAACAACAGGGCGTCAGGGTAAAAATTGACTTGAGAAATGAGAAAATCGGGTTTAAAATCCGCGAGCATTCTATGCGGCGTGTACCGTATCTTGTCATCATTGGTGATAAAGAATTAGAAGAACAATCCATTACGGTTCGCACGCAAAAAGGTGAAGATTTGGGTAGTCTGTCAATCAGTGAATTTACCGAACGGTTAAAGCAAGAGATTGCGGATAGAAAATAATAGTTTTTTGGAGGATTAGGGTATCGCTGCTAAAAAAGATGAAACGCGCCTGAATGACGCAATCACCGCCAGACGAGTGAGAGTAACAGGTGCAGAAGGTGAAGCATTAGGTATTATCGCGCTGGATGAGGCCAAACAGATTGCTTATGCGGCAGACCTGGATTTAGTAGAAATATCGCCAAACGCGGATCCGCCGGTTTGCAAGATAATGAACTATGGCAAGTACCAGTTTGAGCTTAACAAAAAACTTCAAGTTGCCAAAAAGAAACAAAAGCAGATTCAGGTCAAGGAAATCAAATTCAGACCCGGCACTGATGAAGGAGATTACCAGGTTAAGCTGCGCAGTTTAATCAAGTTTCTTAATGAGGGCGACAAAACCAAAGTTACAGTACGCTACCGGGGCCGAGAAATGGCGCATCGGGAAATTGGTATGGATCAGTTAAAGCGTATTGAAAAGGATTTGGAAGAAATAGCCGTTGTCGAACAGTTTCCTAAAATGGAAGGGCGACAAATGGTTATGGTTATGTCACCGAAAAAGAAAAAATAATCAGATAACTTTTTCGTTTCCATGCTACGGCGTGGATGCATTTTGTAAGGGTGCAATGATGGCGCCTTTATAATCAACGGCACAGGAAGTGCCGTTAAGGTATTACAGATGTAATGCCTGAATAATTCTTCAGGGCCGTGCATTTTGCCTTGCTGGGTTATATCTCAGGGATATTTCATTTTTATTTTACTGGAGCAAACAAATGCCAAAGATAAAAACTAACCGTGGTGCCGCCAAGCGTTTTAAACGCACAGGTAGTGGCGGTTTCAAGTGTGGTCATTCCCATCGTCGTCATATTTTGACGAAGAAATCCACCAAAAGAAAAAGACAGTTACGCTCACCGGCAAGTATTCATCCATCAGATGTGCGCATGGCTGCACGCATGATGCCTTACAGTTAATCGAGGAGAATAGTAATGCCAAGAGTTAAACGCGGCGTAACAGCCAGAGCAAGACATAAAAAAGTATTAAAGCAAGCGAAAGGTTACTACGGCGCTCGTAGCCGGGTTTATCGCGTTGCTAAACAAGCGGTAATCAAAGCAGGTCAGTATGCGTACCGCGACCGCAAACAAAGAAAACGTCAATTCCGCGCCTTGTGGATCGTTCGTATTAATGCAGCTGCGCGCGTGTACGGAATATCCTATAGCCGCTTGATCAATGGCTTGACCAAAGCCAATGTCGCCATAGACCGCAAGGTTTTAGCCGACATTGCAGTGCGTGACATTGAATCGTTTGGCAAAATAGCAGAAATCGCTAAAGCCAATCAAAGTCAACCTTAAGAAGAATATTATTTCTCTTCACTGAGGCATCTTTTGATATCACCCGTGTCTTTTCAGGAGACGGGTGGTTCAGTATCCTGACGCCCTATTTTAAAATTCTCCTACCTCTAACTAAAGCGAGCAGAGCAGTGTCGGCTACCCTTGAAGAGATTCTCGCGCAGGCATTACAAGAGCTTGCCGCAGTCAATGACCTTAACCAACTCGATAAGGTTCGAGTCCACTACCTTGGTAAAAAAGGATTATTTACCTTGCAAATGAAAGAGCTCGGCAGTCTTGATCCCGAGCAACGGCGATCGGTCGGTCAAATTATCAACCAGGCTAAAGATCAATTTCAGCAACAACTGGAAGCCTGCAAAGAGCAATTGGAAAATGCCGCCTTAATAGCAAGACTGGCTAGTGAACGTATTGACGTTACTTTGCCGGGCCGGGGACAGTCAATTGCAGGATTGCATCCGGTAACGACCACGCTGAGACGAATTTCCAGAATTTTTGCCAGTGTTGGCTTTAAAGTTGTGGAAGGGCCTGAAATTGAAGATGATTATCATAATTTTGAAGCGCTCAATATTCCCAGCTCCCACCCTGCGAGAGCTATGCATGATACGTTTTATTTCGATGCCCATACCGTATTAAGAACGCATACTTCACCTGTGCAAATCAGGGTTATGGAGTCTGAAAAGCCGCCTTTAAAAGTCATTGCTCCAGGTCGTGTGTATCGCTGCGATTCAGATATTACACATACACCGATGTTTCATCAGGTGGAAGGTTTTCTGGTCGATACGGATGTCAGTTTTGCCGATTTAAAGGGCGTGGTTTATGAATTCCTGCGTGCATTTTTTGAAAAAGATATCCAGGTCCGTTTTAGGCCCTCCTATTTTCCTTTTACCGAGCCATCTGCGGAAGTCGATATTGAATGCGTCATGTGTAACGGTGAAGGTTGCCGCGTATGCAGTCATACCGGCTGGCTGGAAGTCATGGGCTGCGGCATGATTCATCCCGAAGTTTTTAAAGCGGTTAATATCGATTGCGAGCAATACAGCGGTTTTGCTTTTGGCATGGGTGTAGAGCGCCTTGCCATGTTGCGTTACGGTATTAACGATTTACGATTATTTTTTGAAAATGATCTTAAATTTTTAGAACAATTCAGTTAAGTTGTTGTTATACAGGAAAACTTAAGTCATGCACATTAGTGAAGCCTGGTTAAGATCATATGTTAACCCGGCGATAAGTACAGAAGAACTGGTCGAACAATTGACGATGGCAGGTCTTGAAGTCGATTCTGTAGAACCGGCTGCTGCAAAATTTAGCGGAGTTGTCGTTGGTGAAGTCATGGCCATGCAGCAACATCCGGATGCTGATCGCCTGCGTATTTGCCAAGTAGCGGTAGGAGAAGCGGAGCCCTTGCAAATTGTCTGCGGAGCAAGCAATGTTCGCATCGGCTTGAAAATTCCGGCGGCATTAATCGGCGCCGTATTACCGGCCGATTTTAAAATAAAAAAATCAAAGTTGCGCGGCGTGGAATCCTTTGGCATGTTATGTTCGGAAAAGGAACTGGGCCTGGCAGCGGATGCTAACGGTTTAATGGAATTAGCTTCTAATGCGCCGGTTGGTGTGGATATTCGGGAATATTTATCATTGGATGATTCAATTATAGAGGTCGATTTAACACCTAACAGAGCCGATTGTTTATCTGTTGAAGGATTGGCGCGTGAAGTTGCTGTATTAAATCAAATGAACTGGTCAGCTACTTCGGTCGAAAATACAGAAATTAGCCACCAGGAAGCATTAACCGTATCCGTAGAAGCTTCAGAAGCCTGTCCGCGTTATCTGGGACGCTTGATTAAAGGAGTCAATGCCAAGGCATTGACTCCTTTATGGATGCAGGAACGCTTGCGCCGTTCAGGACTAAGAAGCCTGGGTCCTCTGGTCGATGCGACTAATTATGTGCTGTTGGAACTGGGACAACCCTTGCATGTATTTGATGCAGAAAAACTTTCAGGCGGCATCACCGTACGTTGGGCTAAAGCAGATGAAGATTTGGCTTTATTAAATGGGCAAACTATCAAGCTTGATGATCAAGCCCTGGTTATCGCCGATGATAAACAGGCTCTGGCGCTCGCAGGAATCATGGGCGGCAATAATTCCGCCGTCAATAATGAAACGCAAGCCGTATTTCTGGAATGCGCCTTTTTCTCGCCGCAAAGTATAGCGGGTGAAGCGCGGCGCTTTGGCCTGCATACCGATTCATCGCACCGTTTTGAACGCGGCGTGGATGCGACCCTGCAAACAAGGGCAATTGAGCGTGCGACACAACTGATTCTCGATATTTCCGGAGGCAATGCAGGCGTCATTACTGAAGTGACTGCTGAGTCAGTCCTGCCACAACGCCAGTCAGTCTTTTTAAGGCGGCAGCGTATAGAAAAGATGCTGGGTATTGCTCTGGCTGACGAACAAATTGCCGATATTTTTAAACGCTTAGGTATGGCTGTGGAAACCCAGGTTGACGGTTGGCAGATTACGCCGCCCGGCTTTCGTTTCGATATAACCATTGAAGCCGACCTGATTGAAGAAGTGGCACGTATTTATGGATATAATAAATTGCCAAACAGCAGTTTGTTGATGCGTTCAAAATTAATTCCTGCCACCGAAGCTGTGCTGGAAATAGATCGCATTAAAGATTTACTGGTTGATCGAGGTTATCAGGAAGCGATTACTTATAGCTTTGTCGACGAAGACATTCAGTTTATTATCGCTCCCGATATTAAGGTTATCCATTTAAAGAACCCGATCTCTTCAGAATTATCGGTGATGCGCACCACGCTTTGGTGCGGGTTATTGAAAGCCGCCCTATACAATACGAACCGTCAGCAAAACCGGGTTCGGTTGTTTGAAACCGGCTTGCGTTTTATTAAAAATGACGGCCAGGTTCACCAACAAAAAATGCTGGCCGGTCTGGCTTTAGGCGGCGCCTATAACGAGCAATGGGATATAAGCGCCCGTAAAGTTGATTTTTTTGACATTAAATCTGATGTTCAAGCAATAATTGCCCTCAGCGGTCATGAAGTGCAATTTTTGCCGGCTCAGCAATCTGCCTTGCATCCTGGGCAAACAGCTGAAATTCTGGCATCGAATGGAGAAAAAATAGGCTGGCTAGGTATGCTGCATCCAAATATTGAAAAACAATTAGGTTTTGATACTCAGGTTTTCCTGTTTGAAGTGGACCAAAACCTGATATTTAATAAACGCATCCCTCTTTTCAAATCATTATCCAAATATCCATCGGTGCGCCGCGATTTAGCGCTGATTGTTAAAGAAGATATCGCCGTCATTGAGATTATCAACTGCATTAAAGGCAGCGCTGATTCTGTTTTGAAAGATGTAATAGTCTTTGATATATACCGTGGCAAAGGTATCGATGAGGATAGCAAAAGCGTTGCCTTAGGTTTAATTATGCAAGATGACGCCCAAACACTAACTGACTCTGAAATAGATGTTATTGTTAGTAAGACCCTAGACATCTTGATCGATAAAATTCATGCGAAATTGAGGGATTGAGTTATGGCATTAACAAAAGCAGACTTTGCTGAAAAGCTGTTTGACGAGTTAGGCTTGAACAAGCGCGAAGCAAAAGAAATGGTCGAATTGTTTTTTGAAGAAATCAAAAGTTCTTTGGAAGAAGGTAAACAGGTAAAAATTTCCGGTTTTGGCAAGTTTGAGCTCCGCGACAAAAGCAGCCGTCCGGGTAGAAATCCAAAAACAGGCGAAGAAATACCCATAACCGCCAGACGTGTGGTAACATTCCGCTCAGGTCAAAAACTTAAAGCCCGAGTAGAAACTTATGCTGGAGCCGAGCAATAATAATGAACTTCCGGTTATTCCGGAAAAACGCTATTTTACAATAGGTGAAGTCAGCGAATTGTGCGGTGTAAAACCTCACGTGCTTCGTTATTGGGAGCAGGAATTTGCTGAGTTAAGCCCGGTAAAAAGGCGAGGTAACCGCCGTTATTATCAGCGCCATGAAGTATTGATGATACGGCAAATAAGGTCACTATTATATGAACAGGGCTATACGATCGGCGGAGCCAGAGCACATTTGGTCAGTGATAATGAGGACTCCGCTCGTGCCCGGCAATTAATTCATCAAATGATTACTGATCTTGAAGAAGTTTTAGAAGTTCTTAAATAGAATGTTAAATTAATTCGGTAAATGGTGTATAATTTGCCGGCTTACCATTGCAGAGACTGTGTTCACAGTCTTTCTAGTTTTACACACTTATTTAATGTCGGGGCGTAGCGCAGCTTGGTAGCGCACTTGTCTGGGGGACAAGGGGTCGCAGGTTCAAATCCTGTCGTCCCGACCAATTAAAACAGTGGCTTGCAAAAAGCGTAATTTGTTAAAAAGAGAAAATAGCGGTTTCGTGATACGACTCGTGATACCAAATATTTATGCTTGCCAATTATCACGCTCTTTAAATTACCGGCAACCTCTGCCGAATATTAATCCAAAGACAAAAAACTGTTGAATTGCTTCCTGAATTTTAGGCACAAAAGCTGGTGTTACCCAGTATCTTAAGCATGACTGGAAAAAAGTCTTAAAATAGTCGATCATGCTTAAACTCTAATTTGTGAGTTATGGTTAGCCATTGCTCTAATAACCGCCCTTGCAATATCATCAACATTTTGGCTCACAGTAGAACGGGGTAATTTTAATTGCTGAAAAATCTCTCCCTGCCGATGTTGCTGTACATGACCATAACTATACAAAGTCGTCAAAACATCCTCATGACCTAAATTCTGGCTCCAAGACTTAAATTCTTCAGGAGTCTGGCACAACTTTTGACCAAGGGTCACAATCGTTTTACGAAAGCTATGCGGATTAAAATAAGGCAAGTCAGCTGATTCAAAAGCTTCTTTAAAAATGGTGCGTATCGGTGATGCGGTACCCCAATGCTCCCGTTTAAAGCCGGATGCTTTAAAAACTCTATCTTCACCTGCAATCACATGGGTTTTAGGAAATAAAGGATCATCATTTCCCCAAAGTAACTCTTCTTTAAGATAGCGCGCCCAATCACAAACAATTTGCTGAATATCATCCCCGACCGGAAAGAAGAATGTGGTAAAAGTTTTGCTGAATTTAGTATTCACCTCCCTTGCGTCCTGAAAAACACTATTGCCATTCATATCAATATGCTTTAACTTCATCGAAGCAATAGCGCTGTCTCTAGCTCCGGTTAAAAGGGTAAAGGCAATTAGGGCGCGATTACGCTGTTCTATGTCCGACTTGCTAGTCATAGTCTCAATAACATGTTTAATTTGTTCCAGGGTAGGAACAGCCGTTTCCCTACGTGCTGTTGCAATACGAACTTCTTTTTCTGATAAGTTAAAATATTCCGTATCGGTATAGCTAATACGCGACTTATATCCGGGTTGCATAGCCAACCATTGAAAAAAAGCTTTCAATTGCCCTAAGGTGGAATTGAGCGTCGCTTTACTTAATTTCTTTCTTGTTTGCAGATTTTCTTGCTTGGCAAGATGATTTTTAAATCCGACCGCTTGCTCAAAATGAAAGGTCTTAAAATCGCGGTATTTTGTATAGGATTCAAAGCGGCTGACTGCCTTGGCAAGCGCATCAACCGAACTCTCATTTTGCCGTTTAGCTTCCTTCAGAAATATAAAATATTTACGCTTGATACGTTCGTTTTCTGCATTGTGTTTCATCATGGTTTTAACTCACTTTTTAAAGTCACTGTTTAAGAGGGGGTTACTACTCTCGTTTAGCTGAGTTCACTGCCGCACAGGCAGCTTAGAAATCTAGTGGTTCAATAACCAATACAGAATTATGGTTCACTGCCGCACAGGCAGCTTAGAAAGAACGGAGGATATAAAGCAGCCAGATATTGAGGTTCACTGCCGCACAGGGAGTTTAGAAAAGCCCGATACTATTGGAAACCCACCAATGCAAGTTCACTGAGGAAAACGGAGTTGAAAATTTACAATTCTTACAAGAATATAGCGTCAAAGTTTGCCAGTTCTTTATCGTTATTTTATTTTTTTAATGCCGACATAGTTTTTCTTAACTGGAAAAACGGTGCTTATTACTGCCAAATATTAAGGCTGTTTTACAAAAAATAGCGAAAACGCGTATTAGAATTTATGGCTTGAACAGGCTTCTTAAAACAGTATCATATAAATTTTTTAGCCAGTCTTCTGGCTATTCATCAATATTACGTTAGAGCTATCCATATTCACCAACAAACTTAGCCGCTCCCCTAACTTGCGCCACGCTTCGGCCTGTTCTACTTTCAATTCCTGCCGCTGGTAAATTCGTTTAACTTTATTTTCTTCTGTATGGTTAAGACACTTTTCTATAACATCAGGCGCAACACCTAAACCGCCCATCATGGTTGCCCCTGTACGCCGTAAATTAAATCATGCGGTGTCCATTTGCCGCCTGTCAGAACTAAGGCTTGAGAATCTTTAGAGCGATTGCTAAGGATGGTCGTTGTTTGCCGACCGCGTATCTGTATGCTGATGGATTTCTCACAGACGTGACTTGAATCATGTCGGTTAGAAAAAATCCATGTATCGAATTGCCTGATTGCTGCCAACCGTTCAAATTGTTTCAGCGCGAAGTCGGAAAGATAAATCGTGTGTGCTTTGCCGTTTTTGCTGTTGGTTTCGGGTATCTTCCAGATCTTTGCTTCAAAATCAATATGTGAAAATTGGGCTTTGGATAGCTCACCGATTCTGCACATTGTTGATAGCGCAATCCAAATGGCGCACTCGGTAGACTTCAATAAATTAGCATCAGGTAATTGACGCGCTAATGCCCTAATTTCAATATCGCTTAAGGTACGATCACGTTCGGTGGGTTTGGTGGTCGTTTTTGTAATGCTAAGTTTTGCCGTTGGGTCTAACTCGATGATTTCACGATCAACCGCGAATCTGAACATCTGCCGCATAAGCTTTAAAACATTTCGCGCCAAATGTTTTGCGTCGCGCTGCTTCAACATGTCCATTATTTCCATAATATGACTTTTTCTCACATCAACCACGACTAAGCTCCCCAGTATTGGCAACACATCCTTATCAAACATGCGCCTAATCTCTGCAAGGTCTTTACGTTTCAGTAAATCGGTATTTACCCATCGCTCAAACAGATTCGCCACACTAATAAGCGCCTGTTGTTTAGCTAACTCCATTTGTTCCGCCAGTTGTGCCGCCCGTTGACGTTCAATAACAAGCTTTCGTTCTAAGCCGGGGTCAATACCTTTCTTCACTAAAGCTTGGTAGCTGTCGCGCTCCACTCTGGCATCAGACAGGGTTTTTGCTTTAAGTGTTATCCATTGTTTTTTGCTCCCAATCCTGTATGTCATACGAAACGATTTAGAGCCGCCGCCGTTACTCTGCGCCCGAATACTTACATACAGATTGTTGCCGTCTGATACAAGTTGTTCCTTCTCGCTCGCTTTCAAGTTTTTGAACCCAAAAGCCGTTAATTTATTAGCTGCCATGACCTGCCACGCTATCCCTTGTCCAATTAAAAATAAATCGTTTTCGTGATACCACTCGTGATACCAAAATTTATGGATTTAAAAGAACATTATTGTACGTCGTTGAACACTAATAACCAATAAGATAATGAAAATAAAGATAATTGATTGATTAAATGAATTTCGTTGAACCGTATAAAATATTGATTTACCGTTCTGGGGGACAAGGGGTAGCAGGTTCAAATCCTGTCGTCCCGACCAGTTAAGTCAAAGGCTTATGATGTTTTTATCAAGGCCAATTTTTGCTTCTGTAGTAGATTTGTCACAGTTTATTGAGTTTCCGGCGTATTCTTCCAGGTGTTGACTGGATAAATGAGCGTATCTCAATACCATGCCCAAATCAGTCCATCCTCCCAGTTCTTTAAGTATATGGAGTGGTGTACCATTTTGTATATGCCACGATGCCCAAGTATGCCTTAAGTCGTGCCAGCGAAAATCTGTAATGGTCAACTAAAACCGGACACTTTCTTAAGCAATTTTGCTATAGAATTCCCGCTCAAATTCCAGCGGGGATTGATAGCCTAGTTTTGAGTGCATGCGTTTTCCATTATAAAAAGCTAAATAA
>JAQURG010000006.1 GCA_028715725.1 Methylococcales bacterium
AGCGCTTTGTAAATTATGCTCGTAATAGTCATTAACATGAATCACCCGAACGCCTTCCCCTTGCCATAATCGGGTCAGTTGTTCCGCTACTTGTTTTTGCGCCGCCTGATTGCCGCCGCTGTCGCCATTGACATCCTCACCGCCCTGAAGAGGCGGTGATTCCTGATTGCTCAGAAGTGACCTTACGTCGCCGTTTGTCACTGGTTCCTGTTGCCGGCGGCATTACTGCACCACTCGCTAGGCAGGCTAATTGCAGGTGCCCCCGGCTTAATACATTCATTGCACCAACCAGATCAGCGTTATTGCTGTAGCCGCACTCAACACAAACGAACTCGGCTTGTGTCAATCGGTTTGCTTTGGCTACATGCTGGCAACAAGGGCAAGTCTGGCTGGTATGGTGCGCGGGTACTTTGATTACCATGCCGCCATTCCAGCCTTGCTTATAGTCCAGCATTTGAAAAAACATGCCCCAACCTTGATCCAGAATTGACTTATTCAATCCTGACTTTTGAGCCACGTTTTTGCCATGCTTTTCAGAGTTGCCTTTTGCTGACTTGCTCATATTTTTTACCTTCAAATCTTCAATGCAAATCACCGCTTGGTTTTCGCAGATTTCAGTTGAGACTTTGTGCAGGTAATCTTTACGGGCATCGGCTATTTGTTCATGACATTTTGTTATTTTTGCTTTTGCTTTTTTCCAGTTACTTGAAAATTTCTTTTTGTTTTTCAGTTTTCGTTGAAGCTTGGCTAACTTTTCGGCCTTGCCTTTGAAGCTATTAAGAGGCTGGTAGACGGTGCCATCAGATAGCGTAGCGAACTGCTTGATGCCCATATCGACACCAACGATAGACGTTGACTTGTGCGGCATAGCCATTGTGTCGTATTCAACCTGAATAGACGCATACCAGTGTTTACCTTTTCGGCTTACCGTAATGTTTTTGGGTTCGCCTACTACTCTACGGCTGTTGCGATATCTAACCCATCCGACTTTAGGCAGGAATATCCGGCTTTCGGAATCCTCAACCTTAAACCCTTGCGGGAATCTTATGCTATCGGACAATCCTTTTTTCTTGAATACCGGACAACGCTTTAAAGGCTGGTTCTTGTCGAAACAATCCCTGAAAGCCTTATCCATATCTTTGAGCTTTTGCTGTAGCGCCTGCGATGGAACATCTTTTAGAAATCCGTATTCGTCTGACTGCTTCCAGAGTGTTGCCCAAAAATTAAGCTCCTGATACCACAAAATAGGCTGTTTGGAATTAAGTCGATCCAGGTTCAGCGCCAAGGCTTTATTCCAGACAAAGGGACACCCGCCGACATAATTATTTAGTTTTGCGTCGGTTTCAGGTGTCACTTGCAACCTGAACTTAAAGGCTTTGCGTATCATCATCATGATGATATAATAGCTTATTTAAATTGGTCTATCAACGTATTTATGGAAGTTAGAACAGGTCGTCATTGCGTCTTTATGCTGCACGCGCATTTGGTCTTTGTGACTAAGTACAGGAAAGCGGCACTATCAAACGATATGCTCAATTCGCTAAAGTCATACTTTGAAAAAGTGTGTGCTGATTTTGATTGTGAGATTGAGGAATTTAACGGTGAAAAGGATTACGTACATCTATTGGTTAATTACCCGCCCAAGGTTAGCATTTCAAAACTGGTTAATAGTCTGAAAGGTGTATCAAGTAGAAGACTAAGGTCGGATTATGCTAAGGAGTTAAGCAAGATGTACTGGAAAGGCGTGTTGTGGAGTCCAAGTTATTTTGCAGGCTCGGTTGGAGGAGCCCCACTCTCCGTCCTAAAGCAGTATATCGAACAACAGCAACAGCCTCTTTAATTGGCTATCGCCAATGCGCCGCTACATCACCCACCTGAAGGAAGGTGTCTTGCGGCGCAAATCTGATAAACTTCTAGCAATCATTTAAAATTTGGCCTCATACGATAATAGAGAACTACTTGTAAAAAAGATTATCGAAAACCAGTCTGTTTCTGTTCAATCCAATTTAGGCGCTCATTTCACTCAAAAATCGATTATTTACCGTTTCCCGAAAAAAATAGGAGAGGTAGACTCTATTGTGCTTCGGCTTGAGAGTCCCACAAAAACCATAACTCCCGACAATCCTGTTTATATTGGAACACTGGCGCATCATCTACAGATGACTTCGGCAACCTACCTGGATCAAGTGGAAAAACTGCTGCTTAATAAAGATTATAAACTGGTTTATTGGGATGATCCCTGGGTGATTTTCAGCAAAGACAAAAAACTACATCTCAAAATTCTCTGAAAAAGGTTCGCGAAAAAATTCAATCGCTTCGGGAAAACTGGTTATACAAGCATTAACTCTAACTCCTTCGGAAAAATTATGGAATTGTCTGAGAAGTTAGAGTTTTTACTGTTTATTTTTAAAGGTTCTTATAAAGCCACAGATGGCAAATATCGGGTATTCGCCAGAGCATACCGCTACTTTGCTTCGGCAAATATTGTGCTAACCTTTACCGGATTAACAATACTTTGTTTTTGCCACGTATACTCCGACCCTGGACAAACCCGGCAGGCAAATTAAAAACAGACAGCACACGAAGAATACACGCTGCCCCAATCTTTCTAACTCTTTAGTTTAATTGTATGATTTCAATAATTTGCCCGTTCTACAACGAAGATCAGATGGTTCCTCTTTTTTTTAAAGAGCTATTCGACGCCATCAGAGTTATTGATGATGAAATAGAAGTTATCTGCATAAATGACGGCAGTAGAGACCAGACGTTAAACAAACTCATTGAACAAAAAAACATCGCCCCCGCCAATGTAAAAATTAGAATTCTGGATTTCTCCAGAAATTTTGGCAAGGAAGCTGCTTTAACCGCCGGCATTGACCTGGCCATAGGTGATGCTGTTATACCTATAGACACTGACCTGCAAGACCCTCCGCAACTGATACCAGAGCTTATTAAAAAATGGCGGGAAGGCTTTGAAGTGGTATTGGCTAAAAGGTGTGACAGATCATCGGATACTTTAATAAAAAGAAAAACAGCTCAGTGGTTTTATAAAATCCATAATAAATTATCCAGCCCCCATATCCCTGAAAATGTCGGGGATTTCAGGTTGTTAGACCGTGCAGCTGTTGAAGCGCTAAAGCAATTGCCGGAGCGCGAAAGATTTATGAAAGGACTCTTCAATTGGGTAGGATTCAAAACGGCGCAAGTGACATACATTCGAAATGGCAGGGAAGCGGGGAAATCGAAGTTCGCTATGGCGAAATTATGGAATTTTGCCCTGGACGGCATCACCAGCTTTAGCACCGTCCCACTCAAAATCTGGAGCTACCTGGGATTTTTGATCTCCTTTTTTGCATTTATCTATAGCAGCTTCATTATTGTAAGAACTTTGGTATACGGCATAGATATTCCGGGCTACGCCTCACTATTGGTCGTCATGCTGTTCCTTGGCGGTTTGCAGTTAATCGGCATAGGCGTACTTGGCGAATATCTGGGAAGAATTTATATAGAAACCAAAAATCGACCTATCTACATTATCAGAAAGGAGTTATGAAGCGGATTTTTGAATAAACTATTTTGTGGGAGCGTCGCCCTCGACGCGATCAAGCATCATGTCAAAGACAGCAATCAATATTTTAGGAATTTCCCACTTTATACCTTTATATTTTATTACCCCATACATAAATACTTAGCCTACTGCCTCCAAATAAAATGAATGCCTTAAATAATGATCAGAATAAAACCAGGATATTTATTTTCTTACTGTTAACTTTCTTAACCTGGCTCATTGCAGTTAATTGCGGTACAGGGGATGACACTTACTGGCACATAAAAGTAGGTGAATGGATAATAGCTAACCATAAGGTTCCCACCACAGGCATTTTTTCCTACACCGCTACGGATTTCCCCTGGGTATCTCATGAGTGGCTCTCGGCTGTTTTGATATACGCACTTTTTTCTATCGCGGGCTGGCCCGGGCTTGTCTTTATGGCAACGGCAACTATCACCCTCGCCATGTGGTTCTTGCTTGACTTTCTCCTTAAGCGTATCGATTTTAATAAAAGTATTATTTTTTTATTGTTCGCTGTCTTCTTGCTCACCATTCATATCATGCCCAGGCCGCATATCATTGCGCTTCCTGTCATGGTTTTCTGGACTTCACGACTGATTGGCGCCAGCGAGACACAAACCTCTCCTCCTCTCCCGTTAGCATTGTTAATGACCCTATGGGTGAACTTGCATGGCAGCTTTATTATCGGCATTGCTTTTATCTTTTTTTTCGCAACAGAATCGCTGTTTTCTGTAAAAACCCGTGCTGACAGAATACATCTGCTTAAAAAATGGCTGGTATTTTTGTCGCTCAGCTTAGCTGCAACCTTAATAACGCCCCATGGCATCAATAGCTTTCTGCTTCCGTTACAAGCTATTAATCAATCCTATATGTTGGATGTGATTATGGAATGGGCTTC
Organism: Methylococcales bacterium; assembly: GCA_028715725.1. Classification (GTDB taxonomy): domain Bacteria; phylum Pseudomonadota; class Gammaproteobacteria; order Methylococcales; family Methylomonadaceae; genus JAGXGJ01. The sequence continues at coordinate 4,470 of JAQURG010000006.1, forward strand.
TCCAAATTTTCATCAAAAACAACCCCTAGAATTCTGGTTGCTCAGCTTTATGGCGCTATCATTATACAAAGGCATTAAACTCCCTGTTTTCAGAATCATTTTCATATTAGGTTTAATCCATTTGTCATTAAAGCATGTCCGATACACCAGTGATCTTCTTTCTTTTTTATCGCCAATGATTCTGGCGACGCCTTTCAGTCAACAATTAAATGCTCCCGGCAATTTTTCAATCAATCAGCTTTATCCTAAAAAATTATTGCATTGGCTCATTCTAGGTTTAAATTTAACTGTCCTGCTTTTCTACTTATCTACCAGAACTGTAGAATCTGAAAAAAACATTCAAATCGGCAAAGTTTTAACCGCCTTACAAAAAGACAGGGACACTCTGGGCAATGTTCTCAATAGCTATGCACTGGGTGCGCACTTAATCCATTACGACTATAAAGTATCTATCGATCCTCGCACCGAACTTTATGGTGATAATTTTTTGAAAAAATATTTTACTGCAATACATCTTGATAAAGGATCTGAACACTTACAGAATTTGATCGATAAATATCATCCATCATGGACTTTTTTTGAAACAGATGTAGCAATCAATACCTATCTTGAAACCCGGTCTGACTGGAAGAAAATCTATTCGGACAGGTATATAACTTTTTATTTAATCGGCACTAAAAATATCAGCGACAGCACGAAACTGGAGTTGCAGAAAATAAAGGCCGACCTGCCTGAACCGGACCCCGGGGAAGAAACTGAGTAAGCAGTAATGTGGGAGAGACTTCAGTCGCGACAAGCGCAGCTAAAGCCGCTCCACATGCCTCTTGCCTGAAGCTAACACGGATTTTATTTTTTAAAGCCTATCCTGAATAAAATAAAAAAAATTTTGATTGAACTATTATTGTATTTAGCCAAGCCCAACGATTAATTCTGTAACCACGACAAGGCAGAATTAATATTTTCACTATTGATTTAGATTTTTTAAGTCTAGAATTAAAGCTGATGGGCAAAAGCTGAATTTTTTCGTCTATTCTCTCTTATGGAGAGAATATTAATTCGTCCAACACCTGAAAAACTCTACTTATCCACAATAAAAAGAGGAAAATTGATATGAAAAATTTGATGCAAAAAATGAACCCCCTGTCAAAAAATGAGAAAGGAGCAACCATGGTTGAATATGCCGTCATGGTTGCGTTGATTGCGGTTGTTGCGATTGCAATGGTCAAGGGAGTTGGTCAGAATGTAAATAACACATTCAGTAAAGTTAATACTGAATTAAGTACAGCTACTACAAATACTCCCACCAAATAATCTTCCTTGACCTTAACCTAATCCAGTAAGATAAATTAGAGTTGGACGGTTAATTTTTCTTTAGCCTTTCCAACTCTAACTAGAAAGGATTGATTCGCACAGCTTGCGAATTTCCAATCATCTAATAATAAGAAGAATTGCAATGCATAATTTAAAGGACAAAAGAAAGCCAAACCTAAAAAAGAACGGGGCGCCGTTATGGTGGCGTTGATTGCCATTGTCGCCGTTGCGATGGTCCGAGGACTGGGCACCACTGTAAATAACACCTACTCTAAACTAAATACAGAACTCACCAATATGAACTCAGGCTAATATTCCTGGTGCAGAGAAAAATTCATTTGAAGACCCTATCAATGACTCTTCAAATATTGCTTTACTAAGAAAACGGCCATCTTAATCAATAAACAGATAAGTTTTCAAAATAATATGCTCTCACAAACTACTCAGGATTTATCAAGCCGTCACAGTTTTGCTGCCCGCCCCCGCACTATTGAGGAAACCGGGCTTTCTTTTGACTTCATCGCCAACCTGATCTGCAAGCATTTGCATGTTCATGGAATATTGGATCTGCGTCAACTCTGCGAAAAGCTTGCGCTGTCCGGCAATATACTTGAAACTGTTTTAGACGGCGTGCGTAAGCAGGGCTGGATTGAAGCACTTGCCGCATCGCACGCCAGTCAGGGTTTGCGTTACGCCTTGACCGACAAGGGCTTGGCTGAAGCTTTAACAGCATTACTCAAAAGCGGTTATACCGGTCCCGCTCCGGTGCCCATTGAACAGTACCGGACTGTCGTCGCCGCCCAATCCATTCAAAACTGCAAGATTACCCGTTCCGACTTACAAAAAGCCTTTCAGGACACCACGGTAGATCCACAGCTTTTAGATCAGCTAGGGCCTGCCATGCATTCAGGAAGAGCGATCATGATCTATGGCCTGCCCGGCACAGGCAAGACCTATATCTGCAAAAAGTTGACACGGCTATTGGGAGATTCGGTATTAATACCCTATGCCATATCAGTCGGTGAAAGTGTTATTCAGATTTTTGATCCGGTTATCCACATCCCGGTCAATGAAAATACCGGAAATATCAACTATCACATGCAGCAGGGCACTGACCCCCGTTTTGTTGAAAGTCAAAGACCCATCGCCATCAGCGGCGGTGAGCTGACGTTAGACATGCTGGAAATTGATCACGACAAAAATACGCGCCTGTCTCAAGCGCCTTTGCAATTAAAAGCCAATAACGGCATGTACGTTATAGATGACCTGGGGCGTCAACGCGTCCAGCCCGTCGATCTGTTCAACCGCTGGATTGTTCCGCTGGAAGACAAACACGATTACCTCAGTCTCGATACCGGCAAGCGCGTACAGATTCCGTTTGATGTCATCCTGATATTTTCTGCTAACATTAATCCTGTAGAACTTGCCGACGAAGCCTTTTTAAGGCGTCTGGGTTATAAGATCAGGTTCTCGCCGATTAATAAAACCCAATACAAGGAAATCTGGCATTTATATACAGAAGAATTGCAACTGGATTGTCGCGATAAACTGCTTGATGAAATTTTCGAACGCTATGAAAAAGAGCGCCGTCCGCTGCTCCCTTGCCATCCCAGGGATTTATTGGGAATAGTCAAGGACCAATGTCAATACGATGACGATATTGGAATTGCAACGTCGAAAAGACTGGGCATTGCCTGGGATACCTATTTTATTAACCTTGAAAACGCAAGGATAGACTCATGAACAGTCGTTTTTTTACCATGCTGATAATTGCACTCATTCTGGCTATCGGAGCTGCCTTGCTGGCAAAACGCTGGGTTGAATCCCACACCGGCGAAACGCCGGTTAATGCCGAACAAAATACCATCCTGGTCAAGGTTGCTGCAACCGATATCCCATACGCCACCCCAATAGAAAAAACCCAGATCAAATCGATACCCTGGCCCAGGAATAATGTGCCGGCCCAGGCGATCACAGAAGAAGAGTTTAATAAAGACCCCAATATTCTTGTAGGCAAAGTAACGCAGAGCGATTTCTACACGGACCAGATATTTTTAAAACCGCAAATTAAAGATCGTGGCGTTGGCAGCACCCTGTCCTCTTTAATTCAGGAAGGCATGCGCGCCATCAGTGTACGCGTCGATGATGTCGCAGGCGTCGCCGGCTTTATATTGCCGGGCAATAAAGCCGATATCATCGCCACCCGCAGCCAGGGCGAAGGCGGAACCTATACCCTGCTAAAAAACATCAAGATTCTGGCTATTGATCAGACGGCATCGACAGGCCAGGATAAGCCGGCCGTAGTTCGCGCTTTGACTCTGGAAGTAACGCCCAAACAGGCGGAGGCGCTGGTTAACGCCATGAAAACGGGTTCCTTGCAATTTACCCTGAGAAATCCGATAGATACGGACACCTACGTTGAGCCGATAGCCGAAGCTCAATCACCTGTTACGCCGGTCCAAACCCAGCCCCATAGAGTCATGCGTAAAAAAGCGCCTGTATCCGTAAAGATTCTTCCGTGGGGGAGTCAGAACTTCATGCAGTGTGAGAGTGGAGGCGCTTGCTGAGCAAGCGCAATGTGAGCTCTCTCCGAAGGAACAAATCCGCCGGGAGCGGATTTGGTCGCGCGGAGAGGGCTTTTCTGCGTACATCTAAAATGTGTGCATATATTAGCCGGGAAGAAGAAAGAACAAAAAACGCCGTTTTCCACATAGCGCGATTGCTCTGCGAATATGACAAAGAAGAACTACCATTCAAGTTGTTGCGTTTAAAAGCAGTTACCGGACGCAGGAATTCAAAAGAACACTAAAAGGGGAAGCATAACCATGTTAAACATCAACACAAGCCACCTGCTTAAGACAGTGCCCGCGCTGTTATTGGGCTACACCCTACAGTCCGGCGCGGACATCATGACCAGCGCCGATAGCAGTCACCTCACTTATCGCGTACCCATCAATAAATCACTGTTAATCAGCCTGGACCGGAATGTCAGTAAATTATCCAAGGGCAATGATTCAATTGCTGATATTACCCTCTTTCCTCCAAGACAAGTGCTATTACGGGGAAGATCGATAGGCGGAACCAATGCCACGATCTGGGATGCTAATAATAGAGTGGCGATGGTTGTGGATGTTGAAGTCACGCATAACCTGGATGGCCTCAAACAAAAGCTTTATGAACTGATGCCGAATGAACGTATTGAAGTTCGGGGCGCTGAGAAATGTATCGTTCTCAGCGGCGAAGTCTCCAATTTGATTAACATGGATTACGCCATGAAGCTCGCGCAAGGTTATGCCGCTACCAGTATCGGTGGAAGCGGCGGCGGTGGCGGTGGCGGCGGCGGTTCCGGAGGTTGCGCCGGCGGCAGCAGCGGCAGTAGCGGCGGCGGAGGCAATACCACCAGCCAATATATCGTCAATATGATGCACGTCGGCGGTGAACAACAAGTCATGCTCGAAGTTAAAATCGCTGAAGTCAGCCGCACCCTGGCTCGGGCATTGACCCTGTCTAGCGGAGCAACAAAGACCACCGCGGAAGATGGCACTTTTCTCTGGTCAGTGCTGACCGGCGCAGCCGGCGTCTTTTCAGGCGCTTATGTCGCCGGCAACACCCTTTTTAACTGGAGCCTGGATTTCAGCAGAAACACCGATCTGGCGACCGTTCTGGCTGAACCCAACCTGACCACGCTCAGCGGCAAAAAAGCCTCATTCTTATCCGGCGGTCAATTTCCTTATACCGCCTGTACTGGCACGGGCACCGTTGGCGGCAGTGTCATTCCCTGTACGGTCAACTTTAAAAACTTCGGTGTGGGTCTGGAATTTACCCCGGTCGTTCTGGACTCCAACCGGATCAACCTGACCACTCATGTCTCAGTCAGCGCCTTGAGTAATGTCGCCAACGAAATTGTTTCACAAAACGTTCCAACCACTCTGATTGGCACTGAACCGGTTACGCTTAATTTACAGCCAACGCCCAGCCTTAACACCCGCGAAGCGCTCTCCACGCTTGAACTGTCCGATGGGCAAACCATGTCCATTGCCGGCTTAATCAGCGAGAACAACAGCAACAAGCAGGAACAAACGCCCGGTCTCGCCGACATCCCGGTGTTGGGTTCATTGTTCAGGAACCGTGAAGCCAGAATGGATAAAAAGGAGCTTGTTATATTGGTAACGCCGCACTTGGCAAGACCGATACCGCCCGACCAGATCAGATTGCCTACCGAGAATTATGTCGCGCCGAACGATATCGATTTCTATCTGTTAGGCCGGATGGAAGCCAGCAAAGCGCCTACTACAACCGCTCAGGCGCCGGTATTCGATCCTATGTCCGGCGGCACCACCGGTCAGTTTGGCCACCAAATCAATGACGGAGACAGACCATGAAAATTCAAACCCTCTCTATCCTGATGGCCGGCGCTGTATGGCTTTCCGGCTGCGCCGACGGCAATTTCAGACCTTACCGGCTGGATGACAGCTTCGGCAATACGGCCAGGAATACGGTCCAGGCGCAGATCGCCGACCCTCATGCGGCGGCGCATCCACCGGTCGATTCTCTGCGAAAAATGGACGGCTATGCCGGCGTTCAAACCATTCAGACTTATCGAGACGGTTTTGGTCAGAATAATCAACCGCAAGGCTTAACGATCAATATCGGAAGCGGCTCAAGCGGTTCTTCCGGCGGCTCTGGCGGCCAATAATTCAGTTTTACAGCAGCCGCCTCAATCAAGGCAGGAGTATTTTATGAATACGGCATTGACTCCGTTGCGCAAAGAGAAAGGCGTTGTGCTGGTTTTAGTGGCATTGAGTCTTGTGGCTCTGATGGGTGTGGCAGGGTTAGCGATTGATTTGAGCCATGCCGAGGTTAATAAAACCCGGATACAGAATTTGGCTGATGCATTGGCGTTAAGCGCGGCTATATCCCTGAATAAACAAGAATCCAGTACTACAATTCCAGATAAAGAAGCTTATGCCGAAAATTATGCACGATTGAATACTCTTCCCGACTTTTTAGCAAGCACAGGTAATAAGGAAATACAGGATTCGCCTTCAAATCGTGTAAGTAATGATATAGCCTTTAGCTTTGCGACTAACTGGAGTGCAATACCAGGTAATTGGTTAGCTAAGAATGCAATCAATGATGCTAAATTTGTTCGTGTTATTGTTAATGGCCAAAATAACTGGCCCATTGCCACATGGTTTGCGCGTGTTATAGGTTTTAACAATATAGCAGTCAGTGCCTCAGCCGTTGCGGGTGTTAGCCCAATTGCACCTTGTGATCTTGCACCGATCATGCTGTGTGCTGCAAACCCGACCGCCCCTGATATAGATTGTAGTGATGGCGCGTGCTATGGTTACACACTAAATAACATCTATTGCCTTACTCCTTCCAAATCCAGCGGAGGTTCTGGGTTTAAATGCGCAGCATCAGGAAATTCAGATTGGGGACCTGGCAATATTGGCTTTATCGATTTAGGATCGGTATTCCCTAACTTGCCTCAAGGCGCCTCAACTCTCGGACAATGTTTGGCGGGAGATATTAGATGTCAAAATTATTGTGATTATGCAGCCAATCTTACCGAGCTTCCATCCAAAACAGGAAATAACTGGGGGCCTGTCAAAACCGGCATTGAAAGTCTCTTTAATGATACCAATAATCCTCAATATACCGCGCCTTCGGACACAATCACAGGACTGCCTGCGAATGGCCCTATCCCAAATACTTCAACTCATCCGAACACAACAGACACGTATCTGGATTGGGCTAAAATTTCTACTTTCAGTCCAGCAGTTTCTCAGATACCGACATCAGGATTAAACCTTGCAGCTTATACCAGTGCTGTTACTGGCACCACAGTTTTAAGTCCAATCGCAGTCTACCAACAGTTCCCACCACCCAACAAAGAAAGTGGTGTACCTTCCTCCTCCGTGTATGGACAACGAGTTTTCAATATACCATTCGTTGATTGCGAAACCAATCCTCCGAATGGATCAAGCGGGACTAACCCTATAAAAGGGTACGGCTGTTTTTTACTGACTGCAGAGGCAGAAAAACAAGGATCAGAAGAATTTATTTTGGGTCAATTCATTAATGATCCCAGCATATGCCAATCTGCTGGAAAAAACACATCAACAGGAAGCTTTAGTTTTTACAAAGTCATTTTATATAAAGATCCTTTTGGAAATCATTCCTGATGCGTAATATTTATTTTTACTCCCATACCCAAAATCAAAACGGTGCAGCCCTTATTGAGTTTGCAATCATCGTTCCTTTGTTGCTGCTGTTAGTGGTAGGAATTTCAGAATTTGGCTTTGCATTTTATCATTTAAACATATTGAATAAATCAGTACAGGATGCAGCCAGATATTTTTCTGACCCACTGCAAGCCCGCAAAAGTGTTTTAAGTGATGTAATAGACGTTAGCTCAGGTAACCCTGCCGTTGAAAACGCAAAAAATCTTGTTATCTATGGCAATATCACAGTAACCGGAAATGCTTTGATGCCGCCAAATAATGGGTCAGGATTTACCTTTCCGACGAACTGGCTATCAATTCCATCAGCCAATCACATACAGCTTACCGCTCAATATACGCATAATTTTATTACAGGTTGTACATTAAAAAATCTACTTAGTATATTTGGTTCTACCAATTTCCCTTGTTCTTACAATTTAACCGCCTCTTCAGTGCTGAGGGTAGAATGAAAACACAACGCGGCGCAGCAATGGTTGAATTTGCTCTAATAGCCTTGTTATTTTTCATGCTTTTATTCGGCATTATTGAATTCGGACGAGCATTCTTTACTTACAACACGTTGGTTGAAGCAACGCGCCGAGGTGCACGGGTAGCCGCTGTTTGCCCGGTAAGTAGTGATGGCGTTAGACAAGTTCGAGAAAGCACAATTTTTGACACACCCGAAGATGGGCAAAACACTCCATTATTAGGACTAACCACAGGCGATGTTAAAGTTACTTATCTCAAATCTGACATGGCAACAGAGGTTGCCCCAACTCTTATACCAACTTCTTCGACTTATGATGAAATTGCGTTTGTGCGAGTCGAAATACTATCACTTAACAGCAGCAACTCAATCAGCCTTGTTATTCCAGGTGTTCCTATCTCCTTTCCTGTGCCGCCTATTGTCACAACATTACCCAGCGAAAGCTTAGGCAGGATTAGCTCTCAAAATCCTGTCACCCAACGATGCTGCTATGGCGTATGTTCATAGTAGCCACGCGGGACGTGGTTTGTAACCCCGTCTCCAACGTTTTTACAATGCCCAAACTAAACGGCTATATACCCCAATGCAAAAAGTTTCGGACGGGGCAACATGCCCCGTCCAGCTGTCAGTTACCTGCTATTCGGCAATCACGCGGGACGGGGTTTGTAACCCCGTCCCTAACGTTTTTACAATGCCCAAACTAAACGGCTATATACCCAATGCAAAACGTTTCGGACGGGGCAACATGCCCCGTCCGGCTGTCAAGAAAATTAAGCGGAGATAAACATACCTGCTATCGCTTTTTGATACAATTGCTTACGATCCAATTAAAAAGGAAGCACCATGCCGTCCCGACGCGTAGCCGCCGAGCTGAATGCTGAAACTTACTATCGCACTCTATCCGTTCAACGTTGGTATTATTTGTTTGACCGGTATAACCGCTGGCAGATTATGTCCGATTCTAGCCGTTATTGCCTGGATAACAAAGGGCTGGAATTGAACGGCTATGTTTTTATGTTGAACCATATCCATCTCATAGTTTACTTCGCCGGATGTGGCGGGATTTTTACGAGACTTTAAACGCTTTACCAGCGCTAAATTCAGGGCCAATCTCGAAGCCACTGAGCCGAGCGTCTTGAAGCTGTTTATTGATGTACAGGGAAGTTACCGGTTTTGGATGGAAACTAATGCCCCGAAGAAGATCGAAAACCCTGCTTTCTATTTTCAAAAACTTAATTATATTCACGAAAACCCGGTACGAAAAGGTTATGTTTCCCGACCTGAACATTAGCTTTGGTCATCGGCCAACGCGGCTTCTCCGCTCCGTACCAAATTGTTTACGACATGATGTGTCACGCTTGACGGTTGACAGCCGGACGGGAGCTGTTGCTCTGTTCAAAACGTTTTATGTTGAGTATGCATAGCCGCTTAGCTCGCGCATTGTAAAAATACCAGGGACGGGGTTGCAAACCCCGTCCCGCTTGAAAGACCCTTGCCCGGACCTTCCAGGCGAGGCTTTTTTATTTCGGACCGGCTAAATTTTGCCTTATTGAGTGATATTTTGGGCTTGGCGGTTTGCCGGCGCGGAACCTGCGCAACTCATCGAAGTTATAAATAGGCGCATTCCCTGGCAGTGACCCGGAAAACAAATTTGGCAAATAATCAATGAGACTATAGAACTTATATAACAATTCACCTCTCCTTTTTCAAGACTGGGAAGTGAATACTGACGACTACATTGTTAATTATCGGGATTTGTCGCATGGAACAGATTATTAATCTTCATATTGAAAAACTACCTGAAGGTGTTTATTTGGCTACCTCGGAAGATATTTCAGGTTTGATTGCTCAGGGACGAACAATAACCGAAACATTGGAAATTGCCCGCGATGTAGCCCGGAAGCTTCTGGAAGCGCAAACCGTACGTCACCTATCTGCCAATCTCAAGCAAACTGAAGACTCATTCGATTATCTACTGGTTGTGAACTGCTAGATGGAGCAGTCGGCTGGATTTCGTTATCGTGAAATCATCAAACGACTAAGCAACTATGGCCGATTCATCTAACGGTCAACTTCTGATGAAATCAATTGATTTATGCTATTCTTTCCTAAATAATGGCAATTAACCGCTATACTGTAGTTCTGATAAATAAGGCCCATTTTCTAAAATTAACATTGAGTTGAACACAAACCTATGCAAAAGGACGCTATTTCAATTCAAATTCTGGGCAGCAACCCGTCCAAATTAAGCCAATATCGCAGCCAGATTTCTTCTTTAATCAATAAAGAAATTACGACGCAGTTATACAATAATACAACGCCCGACCTGCTTTCTCTTTATAGGGATAAAAAGCCGCCGGAACTGCTTATTTTTCTGCTGGACGATGCCACCCTCGCTGCATTAAATGAATTAACAACGCTGCCCAGCGCCAGCCGCCCGGCTTTGCTGGTGATTGCTCCTGACAATGATAAACAGCAAATGCGCCTTGCCATGCAGGCCGGTGCACGGGATTTTTTTACCAGCCCCATCAATGAGCAGGAATTGCATAAATCGTTAAATAAGATTATTTTCGATATGCGTCGGGGACGTGCGAAAACAGGAACATTAATCACGATTATCAATGCCAAGGGCGGCTCGGGAGGAAGCTTTATCACCTGTAATCTGGCCCATATTGCCGCTGCCCTTTCCGATTCCTCGGCCGTATTGATAGATTTTGACCTCCAGTTCGGTTCCCAGTCCCTGAATCTGGATATCAAGCCACAGCACACGATTGTTGAAGCGCTTAACGATGTGACTCAACTGGATTTTGACGCTATCGATGGCTATATGTCCCTGCATGGCAGCGGACTTCGCCTTTTATCCACGTCCTTTGAACAAGTAGTGCTGCCGGGCGAGATTATTGTAGAGAATCTTGACCAGCTATTGACTTTGCTGATCAGCCATTATGACCAGATTTTCGTCGATCTGCCCCGTCATATCGATCCTTTATCCGCAACCATACTGGAGCGTTCCGATCAAATCGTCATTGTCGTTCAGCAAAGCCTGTCGCATATGCGCGATGCCAAACGTTTAACCCGGATTTTGAAGTCGGAATTTAATATTGCCGAAAAAAATATCCTGATTGTCATCAACCGCTTCGATCCCGATAGCAGTTTACATCTGGCGGACATCCAGGCGAATCTTGAATCCAGCGTGCTTTACAAGATTCCTAATGATTACGACAGAGTCGCAAACTCCACCAATCTGGGTATTCCTCTTTACGATTACGCCCGCAACTCTGCCATTACCAAAGCCATAATCTCATTAGCAGAATCGCTGAATGTACCCATAAGAGCAGAATTTAAGGAAAAAAGCTTTTTTAAAAAGCTTTTTAACTTAAAAGATAAATAAGCCCTTGATAATAAGCCCTGCTTGGCGCCGTTGTTCCGGCCCTCTTCTGCCGGAAGACGAACGAATACGGCGAGTCTCTGCCGAAACCTTGAAAGAAGGTCTGCTTTACGGTTTAACTGAAGTATCTCTTTCATCAGATAAAATTTTGCTAATCGTTAATCAAGTCCATGCACGCTTCAGTTCGCTTTTTAAATGGCCTGAGTCGCTAAAACACGTTGTGTAATAAATGCGCTTTTTAGCTACTATTAAGCTAAAAATCCAGTTAAGCATTGTAAAAGCGACTGAGAACAGAATCTACAGCAGATGCATAAGCAGTGGCGAAAGAATAGCCGCTTAGCAACCGGCAATCATGAGGATTTATTCCACTATTATGTTAATAACTGGACTATTATTAAAAAACAGGTTTTAAAGCCGTTGCTGTGAGCAAATATTAAATACTGAATTGATCTTGCTCGAACTCGTTAATATCACATCAAGAGAACTATCGTGAGCCTTAAAAGTCGTATTCAAAATTATTCCAAACCGGGAGATAGTCATCCGGCGGCTAAAGCGGTAAGCACTGTCCATTCCGAAACTCCTTCCGTTCCGCCATTAACCTTTGACCTTCTTAATCCCAAAGAGCTGGAATACAAGGAAAAAGTCCATAAAAAACTGATGGATATTCTTGACTTGTCCTTGATCGTTAAAATGGCGGATACTGATGCGAGAAAACAAATTAGTGAGATAGCGCGCCGTATTATCGATGAAGAATCGATACCCATCGTCGCCAGGACCCGCCAATTAATTGTTAATGAGGTAGTCAATGATATTCTTGGCTTCGGCCCTCTGGAACACCTGCTTTATGAGCCGACTATAGCGGATATTCTGGTTAATGGTTACAATTCGGTCTATGTCGAACGCTTTGGCAGGTTAGAGAAGACCCCGATAACTTTTAAGGATAATGCCCATTTATTAAAAGTGATTGACCGGATTGTTACCCAGGTCGGACGGAGAATTGATGAATCTTCCCCTTTGGTCGATGCGCGGTTAATGGACGGCTCTCGTGTTAATGCCATTATTCCTCCTCTGGCTATTGATGGTCCCTCATTGTCCATACGGCGGTTTACACAGGATAAAATGCAATTGCAGGATATGGTTGCCATCGGCTCCTTGAGTCAGAGCATGGCTGATGTTTTTGCCAATATGGTTAAAATCAGGCTGAATATCCTGGTTTCCGGAGGTACCGGTTCCGGCAAAACAACGATGTTGAACGCTCTTTCCAATAATATTCCTATACATGAGCGAATTGTAACTATCGAGGATTCAGCCGAACTGCAACTGAAAATGGATAATCTGGTGCGTCTTGAAACTCGCCCGCCAAATATTGAAGGCAAAGGCGAGGTCACTCAGCGCGATCTGGTAAGGAACAGTTTACGGATGCGCCCTGATCGTATCATTATCGGCGAGGTGCGCGGACAAGAAGCCTTCGATATGTTACAGGCGATGAATACGGGTCATGACGGCTCATTAACGACTATCCATGCCAATACTCCTCGCGATGCCTTGTCCCGGGTGGAAAATATGGTCACGATGGCCGGATTTGATTTGCCTTTGAAAACAATTCGCTCACAAATTGCTTCAGCGATCAACGTAGTTCTGCAACTGGAGAGAATGGAGGATGGCAAAAGACGCGTAGTCAGCATCAGTGAAATCAACAGTATGGAAGGCGATATTATCACTATGTCAGAAATTTTCCGCTATGAACGCAGAGGTGTCGATGAAGACGGCAATATTATCGGGCGCTTTGTTTCAACCGGCATTATTCCGAGATGCCATGAGCGCATGAAACAACGCGGCGTTAATATGGGGCTTGACGCATACGTCGACCAAACAATCAGCTCATCATAAGGGGATAAATATCATGGATCAAACCACGCTCATTGTCTTTTTAATTCTGGTTGCCGGAGCTGTTTTTCTACTGTCCCAGCTCATTCTGGTGCCTTCCTTTGGGACCAAGTCGGTAGAAAGCCGCAAAATTAAACAACGGCTTCATAAAGTCACCCAAGCCTCGAACAGCGGCCAGTACTCGCTGGTCAGACAAAAATATTTACGCGAGTTATCGGCCCTTGAACAATTCCTGCAAGCGATACCCGGCTCAGATGTAATCGATGATTTAATCGAACAGGCTGGAAAGTCCTATCCTTCTTACCGGATTATTTTTGCGATGCTTGGACTTCCATTACTCGCTGGTGGAGTAACCTGGTATTTTACCGGGAATATCATTGCTACGCCTGTCGCCATGCTATTTGCCGCTTTCCTCCCTATACTAAAACTCAAGCATGACCGGAATGAACGAATGAGTTTGTTTGAAGAGCAATTACCCGATGCTTTGGATATGATGACGCGCGCTTTACGTTCAGGCTATCCTTTTAATGAAGCGATGCATTATATTGCTGATGAAATGCAACCCCCGATATCCAGAGAGTTCGGCATTACTTTTGAAGAAATCAATTATGGGCGCGATGTCAGGGAAGCCTTTAATTATCTTCTTATGAGAGTGCCCAGCATGAATTTGGTTACAGCGACCACTGCAATTTTGATTCAGCGCGATACCGGCGGCAATCTGGCGGAATTATTGGACAAAACCAGTGATCTTTTAAGAAAGCGGTTCCGCTTTCAGCGCCGTGTAAGAACCATTACCGCAGAAAACCGTATGTCTGCATGGGTGCTTTCGCTAATGCCCTTTGCCATATTTTTGATTATTGGGTTAAAGTCTCCCGATTATATCAAGCCCTTGTTCACTACAGAAATGGGCCAGATTATTCTAGGCTGCGGGCTTGTTTTGCAGGTGATCGGCGCTTTCTGGGTACGCAAACAAATTAATTTCGACATATAGGCCATTCCCATGGATCGTATTATTCAATTTATACTAGCCATAGCCGGCGACCCGCTTTTTGGCCAATGGCTGGTGTTGGCTCTATTCGGCAGCGCTACCTTTGCCCTGGCCCTGGCGTTTTATTTTTTAGTGTTCGGTATTTATAATCCGGTCAGATCGCGATTGCATGACCTTAGCGGCACCAAACATGAAAACAAATTCATGCGCAGTGCAACTCAAAGCCTGGGCAATTACTTTGTTATCAGGGAAAGAGCGGGCGAAAAACTCAGTTATGACCGCGAACGTCTTATCCATGCCGGGTATCATGATAAAAACAGCTTATCGCATTACTACGGCATAAAAATTCTGCTAACAATCGGTTTACCAGCTCTCATATTTACGATATGTATGACTTTTTTCTCTAGGCTGGAACCGAATCTTTTATTAATGTTTGTTGGCGCCGGGTTTCTGCTGGGCTTTATCGCACCCAGTTTTTATCTGGACAGTAAAGTGGATGAAAGAAAACGGCTTATAAGAAATTCTTTTCCGGATGTGGTTGACCAATTAATCGTTTGTACTGAAGCCGGTCTTGGTCTGGATGCAGGTCTGCAACGGGTCGCTAAAGATACCGTATTGAATAATGAAGTCATGGGTTATGAGCTCGGTCTGGTAAACGCCGAACTGAGATCAGGGGTTGCCCGGGATCAGGCATTAAAGAACCTGGTCAACAGAACAGGCGTTGATGAAATTCGCGGACTGGTATCGGCGTTAGCGCAAAGTATGCGTTTTGGCACCAGTATCGGCAATACGTTACGCGTCTATGCCGAAGACCTTAGGGATAAACGCATGCAAAAAGCGGAAAAAGAAGCGGCTAAACTTGCTGTAAAAATGCTGTTCCCCTTGGCTTTTTGTTTCTTTCCGGGGATTTTTATCGTTATCCTTGGGCCTGCCGTTATTTCAATTTATCAGGCGATGTCTCTTTAATTCTTTTTTAACTCTATGATATCAAAAAAATTAAGTATCTTTGCCTTTGCTTGTTTGACGCCTGTCCTCATCAGCGCTTGCAACCCGCTTACTGTTAAACCTAACCGGGACGAAAGCAGTATTAACAACCCGGAGAATATATTAAACATACTGGACACTGACGTAAAAACGGAAAAACAGGCTTTCGCCAAAGCGGAGGCTGCATTAAGCGAGGGAAAATCAGAAAGCGCACTCTTTTATTATATTAAAACCCTGCAATTTAATAATAAAAATATCAAGGCAATGGAACATATTGCCTCCATTCATAGCGACAACAAACACCCTGAATTGGCAATTAAAGCCTATCAGGATATTTTGGCTATCGATAGCAAAAATCCTTTAGCCAATGAAAGCCTGGGCCTGTATTTTTTGGAAAACGGCCAAACCGATTTGGCAAAAAGCCATCTTACCAATGCTGTGGCCTATAACAGAAATAGCTGGAAAGCTCATAACGGCCTTGGCGTAATTGCAGACCTGGCCAATAATAGCACTGAAGCCATTGCCCATTACCAGGCTGCTCTGGCAATACAGCCGACCAATCCGATGCTGATAAATAACCTGGGTTATTCCTATTATCTTTCCGGAAATGATGCCAAAGCAAAATCCTTGTTTAATCAGGCGCTCGGCTATGACAATCGAAATGAACGCGCCATTCATAATCTGGCGTTGATTGAAATTAAAAACGGTAATTTCCCCGGTGCTGCCGCCCTTTTTAATCGAATAATGTCTGTTCATGAATCTTATAACAATATCGGCTATATCTGCATGTTAACCGGCCGTTATGATGTGGCGGAAGAATATCTGAGAAGAGCGATCGATGAATCACCCGTTTATTTCCCGAAAGCTCAGGAAAATCTTAAAACCCTGTCAACGCTAAAACCCAGGCGGATGAGCACGTTTAACCCCGAATCAGATCCCCCTGTCCCGGTAGTAAAACCCCGCACATTATCTAATCCGGATGCGGCCCGGATTCAAAATGAAGAACCTGCCATCAAAAAAACAGTCAGCAAATAATAGTATCAGTCAGCAGGCAGTAAAAAATAGTTACTGAAGTAGTTTGCGGTGTCGCCTTGGTCGCCCTGGTTGCGGCTTAAGGTTTTTAGCCGCAACCAGGTGTTGCTCTCAAAAGCCTGCTACTTCATCATTTCCCTTTTAAATATAGCGTCAATCTTTTTATTAACATCCGGTGTAACCGCGGGCTCAGCAACAACCGGCCTTGGCGGCACGGCAACAGGTGCAGGTTGATAGACGACGGTGTGCGCCTTGCGAGCGCAGCCTTCGTTATATCTGTAATCCCCTGAAGGGCGCATAAAAGTCCATTTAAAGGGCTTGCATACTATGGTATCGGCCAGTTTTTCAAATGCATCATGGGGCCTGGGTATCGTCGCTATGGCAGTCAGAGGACTGACTCCGACATATACGCCTGCACCTATGAGTGTTGCAGCAATACCGACTGGTCTTAAAATCATATCAATCATCACATCATAGCTGTCACCTTCGACATTTTGATGATCTGCAAAACCTGGCGCCGCCATAAATGTGAAAAGGACAAAAACAAACAATTTACGCAATTTCATTATTATTCTCCAAATTGATTAAGTTGTGCCATACCTGACAGGCTGCTATTGCAGCCCCTGTTTGAAACCGAGGAATCCATTGACAAGATCTTAGAAGAATTTTATCTACAATCCGGTATTGAAATAATCCAGCTCTTCAAATTATTAATCTATTAGCTCTTACTTTTCGTCTGCGCTTATGGCGAACAGGGTGGATTTTTCAATTGTAGAAGTTTTTTACTTGTTTGTTATTTAAAGAATAAAATAAATTAATCCGCGCACTTCTATTTTTGCAGGAGAGGCTTTAGCCTCGCCCTGCCCCTTCGAGGCTAAAGCCTCTCCCACGTATTGTCAGGGATTATCCGGTTGCCGTTAATGAAGGTTGTGAAGCGCTGCCAATGCGCCTTCGTAATCCGGTTCATCGGCTATTTCGCTTACCAATTGCGTATAAACGACATTATCATGCTCATCGATAATAATAACTGCGCGCGCAGTCAGTCCGGCAAGAATGGAATCTTTCAGCTTGACGCCATAAACATCGGCAAAATCCGAGCGGAAGGTCGATAACGGAATAACATGTTTTAAGTCTTCTACCTCACAAAACCGGCATTGCGCAAACGGTAAATCGGCAGAAATAACAAGAACAACGGTATTGTACAAATGTGCTGCTTTTTCGTTAAATTTTCGCGTTGAAGTAGCGCAGGTAGGAGTATCCAGGCTCGGTACGATATTCAGCACTTTCTTTTTACCTGCATAAGCCGCCAGGGTCACATCCGCTAATTTACTGTTCACCAGGCTAAATTCAGGAGCTTGGCCGCCAATTGCCGGTAATTCGCCGGATGTATGTATGGGTTTGCCTTGAAATGTAATAGTGGCCATAAAATACCTGAAGATAATGAGCAAAGGTTAAAGATTAAAGGAGTTTGTATCTGGGTGCTAAAAAAAGCTTTTTTTTACGGATCGCATATTAAAGATACCTCAGGAAGCCTCGTTCAAGCGCACAGATATCCAAGAGTCTTATTATTTCTTCTCTGGTGGAGAAGGTTGGGAAGCACTTAACTTTATCCAACCTCTGGTCTCTACAGCAGGAGAGCTTATTTTTCTGCAATTTATTGCTTTTTACTTCCCCCGCAGGGAAGGAGCCTAACCTGCCAACCCCGTACTTTTAATCAATCATTTGAATTTTATTTATTTTTTGCTTTCACCCGCTTCATCAAGCGTTGGCGCTTTTGAACTTGCCAGTCGGTCAATTTGTTTTTTTGCCCGTGGAAAGGATTGACCGGCGATTTAAACTCGATGCGTATCGGCGTGCCTGACAACTTCAGTTTGTCCCTGAAATAATTCACTAAATAGCGCTTGTAAGACGTTGGCAAAGCATCGGTTTGAACGCCATGAACGACGATGATAGGCGGATTTCGTCCGCCTTGATGCGCATATTTTAATTTGATGCGTCGGGTATTCACTATCGGAGGCTGATGCGCGTCGGTGGCTTCTTTCAGTATTCTGGTCAACGCCGAAGTTGACATATCGATCATGGCCGAGTCATACAATTTATGCACAACGTCAAACAATTTGCCGACACCGCTGCCATGCAGCGCCGAAATAGGATGTTTTTCGGCAAACTCAAGAAAGGATAGTTTCACTTCAAGCTGCCTTTTAACCGTTTCTTTCTGCTCTACCGTTAACCCGTCCCATTTATTAAGACCGATAATCAGCGACTTCCCTGCTTCCAGCACAAGGCCCAGTAAATGCGCATCCTGATCGGTAATGCCCTCGCTGGCATCAATTAAATAGATGACTACGTGCGCCTTTTCAATCGCTTGCAGTGATTTGATAATACTGAACTTTTCGATCGTTTCCGACACTCTGGATCGGCGGCGCATTCCGGCGGTGTCAATCAGCGTAAACTGCTTGCCATTGCGTTCAAAAGGAATATATATACTGTCGCGAGTTGTGCCCGGCTCATCAAATACGATAACTCTTTCTTCACCCAGCAAGCGGTTAACCAAAGTGGACTTGCCGACATTCGGCCGTCCTACAATGGCAATGCCAATGCCCTTGCTTGTCTCATCGATTAGCTCCTCATTAGCCGGCGGCAGCAATTGATCAACCCTGGCCAGCAATTCAGGTATGCCTCTGCCGTGAGAAGCGGCTATCGGTACCGGTTCGCCCAAAGCCAGCGAATAGAAATCCGATGCGGCCAGATTAGCATCAATACCGTCTACCTTATTGGTAACCAGAACTACGGGCTTATTCAGCTTTCTAAGCGTATCGGCAATTACTTTATCTGATGCGCTGAGTCCTTCACGCGCATCAACCATAAAAAAAACAACATCCGCTTCTTCCAGGGCAATCTGTACCTGCTTTCTGGAAACGCTTTCTATCCCTTCGGCGACATCAGCGATACCGCCCGTGTCAACGACCAGGCAGGCGCGATTGCCATGCTTCACCCGGCCATACTGCCGGTCACGGGTTAGTCCCGGAATATCTGCGACCAGAGCCTCCCGGCTACGGGTTAAATAATTGAATAATGTTGACTTGCCAACATTAGGCCGGCCAACCAGGGCTATAACAGGTAACATTTAATTAGAGTCATTGAATTTTATAAGCGGCAAGAGTGCCGTCTTTTGCATAAATATAAACAGTATTGTCCACTACGACCGGCTTGGCGTCGATGCCGCTGTCAGTAACCTTGATTCGACCCAGTTGCCTGCCGTCAACAGTTGACAGCCAATGCACATAACCTTCAAAATCGCCGGCGACAACATAATTGTCATAGACAGACGGAGTTGTTAATTTTCTTTGATGCAAATCCTTTTGCTTCCATAATGATGCGCCGGTGCGCTGATCCAGTTGCTGCACATCACTGCCTGCATCTGTCAGATACAGATAGCGGGAATCATTGCTCAAACCGGCATAAGAAGAAATCGACTCATTACGCCATAAGACCTCGCCATCCGATTCCGAGACAGCGGCAATTCCACCGTGATAACCGGCAATATAGATGACGCCGGCCACATCGATCGGATCAGCATCCAGATCTGCAAGCCTTTCAACTTCAGAGCGTCCTTTAGGAATGGCGATACTGGTTTCCCAGCCATACTTGCCGTCAGTCAGGCGTAACGCCATCAATTTGCCATTATCGTAGCCGACAATTACCTTATCCTCAACAATAATGGGCGCGCCAATTCCCCTTACGCTTAACGCAGGCTCGTTAATTTCATAACTCCACAATTTTGCGCCGTTTTTTTCGTTAAACGCAAAAACGACGCCATCGGTGGTGCGAATGATGGCGATGCCATTAGCAATAGCAGGCACAGAAAGCACTTCGCTGGATACTTCAGACTTCCACAGTGTTTCGCCGTTTTCACTATTCAGGGCGACGACTTGGGCATCGCTGGACCCTAAAATAACGGTTCCACTACCTAAACCTGGGCCGCCGGAAAGATGAATCTCAGTTTCGGCTTCCCAAAGCAGTTTACCCGTACTTAAATCTCTGGCCTCGACCAATCCCTCATTGTCGGCAGCGATTATTTTTCCGAAACCCACTGCCGGAACCAGTTTCAAAGTACGTTCGTCTGACCCTGCGCCAACAGATTCTTGCCAGATTTCCTCGATTTTTATCTCAGGCGTATATTCAACCAAAACAGCCGGCGGATCGGAATTATCCTCACCGCCCAGAAAGTAATCTGAAATCCCGGATGCCGCTTCTCCAAGCGTATCAAAAGCAGCACAACCGGCCAAAACCAGACAAAACAGTAAAAGCGTAATCGGGCGCATTATTTTACCGGTTCTACGCTCTGAGCTTCTGCCTTTTCGGGAGCTGTCAGATCGTCAATCTTGAATTGCAATAAGGGTGATCTGTAGCCGCTTTCCAATGCTTTCTGGTAAGAACTTCGCGCTTGATCCAGACGGTCCAGGGCAACATACAAATCGCCCACCAATTCATCATAATTACCTGAAAAACTGGTTGAAGTCGCAGGATCGATGTCATTGATCAATTGCAAGCCCTGTTCATATTCGCCTTTAGCCAGCATTAAACGCACCTGCCTGATCTTGGCGATATTGCTCAGTTCCTTATTTGATCCTGACGCTATTTTTTTCAGAATCTGCTGGGCTGCGGCCAGATCGCCTTGTTGAACCTTTAATTTTGCCTGTAGCAAACCGCTATAAGCCGCATATTCAGTTTTCGGAAATTGTTCTTGCATGCGCTGCGCCAGCTTTTCGGCGCTGTCTTTTTTATTTGCCCCAACCGCTTGTATTAACTGGGAATATAAAGCCGATGCCTGTTCAGACTGAACCTTGTTGTGATCCCGCCAGTAATTCCAGCCCAGAATAATCGCGATACCCAGTACGAGACCCACAATAGTTGATTGCCCGTTTTCCTTCCACCATCTTTTAAATGCTTCAAGCTGTTCTTCTTCTGTATCGTAAATTTCCACTTGCTTTCTCTTGTTTGTATTTTAAAAATAGTAAGTATTGTCAAGTTGAACGACTTTAAGTTCCCGCACAGGCATCAACTTAAGTTATAAAGCTACAAAATTTTTACTTGGTTTTTTTTCATGGCTCAGTTAATTAAATACTTAAATATGAATTAAGAGTTAAGTTTGAGAACATGAATCAAAGAGTGATGTTAATCGATTTCCCCTCACCCAATCCTCTCCCTTCGGAGAGGGCTTATTTACTGCACCTTGAATTTTTTAGCTCTTAATTCGCATTTAAGCTGATTCTTATGAGACTACACTAACCCGGCCTGCATTGCTCTTGCAGAAAGGCAATTGCCTGCTGCCGCGATAGAGTCTGTTGTTCCTGCTGATGCCGTAAAGATTTAATGCCCACCTCGCCGCGGCTGACTTCATCGTCACCCAGAATGACGGCATATTCAGCGCCTGATTTATCGGCTTTTTTAAATTGACTTTTAAAGCTGCCGCCGCCGCAGTTCACTTGCAGTTTCAATGCAGGCATTTCATTTCTGATAACTTCGGCGAACCGCAGGCCTTCCTGTTCAGCTTTTTCGCCAACACGAATCATATACACATCAACTGTTTTTGTCACAGGCACATTACCCAAGGTTTCTATCAGGGCCAGTAACCGCTCTATGCCCATTGCAAAACCCACAGCATGATTGGCCTTGCCGCCCAACTGTTCTATCAGGCCGTCATAACGGCCGCCCGCGCATACTGTTCCCTGAGAACCGAGCTCGTCGGTAACCCATTCAAAAACCGTCTTGCTGTAATAATCCAGCCCGCGCACTAACCTGGTGTTGATTTCGTAGCTGATTCCCAGATCGTCCAAGGTTGCAGTTAATAGCCTGAAATGTTCAAGACTCTCTTCACCCAGATAACCCATTAATTCGGGTGCATTGGCGACAAGCTGTTGCATGGCCGGGTTTTTGGTATCCAGAATCCGCAGAGGATTTGTCTCCAGCCGGCGCGAGCTGTCTTCATCCAGTTCATCCAGATGTTCCTGGAAATAACCGACCAGACTTTCGCGGTAGATCAGCCGCTCTGCGACAGTGCCCAGGGAATTCAACTGCAATCGAACCTTATCCCGAATACCCAGCTTTCTCCATAGCCGATCCATGATCAGAATCAATTCAGCATCAATATCAGGCCCGGACATGCCATAAGTTTCAACACCCAATTGAAAAAACTGCCGATAACGCCCCTTTTGCGGACGTTCATGACGATACATCGGGCCGTAATACCATAATCTGAGCGCCTGGTTATTTAATAATCCATGTTCCAGGCAGGCTCTAAGACATCCCGCCGTACCTTCCGGACGCAGCGTCAGGGAATCTCCATTGCGGTCCTCAAACGTGTACATTTCTTTTTCGACAATATCGGTTACTTCACCGATTGAGCGCTTGAAGAGTTCCGTTTTTTCAACGATGGGCAGCCGGATCTCACTATAACCATAGGCGCCGAGCGTCTCTCTGACCATTTTCTCTGCGTATTGCCAGAGCGGTGTTTGTTCGGGAAGCACATCGTGCATGCCTCGAATTGCTTGTATATTATTTGCCATATTGATTAGCGCTGCCGGTTATCGTGAAGCAGGCTTAATTCGTTTTGCTTCATTTGAGAGTGGAAACTTTTCCAATAATAAGTTCTGGTATTCTTTTGACAGCTCAGCATTACCTAATGCGCGCTCTGTTTGCGCAGCAAACCATAGCGATCCCGAGGTATGATCCGCAACGCTGAGGTAGCGTTGTAAATAACCCTTGGCCGCCCAATATTCGCCGCCTTGATAGCTGATTTGCTGCATTTCCAGCAATGCCGGCGCGTAAGAATTATTGAGCAGCAATGCCTGCTTGAAATAGGCTTTGGCTTTTTGCTGCTGGCTCATCGCCATCTGGCAGCGTCCGGCATTGGTCAGGGCCAGCCACTGCTTGTCGTTTAACGGATTTGAAAGCGCCTGAGTCAGTAAAGACATGCCTTTTTCATATTCGCCGCGATCACAAAGGAAGCGGCCAAAATTATTTTGCACACTCCAGTCGTCGGGCGTCAAATCCAGCGCAGTTTCATATTGCTCCCTGGCATGATCATTTTCATTTAATTTTTCATACAAAAAAGCCATTGCATTATGCACCTGAGCATTATCCGGATCTTTTTTCAATGCCAGTTGCAAATTCTCCTTAGCCACTTCCAGCTTATTCAGATTCAAATAGCGCACGCCAAGCTGCAAATGCACATCACCGGAATCATCGCTTTTGATAGTATTTCCTGTCGATGAGGTACAGGCAGTCAGAATAATCGTAACCAGGCCAATAATAAACCGGCTCATTCTGATGGCTGTGTCAGGCGGCATGATCCGAATTCACGACCTTCAGCTTAAGATGCCTGCGGCTTTTATCCTTGACTTGCCCGACCAATTGGCCGCAAGCGGCATCAATATCTTCCCCGCGCGTCTTCCTGACTGTGGTGACTATTCCTGCATCGTTTAAAAGGGTTTTGAAACGATGAATGGTTTCCTTGCTTGAACACCGGTAAGCATTATTCGGAAATGGATTAAAGGGTATCAGATTCAGTTTTGATGGAACTGTTTTCAATAACTTGATAAGCCCGCGGGCATCATCCATGGAGTCATTAATACCATCCAGCATCACGTATTCAAAGGTAATCGTGCGCCGAGGCGCAATCTTTGCGTTATCCCTGCAGGCTTCCATCAATTCCTTTAACGGATATTTTTTATTGATCGGAACCAGTTCATTTCTCAATTCATCGGTGACTGCGTGCAAGGATACGGCAAGACTGACATCGCAAACCTGGGTCA
This sequence comes from Methylococcales bacterium, assembly GCA_028715725.1. GTDB lineage: Bacteria > Pseudomonadota > Gammaproteobacteria > Methylococcales > Methylomonadaceae > JAGXGJ01. The sequence continues at coordinate 28,594 of JAQURG010000006.1, forward strand.
AGCGATACATGGCCGGCACGACACCCGAAGTGCTGATGGTTACCCTGCGCTTGGACAGACCAAAGGTAAAATCATCCATCATCAGATTGACTGCCGCGACTACATTGTCAAAATTAAGCAAAGGCTCGCCCATGCCCATCATGACGACATTGGTAATGCGTTTTTCTGCGCCCAAGCGTTTTTGTGCAACAATAACCTGACCGATGATTTCCGCAGTAGTCAAATTGCGGTTAAATCCTTGCTGAGCGGTAGAACAAAACGTACAGGCCAACGCGCAGCCAATTTGCGATGACACGCATAAAGTGCCCCGCCCTTTTTCGGGAATGAAAACCGTTTCCACGCGATTGCCGCAATGGGTCTGTAAAGCCCATTTGTACACCCCGTCACTGGCCACTTGTTCAACCACTATTTCGGGCGTGGCTATAGTGCAATTTTCTTTTAAATAGGCCCGCAAAGGCTTGCTTAAATTAAGCATCAGGTCGAAGTCTTCAACTTCTTCCTGATAAATCCATTTAAGCAACTGGGTGGCGCGAAAAGGCTTTTCGCCGCGTTCGACAAAAAAAGCCGCGAGGCCCTCTCTGTCGAAGTCGAGCAAATTGATGATTTTGGTATTAACGGGTTCTGGCACAGAGTTCATCATCGGAGAAAAAGTAAGCAATTTCTCTTTTAGCAGTTTCAGCGGCATCCGAGCCATGCACGGCATTTTCATCAATGCTGTCGGCAAAATCAGCGCGAATGGTTCCGGCCGCCGCTTCCTTGGGATTGGTGGCGCCCATGATTTCGCGATGTTTAAGTACCGCATCTTCGCCCTCCAGCACCTGCATCATCACAGGACCGGAGATCATAAAGGAAATTAAATCCTTAAAGAAACCGCGCTCGCTGTGCTCTGCATAAAAACCTTCGGCTTGCGCTTGAGTCAAATGCAGCATTTTCGCAGCGACAATCTTCAAACCGTTTTTTTCAAAACGAGTGTAAATTTCACCGATAACGTTTTTTGCTACAGCGTCAGGTTTAATGATTGAGAAAGTGCGTTCTATCGCCATTTTTTTAAAACTCCTGGTTTGAGAAAATAAATGTTTGTAAGCGGCTGATTATACCTGATCAGCCGCGGTATTTTGAAGAAACCTGAGGGTGTTAAGGTCTGTTATCCAGTTCTGCGCCCTCTTTGACCGGTATCATCAAATCTTCAGGACTAATACCCAAAATCAAGGCCGCCGGGCTGGCGATAAAAATGGACGAATAAGTGCCAAAAATTACGCCAAACAAAAGCACGATGGAGAAATTATGTATCACCTCACCGCCCAGAAAAAACAGGGAAATCAGCACCAGCATGACGGTTATGGAAGTCATGATGGTACGGCTAAGCGTCTCATTGATCGAAAGATTCATAATTTCTTCGGTCGATTTGTTTCTTAATAACCTGAAATTTTCCCGGATGCGGTCATAAACTACGATGGTATCGTTCAAGGAATAACCGATCAGTGCAAGAACCGCGGCCAATACCGTCAAGTCAAACTCCAGGCCTAAAATGGAGAAAAATCCCATTGTGACAATAACGTCATGAAGCGTTGCGATAATAGCGCCCGTGGAGAACTTCCACTCAAAACGCCAGGCAATATAAATCAAAATACCTATGGTTGAATACAACAATGCCAAAAAGCCATCCTGGGCCAGATCGTCTCCGACCTGAGGACCGACAAACTCAACACGACGCAGACTTGCCGGCTCCGCCGTATTTTTATTGATAGCCTCAAGCACTTTATTACTTAAATCGGCGCTGCTCACCTCTTCGTGTGGTTTTAAACGAATCAGGACATCTTTTGCCGTGCCGAAATTCTGTACGGTGGCATCGCTAAAACCTTCAGCATCTAAAGTATTGCGCAGCGCCGTCAGATCTGCCGCTTTCTGATAGCCGACTTCAATCAGGGTGCCGCCGGTAAAATCTATACCCATCTGGAAACCGTGTACAGCAATCGATATTATCGAAAGAACTGTCAGTATTGAGGAAAATATCAATGCTATCTTCCGGTTACCCATAAAATTTATATTTGTTGTCTTCACAATTAACCTTCTAAAATTTCAATGTACCAGACTCAAATTGCTGCTTGAGTTAGCGTAATCTGAAACAAAAACACCTTAAACCGGATTATGCTACGCTAATCCAAACATGTAACTAGATGGATAGCCTCTCAACCCTGCGGTTACCGTATATCCAGTTGATAACCATCCGCGTACCGGTGATTGCCGTAAACATGGATGACAAAATCCCGATAATCAATGTTACCGCAAAACCTTTAACTGAGCCTGTGCCGAAAGCAAACAACACGACAGCGACCACAAGATTGGTAAAATGGGAGTCAAGGATGGTTGCAAAGGCTTTATCATAGCCGATAAATATAGCGGATTGCGGTGTATGGCCATTTTTAAGCTCTTCCTTAATCCGTTCGAAGATCAACACGTTGGCATCAACTGACATACCTACGGTCAAGATGATCCCGGCAATACCCGGCAAAGTTAATGTCGCCTGCAACATCGATAAAATTGCCACAACGATAACCACGTTAAACGCCAGAGCCAGGTTGGCGATCATACCGAACAGCTTGTAATAAATGGCCATAAACAGCACAACCAGCGCAAACCCTACCACAAACGATAACATGCCTTTGTTAATGTTATCTTGTCCAAGGCTTGGCCCTACGGTGCGTTCTTCAACAATATCAACCGGCGCCGCCAGCGCTCCCGCTCTTAATAGCAGCGCCAGATTTCGTGCTTCCTGCGGGCTATCCAAACCGGTGGTTTGAAAACGTTTACTGAAAACTCCCTGGATAGTGGCCACATTAATAACTTTTTCAACCTTCTCCTTATGGCGCACTTTTTGGCCGTTAACCATTTTTGTGTCGACTTTATATTCAATAAACACAACGGCCATAGGCTTGCCTACACTCACCTGTGTAGTTTTAGCCATCTTGGCTCCGCCAACACCATTTAATGAAATATTGACCGAAGGCCTGCCATCCTGATCAACGCCTGAAGACGCGTCGACAATTTGATCACCTGTCACAATGACGCGACGGTCCAACAGTATCGGACTGCCGTTTCTATCGTAATACAACTTGCTGGTCACAGGAACATGGCCGGCAACCGCCTGTTGCACATCATGATCAACGTCAACCATGCGATATTCCAAGGTAGCGGTCGTGCCCAGGATTTCCTTGGCGCGGGTAGTATCTTGCACACCCGGCAATTGAACCATGATACGATTTTCACCTTGCTGCTGAATAACCGGTTCGGCAACCCCTAATTCGTTGACCCGATTACGCAAAGTAGTCATGTTTTGCGCCACGGCGAATTTCTTGATCTCGCGCACTTCTTTTTCAGATATTTTCAGCCAAACCTGATCCTGAGCTTCCGGCTCAGTGACATCCAGTGTGCGAAAATCCTTATTCAGCAGCGTTAACAGCGCGGGCTTGTCTTCAGCAGTTTTTAAAACTATTTTGATAACGCCGTTATCTTTAGACACAGACTGATAGCGCAACTTTGCGCCTCTCAAGGCCAGGCGCAGATCTTCGGTATAACGGTCTTCAGCCTGCTTGGCAGCAGCATCCATATCCACTTCCAGCAGAAAATGCACCCCGCCGCGCAAATCCAGACCCAGATACATGGCATTAGCGCCTAAAGCGCGTAACCAACCGGGTGTTGTAGGCGCCAGATTTAACGCAACCGTGTAGTTGCTGCCCATTTTATCTCTTAGTAAATCTTCTACTTTAAGCTGATCATCGGTATTATTAAAGCGCGCTAAAATTCGCCCGTCTTTAAACTCAAAGGCTTTGACAGCAACGCCGGCGCTTTTAATGTCAGACTCGATCCGGTTTGCCTGCTCCTGCCCTATAGGGGCGGCTTGGGTCGAGGACACCTGAACAGAAGGATCTTCACCGTACAGAGTCGGTAATGAATAAATAATCCCGATGCCGAAAACAATCAGGACTAATAGATTTTTCCAAAGTGGGAAATGGTTTTGCATGTGTTATTCCAAATAATAAACTGTGTTAGCTTGATCAGGCTGTCGCTGAGAATATGTTTTTCAAAACGGCTAAAGGTTCCGGCTCTTGCGCTGGAATGGCTCGCTATGCTTAATTAAAATACATCCTGACAAACTACACGCTCTGTAACATTAAATTTAACTATTTTTTAATTACCGCTTTATAAGTTCCTTTAGGCATCATGCTTTCAATGCTTTGGCGTTGCACTTGAATAAAGGTATTGTCACAGACTTCAATCTTGACAAAGTTATCATCGAAATCAGCTATCTTGCCTAAAATTCCACCTGATGTGACCACTTCAACGCCCTTGGATATCGCTGCAATCATTTGCTTTTTCTCCTTGGCGCGCTTGGCTTGCGGGCGCAGGAACAAGATATAAAAAAATACCAGAACGCCCAATGGAAACAGCATACCTTCAATGCCGGGTTGTTGGGCAGCGGGTGCAGCAGCGGCTATAGCGTCAGAGATAAAGAAACTCATTGTTATCCTCGGTTGTTATTATTTAATAAAAAAGTCTATCATTATGCCACAGTCGGCACGGCTTTTCCTCGTTGTTGGTAAAATTGCTGAACAAATACATCCAGCTCACTCTTTTCAATCGCCTCACGCAAGCCTTGCATGAGGCTCAGGTAGTAATAAAGATTATGTATCGTGTTAAGCCTTGAGCCCAGCATTTCCTTACATTTATCCAGATGACGCAGATACGATCTTGAATAATTTTGGCAGGTATAACAGCCGCATGATTCATCCAGCGGACGAGTATCAAACTCATATTGGCTATTTCTGATTTTAATCACACCGAAGCGGGTAAAAAGATGGCCGTTACGCGCATTGCGCGTCGGCATTACACAATCGAACATATCAATGCCCCGCCTGACCGCTTCCACCAAATCTTCGGGAGTTCCTACTCCCATTAAATAGCGCGGTTTATCGATCGGCATTTTTTTATGCACGACGTCCAGTGTCGCCATCATTTCATCCTTGGGCTCTCCCACTGACAAACCGCCGATAGCGTACCCGTCAAAGCCAATGTCCACCAAACCGTCTATTGATTCCTGACGCAAGTGCTCGTACATTCCGCCTTGCACAATGCCAAATAAAGCCGATGGGTTATCGCCATGAGCCGCCTTGCTGCGCGCAGCCCAACGTAATGATAAGCGCATGGAGTCTGCCGCTTCCTGTACCGTGGCCGGATAGGGCGTGCATTCGTCAAAAATCATCACAATATCAGACCCCAGATCAAGCTGAACCTGCATCGATTCTTCCGGCCCCATGAAAATCGAACTGCCATTGATCGGTGACTTAAAGGTTACCCCTTGTTCGGTAATTTTTCGTAATTTACCCAAACTGAATACCTGAAATCCGCCGGAATCCGTCAAGATGGGCTTATCCCAGCGCATAAAATCATGCAAATCACCATGCGCGTTAATAACCGGCGTTGTCGGACGCAACATTAAATGGAAGGTATTGCCGAGAATAATCTGCGCACCTATTCCTGTTAAATCTTCCGGAGTCAACGACTTAACCGCACCGTAAGTGCCGACCGGCATAAAAATAGGCGTTTCTACCACGCCACGCGCAAATGTAAGGCGGCCACGCCGCGCATAACCGTCAGTATTGATTAAATTAAATTCCATGCCAAAAAAATGCTTACCCTTAAATGAAGGTTGCAGATTATCCAGCTTTTTGGGAGTTTAGTACAATAAACCCTGTAATGACCAGCCTCTTGAGTCTATTTGAGTTTTTCACCACGGCGCCAAAATCATTCAAATAGTTTTATGCCCTCTAAATTCCAGTCCGCCAAAATTTTTTTGATGTCTTTGAGTTGAGTCTCTGGTATGTTTATTAACCTTTCGCCCGGCTAAAAACACTTGGCTATCATCCATTCATAGAGAGAGTAAATGTTACACGAAGTAATCAACTGGCTTATCACAACCATCGGTTCTATGGGTTATATCGGCATTTTTTTGCTAATGGCGCTGGAAAGTTCGTTAGTGCCTATTCCCAGCGAGATCATTATGCCGCCGGCCGGTTATCTGGTGCAGCAGGGTAAAATGAATATGGCTCTGGTCATACTCAGCGGCACATTCGGCAGTCTGTCTGGCGCTTATCTGAATTATTTCGGGGCCCACTACCTGGGCAGGCCCTTTTTACTCAAGTATGGGCGTTACGTATTGATAACAGAAGAACATTTCCGTCGTGTTGAAGACTATTTTAAAACCCACGGTGAAATCTCTACATTTATAGGCCGCCTGCTGCCCGTCATCCGTCACCTGATTTCACTCCCCGCCGGATTAGCCGGCATGAACCACATCAAATTTTCAGTTTATACTCTGCTCGGCGCTTTCATCTGGGTATGCGTGCTGACCCTGATTGGCTATTTTCTGGGCCAAAACGAAGCACTAATCAAAGAATACTACCATCAAGTCATTATCGACGTTCTGGCTGCGAGCGCTTTTTTAGTGATAATTTATATTTTCCGGCATCGCAGAAAACTTGCCAAAGCCCAAGCCGGAGAATAGAGTGAACCGCACCCTTAATCTGTTAGCCTTATTGTTCTTGCCGGCTGCGGCTTTTGCCGGAGAGGCTTCGGAAGGCTTAAACGCATCGAAGCCATTAATCCACCATATCATTGGCTATTCTTCTATTGCAGTTACCGCTCTGGCCTATATAGCCGCCATGTCGGAAGAAGTGATCGAGCTGCGCAAGTCCAAACCGATGGTTCTGGGTTCGGCGATTGTATGGTTCGCGATATGCATTTACTATGCCCTGCATGGAGAAGCCAAAGTGGCGGCGCTCGCTTTCGAAAGCAATCTGCTAGCTTATATCGAATTGCTCCTGTTTATTCTGGTGTCGATGACCTACATAAACGCCATGGAGGAACGCGGCATTTTTGATGGGCTCAGGATATGGCTGTTAAGCCGGCAATACAGCTATAGGCAGTTGTTCTGGATTACCGGGATACTTGCCTTCTTACTTTCCACAGTCATCAGCGGTCTGGCGGTAGGCCTGTTAATGGGCGCTGTTGCGTCTGCGGTTGGCAAGAACAAGAAGGAGTTCGTCGCTCTGGCTTGCGTCAATATTGTCGTAGCCACCAATGCCGGAGGTTCGTTAAGTCCCTTGGGCGGCATATCCACACTTTTTGTGTGGCAGCATAAGATTCTGCACTTCTATGAGTTCTTCTCTCTGGCTTTGCCATGCCTGGTCAATTTTATTTTGCCGGCAGCCGTCATGCATTTTTTTGTGCCCAAAGAAACGCCGATCGCCTCCACCAGCCGCATTTGGCTTCGCCGTGGAAGCAAACGGATCATTTTACTTTTTATCGTGACAATCATTATAACGGTCTCTTCAAATGTCACTCTGGAACTGCCGCCTGCGGCCGGCATGATGGCGGGCCTCGGTTTATTGCAGTTTTTCAGCTTTTATCTGACCAAGACAGCAAGCAAGGCCGAAAGCGATTTTGCCCATGTTTACAAATTTTTCCAGGTGGAAATGCCTGCCGATAATGGAAAACAGGATTTTGATGTATTCAAGAATGTCAGCAACGTGGAATGGGATACGCTGCTATTCTTTTATGGCGCAATGATGCTCATTGGAGGGTTGGGATTTATCGGCTATCTGGATGGCATTGCGCACTTTCTGTTCGGGCAAATTAGCCCCACCGTTGCCAATATTATGATCGGGCTTTCGTCTGCGTTTATAGATAACGGCACACTAATGTTCGCCGTATTAGGCATGCATCCCGATATTCCACCCGGCCAATGGCTGCTGTTGACTCTAACCCTCGGTGTAGGCGGTAGTCTTCTGGCGATAGGATCCGCGCCCGGTGTCGGATTGCTCGGCCAGATCAAGGAGGGTTATACCTTCGCCTATCATATGCGCTGGATGCCCGTTATCTTGCTGGGCTATTTCGCCAGCATCGCCGTGCATTTCTGGATAAACGCCCGGTATTTTTAACCTAAGGCTATTGTTCCAAGTTGAAGAGATACCCGGCATGATCCTTTATCCGAAGAGATAGCGGACAAAAAGGATGACGCTGTACGCCTTCTTAAAATTTTCAGTGTTCAGATGAGTTACCATTATGTCCTCAAATCCACAAAATCAATCCAAAGAACAACTGGCGGGATTAGCTTTAAGTGCAATAGGCGTCGTATTCGGAGATATCGGCACCAGTCCGCTATATGCTATCAAGGAAGTATTCCACAGCGGATTACCCATTGATAAAATCCATGTGCTCGGCGTATTGTCGCTGATTTTCTGGTCATTAACGCTGGTTGTGACCACGAAGTACGCCATTTTTATTATGCGCGCCGATAACAAGGGCGAAGGCGGCATTATCGCGCTTATGGCTCTTGCTTTGCAGGGTTCCAAGAATAATCCTAAAAAGATGGCCTTTATACTCACTATCGGTTTAATAGGCGCATCACTATTTTATGGCGATAGCATTATCACCCCTGCAATCTCGGTACTCAGCGCGGTCGAAGGTCTGAAAATTATTGCCCCTCCACTGGCCGATTATGTGCTGCCGATTACCATTATCGTGCTGGGAGCCTTGTTTTTTATTCAAGCGAAAGGCACAGGCAAGGTCGGTAAAATCTTTTCTCCGGTTATGTGTTTCTGGTTTGCTTTGCTTGCGTTGCTGGGGATTATAAATATCATCCATGAACCCGATGTATGCATGGCAGTCAACCCTTATTATGCGGTACATTTGCTGCTTAATTCAGGCTGGCATGGTTTTTTGATCATGGGCGCGGTCGTACTGGCGATCACCGGCGCCGAAGCGCTGTATGCAGATATGGGACACTTCGGCCTGAAACCGATACGTTATGCATGGTTTATTTTAGTATTCCCGGCGCTGTTGCTTAATTACTTCGGCCAAGGCGCATTGCTGATCAATCATCCCGACGCGATACAAAACCCCTTCTATTTACTTGCACCGACCTGGGCGCTGTATCCCTTGCTGATCCTGTCAACGCTGGCCACCGTTATTGCCTCGCAAGCGGTGATATCCGGTGCTTTTTCCGTGGCGCGGCAGGCCATCCAGATGGGTTATTGTCCGCGCATGAATATCTTACATACGTCAGGCCAGGAAAAGGGACAAGTCTATGTTCCTGCCGTCAATTGGCTGTTAATGGGGTCTGTTTTCGTGCTGGTGCTCAGCTTTCAATCATCTTCAGCACTGGCATCGGCTTATGGTATAGCGGTTACCGGCACCATGATAGTTGACACTATACTCGCATTTATCATTATCCAGAGTTTATGGCAGTGGAAAACAGTTACCAGCATAATTTTCCTGTCGACTTTTCTGGCTATAGACTTACTGTTTTTTTCTTCCAACAGCTTGAAAATCCCTACCGGAGGCTGGCTTCCTCTTGCTATTGCCACCATTCTTTTTTTATTGTTGACAACATGGATTAAGGGACGAGGGTTACTCTCGCAATATATGGATGAGAGAAGGGTATTATTTGAGGATCTGGAAGAGGAAACCATCGACAAACTGGCGCGCGTGGAAGGAACTGCAATTTATTTAACCAGAAGCTTGCACGGTGTGCCTCAGGTACTGCTGCACAACCTTGAACACAATCATGTATTGCATCAGCAAGTCATTGTACTGACCATCGTTACCACAAATGAACCTTATGTTGACGAAGAGCATCTTGTCAAAATCAGGACCTTCGGTGAAAATCGGAATTTTTATCGGGTAAAACTGTATTACGGTTTTAAACAAAACGCTGATGTTCGTCGTGCATTGGAGTTGTGCAGGAAGGAAGGGTTGGATTTTGACCCTAAAACGGCCTCTTTCTTCATCGGCAGTGAAAAAGTGACTTTTCGTAACAAAAGCCCTATGCCGAAATGGCGCAGGGCATTGTTCAGGTTTTTATTCCACAATTCTACGAGCCCCATAGAGTTTTTTAAAATACCTGTAGACCGGGTTGTAGAGCTCGGAATCCGTATCGAACTATAAAATGAGAACGACAATCTTGGTCAGTGGATTATATTGATAATTTTCTGGCCGAGTGGATATCTTCTCACACCGTCTTTCAATCAATTAATCCCTATTCTTCCACCGTTACGAAGGCTAATTTTGCTATACCGGCGTGCTGCACCGTCGCCATGACTTCTGCAATTTTGGCATAAATCACGTTTTGATCGGAATATAGATGCACGCCAATTTCCGGGTTTTTCGCCAATTCGGCTTTCAGAACGGTCTCAAGCGCTGCCAGATCCGGAACCGGATTTTTGTTAATCATGATAGCGCCTTGCGCATTGATACTTAACTGCAACGGTTGTGCGTTAATATCAGCGGTTGTTTCAACAGTCTTCGGCAACTTGACATGGACCGATTGCGTAACCAGCGGCGCGGTAACCAGTAAAATAATCACCAGCACCAGCATCACGTCCACCAAGGGTGTAACATTAATTTCGCTTAACGCGCTCTCATCTTCGGATTGAGGTTTAAACGCCATCTTATGCCAGCCCGCTCTTGGCGTCTAAAGCAACCGATAAAAAACTGGCGACGAAGTTTTCCAGGCGCGTACGCTGTACTTTCATGCGGCGGAGGAAAAAGTTATACGCCAAAACCGCCGGCACAGCGACGGCAATACCAATTGCGGTCGCCACCAACGCATCGCCGATCGGGCCTGCAACAACGTCCAGACTGGTGGAACCGCTCTCAGTAATATCGTGCATGGCATTCATAATACCGAGTACCGTACCAAATAAACCGACAAAAGGCGCTGTACTGCCGATACTTGCCAATAGCGTTAAACCGCTTTCCATGGTGTGCTGTTCCGCTTGCAATTGCTCCCGCAAGGCCTGTTCCAGCAATTCTGCCGAATCGCCGCGGTGTCTAAGCACAGTTCCTGCCGAACGTTGATGTTCTTCAAGCCACATTAAACCTTTATAGGCAAGCCGCGCTTGCGATCCTTTGGCTAAATCGGACGATAATGTTTTAACTTTTTTTAAATCGGGCAAATTCCAGAAAGCGCTTTCAAAACGTTCATTGGAACGGCTGTTATTGAAAAATTGCCAGATTTTGAAAAAAATTAACGTCCATGTAACGACTGAAAAAATCAGTAATGTGTAAAGTGTCGCATTTATAATGAAGCCGGGGGCGATAGTGAGCATTCAGTAATTATCCTCGTATAACGGTTTGAATTTATTGTTGAAGTTTAAATTGCAGCTTTTGCACGGCGCGTTGCGGCACAGCGACGCCACCGACAATTTTTTCTTTAAACTCCCATTTACTGATGGCAGTCAGTGCGGCATCATCAAAAATTGACTCGGGTTCTGAACTTATAACCACTGCATCAGCCACCGAACCATCAGTCGTAATCGTAAATTCGACTTTTACCCAACCTTCGATATGCCGCCTGGCAGCGCGCGCAGGGTATTTCGGGGGTACCCGGACCAACGGCACAACACCTGAAACAACAACTTTACTGCTATCACTTCCATGTCCTGTTGTTTTAGCCGTAACTTGCGAATTTGCAGTTTTTGATGCAGTTGAAGCCGCCGTTGCGGGCGCCGGCGCAACCACGGGGGGAGCGGTAATTGGCGCAGGCTCAAATTTCGGCACGGGAATAACTTCTTTCATTTCCGCCGGCTGATGCTTAGGTGCAGGCGCAGGTTTATTCACTACAGTTTTTTTAACTGTTTTAAGTGATTTTACAACAGATTTGGACTTTATTGGTTCTTTTCTGACAGGCGCGGGCGGTGGTTCTTTTGCCGCTTGCTGTTTTCCAGCCGGCTCAGGTTTTGGTAATATTGCAACGTTCATGACCGCCAACGGCTTTTTACGTTCTGTTTTAGCCGCATTTAACAAGCAAAATGCTAAAGCCATATGCAACGACACAACCGTCATCAACAGCAATCCCGCAACCAAGCGCGATTTTTTATGTTGTTCTAGTGGATTAAAACTGGAGCCATCGAAATATATTGTGCTTGATATAGCCATGAAAACAATGACTGTTTGAAAATGTGCTGTTGTATTTGAAAGAAGCTAATTATAACGAATTGCTAAAAAAATAGCCTGTTATCTGGAAAGAAATGTAGACAGAGTATAAAAATTGCGTAGAGCCTTCCAAGAATTTTTATCTTCATCTATACGCTTAAACCACCGGAATGATCATGCCTAGCCCGTTAAATTTTCGGAATTAATGAATTAACTGCGAACTCACCGTCTACAAAATTGCCAGTAATAAAGGATAAAGAAGGCGTCCGGCTGTAAATTATTTCATTTCACAAAAGCAATAAATCGCCGGTAAGGCGATCCCTGCTTCCAGGTGAAGGCCTCAGTGTAATAGTGCATTAAAGCCAGGTAGCCCAACAATCCCACAGTAATGGCTTTACGAATCTGAACGCCAAAAAAGAACTCTGTTATGGCATTAACAATGCCGTCGCCATAAGCCTGTAATACAAACGCCAGCATAAACGAGCACACCGGCAATACGATAAAAACATGCATATGACAGCGCGAAGCATAGCGATAAATAAAATTCTGCGGATGCCGGCAGTGCCGGTTGTAATCATGCGTAACATAGAAAACGTAGGCTGTCGCATCATGTACCAGCCGTGGCGCCAGAATTGCCAGAAAATAATATTGCTGCACATAAAAATAAAAACTGCTTAATACCAGCAGGATGTTGGACCAGAAAAACAATTTGCCAAATGTAGCGGTTATATAGCGCTGGCAGTAAATTGCACTGAAAACCAGCGCGGTGCATAAACCGGCGGCAATATGCCTTATCAATTCCACCTGCTGTGCATTCAGGCTGTTTTTCAAAAAAATGCCGATATAAATAAAAAGCCCTGCCGCCACACTTAACCATAATAACAGATAAAATGCCCATGAAGGCAGAGGGCAAATACCGCGGGCTACGCCATGCTGTTGCTTGAGCACATGGTATACCGTCCAGGCAGCAACCAGAACATAAAATACTTGGTAAGGAATAAATAAACTGCCTGCGCCAAAAAAAATCACAATGGCGGCCGTCATTCCTAAAAGATTACGCTGATAAAACTTCAGGTATTCTGTGTTACTGGTCAACAGGAGGGCGCTGGCGACTATATGCGGCGTTCCGAACAGGATCTGGAATAATATGAAGTGTGACGGACTGCTGGGTAAGTTATTTCTTAAAAACCCTTGCCAAAACCAGTCGTCGATCAGCTGCAATATCAGACAAAGAGGAATAATGGCATATAGCCCTAACAATAACCGGAATGAGACCGCCAGCTTGTGTTCAGCTTTTAAGTCCTGGGTGGCAGCAATTTGTGCAGACATGAAACTTACCTTTAGTGTTATTTTTCTTGGCAAAATATAAGTTAAACTGATTATTCCGTCGCTTTCAAGCATTGCTTTTAATTTTTACGATCATGACAACCCCATTTCAGTTACATCAACGCCTCCAGCAAGACTGCATAACAATTGGCCATTTTAAATTGTGCCAGTTACTGATGATGAATGACAGCCATTACCCCTGGTTTATTCTGGTGCCGGCAAAAGCGGACATCACGGAAATTTATCAGCTTTCCAAACCGGATCAGTTCACCTTGCTCGAAGAATCCAGTTATTTTGCAGAAAACCTGGCTGAGCTTTATAAAGCGGACAAAATAAATATTGCAGCTATCGGCAATCTGGTGCCGCAATTGCATATTCATCATATAGTCCGCTATCGGAATGATAAAGCGTGGCCTGATCCGGTTTGGGGGAAATTTGCAACCCTGCCCTACACGCAGCAGCAAATCGAAGATAATATTGCCCGCGTTAAAACCCAGTTAAGATTGTGAAGATTAACCGGATTGAATTTCAGCGCAACTTCCAGCTCAACGCCTCGTTCGCTTTCAAGGGCATAATAGAATGTTCATTAACGCCGTAAACTGCTGGAACAGTCCAGGTAATTTTATCCAGGGTAACAGAGCCTGAATTTCTGGGTAAACGGTAAAAATCAGCGCCGAAAAAACTGGCGAAACCTTCCAGTTTGTCCAATGACCCGGCACGCTCAAAAGCTTCGGCATACAGCTCCAACGCTGCATGGGCGCTATAACAACCGGCGCAGCCACAGGCATTCTCTTTTAATGAAGTCAGATGCGGCGCGCTGTCTGTACCTAAAAAGAATTTAGGGTTGCCGCTGGTGGCCGCCTCGACTAATGCCAGACGGTGCGACTCGCGTTTTATAATCGGCAGACAATAATAGTGAGGCCTTATACCCCCCGCCAGTATCGCATTGCGGTTAAACAGCAAATGCTGGGGAGTGATGGTTGCTGCGATATTAACGCCGGCCGCCTGCACGAACTGTACGGCCTCCGTTGTGGTAACATGTTCGGCCACAATGCGTAAACCGGGAAAATTATCAGCAATATCCGCCAGATGCTTATCTATAAACAGCTTTTCACGATCAAAGATATCACAGTCCTGATCGGTGACTTCGCCATGAATCAGTAACGGAATATCATGCTTTTCCATCGCAGCAAATAACGCATAAACAGCCTTAATATCGGCAACACCCGAATCCGAGTGGGTCGTGGCGCCTGCCGGATAAAGTTTAAAGGCATGAACAGCATCCGAGTCGGCGGCTTTTTTGATCTCATCCGGCGTAGTCGAATCCGTCAGATACAGCGTCATCAAGGGCGTAAAATCGCCGCCTTCAGGAATTGCCTGCAAAATCTCGTCCCGATACGCTAATGCCTGAGCCACTGCAGTTACAGGAGGCTTAAGATTCGGCATGATAATAGCTCGTGCGAATTGCCTGACAGTGTGCGGTAAAACGGTTTTTAAAACAGCGCCGTTTCGTACATGGGCGTGCCAGTCATCAGGGCGGGTTATGGTTAATGTTTTCATTGTGGGCGGTGTGTCTGTAAAATAGCCAGTTATTTTATAGTACTTGGAAAATCTAGATACAGTCCTTATTGTAGTTATTATTTTTTGTTATCGGAGTGGTCAATGCCAATTTACGAATACCAATGTCAATCCTGTGGTCATGAGCACGAAGCTTTACAGAAACTCGGCGCGGAACCCCTGATTGTTTGCCCTGCTTGCACGAGGCCGGAATTGATGAAAAAAGTCTCTGCTGCCGGATTCAGATTAAAAGGCAGCGGCTGGTATGAAACCGATTTTAAGAGCGGCGCCAAAAAGAACGTGGCAGGCGAAGCGAATGGTGCCAGCGCCGCCTCATCCTCCGGCAATTGCCCAGGCGGCGGCTGTACTAAAAGCCATTAACAAAAACAGACAAAAGGCGCACATAATCTAACTTGCGCCTTTTGCCTTAATCTCAAATTTAACAACTTTTTTATATCAACAGGAAAATTTATGCGTACTCACAAGTGCGGAGAATTAAACACACAACAGCTAGGCGAAACGGTTTCAATCTGCGGTTGGGTGCATAAACGCAGAGATCACGGCGGTGTTATTTTTATCGACCTCAGAGACCGTGCCGGTCTGGTGCAGGTCGTGGTTGACCCCGACGTAGCAGCAACCTTTGCCATTGCTGAACATGTCCGCAGTGAATATGTATTAAGGATTACAGGCCTGGTCCGCAACCGTCCTGAAGGCACAATCAATGCCAATATGCATTCCGGCGCGATTGAAATACTGGCCAGGGATATTGAAGTCCTGAACGAATCTGAAACCCCGCCCTTCCCTGTCGAAAGCGAGATTGAAGTCAACGAGGAACTGCGTTTGCGCTACCGTTATATTGACTTGCGTCGTACCGTGATGCAGGAAAAAATGAAAGTGCGCCGTGATGTTACCCGTGCCTTGAGAAACTTTCTCGACGATAACGAGTTCTTTGAGATTGAAACGCCGTATTTGACCAAAGCGACGCCCGAAGGCGCACGCGACTATATTGTTCCGAGCCGTACCCACGAAAATTCGTTTTTCGCGCTGCCGCAATCGCCGCAATTATACAAACAAATGCTGATGGTCGCGGGCATGGACCGTTATTACCAGGTCGTGCGTTGTTTCCGCGATGAAGACCTGCGCGCCGACCGTCAACCCGAATTTACTCAATTGGATATCGAAACCTCGTTCATGGATGAAAATGAAATCATGAACATCATGGAAGAAATGATTCGCCAGTTATTTGCGAAAGTCATTAATGTCGAGCTGGATGCCAAATTTCCTCGTATGAGCCACAAGGAAGCCTTATCACGCTTCGGCATCGATCGCCCCGATTTGCGGATTCCGCTGGAATTGGTTGATATTGCCGACGATATGAAAAACGTCGATTTCAAGGTTTTCTCAGCGCCTGCCAATGATCCGAAAGGCCGCGTTGTTGCGATGCGTGTCCCTAACGCCGGTGATTTAAGCCGCAAAGACATTGATGAGTTGACTAGGTATGTCAGCATTTACGGCGCCAGAGGCTTGGCTTATATCAAAGTCAACGATTTGTCCGCAGGTATTGACGGCTTGCAATCACCTATCATTAAATTTGCCCCGGCTGAAGTTTGGGCCAGCGTACTGGCTAAAACACGCGCACAAACTGGCGATTTAATATTCTTCGGCGCAGATAAAGCCAACATTGTTAATGAAGCGATGGGCGCATTGCGAGTCAAACTGGGCCATGACCTTAATTTGTTGCAAGGCGACTGGAAACCGGTTTGGGTGGTTGACTTCCCGATGTTTGATTGGGACGAGAAAGCCGGACGTTATAACGCCATTCATCACCCGTTCACTGCGCCAAGCTGCTCGGTTGAAGAACTGGTGGCCAATCCGGGCGCGGCATTATCGCGCGCTTATGATCTGGTATTGAACGGCACAGAAGTCGGCGGCGGTTCAATCCGTATCAACCGCACTTTCATGCAGCAAACCGTATTTGAAATTTTAGGCATAGGCGAAGACGAAGCCAGGGAAAAATTCGGCTTTCTGCTGGATGCTCTGAAATACGGCGCGCCTCCGCATGGCGGCCTTGCATTCGGTCTTGATCGTCTGGTCATGCTGATGACAGGCTCACATTCCATCCGTGATGTGATAGCTTTTCCGAAAACCCAGTCGGCAGCCTGCCCTCTGGTTAATGCGCCGGCGGTCGTAACCGATGAGCAATTAAAAGAGCTGGGAATCCGCTTGATTAAACCTGCGGGAAAAGAAAAAGTTAAGCAGGATTAAGCGTTAAATCTAAACCTCGGTTTCCACCCTTAAAAATCATACAGAGCCGTGAAGGGAGGCAGAATCGTCTGTCCTCCCCTTCATAATTTGTCCGTTATGATTGTACAGCTTAAAAACCACGATATTGCCTGTGCAGCAAAATGCATAATCATGACTCGTACTATTACAGACGGATACGATGACTAAAAACTCCTCAAGCTTTCTGGATAAGGAACGCATTGTCGCCGACCCCGGCTTTAACCGTTGGCTGGTGCCTCCCGCTGCACTGGCGATTCATTTGTGCATCGGCATGGCTTATGGCTTTTCGGTTTTTTGGCTGCCGCTTTCCAGGGCCGTGGGCATCAAGGAGAGCATTGCGTGTGTTCCTGGTACAGGTTTTATTCGGGAACTCTTCATTACCGGTTGCGATTGGAGAATTTCTACGCTGGGCTGGATGTATACGCTGTTTTTTGTATTCCTGGGATCATCGGCAGCTTTATGGGGTGGCTGGCTGGAGCATGTCGGACCGCGTAAGGCCGCCGTTATTAGTGCATTGTGCTGGTGCGGCGGCATGCTGCTTTCGGCGCTGGGTATTTATCTGCACCAGTTCTGGATAATGCTGCTGGGTTCGGGCGTTATTGGCGGCATCGGTTTGGGACTCGGTTATATTTCTCCGGTTTCTACACTGATTAAATGGTTTCCTGACCGCCGTGGTATGGCGACCGGCATGGCTATTATGGGATTTGGCGGAGGCGCAATGATCGGCTCACCATTGGCGACGGCATTGATGAAATATTTTGCAACGCCAACCGATGTAGGAGTGATGCAAACCTTTATCGCAATGGCGGGTATTTACTTCGTATTCATGATGTCAGGTGCATTAGGCTACCGCATCCCCGATACAGGCTGGAAACCTTCAGGCTGGTCGCCTCCTCCAGCTGAAAATAATAATGGCATGATTACGCCGCACCATGTGCATGTAAAAAACATCTTCAGAATTAAACAATTCTGGATGCTCTGGATCGTGCTGTGCATGAATGTGAGCGCCGGTATCGGAGTGATCGGCATGTCATCCCCGATGTTGCAGGAAGTTTTCGGCGGGCAGTTGATCGGCATCGCAAAAACTTACAGCGAACTGGATAAAACCCAGCTTGCCGCCATTGCAGCGGTTGCCGCCGGTTTTACGGCGTTGTTGAGTTTGTTCAATATCGGCGGCAGGTTCTTTTGGGCAAGTTTGTCGGATTTGTTCGGCCGTAAAATGACCTTTATCATTTTCTTCATGCTGGGCAGCTTGTTGTATGTCAGTATCCCCGGCAGCGCCAATGCCGGTAACAAACTGTTTTTCGTTGCGGCATTCTGCGTGATCTTAAGCATGTACGGCGGCGGTTTCTCAACCATACCTGCGTATCTGGCGGATTTATCCGGTACGCAAATGGTCGGGGCTATCCACGGCCGTTTGCTGACAGCCTGGGCGACTGCGGGAATTCTTGGGCCCGTGATAGTCAACTATATGCGCGATTATCAATTGAGTTTGGGCTTGCCGCGCGAGCAGGTTTACAATCAAACCATGATGATTCTGGCGGGGTTGTTGATGATTGGCTTAATCTGCAACTTGTTAATCCGGCCTGTAGCCGACAAATGGTTTATGACAGCCGATGAACTGGCGGAAGAAAAACGTCATGCCCGCGAAATACTGGCCGAAGATGAAGTGCATTATATAGAGGTGACAGAACACAGCGACACCAAACCTACTCATCCCGCATGGGTCTGGCTGGCTTGGACAATAGTCATACTTCCACTGTCATGGGGAGTTTATAAAACCTTGATGAATGCGGCCAGGTTCTTTATCTGACGGTCGTTTTTTATT
Organism: Methylococcales bacterium; assembly: GCA_028715725.1. Lineage (GTDB taxonomy): Bacteria > Pseudomonadota > Gammaproteobacteria > Methylococcales > Methylomonadaceae > JAGXGJ01. The sequence goes on from JAQURG010000006.1 coordinate 47,582, forward strand.
GTGCTAAAGTACCTGGGGACTTTCATAGCCCGCGTTCATTTTGCGGTTTTCCCAGTAACGGACATTCGGATTAATTTACCATGATCGAACCTGTCGCTCTACAAGTCTTCTTTATCACTTTTTTTCATCCGCTTTAATTATTCTGGCAGGCGCCGGTTATGTATCACTGTTTGCCTGGTCTAAAATAAATTCGAATTTTCGCATTAAAATTGCGGCTTATGTTTCTTATGCCGTGCTCGTGCTTTCTGTGGCTGAATTTCTATTCGGCAAGGAATATACCGATGAAGAAGCCCGGCAGTTGGTCGATTTGGGTAAAAAAACACGCAAGCCAAAAAGTGCATGAACTGCCATACCCTGTTGGGCAATGGCGCTTATTACGCTCCGGATTTAACCAAAGCCTGGCTGGATAAAGGCTGGATTTCCAAAGATATGCGCGAAGACATGATGGGGAAATTTTTAATGGATCCTGATAAAAATGCCCGGACTTTCGGCAGCAAACGAAAGATGCCAAACCTCGCTATTACCGAACAGGAAGCCAAAGGCACTATTGCCTTTTTAAAATGGGTATGATCATTGCGCTATTAATAGCAGGTTACGAACAATCGTTTATTGAGCGAGCTGTAGAAGGCTCAACCTGGGGCGGTTATTTTGCCGCGCAAAATCATCCGTCATTTCACAATGCGATGGGTTGGCGTTTGCTTTTTGGCGGGATGACTTTTGCGGGATTTATTTTATTAGTCTGGGATTTATTAACGATTGGCAAGGATGAAACAAGAAAAGCGCCCGAGATTATATAAAGTTAGATAAGACGCGAGGTACAAGGCAAAAAATATTTTCGCCTTGTACCTTTAACTGATTTTGCAGTGAGCTCCTCAATCTACCGACTACTGCCTTTATATTTACAGACAGTCCTTAAGTTGACGGTCAGCATGGCTTAGCCTTTTGACTTTTAAAAAATTAATCAATAATCGCAGTATCCAGATGCTTACTGGAACTCAATCCTTTCAACTTTGATTTATCCTTAATGCCGGCAAATCGCGTATGCGCCAGATCCGCTCCGGCAAAATTGGTTTCTTCCAGGGTAGTTCCTGATAAATCCGCCCCTGACAAGTCAGCTCCTGAAAAATCAGCACCTGAAAGATCAACGCCAAACAAGACGGCATTTTGCAGATTCGCTCCGGAAAAATTGGCATAGCGCATCAAAGCGCGGTCGAAATTGGCATTGGCAAGATTCGCTCCCGATAAGTTGGCATTGTTCAGGCTTGCCCTCATCAAACCCATGGACTGATTTTTCATGTCAGCGCCCCAGTTAGCGTATGATAAATCAGCATGAGACAGGTTGGCGCGATTCATTATGCCAATAAATCGGCTGCCGCTCAGATTTGCATGACTCAAATCAGCCCCGCCCACATGCACACCAAATATACTGGTGTTGGCCAGATTGGCATTTGAAAAATTCACTTTTGATAATACTGACAAATCCAGATTCAACCCGGATAAATTACTATTGCTTAAGTTGGAGCGGCGTAAATCCGATCCCCACAAATCAGCCTTGGTAAAATCCAGGCCGGATAAATCCAGGTCGGTCAAATCCTTTCTGCGCAAGTCTGCCGGATGCGCCTTGTCTGCTTCGGCCAGATATTGTTCTACTGCCGGCCGGTCAAGATCAGCCGCCACTGCCGATACGCAATATAATGCGACTGATAGCCCCAGCCGGTAAAATCGAGTTTTCATATACCCGCCTCCCAGGTTGATTAATTAAATCAGTAGCAACAGCCAAAACATTAACTTTAACTGTAGCTCCCAGGTATTGCAAATAAACCTTATATAGCAGGCCGATAAAATCGATTATTAGGTACAGAAGAATTCATTGGAAAAAACAATGTCGAATGCTTCCAGCGCCGCTATCAATTTTATGAGCAACAGCGTCCAGCATCTTGAGAAAGATTACATTTAAACTATATTCAAATATCCTCTATCACCCTAAATGCTTTATCATTAGCGTTTTAATCCGAATCTCACCAAAATCCATTTCAAAAAGATTGCGAGTCAACATACTGGCGTATTTTGTTAATAAAAAAAATGACTCTAAATGATCAAAAACTTCGCGAATTAGGCTTGGCCGTTATTCAAGTGGAAACCTCGGCGATTGCGGCATTAGCCGAGCAAATCAATGATAATTTTATTAGCGCCTGCAAATTGTTGTTTCACTGTACCGGCCGTGTCGTTGTTATGGGTATGGGCAAATCAGGACATATCGCCGGTAAAATTGCGGCCACACTGGCAAGCACCGGAACTCCGGCCTTCTTTGTACATCCGGGCGAAGCGAGTCATGGTGATCTGGGCATGATTACCAGACAGGATGTCGTACTTGCTCTCTCTAACTCAGGAGAAACTGAGGAAATTCTAAAGATTCTGACGCTCATTAAGCGTCTGGGTGTGCCGTTAATCGCAATGACCGGTAACCCGGCTTCAACACTCGGCGCCATTGCAACTGTCCATATTAATGTCAGCGTTAAGCAGGAAGCTTGTCCTCTGGGGCTTGCGCCTACCTCCAGCACCACAGCCGCTCTGGTAATGGGCGATGCCCTGGCAGTGTCATTACTTGAGGCCAGAGGTTTTACGCGTGACGATTTTGCTTTATCTCACCCTGGCGGAAGTTTAGGACGACGTCTATTATTAAGAGTAAGCGATATTATGCATACCGGAGATAATATTCCCTCTGTACCTGCCTCCGCACTTATCAGCCAGGCCTTATTGGAAATGACCGAAAAAAAATTGGGCATGACGGCTATAGTTGATGCCGGTCATCGAGTCATTGGCATTTTCACCGATGGTGATTTGCGGCGGATGCTGGGGAAAAATCTGGATATTCACAATACCACTATTACTGAAGTGATGACGCCTCAATGTACCGTTATTTCAACCGATATTCTTGCCGCTGAGGCCATGCAGATTATGGAACGAAAAAAAATTAATGCCTTGATCGTCATTGATCAACAACAAAGGGTGGTAGGGGCGCTTAATATGCATGATTTGATACGAGCCGGCATCGTGTAATGACAGAAGTAGAAAAAATGCAGGCTATTGTGGAAAAAGCCAAAAAACTTAAATTGTTAATCCTCGATGTAGACGGAGTTTTAACGGACGGCAAACTGTTTTTCGATAATCAGGGCAATGAATATAAGTCATTTCATGCCAGAGATGGTCATGGCATCAAGCTATTACGCCAAACGGGCGTTGAAGTAGCCGTTATTTCCGGACGAAAATCAAGCTCAGTTGCTCTGCGCATGAAAAGTCTGGGTATTGAGTATGTTTATCAGGGACATGAAAATAAACGAGCCGCCTTTGATGAGCTTATTCAGAAAACAGGAATTAGGCCGGAACAGGCCGCGCATATGGGGGATGACTTAATGGATTTACCCATCATGATGAAAGTCGGGCTGGCTATTGCAGTGAATGACGCAAATTTTGCCGTCAGACAACATGCACACTGGTGCACGACGCTGTCCGGAGGACAGGGCGCAGTACGGGAAGTCTGCGACTTGATCATGCAGGCGCAGGGAAATTTTGACGACATCGTGAATCTTTACCTGAAATGACATTGAAAGAAAACAGGGTTTACCTGTACGTAATTATTATTGCTGCGATGAGCTGGTGGCTGGCTAAATTGACCGGCCTGGATGAAACTGAAAGAACCATTATCCCTCCGCATAGCCCTGACTATTTCAGTAAAGGTTATATAAAATGGGAGATGAATGAACTCGGCACACTAAAAAGTAAATTGCTTAGTGATGAAATAACTCATTACAGCGATGACGGCACCACTCACATGGTAAATCCTTTAATGTTTTTTTATAATGAGAATATGCCGCCGTGGATCATTAAATCAGAAACCGGTATTCTGTCCGGAGACGGCAAGGATTTATTGCTAAATGGCAAGGTTACTGTAAACAGGGATAAAGCCGAAGGCGTAAGCCAACTTATAATCAATACGAGCATGTTAAAAGTAAAGCCGGAATCCAGTTATGCAGAAACCAACGAGTGGGCAGAGCTGATCAGTCCGCCTAATAGAACAACAGGAACAGGGATGAAACTGGTTTTCGCCAAGCCAATTCATCTGGAGTTACTCGCGAATGTGAAGGGAGAATATGAAACAAAATAAAAAACAGATATTTCTTTTCTGTTGCGCATTAGTATTTGGACTCGTAAATTCCAGGTTATATGCTTTGGAAAGCGATTCCGAACAGCCGATCACCATCGATTCCAATACCGCTACTTATGATGATGCAACAGCAACCAGCATATACACCGGAAATGTGATTTCCGTTCAGGGTAGTATTCGAGTTAACTCCGATAAATTGGTCGTTTATTTTGTAAACGGAGATGCCGAAAAACTGGTATTTACGGGAAATAAGGCAAAATTTAAACAAACTCCGAGTGAAGGCGCTGAAGATATAACGGGTGAAGCGTTAACAGGCGAGTTTTACCCTAAGAAAAACCTGCTGATTCTGATAGATGAAGCAACGGTTTGGCAGGGTAATGCCACTTATTCCAGTAAATTAATCGAATATGATATTAAAACTTCACTGGTTAAAGCGGGAGAGAAATCATCTGATGCCAAACGTGTTCATGTCATATTGAAACCAAAATCCAAAGCCGCAAAATAAAATGGCCATACTAGCAGCACGCCATCTGATTAAAGCCTACAATAAACGTAATGTAGTTAACGATGTCTCCTTACATGTTAACACCAATGAAGTCGTTGGCTTACTTGGCCCTAATGGCGCCGGCAAAACGACCAGTTTTTATATGATGGTTGGCCTGATTAAAGCCGATGCAGGAGAAATTACGCTCGACTCACAAGACATTACTCATTATCCGATGCATTTGAGAGCAGCTCATGGGATTGGTTATTTGCCTCAGGAACCTTCGGTTTTTCGCAAATTGAGCGTGGCAGATAACTTACGCGCTGTTTTGCAAATTCGTTCTGACCTGACATACGGACAAGCCGAGCTTGTGGTTGAAGAGTTATTGGAAGAGTTCCATATACCTCATCTGCGCGATCAGATTGCTTCAAGCTTATCAGGCGGCGAGCGCCGCCGGGTTGAAATTGCCAGAGCCCTGGCTACAGATCCAAAGTTTATATTGCTGGATGAACCATTCGCCGGCGTTGACCCTATATCGGTAGAAGATATTAAAAAAATCATAGAGCATTTGAAAGATCGTGGAATCGGGGTATTAATTACCGAACATAATGTCAGAGAAACACTAGGCATTTGCGATCGTGCATATATACTAAACAATGGAAGGGTAATTGCGATTGGGGGGGCCGATGATATCGTTGCCAATGAAGAGGTCCGTAAGGTTTACTTAGGCAATAATTTCAGCCTCTAAATTAAGGCGATACCCAAAATCGCCAAGTATTATAAATATTTATAGAATACCGATGAAACAAACCTTACATCTTCGTCTAGGACAACAACTAACTATGACGCCACAGTTGCAGCAGGCGATCAAGTTATTACAAATGTCGACATTAGATTTGCAGCAGGAAATTCAGCAGGCTCTTGAGTCAAATATGATGCTGGAAATCAACGAGGATGAAAATACTTTTGTTCCTGTTGCAGAGACTACACCGGAAAAGAAAGTTGAGAACTCCGACTCGCATACCAGCGAAGGGTCGCAAACCGATATTCCTGATGAATTACCCATCGATTCTTCATGGGATGATATTTACGAGAGCGTTATGGAGTCAGGAAACGGCTCCTCCGACTCTTTTGAGTTCGAGACGCAACGCAGTAAATCCTCAACATTACTGGATCATTTATTATGGCAAGTCGAAATATCCATATTTTCGGAGCGGGACCATGCCATAGCCACGGCAATTATCGACTCCATTAATGAAGACGGTTATCTTCGAAGTTCTCCCGAAGAAATTTTTCAGGGCTTGCAAACTCAGTTGGATGATCTTGATTATGATGAAGTGAACGCCATCCTGCACAGAGTACAAAATTTTGATCCTTCCGGCGTCGCTGCTATTGATTTGAGTGACTGCCTGAGAATACAGCTACAACAACTGCCGGAAACAGTACCTTACCGGGAAGAGGCGCTGCTTGTCGTCATGCGTTATCTGAAGCTGCTGGCCACCCATGAACAAGACAAGCTTGTGCGCCGACTGGGCGTTACCCATTGGCAACTGGATGAAATAGTTACGTTGATCAGATCGCTGGACCCTAAACCGGGCGCGAAGATTCAGAACTCTGATTCTGAGTATGTTATCCCCGATGTTTATGTGACCAAACGAAATAACAAGTGGCAAGTCAATCTGAATCCGGACATTGCGCCTAAACTGCGCATTAATCCATTTTATTCGGCTCTTATAAAAAGAGCCGATAACAGTAAGGATAATACCTGTATGAAAGACCATTTACAGGAAGCTAAGTGGTTTATTAAAAGTCTTCATAGCCGCAATGAAACTTTATTGCGAGTCGCACGAAGCATCGTCGAAAAACAAACAGAGTTCCTTGAGCATGGCTCGATAGCCATGAAACCAATGGTGTTAAGAGATATTGCCGAGGAACTGGAATTACACGAATCGACAATATCCAGAGTAACAACACAAAAATTCATGCATACCCCCAATGGTATTTTTGAATTCAAATATTTCTTTTCCAGCCATGTCTCAACAGACGAAGGCGGAGAGTGTTCATCCATAGCTATCAGAGCATTTATCAAGGAATTAATCAGCAATGAAAATCTGGCAAGACCATTAAGTGATAAAAAAATAGCCGATTTTTTGCAAGCAAAAGGTATTAAAGTTGCGAGACGAACTATTGCCAAGTATCGTGAAGCAATGTCTATATCATCATCCAGTCAGCGAAAGCGCATTTTATAGCGCTAACTGTAAGCACCACCCAACCATAATCAGGAGTTTATTCCATGCAAGTTATTGTTACAGGCCATCATCTTGAAGTAACTGATGCCTTAAAAGCGCATATAGATGCGAAATTACAAAAATTAGCCAGACATTTTGACAATGTTACCGAAGTACACGTTATTTTAAGCGTAGAAAAACTGGTTCAAAAAGCAGAAGCCACACTGCAACTGAGCGGCGCTAAATTATTTGCCGAAGATCATCAAGAAGATATGTATGCCGCTATTGATGCTATGGTAGATAAACTGGACCGTCAAATTACCAAACATAAAGAAAAAAACGGAAGTCATCGTTAAAAAAACGCAAGGTAAAAGATGCAAGACAAGATGACTTAATTTTGCGCCTTTAAAAAAGCCGAGGGATTATGAAATTACTCATTGTAAGCGCCCTTTCCGGTTCAGGTAAAAGTATCGCTCTGGATACACTGGAAGATTGCGGTTATTATTGTATTGATAATCTCCCGGTAACCTTGCTGCAGGATTTTATTAATCATGTCATGTTAGCGGATAAGATAACTTATGCAAAAACAGCGATTGGCATTGATGCCAGAAATCAGTTTGAAAGCCTGGCTAATTTTTCTGACTGCCTGAACCTGATTCGCGATAAAGGCATAGCTTGTGAAATTATATTCATGCAGGCCGAAGAAGCCACTTTATTAAAGCGTTATAGTGAGACTCGCCGCCGGCATCCCTTAACGGACTTTAATATACCGTTAAAGGAAGCTTTAAAAATTGAAAGGGAAATGTTAACTCCGATTGCCAGACATGCTAATGTTGTTATAGATACCAGCCGGACTCACTATCATCAATTGCGCGAGCTTATCAGAGACCAGATCGGCGAGCGGGATTTAAAACATATTTCCCTGCAATTTCAATCATTCGGATATAAACATGGCGTTCCGCTGGATGCTGATTTTGTGTTTGATGCGCGGAGTTTGCCAAATCCTTACTGGATTCCGGAATTGCGAGCTTTAACAGGAAAGGATCAACCGGTAATGGATTTTCTTAAAGAACAGCCATTAGTAGGCGAATTTTTTGAGGATATTAAGGCATTTCTTGAACGGTGGATACCCCGTTTTGAAGATGAAGGGCGGAGTTATTTGACCATTGCAGTAGGCTGTACAGGCGGACAGCACCGGTCTGTCTATCTGGTTGATTCATTAATCAAAGCTTTTAAAAATCCTTTTGTCAATGTCATCGTCCGCCACCGGGAATTACACTAGAAGTATACGGCCAACTTTCCTCTCCTTCCATACCTCTTTTAATAGCCGATTTTTGCTATTCCATAGCGCTCTATCAGTGAACCACTGCGCATCTTTCTGAAGCAGATTATTCCTATCTTAAATGTCTTGATGCATTAAAGCCGGATATAAAGAAAGCATGGCGACTCTTCATCTCGAATTAACCTGGAAGACTCAGTTGAGTAATCCAAATTTCCGTCTTAGCCGGATTTTAGATTACTCACTGAATTTGATAAATGAAACTGTCTGATCAGCCAACTTAAAAATCCATATTATTACGTCGCTGCTCTTGTAAAATCGACAAAATTAACGCTTTGAGCGTGGGGTAAGCGCTCCAGTGAAGTTTTGACTGAGATTTTCAGGTTATGGATGCGCCTGTATTCAATCGATTGCTGATCAGAACTAACTTTTACCGGGCAGCATGCCTACCGAGCCGGGTTTAATACGTTTGCAGGTAACAACCACATCTTCGAGATAGCACTGTTTTTTACCTTGATTGGCGGCGCCGCTGCATTCGTTACAAGCGGCCTTGCCATTATCCTTTACTGCCTCTACATGCCAACCGTAGCCTTGCGTCTGACAAAACTTTTTACTGTAGTTCTTGATATTGTAAGGTTTTGAAGCTGTTGCAATCGCCTCCGATTCGACTGCACAGCCGGGCGAAGGCAGTGTATTCGCCATCAGATCGCGGTAAATATATTCTGTCGCCAATGCCGTGCTTGAAAAAAAAGCAAATGCTGCAAACACGCCTATTAGATTAAGTTTCATAATTTTCTCCTGGTTATTATCTTTATATAAATTGTATGAGGCTCAAATAGGTACGATTACTTAACTATTAATAGTTTTTCAGAACCCGAATATTCAATTGGGCATTTTCCTCTGCAACCTGCTGCTTAATCGGAGCAAATTTTTCGTTTTCACTCTGTTTAATCAGGAGTATGCCTGTCACTATAACAAACATAGTAATGCCGACGTATAACCAGAATTTATCTTTTTGTTGCGCTACTTCACTCATTTTATTCACCTTTATTATTTTAAGTCATCAATGGATGCGCCAAAATTGATATGAAAGACCTGATCGTTTAAAACCAGCGCCGGAACTGAATTAACTCCGGCAGCTTCAGCTTCTGCTATTCGATCAGCCTGTTCGCCCAAATGTACAGTTTCAATTTGATACTTTGAGCGATCAATGGCGTCAGCTACCAATTGCTCTGCCCCAAGACAAACAGGACAGCCGGCATGATAAAAAATTGCATTACTCATTTTATTTTTCCTCTTAAATTCGTAGTATTGAGTCGATACTATAAGATCAGTTTATAGGGCCTGTCAATAAATTTTCGATTCGCTATTATATAATTGCGCCTTATTTATAAATCTTCAAGAATAAAAGGCATAATAAAAATATCAATCGCAGGACCGGTATAGCACGATCAGGCAATCAATACAGCATGTTGAAACGAATTCTGAGATAATAAAAAATCAATAGGTCGGCATGGTAATTACGCCGTTTCCATACCAGCCTACAATTTTTATTCGATAACCAATACATGACAGAAAAAAAAATATATAAACCCTGTGATTTAGTAATTTTCGGGGCGCTGGGCGACCTATCCAAACGCAAACTGATCATTTCCTTGTATGGTCTTGAAAAAGCCAATTTCATTGAACCTGATACCCGTATTATCGGTGTAGACCGGCTTGACATAGATAACTCGGAATTTATTGAGATTGCCCTCAAAAGTTTGCAGTCTTTTTTAACCGACGATCTTGAAGATACTGTGTGGCAGCGCTTTTCAGCCCGGCTTTCCTACCTGAAAATTGATCTGACACAACTGGATCAATATCAACGGTTAAACGCCATCATTGACCAGAATGCCAGAATTATGGTGAATTACTTTGCTGTGGCGCCATTTCTGTTTAAGAATATTTGCCAGGGACTCGCCAAATCGGGAATTTTGACTGAAAGTTCGCGCATGGTGATGGAAAAGCCCATCGGTCATGACCTCAAATCATCAAGAGAAATCAATGATGAAGTGGTTAGCGTATTTAATGAAAAACAGGTTTACCGTATAGATCATTACCTGGGCAAGGAAACGGTTTTAAATTTGCTGGCGTTGCGCTTCGCCAATTCCATTTTTACTACCAACTGGAATCACAATACCATTGATCATATCCAGATTACCGTCGCTGAAGAAGTCGGTATTGAAGGTCGCTGGGATTATTTTGACAAGACCGGACAGTTGCGTGACATGCTGCAAAACCACCTGTTGCAGATCCTGACCTTTATTGCCATGGAACCGCCTGCAAATCTGGAAGCTGAAAGCATCCATAATGAGAAAATAAAGGTTCTTAAGGCGCTGCGTCCGATTACCGCCAGCAATATTGAAGAAAAAACCGTACGCGGACAGTACACTGCCGGATATATTAAAGGGAATGCCGTACCCGGCTATCTGGAAGAAGACGGAGCAAATACCGAAAGCACTACAGAAAGTTTTGTCGCCTTGCGCGTTGATATTGATAACTGGCGTTGGGCGGGCGTACCGTTCTACTTGCGCACCGGCAAACGGTTAACCGGAAAACGCTCTGAAATTGTGGTTTATTTCAAACAATTACCGCACAATATTTTTAAAGACAGCTTTCGCGATCTGCCGCCTAATAAATTAATTATTCATCTACAACCGAATGAAGGTGTAGAAATCGAAATGCTCAATAAAATACCCGGCATTGATGAACACATTAAGCTGAAAAAAACCAAGCTGGATCTCAGTTTTTCCGACGCCTTCAAACAAAGCCGGATTTTCGGCGGTTATGAAAAATTGGTGCTGGAAGCCATGCGCGGCAACCCGACACTGTTTCTCAGCCGTCAAGAAATTGAACAGGCCTGGACATGGATTGATTCCATCCAGAATGCCTGGCGCCATTATAAAGATACGCCCAAGCCCTACCCTGCCGGAACCTGGGGACCGGTCGCTTCGATTGCCTTGATTGCCAGAGATGGCAGAGCCTGGGAAGAATGATAGCGGTATAGGCCCAAGGTATTAAACTTTTGAACCTTCAACCTGTTTTCTTTTCTTAAAAATATTAAATCTGACCTCCGCGTAACTCTGAATTAGGAATAAATATGCATCCCGTAATAGAGAAAGTGACTCAAGAAATTATTGAGCGTAGCCACAAAACCCGCTCAGCCTACCTGAACTATATTGATGGCGTCGCTAAAAAGGGTCCCATTCGTTCAGGAATGGGATGTGGCAATCTGGCTCATGGTTTTGCAGCTTGCAGCGCCAGCGAGAAAGCCGATTTGACGGGCGATCAAAAACCCAATATCGCTATCATCACTTCTTACAACGATATGTTGTCGGCTCATCAACCTTACAAGGAGGCGCCTGACCTGATTAAGGCGGCAGTCAGAGAAGCTGGCGGAGTTGCGCAAGTCGCCGGCGGCGTGCCGGCCATGTGCGACGGAATTACTCAAGGTCAACCCGGTATGGAACTCTCGTTATTCAGCCGCGACTTAATCGCTATGGCCACCGCGATAGGCATGAGCCATAATATGTTTGACGGGGCTCTGTATCTGGGCGTCTGTGACAAGATTGTGCCGGGTCTGCTGATAGGCGCATTAAGTTTCGGTCATTTGCCGGCAGTATTTGTCCCGGCTGGCCCCATGCCCAGCGGACTGACCAATAAAGAAAAAGCCCGTGCACGTCAGGCTTATGCGACCGGAAAAATTGGCCGTAAAGAGCTGCTTGAAGCTGAATCTGCATCTTACCACAGCCCTGGCACCTGTACTTTTTACGGCACTGCCAACAGTAACCAGATGATGATGGAAATTATGGGTCTTCATCTGCCCGGCAGTTCATTCATCAACCCTTACACACCGTTACGCGATGAACTAACGAAAGCGGCGGCCAAACAGGTTTTGAAATTTACGGCGCTGGGTGACGATTATCGCCCGATTGCTCATATGGTTTCCGAGAAAGCCATAGTCAATGCGGTTATCGGCTTGCTCGCGACAGGCGGTTCGACAAACCATACCATGCACTTGATCGCCATCGCCCGTGCATCCGGCATCGTTCTTAACTGGGATGATTTTGACAAGCTGTCCAAAGCCATTCCCTTGATAGCCAAAATTTATCCCAACGGTCCTGCTGATGTTAATCACTTTCAAGCCGCCGGCGGCATGGGTGTATTAATAGCCGAGCTGTTAAGAAATGGCCTCCTGCATGAAGATATTATAACGGTCGCTGATCAGCAGGGCATGAACAGTTACTGCCAGGAGCCAAAATTAATTGACAATAAATTAATATGGGAACCCGTACCGGGTACTTCGCTGGATACCGAAGTACTCGGCACCGTTGAAAAACCCTTTGCTACGGGAGGCGGTTTACACGTGATGCACGGCAATTTAGGGCGCGGTATCTCCAAATTGTCTGCGGTATCTGCCGAACATCAAATTGTTGAAGCGCCTGCTATTGTATTCGACGATCAGGAGGATATGCTTGCCGCTTTTAAACGCGGAGAATTGGAAAAGGATTTTGTCGCCGTTATCCGTTTTCAGGGACCACGCTCTAATGGTATGCCGGAACTTCATAAGCTGACGCCGCCACTCGGCGTACTACAGGATAAAGGTTACAAGGTTGCCCTGGTGACTGACGGCCGTATGTCGGGCGCTTCGGGCAAAGTGCCTTCGGTTATTCATCTATGTCCTGAATGTGAAGCCGGCGGCCCTTTAGCGAAAGTACACAATGGCGATATTATTTCCATGAATCTGCAAACGGGGAATATCAATGTATTAGTGGACGAGGCCGAGTTCAATGCGCGAATTCCCGTGCCCAATTCCGCAAAAAATCACCATTATGGCATAGGGCGTGAGATGTTTGGCCGCTTCCGTCTGGGGGCTTCTTCTGCCGAAACAGGCGCCTCTAATCTGTTTCTTGTCGATTAACCTGAAAATAATAATGCAGACTTCCTGCTTCCCATAAGCCGGAATTTGCCGCAATTGCCGGACTATACTAGCGCTGGCAACCGCTCCTGGATACGTGCCACCGTACCTGATTTATAATAAATAACGAGTAACACATGAATTTAAACAATTGGAAAATCCAACCTAAAGAAGTTTTAAATGCCGGACCGGTTATGCCCGTGATGGTTATTCAAAATCTGGATGATGCTGTACCTTTGGCGAGAGCCCTTGTCGCAGGCGGCATAAAAGTCCTGGAAATTACTTTACGCACCCCTGTCGCACTGGATGCCATCAGAGTGATTAGCGAAGAAGTCAAGGATGCGATTGTCGGTGCAGGCACTATTACTACGCCCGGACAATTAAAAGCCGCTGAAGATGCAGGAGCGGTTTTTGCCATTAGCCCCGGCTTAACGCCTGCACTGCTAACTGCCGCTAAAGCAGGAAATATCGCATTAATCCCAGGTATTGCGACATTATCGGAGTTAATGTTAGGCATGGAGTACGGCCTGGATCACTTTAAATTTTTTCCGGCAGAAGCCGCAGGCGGTTTACCGATGCTAAAATCCATCGCCGGACCTATTCCATCGGCGACTTTTTGCCCCACTGGCGGGATTTCACCTGAAAATTACAATGCCTATTTAAACCTGGGCAATGTCGCTTGTGTGGGCGGATCTTGGCTAGTCCCTGCAGATGCTGTAAAATCAAAAAACTGGGATAAAGTGACTGAATTGACAAAGCAAGCCATCGCTAATGTGACACAGGCCTGATCTGTGTTGTGATAGCGCCATATTGTTTTTAAAACAGAGAGAGAGTAGCTATGATCAATTTACGCAGTCTTACCTTAAATGAGAACGCCAAGCCTTTATGCGAGTTACCTGTTTTATCCGGCACTATAGGACCCAATGTCATAGATGTCCAGGAGCTTTATAAACGAACCGGCATGTTTACTTACGACCCCGGTTTTACGTCTACCGCCAGTTGCAGTTCAACCATTACCTATATAGATGGGGAAGCAGGTATATTGCTTTATTGTGGTTACCCCATCGAACAACTGGCGGAAAAATGTACCTTTCTGGAAGTCTGCTATTTATTGCTGAATGGTGAATTGCCAGACAGAGCACAAATGCAGGAGTTTGAAAGCACTATCACTATACATACGATGTTGCATGACCAGCTCTCCAACTTCTTCAAAGGCTTCCGACGCGATGCCCATCCGATGGCGATTATGGTCGCCGTAGTGGGCGCCTTGTCTTCTTTCTATCATGATGCGCTGGATGTTAAATCTAAAACGGATCGCGATATCAGCGCCATACGCCTGATTGCCAAAGTTCCGACTATTGTGGCGATGTGCCATAAGTACAGCATTGGCCTGCCATTCATGTATCCACAGAACAAGCTGAATTATGTGGAAAATTTTATGCGCATGATGCTGGGTACACCCTGTGATGATTTTGTACCGAATCCGGTGCTGGTACGCGCACTGGACAGAATTTTAATCCTGCATGCCGACCATGAGCAAAACGCATCAACCTCAACGGTCCGCCTGGCCGGTTCCAGCGGCGCTAACCCATACGCGTGTATTACCGCGGGGATTGCCTGTCTTTGGGGCGCCGCTCACGGTGGCGCGAACGAAGCCGTACTTAATATGCTGATAGAGATTGGTGACGTATCGCGCATTCCTGAATTTATCAACAAGGCCAAGGATAAAAACGACCCTTTCCGTCTTATGGGCTTTGGTCATCGTGTTTATAAAAATTATGACCCCCGCGCCAAATTGATGCGTGTAACCTGCCATGAAGTTCTTACGGAACTCGGGCTGCATGATGACAAATTATTTAAATTGGCGCTTGAACTGGAGCGCATCGCTCTTGAAGATGATTACTTCGTTGATAAAAAGCTTTATCCGAATGTCGATTTTTACTCAGGCATAGTGTTCCATGCATTAGGCATACCCACCAATATGTTTACCGCCATGTTCGCGATGGGCAGAACTGTAGGCTGGATTGCGCATTGGGATGAAATGATTGCTGACCCCGATCAAAAAATCGGACGGCCCAGACAACTTTATACCGGAGCGACACGGCGCGATGTACCGGCGCAACATGGAAAAGCAACTTAAATACTGTGGCTACCGCCTTAAAATGCCTGGGTTTACGGCTATCTGACAGGCTTCAATTATAAAGGCCGCTGACTTTTTAAGGTAGCGGCTTTATCCATTTCTTATGGCTTGCTTGAATATTCACCATGGCATTTAAGTGAACAATCATCTGCTTCCAGAATCAGTGAGGGTTCGGGTAACTGTTAAAAACCTGATAGTGATTTTCCTTATCAAAACTCATCACATCATAGGGATCTATTCTGCCTCCCATCTCCATACCCGGCGTGCCGCTGGGCATTCCAGGAACTGAGATGCCTGCTATTTTGGGTTTGGTTTTTAGCAGTTTGACAATATCATTGGCGGGCACATGCCCCTCAATGACATAACCATCGACTATAGCCGTGTGGCAGGAAGCCATCTCTTTTGAAACCCCGTATTTATCCTTGATTGCCTGGACATCATCAGTAACCATATCTTTGACATTGAAGTTATTTTGCTTCAAGTGTTCCAGCCACTTTCTACAACACTGACACGTCGGGCTTCTATAAACAACAATATCCCTGAGTTTTTCTGTTTTACCGGTTTCGGCCCTGGTAGCCGAATTGCAAGCGAGAAAAATAATTACCAGAAAAAAATTTAATATTTTCAAAATATTATCCTCCAGTGCGACTATTTATGATAAGCCGGACTATATTGATGTACGGCATCGACCATTGCCTTGACATGATCGGGATTAATGTCCGGCAAAATCCCGTGTCCCAGATTAAATACATGCCCGGAGCCTGCGCCGTACTTATGCAAGATGGCTTTGACTTTATCGGCGATGATTTCCGGTTGCGCATAAAGAGCAACAGGATCCATATTACCCTGCAAGGCAACCTGGTCGCCGACTCTGGCTCGCGCTTTCCGGATATCTGTCTGCCAATCCAGACCCAGCGCATCATAACCTGCATCAGTCATGGCTTCCAGCCAGAGCCCGCCGCCTTTGGTGAATAAAATAGCAGGAATCCGCCGGCCTGCCACATCCGTTTTAAGCAAGGCCCTGACTTGCTTTGCGTAATATAATGAAAACTCGACATAGTCCTCGGATGTTAACATTCCGCCCCAGGTATCAAATAACATGACCGCTTGTGCGCCTGCCTCAATCTGGGCATTTAAGTAAGAAGCCACCGATTGCGCCAATTTATCCAGCATGATATGCAATAGCTCGGGCTGCTCATACATCAGGCCTTTAACTTTCTGAAAACTTTTGCTGCTGCCACCCTCAAGCATATAAGTTGCCAGTGTCCAGGGGCTTCCTGAAAAGCCGATTAACGGCACCCGGCCCTGCAAAGTTTTTCTGATTAGCCGAACCGCATCAATTACATAATGCAAATCGGTCATCGGATCAGGAATCGGCAGTTTCTTGATATCGGCTGCTGTTTTTACCGGATTTTTAAATTTGGGTCCCTCATTCTCTGAAAAATAAAGCCCCAGGCCCATCGCATCAGGAATGGTCAATATGTCCGAAAACAGAATAGCCGCATCAAAATCGAAGCGCCGCAAGGGTTGCAAAGTTACTTCACAAGCCAACTCGGGATTGGTGCACAAATTTAAAAAGCTGCCGGCCTGCGCCCTGACCTTTCTGTATTCCGGTAAATATCTTCCGGCCTGGCGCATCATCCACACCGGTGTATAATCAACGGGTTGTTTTAAAAGGGCTCTGATAAAGGTGTCGTTTTCTAATACTGTCATTATGTGAAACTGTTCGGGTTTAGGATGCTGCATTAAATGCAAAGTTACGCTTCCAGCCTGCTTAAGTTGATAACTTCATATCGAAGATTTGAAGCTTTTATATCGTTGCAAATAAGCAAGTTTTCAAAGTGTTCAAATTAATTTAAAACTGGTGCACTTTTATTTATTCTTTATCGCACTTATTTTCCTAGCCACTGAATTACGAAATTCAGATGGCAGGGACTTTTTAGCCTTTTTCGCCAAGGCAAAGCTGGTGAACGTTCCATAAAGCAGAACAAACTTTTCCTTGCCGTTGACTATTGACTTGAAATACCTCAAATTATCTTTCAACAAGGGGTGCTTTTTCAGAACATCCTTCGCCGACTGCTCCTTTGATAACACCATTAGCTGCAAGGTATAACTGTCGTCCGCTTGAGCTTTCAGCCATTGCTTACCGTTATCCTGATTCTCTGCACCTTCTGCCTGCTCTTTGATGACAGGTTCAATTTGCCCCCGCTCTTTTATTTCCGGTTTTTCCGGCTCAGATAGACTGGCATTATTAATACTCCTGTCGTCATCAGGCTTACCGGCCACGACCAGGAATTCGAAAATTTCCTGTTGAGCATCACCAAGCCGCTGTTGATTGCATAGCGCCTCATCAAACGCAGCCTGACTTGCTTTGGGCTCATTATTTATAATTTTACCTGCGCCGGCCCCCGTTAGATGCTCTATAACCTCTCCAACGAACTGCTCTGAGACCACGGGGCTAAACGATACGGATTGCTCGATTGGAGCAGACGAAGTTAATATCGCTTTTTTGTTATAATCTGAAGCGCTGTACCATTGTATACCCAGCGCGATAATGACCAGCCCGGCCACGGCCCCTACGAGGATAGGCAGCGAATTTTCGCTTTTTTGTTCTGCGGCTTGTTCCGGGGCAACCGCGCCTGTCAACTGAGCAATAATTTTCCCTGGAATACCTTCTGTTTCCCGATAAATATTCTCAATCATTTCGTCATTAACGACGTTCAATGAAACCGGGTGGTTGGGTTGAACCGCCAAATGTTGTAAAAATTCACCGCATTGTCTTTCTGACAAAGGTGAAATTTCAATAAAATTGCAATCATCAATCGCACCATCTGATTTATATTTCACATACAAATCATCATTCGTTAATACAAAAATAACGCTTAAAAAAGCGTTTGCCGCCGCATACTCAATGATGGTATTTAACAGACCGGGAGCCAAATACCCTGCGTCATCAATGATTAAAACAACTTTTTTCTTATGCCGGTTTTCAAGCCGGGTAAAGACCCCGGGCAACTTCTGAACCGGTCTGTTTGTTTTACCCTGTTTAAGAACTTGAGCCGTGCGTTCCTGTACCTCTTCGAAATTTAAATCCGCATTACCTTGCACAAAACAATAAAGCCACGGTTCAATCTGATATTGCTGTAAGACGTTGAGAAATTTGGTTTTTCCGATCCCTTCAGGACCGCAGACGACGAGCGGTTGTCTTGAATTGGAAAGCAGGTGAATTAATAATTCAAGTTTTTGGGTTCGCTCCTGCGTTATCAACGAAGCAACAGCCCTGCTTTTTTGTTCAATCAACGTGTTCTTCACATGATACGGAAAGGTATCATTTCCTGCCATAGGCTTTAAGCGTCAATTCTAAAAGTTTCTGTTCAACATCTATCGGGAGTGTGGCGGCTCCGGTTTCCTTTAACAAAATCAGCCTGATTTGGCCGTCAACGTTTTTCTTGTCAACCGCCATTAATTCCAGAAATCGATCTGCATCGATTTGTTCCGGTGGATTTACCGGCAAGCCGGCTTTTTTGAACAGAGCGATAATTCTTTCCACATCGGCGTCATTCAACCAGCCTTTTCTTCTGGAAAGATCAGCCGCCTGGCAAGTGCCGATCGCTACCGCTTCACCATGCAGATAAGCGCCATAACCAACACCGGTTTCAATCGCATGGCCGAAAGTATGACCCAAATTCAACGTTGCTCTAACGCCGGTTTCGGTTTCGTCAATAGCGACAATTTCTGCTTTATTAATACATGACCTTTCAATCGCAAATGACAGCGCCTGCTTGTCTCTGGCCAATAATGCCTGCATATTGTTTTCCAGCCATTCGAAGAACCCGATATCCCTGATCAGGCCATATTTGATCACTTCAGCCAAACCTGCCGATAATTGCCGGTCATCCAGCGTATCCAGAACACTGGCATCGGCAATCACACACTGCGGCTGATAAAATGCGCCGATCATATTCTTCCCTAAAGGATGATTGACGCCGGTTTTGCCGCCAACCGAGGAATCAACTTGTGCCAGCAATGTGGTGGGTATTTGTATAAAAGCAATGCCGCGCTGATAGCAAGCCGCCGCAAAACCGCCCATATCCCCAATAACGCCTCCGCCCAGTGCAATTAATGTGGCGTTACGGCTAAACTTGCTGGACAGCAATTTATCAAAAATATGCGTAACAGAATCTAAAGTTTTAAACTGCTCGCCGTCCGGCAATATCACTGTTTCGACATGATAGCTTTGTAAATTTTTTAAAACCGTATCCAGATACAATGGCGCAATGGTTTCATTGCTGACAACAACGACCTGTTTTCCCTTGATATGTCGAGCATAGAGTTCAGATTGATTTAATAGACCAGAACCTATATAAATCGGATAACTGCGATGACCTAATTCAACTAGCAATGTTTTCATTTTTCAACGCTTAACCGAATTGTATTTTTCCAGAATCTGACTGACGACGGCTTTACTTTGCATAACACCGGTGTCAACTATCAAGTCCGCACAGATCCGATAAAGAGGCTCCCGTTGTATAAACAAACCTTCAATCCGCTCTCTGGGATTATCAGTTTTTAATAAAGGCCGCTGGGTATCTCTACGCGTCCGTTCCAGAATTCGTTCAACTGAACATTGTAAATAAACCACAAAGCCGTTTTCTTTTAACAAGCGGCGGTTTTCTTCGCGCAAGATCGTACCGCCGCCGGTAGCCAGCACAATCCCTTCCATCTGTGTCAATTGCTGAATCATTTTCTGTTCGCGGTCCCTGAACCCCTCTTCCCCTTCAAATTCAAAAATAGTTGGAATATCTACCCCGGTGCTTTCTTCAATCGCTTTATCGCTATCGTAAAAAGGCAGGGACAACGATTTTGCCAAATGCCGGCCTATTGTGGTTTTTCCTGCACCCATAAGGCCAACTAAATATATATTTTCTGATCTTGTCATCAAAATACCGTGCTGGTCTAAATTTCCTTTAAGGGATTATTAAAAATTTGCTAGCCCTCCGCAGGACTATAGTTTCGGCTATTCCATCGATTAATCAATACAGGCCTGGCTATGACTGCATGAATGCAGGAGCAGAGCAACATATGAATCAACCTGTACACATAATCGGGCAGTGTTTTGTTGCGCTGGATTACTCTAACAATTTCCGCAATATGTAGCCGCGCGCATCAGCTGTTCATAAAATTCGATCAGACTACCGATTAGCCATAATCTTCAAAAGCCCAACACGAGCGAATAGCTAAAGCTTATCGCTAATCAACCCAGATGATCAAACAATGTAGAAGTCCAGCTATAAAAATGAAGCGTTAAGATTAAAACAATAAAAAAGGGGCATTATGCCCCTTTTTTGCCTCAAGTAGAAGAGATCAATTGTTTGCCACAGTTTCCTTCATGATTTTTGGCGTTACAAAAATCAGCAATTCCCTTTTATCATTCTGATTGATTGTCCTTTTAAACAAAAAACCTATGCCCGGCAAGTCCGCAAAGAAAGGCACTGAATTAGTAAGATTGTTTATTGTTCCATCAAAGACCCCACCCAGCACAACCGTCTCTCCATCCTTCACAAGTACATTAGTTTGAACACTCCGGGTGTTTATGGATGGTACTTGTCCTGGTGGAGTTGGGTCTGGAAAATCCTTGCTGACCAGTAAATCCATAAGCACTGTTCCGCTGGGTGTTATTTGTGGCAGAACATCCAGTTGCAGTACAACCTCCTTAAACTGAATATTCGCTGCTGTAGTGGGGGAAGATCCACTTTGGTATGGAATTTCAACACCCTGTTTAATTGATGCCTGACAACGATCAGATGTCATCACTCTTGGGTTGGAAATCAGTTCAGCAAGCCCTTGATCCTGCAATGCAGATATTTCCAAATTGAGCACATAATCAGCGCCTCTTGCCAGTGTCATGCCTAATGCGCCGTATGGGTTCGAAGCAGCGAGATCTACCAGCATATCATTTACAACGACTCCTCCATTGATATCACCTCGAGTACCCTCTCCGCCAACTGCAATTGTTTTTCCACTGCCAAGATCAGCCGTTTTCGCAACACCAAACCTGACCCCCAACTCTTTCGCGAAAGTATTCGTAGCGATAACAACTCTTGACTCAATCATAACCTGGCGAACCGGAACGTCGAGACTATGAATCAATTTCTTTATCTCTTCCAGTTGCTTTGCTGTCTCACGAACTATCAAGGTATTAGTTCGCGCATCAACAACGACTGACCCACGAGAAGAAAGCAGGTTAAATTGATCATTTTTTATCGTTGCACTCTTTTGCCCCGGACCTTGCGCTTGGATCTGGTTTTGACTTAAACCGGAGACTGCATTAGGTCCATAGCCGGAAACAGAACCGGATCCGGAGACAGTACCGGAAGTAGATGCGGCTTGCCCGCCGCTGGTTGAAGAAGACCCGGATAAACGGCCTACGCCACAGCTACCAAAAGTTCTCGTACTTCCGCCATATATCAAATTTTTGAAGTCATCAGCTTTTGCGTAGTTGATTTTGATATATTCGGTCACCAATGGATCCAACTGCTCAACAACAGCTTCTGTTTCCTGTTGTTTCTGCTTGTATTCTCTAATCTTATCCAGTGGCGAAATCAATGTAACATTACCGGTTTCATATTTGCCCAACCCCTTGGTCATCATAATGAAATCGAGCGCTTCATCCCAGGGCACATCATCGAGCTTTAAAGTGATAGCGCCGGTTACATCATCACCGGCAACCACATTTTGCCCGGTAAACTCGGCAAGAATTGCAATAACGTTGCGTATTTCTATATCCTGGAAGTTTAAGGACAACCTGTCGCCGGTATATTTTGTCCGTGTTCTGTCCAATGCTTCTTTTTCTGCAACGCTTAAGGGCCGGAACTCAATGGTCAGCAAGCCTTCAGATTGAAGCAGGGAATAATCGTAAAGATCATTTTGCGTTGTTACAGTAATGATGGCTTCCCGACTTGATGAGGTTGCATCAATAAACTTGACCGGAGTCGCAAACTCGGAAACATCCAGTCTTTTGCTCAAATTTTCAGGCAAGCGGGTGTTTAGCAAACTGATGATCACTTTACCGCCCTCCTGTCTTGAGTTAACGATAGTATTGGGATTGGCAAGAGTAACAAGTATCCGTCCTTCCCCCTTGTCACCGCGCTTAAAGTCAAAACCGCTAATAGCCTGTTCAGGGATTAATGCGGAAACATTTGAATGGGCATAATTTTTAATCGAAGGCAGCGTTGATTTCTCAGCTGAACGTATAAATGCAGGAGGTGCTACAGGCGCTGCACGGATTAAAGTCAGCAGGACTTTATTGCCAACCACTCTGGTTTCAAACGGCGTTGATTCAAGCAGATTGACGACAACACGAACCCTGTCTGTTGCTTCAGCAACATAAACGCTATTTACAGTGCCCTGATTGATCGGATACATTTTTTTATCCAGGGCATTCTTTACGCCGGAAAAATCCAGCGCGATTCTGGCGGGGTTATCCGTATGAAATGCTTTTGGCGCAATAGCAGGACCATTCATTTCCAGCTGGATTTGCAGTTTGTCCCCCCCCATGCTTGCAACATCCATACGCGAAATAGCCAGGTCGCCGGCTCTGACGAAAGCGGTATGAAACATAAACAAAAACAAGCCCAAGACCACATGTACGCATAAAGACCGCCTCGATTTATTCAACATAGTACCGCCTTGCCTAGTCTATTCATTTGTTATCCCCATAATCACTTTCCGTCAATACTAATGAAGTCAGTTGCTCGCGCCATGTTCCGGGCTTATCAGGCACTATTTCAATCAAATCAATTTTATTGGAGCTGATATTAATGATTTTACCGTTATTTATACCCATGTAATTACCGGCCTGAACCCGGTGAATGGTGCCGTCGCTTGTTTTTACCAACCCCCACAAACTCGGCTTCATCCTTACAGTTCCAACCATTTTTAAGCTATCGAGAGGAAAAGACTCCAAATCTTCCTTGCGCCGGTTAATATCCGGATGTATTCCGCTGCCTGACAAATCCATTTGCCCATCCTGCTGCAATTTGTCTAGCGGTTTAAACGGATCACGCAGACCTTCAGGTTTAAATATAAAAGGCTCAACAATTTTAACCTCGGGCAGTGACTGAATGGGTCCTTTAGGCCGGGCTTTGACTGCCGGGATATATTGGTTTAAATCTGAAAAATCACCACTACAGGCTGATAATAAACACAGTGGAATAATACAAATCACAAGAAAATTGAATAACTTCCGAAACGGCAAAAGTAATTTATATTGATCCACTACTTTCTTCCCTTTCTTTGAGGTGGTTTGTTTGCCCCGTTGTTTTCAGAAACTTCATTATAGGTTTTTACCACGGCTTGCATCAGCATGGTTCCATCATTACCTTCCGGCATAATATTAACATCATGTACCGTGACAATTCTGGGTAAGGATGCCAAACCACTCACAAACAAACCCAATTGATCATACTTTCCAATTACCTGAATATTAATAGGCAACTCTGAGTAAAAATCTTTCCGGATCGGAGCATCCGGTTTAAACAGTCTAAATTCCAAACCGCTGGCTAAGCCCGTCTTGGAAATATCAATTAACAGATTTGCAACCTCTTCTTCCGTCGGCATTTGCTGTATCATTTCATAGAGTTGTATTTCAATTTGCGCCAGTTGATCCTGGTAATCTTTAAGGTTTACGACTTTTTTTTGCTTTCCTTCAAACTCACGCCTTAATTCCTGTTCTTTCTGCTCTGTACTTTCAAGCTCAGCTAGCTGGTCAAGCGTATCAAAATAAATACCCAAGCCCATGGCGATAGCGCAAATGATTAATGTCGTCGCAACTTTAATCGGTAACGGCCATGTTCCTGATGCATTGATATCCCAATTAATTTCCGACAGGTTCATTGGCTTCCACTCTCAGCTTTTCCAGAATTTTTTCTGCCTAACTTTGCATGCAGGGTAAAATCGCTTAACTGCTCAGAATCGGTTTTTTTTATCTTCTGGATCACATTAAGTTTCGGCGTACTTAGCCATGATGAGGCTTCAATGGCCATCATAAAAGCCGACACCCGTGCGTTTGATTGTGATTTACCTTCAAATATCAGGTCTGTGCCTTTTTGCGTAAACCTGGAAAGAAAAACCCCATCAGGCGCGGCCTTCGGAATTTCAGCAAATAAATGAACAATTTCCGGGCGACTTTCCTGTAATTTTTGTATTAATTCTATTTTTGACAGTAACTTACTTTTCTTTTCTTCAATACTCTTAATCTCTACAATTTTCTTGTCCAGGAATACTATTTCAGTTTGAAGCATTCGGTTTCTTTGTTCCTGGTAAGCTTTCAATCCTTCAAAATAGAAATGTGTCAAGCCAAGAATAATAAAGGTGACAAGTACAGAAAAGCCAATGGCCCCCAGGAACTCCTGCTTTTTTTTCTTGCGTAGTTCCTCCCGCCAGGGAAGCAGATTGATTCTTGCCATTAGTCGAAACTCCTCAGCGCCAGCCCGCAAGCAATCAACATGGCCGGCGCGTCACTATTCAACGCATTGGCATTGATTTTATTAGACAGTGTCATGTTAATAAAGGAATTAGCCGTATAAGTGGGAATGCCTAAAGTATTCTCGACCGACTTTTTAATGTCCGATATCGAAGCGCAACCTCCGGCTAGAATAATGCTATTGATGACTCTATCTGCGCTGGATGACGCAAAAAACTGGAGCGACCTTTGAATGTGCTGGACCATTGCTTTTCTAAATGGATCGAGCACGTCTATTGTGTAATTGTCCGGCAATCCCCCGCGCCGTTTTGCCAGACCCGCTTCTTCATAAGAAAGACCGTATCGGCGCTGAATCTCTTCAGTGAGCTGTTTACCGCCAAAAATCTGCTCCCGGCTATATATAATGCGATTTTCATGCAGAATATATAAAGTTGATAACGTAGCACCTATGTCTGCAATTGCAACAGTTTGGCCTAATACTGAACCGGTAAATTGATCGACCAGCAATGAAAAAGCATTTTCAATAGCAAAAGCTTCAACATCGACAATCCTGGTCTTTAAACCGGCTTTTGATAACGCCGCAACCCGGTCTTCAACATTTTCTTTTCTCGATGCCGCCAGCAATACATTAACCATTTCCGGATTCTGTTCATTTATCTGCTGAACCTCAAAATCGAAATTTATTTCATCAAGCGAATAAGGCATGTACTGGTCGGCCTCAACCATAATCTGCTCTTCCATCTCATCATCGCTTAATAAGGCAGGCATCGTGATCATTTTCGTCATCACAGTAGATCCTGCAACGGCTACAGTAGCTTGTTTCAGCTTTGAGTCAGATCGCTTTAAAGCAACCTTGATGGCCTCGGCAACCATATCAACATTAGCCAGATTTTTATCAATAACAGCATCATGAGGTAAAGGCGCCACCGCATAGCTCTCCACACGATAATGGGCGCCTGCCCTGCTTAACTCCAGTAGCTTGACTGCTGCAGTACTAATATCAATGCTAAGAACAGCGTTTTGTTTGCGATTAAACCAGCTCATGGCGTACCCTTAAAACATGATCCTTAATTTGGCCGATAGATTGTGATGTCCAGGTCATTTATAATTTAACAACATTACTTTAACTGAAAAAGTATAGACGCTTTTTTGTATACTAAAACAGGCAATTTATTTGTTCTGTATCAGTGCGGCTGATATTCCAAGGCTTTAATATCCAAACTGCGCCCACCGTATCCCGGTTTAAAAAAGGTTGTTATTTAAATACTTGGAAGGCTGGTAATGGACAGTTTTTTAATGGCATAAATACAAAATGAAGATAATTAGCTACAATCGCAATAACTTGGACGCTGATGACATTAAGTCACATAGAAAACAGATAACGGACAATACTCTTATAAAGGGCCGAAACAATACCATGCCCAATAAGCGACAGTAAAATTTAATACGTTTTTGAAAGTATATCAGCTGGACTTTATAAAAAAGCCATTTGCTTTTCTTGATTTAACCTCAATATAAGTCAAACAGACGCAATTAGTTGACTAAAGCTGAACCAAGATGAAAAAATTGTATATAACAACCTGATCATTAAACCTCATACAGTGATGATATAAAGTAAAGATGGCAAAATGGCATCCCAAATGGATAAATATACAAAACATATTAATATCTATTACATTGTCGGGTTGCGCGCAGCCTTTCTTTGGAGGTTATGGCGAACATAATATGTCCCGTGAAGAATTTACACGCTATGTGGAAAGTGTATTCCGATTACAAAACAGCATAACCAGCGAGATTATGCTATTGGCAGGAGGAGATGAAGGCAAAAAAAATGAAGCTTTATTACAAGCTGAACAGCATATGCAGGAAGCATGTGAACCTCTCAATGAATATGTTTCTCGTGAGAGTGATGGCTTAAGCGTGGGGCTTTTTTTACGCCGCCGCGTTGAAAAATCAGCTATTGACTGCGAGCGAAAAGCTCAGGAAGTTCGGTCAATACTGGCAGATCCATCGCATTAACAGTCCCAGATAATTTTATCTTGCCTTTTTATTCTGCCATTTACAGCTCATATACTGTATCACTTTAAAAAAGTGACAATTTCATTGACTGCTACAAGCACGGATTATATTTATCGCTGACAGTATTACAAAATTATTAATGACCAAAGCAGCATAATTTTGTATAGTGGCGGAGTTTAATTTTTTATAACGGGATGAGTCTTAAAGGACTCATCCCGTTTTGTACATTTGAGGTGGCGTGTTTGACTAAGTCTGCATTATTGATGTTGGAAGATGGGACAATATTTAACGGTGTATCGATAGGTACAGACGGCTGTTCTGTAGGAGAAGTTGTTTTTAATACCGCAATGACCGGGTATCAGGAAATTCTGAGTGATCCCTCTTATGCCCGGCAAATTGTGACCCTAACCTATCCGCATGTGGGTAATGTCGGGGTAAATAGCGAAGACGATGAGTCCGCCAGTGTTTTTGCCAGTGGTCTGGTAATCAGGGATTTGCCGTTAATGGCCAGTAACTGGCGCTCTGAAAAAACCCTGCAACAGTATTTGCTGGATAACAATGTGGTCGCTATTGCTGATATAGACACGCGAAAATTGACCCGTTTGTTGCGCGACAAAGGTGCGCAGCGCGGGTGTATCATTGCCGGCGAAGCTGTCTGCCATGAGACTGCGAAAGCCGCGATTGCAACTTTCCCCGGCTTAAAAGGCATGGATTTGGCTAAAGAAGTCACTACATCCGAGTCTTATGAGTGGAATGAAAATATCTGGAATTTGCAAAACGGCCATACTCAAGCCGAGAACCTGACTAAACATGTCGTCGCCTACGACTATGGCATTAAGCGAAACATACTCAGGTTACTTGCTAATCGCGGTTGCCGCATTACTGTTGTACCTGCGACAACATCGGCAGATACCGTATTGGCAATGAAGCCCGATGGTGTATTTTTGTCTAATGGGCCCGGTGATCCTGAGCCCTGCACTTATGCTATAGATGCCATCAAAACAATTTTAAAAACTAGAATCCCGGTATTTGGCATTTGTTTGGGACATCAGTTGCTGGCGTTGGCCAGTGGAGCTGAAACTGAAAAAATGAAATTCGGTCATCATGGCGCCAATCATCCTGTCCAGGAACTGGCGACCAAGCGAGTGATGATTAGTAGCCAAAATCATGGCTTTTCAGTAAATGAAGCCAGTTTGCCCGATAATTTAACAGCCACTTATCGCTCGTTATTCGATGGAAGTTTACAGGGTATTAAACGGACGGATTGCCCTGCCATGAGCTTTCAGGGTCATCCTGAAGCCAGTCCCGGACCCCATGACGTGGAATCTTTATTTGATGAGTTCATTGATATGATGAACCATGCAAACAAACACTCTTAAGACTAGCAAATCATAAAATGCCAAAAAGAACCGACATTAAATCGATTTTATTACTGGGAGCCGGACCCATCGTTATAGGCCAGGCCTGTGAGTTTGATTATTCCGGAACGCAAGCCTGCAAGGCTTTGCGGGAAGAAGGATACCGCGTTATTCTGGTAAATTCCAACCCCGCCACGATTATGACCGATCCTGATATGGCGGATGCGATCTATATCGAGCCTATCGATTGGCAAACAGTCGAAAAAGTCATCGCAAAAGAACGTCCCGATGCCATTTTGCCAACCATGGGCGGGCAGACTGCGTTGAACTGTGCACTGGATCTTGATGCACATGGCGTGCTTGAGAAATATAACGTGGAAATGATCGGCGCGACCAAAGAGGCAATTAACAAAGCTGAAGACCGTGAGTTGTTTAATCAGGCAATGCGGAAAATCGGTTTTGAAGTAGCAAAGTCAAAAATCGCGCATTCAATGGAAGAAGCTTTAGCTGCACAAAAGGAAGTAGGCTATCCTACCGTTATTCGCCCGTCTTTTACAATGGGCGGAAGCGGCGGAGGTATTGCTTATAACAAGGAAGAGTTTATTGAAATTTGCGAGCGCGGACTGTATTTATCGCCCACCAATGAATTATTGATTGAAGAATCGGTATTGGGTTGGAAAGAATACGAAATGGAAGTGGTGCGTGACTCCAAGGATAACTGCATCATCATCTGTTCGATAGAGAATTTTGACCCGATGGGCGTGCATACGGGCGATTCGATTACCGTAGCTCCTGCACAAACCTTGACCGATAAGGAATATCAAATTTTGCGTCACGTCTCTCTAGCAGTATTGCGTGAAATCGGGGTGGATACCGGCGGCTCTAATGTCCAGGTGGCGATTAATCCGGTGGATGGGCGACTGATCGTCATCGAAATGAATCCACGCGTATCGCGCTCTTCTGCCCTGGCTTCCAAAGCCACAGGTTTTCCGATTGCCAAAGTGGCCGCCAAATTAGCAGTCGGTTATACACTGGATGAGTTGCAAAATGAAATTACCGGAGGCGCAACTCCGGCATCATTTGAGCCAACCATCGATTATGTAGTGACTAAAGTGCCGCGGTTTACTTTTGAAAAGTTTCCGCAGGCGGATGATCGTTTGACTACGCAAATGAAATCGGTGGGTGAAGTAATGGCGATCGGCCGTACTTTTCAGGAATCACTGCAAAAGGCCTTGCGTGGACTGGAAATAGGTATTAGCGGACTCGATGAAATAATCGACTTGAATTCCGATGACGCCAAAGAAAAAATGCAGAAAGAAATGCGTCATCCCGGACCGGATCGTTTACTGTATGTCGCGGATGCTTTCCGCAGCGGCATGACCTTGTCCGAGATTCATGATGTTTGTAAAATTGACCCATGGTTTTTAGCGCAGATTGAAGATCTTATTAGCACCGAACACTCATTGGCGACCAAGACGTTATCAACCTTGAAAGAAGGTGAGCTGTATAAGCTTAAACGCAAAGGATTTTCAGATATACGCATTGCTAAACTGCTGGGTGCCTCTGAAATAGAAGTGCGTAATGTGCGCCATAAACAGAACATTCGTCCTGTCTATAAACGCATCGATTCTTGCGCCGCTGAATTTTCATCGGATACGGCTTATCTGTATTCCACCTATGAAGAAGAATGCGAAGCACGTGTTTCGGATAAGGAGAAAATCATTATTCTCGGCGGCGGACCTAACCGGATCGGCCAGGGCATCGAGTTCGATTACTGCTGTGTACATGCTGCATTGGCGCTGCGTGAAGATGGCTACGAAACCATTATGATTAACTGTAACCCGGAAACGGTTTCAACCGATTTTGATACCTCGGATCGTTTATATTTTGAGTCATTAACGCTGGAAGATGTGCTGGAAATTGTCCATCTCGAAAAGCCCAAGGGTGTCATTGTTCAATACGGTGGCCAGACGCCATTGAAGCTCGCCCGTGCTCTGGAAGCGGCCGGTGTTCCTATTATCGGCACATCACCCGATTCTATTGATTTGGCGGAGGACCGTGAACGTTTTCAAAAACTGCTGGAACGGCTAGGGCTGAAACAGCCGTCCAACGCCACGGCGAGGTCGGTAGATCAGGCCATTAATGCCGCGCGAGAGCTCGGTTATCCACTGGTAGTGCGTCCGTCTTATGTTTTAGGCGGCAGAGCCATGGAGATTGTCGTTAATGAAGAAGGCTTGCAGCGTTATATGAAAGAAGCGGTGAGCGTATCCAACGATTCTCCCGTATTGCTGGACCGCTTTCTAGATGATGCCGTGGAAATGGATGTTGATGCAATTTATGACGGCGAGCGGGTATTAATCGGCGGCTTGATGGAGCATATCGAGCAAGCAGGCGTGCATTCAGGGGATTCTGCGTGTTCACTGCCGCCCTATGAGTTGGCGCCGGAAATACAAGATCAATTACGGGAGCAAGTCGCGAAAATGGCAGAAGCGCTGGGCGTAAGAGGCCTGATGAATACACAGTTTGCGATTCAGGGTAAGGATATCTACGTGCTTGAGGTCAACCCGCGTGCTTCGCGCACTGCGCCGTTTGTATCCAAGGCAACGGGTTATCCGCTGGCAAAAATTGCCGCCCGCGTTATGGTTGGACAAACCCTGGCGCAACAAGGGGTTACTGAAGAACGTATTCCCGATTATTATTCCGTTAAGGAAGCCGTATTTCCCTTCGTCAAGTTTCCTGGTGTTGACCCCCTGTTAGGCCCTGAAATGAAATCGACGGGGGAAGTGATGGGAATAGGCAAAACCTTCGGCGAAGCTTTTGCAAAATCACAAAGAGCGGCCGGCGTTAATTTAAACGATAGCGGCAAGGTGCTTATCAGTATCCGTGATGCCGATAAAGCCAAAGCGCCTGATATTGCCAGAATGCTGGTAGACAAAAAATATGAGATTGTTGCAACAGGCGGCACTGCAAGATTTCTTAAAGAGGCAGGCATTCCTTGTGAAGTGGTTTACAAGGTCAACGAAGGACGACCCAATACTGTTGATATGATAAAAAATGATCAAATTCAGCTGATCATTAATACCACGGAAGGTAAAAAAGCGATTTCAGATTCATTTACCATGCGTAGAGAAGCCTTACAACATCGTGTAACTTACTATACAACAATGGCCGGAGCCAAGGCAGCCTGTTACGCATTGGGGGAATTGGATGCAGGCGATGTAAATTGTCTGCAAAATTTACACAAAAGTTTGGTTTGAGGGGACACAGTTTTTTTGATTTTATGCCTGTACCTTAGCCTCACTATTATTATGGAGTTTTAGAAGAAAATGAATAAAGTACCTCTCACCGTTAAAGGTGCAGAAAAATTACGCGCCGAATTGGAAGAGTTAAAATCGGTAGTGCGCCCCCGCATCATCGCCTCTATTGCCACTGCACGCGCGCATGGTGATTTAAAAGAAAATGCCGAATATCATGCTGCAAAGGAGCAACAAAGCTTTGCAGAAGGACGAATCGCTGAAATTGAAAGCAAGCTCTCAAACGCTCAAATTATCGATATCACTAAAGTGGACGCTAATGGCAAAGTAGTGTTTGGAGCGACGGTAGAAATAGAAGATGTCGAATCAGAGAGAAGAGTCACTTATCAGATTGTTGGTGAAGATGAAGCGAATATCAAGGAAGGCCGAATTTCAGTTGGCTCCCCCATCGCAAGAGCGCTCATTGGCAAAGAACTTGAAGATATTGTTACTGTCAAAGCACCGGGCGGTAATGTGGATTATGAGATCACTTCGATAAAATATATCTAAAAAGTGATAAGGCGAAAGAAGCCATGCACTTTTCTTTCGCCTGAATTTGACTTACTTGTCCGGATTCAATCGGTATATAACTGCAATTTGACCAATAGCCTGAATTAACTCAGATCCCGTATCAGTGCAAATTTTTTCACAAATCAGCTTGCGTTCAGCGCGTTCTGCGCGTATTTTCACTTTAATCAATTCATGACTGTCAAGTGCCTGCTCAATCTCCGCTAATACTGCGGCTGTTAGCCCGGATTGTCCAATCATAACCACAGGTTTTAAATCATGGGCGTCAGCTCGAAGTTTTTTCTTATCTGTTGAGTTCACTCACTATTCCTAAATCAAAAAGTCAATTTTACACTAAAAAAAGAGCGTTATGGGTCGTAGTAAAAGTAGCAACCGTTGGATGCAGGAACATTTTGATGATGAATATGTCAAAATGGCTCAAGCGCAAGGTTACCGTTCGCGAGCGGTTTTTAAATTAAAGGAAATTCAGGATAAAGATCAACTTATTAAGCCGGGGATGAATATCGTTGATCTAGGCGCAGCTCCCGGTGGTTGGTCTCAATTTGCACGCCAACTCATCGGTAAAAAAAATAAAATTATTGCATTGGATATTTTACCGATGGATGTATTGGACGGCGTCGATTTTATTCAGGGTGATTTTCGGGAAGAAGCCGTGCTGGACAGTCTCCATACTCTTCTTGAAGGCGTACCTGTTAATCTGGTGATGTCAGATATGGCGCCGAACATGAGTGGCAATAAAGGCATGGATCAGCCACGCGCCATCTATCTGGGTGAACTGGCTTTAGATACAGCAAGAACCGTTTTAGCAAAAGATGGAAGCTTTCTGGTTAAATTATTTCACGGTGAAGGTTTTGAAGCGTTTCATCATGAAGTGCAACGCTATTTTTCCAAAGTAGTTATCAGAAAACCAAAGGCATCAAGACCACGAAGCAATGAGGTTTATATTTTGGCTAAAGGGTTTAAATAGTCTTTAATAGCCCTTATATCAACAAACACTAATAAATTACAATTCATCTGATTAGTTTCAGATAAAGAACGAAAGTCAGGAAATTAAAAAATCCTGATATAATTATTCAGCTTTTTAACCGACAGCCATTCAGGCCGGGGCGTGTAAATTGAACGATATGGTAAAAAATATAATCCTGTGGGTCGTCATCGCTGTTGTATTGATGTCACTCTTCAATAACTTTGGCTCACAAAATGAGAGAGCGGAGTCATCGTTATCATATTCGCAATTCATCGATTCGGTGAAGGCGGGTCAGGTACAGCAAGTGATAATTGATGAGCATGTGATTAAAGGCAAGATGCAAAGCGGGCAGGTTTTCAAGATTTATGCTCCCGATGATTCTCATTTAGTTGATGATCTGCTGGCAAATGGCGTTGATATCAAAGCGGTTCCACCTGAGCAACCTTCAATGCTCATGCAACTGTTAGTCTCCTTTGGCCCTATGCTATTACTCATAGCTGTCTGGGTTTTCTTTATGCGTCAAATGCAAGGCGGCGGCGCTGGCGGCCGAGGCGCGATGAGCTTTGGCAAAAGCAAAGCGCGGATGCTGGAAGAAGATCAGATTAAAGTCACTTTTGCCGATGTTGCCGGATGCGATGAAGCTAAGGAAGAAGTCGTAGAGATGGTCGATTTTCTTAAAGACCCAGGTAAATATCAAAGATTAGGCGGCAAAATTCCGAGAGGGGCATTAATGATCGGTCCTCCAGGTACGGGTAAGACTTTATTGGCAAGAGCCATTGCCGGTGAAGCCAAAGTGCCTTTTTTCACGATTTCGGGTTCCGATTTTGTGGAAATGTTTGTCGGCGTCGGCGCATCCCGGGTTCGTGATATGTTCGAGCAAGCCAAAAAACATGCACCTTGCATTATTTTTATTGACGAGATTGACGCAGTCGGCCGTCAGCGCGGAGCCGGCCTGGGCGGCGGCAATGATGAGCGCGAACAAACGTTAAATCAATTATTGGTGGAAATGGATGGTTTTGAAGGCAATGAAGGAATTATTGTTATTGCCGCAACTAACCGCCCGGATGTACTGGATAAGGCTTTATTACGTCCGGGACGCTTTGATCGTCAAGTCACAGTCGGTTTGCCGGATGTTCGGGGACGTGAGCAAATTCTTAACGTCCACCTGAAAAAAGTGCCGACTTCAGATGATGTAGAGGTTAAATATATAGCTCAAGGGACACCGGGATTTTCCGGAGCCGATTTGGCTAATCTGGTTAACGAAGCGGCTTTACTCGCTGCCAGAATGAATAAACGTTTAGTTAATATGGCGGATATGGAAAAAGCCAAAGACAAACTCATCATGGGAGCTGAAAGGCATACCATGGTAATGGGTGAAAAAGAAAAGAAAATGACAGCTTATCACGAGGCCGGTCATGCCATTGTCGGCAAATTAGTGCCTGAACATGATCCTGTTTATAAAGTCAGCATCATGCCTAGAGGTCGTGCACTGGGTGTAACCATGTTTTTACCGGAAAGAGACCAGTATAGTGCCAGCAAACAAAAGCTGGACAGCATGATTTCCAGCTTATATGGCGGACGTATAGCCGAAGAGATGGTCTTTGGCTGGGAACAGGTTAGCACCGGCGCATCCAATGACATTGAGCGAGCCACTGAACTGGCTAGAAACATGGTGACCAAATGGGGATTATCTCAACGTTTAGGTCCATTGTCATACAGCGAAGAAGAAGGCGAAGTATTTTTGGGACGCTCAGTAACGCAGCATAAAACAGTAGCTGAAGAGACCTCTCATACCATAGATGAAGAGATTCGCTCATTTATTGACCGAAACTATGAGCGTGCTGAACAGATTCTAAAAGACAATATTGATATCTTGCATGCAATGGCGGCTGCGTTAATAAAATATGAGACCATTGACAAGTATCAAATTGATGATTTGATGGCGCGTAAACCTGTAAGAGTTCCTGAAGGATGGGAAGACAGGCCGCCGCGCGGCGGTATTAATGCCGATGAAGTTAAGGGGAAAGACGATAAAAAAACTGAAAAGGCCATCGGCGGAACTGCTGAACAAAGCTAAAAATCCTTTGGGCAAATAATAAGGAGAGACATAATGTCTCTCCTTTTTTTATGCAATTTTTACCACAATAAGAATCGTAATCTCTTTGTGACTTCTTCTAATCACTGTCATTTAATATCTCTTTTATAAATTTATTAAATCATCAAAGCAGAGCTTTAAAAAACTATGACAAGAAAATATTTTGGAACTGATGGTATCAGAGGCAAGGTAGGCGAACCACCCATAACAGCAGACTTCTTGTTGAAGCTGGGCTGGGCTGCAGGTCGTGTATTTGCCAACGGAGGGCATGACTTTGTTCTGGTAGGCAAAGACACCCGTATTTCAGGTTATATGTTTGAGTCCGCCCTGGAAGCAGGATTAACTGCCGCCGGCGTAGATACCCGTCTATTAGGCCCTATGCCGACTCCAGGCATTGCTTATTTAACCCGGACCTTAAGGGCGCAGGCGGGCATTGTCATCAGCGCTTCACATAATCCTTACTATGATAATGGCGTTAAGTTTTTTTCTGTACATGGCACCAAGTTACATGCCGATATAGAACGAAAAATTGAATACTATATCGACTCTCCAATGACCACGGTAGATTCTTCCCAATTGGGCAAAGCAAAACGAATACAGGATGCTGCGGGACGCTATATTGAATTTTGTAAGGCCAGTATTCCAACACGGCTTGATTTTACCGGAATAAAAGTCGTTATTGACTGTGCTCATGGAGCAACTTATCATATCGCTCCGCATGTTTTTAGTGAGGTAGGCGCTGAAGTTGTTACGATAGGCGCTAAGCCGGATGGTCTCAATATTAATGATGAATGTGGCGCGACCAAGCCAGAAATGCTGGTAGCTACTGTTTTGGCTCATCAAGCAGATATAGGAGTGGCACTGGATGGAGACGGCGATCGGTTAATCATGGTCGATCATAAAGGAGAAATCGTTGATGGTGATGAACTTATCTACATTATTGCCAAATCAAGGCTGGAAACAGGACAGATGGAGGGGCCGGTAGTAGGGACGTTAATGACTAATCTGGGCATGGAACACGCACTCAATCAATTAGGAATGGATCTATTGAGAGCGAGCGTGGGAGACCGGTATGTTATGGAAATGTTAACTGAGCATAAAGGTATCTTGGGCGGCGAAAGCTCAGGCCATATTATTTGTCTGGATAGAACCACAACAGGCGACGGCATTATTGCCGCTTTGCAGATTATGGCGGAAATCCTCATCACCGGAAAAAGCCTGTATGAATTAAAATCGGGGATGACAAAATACCCGCAAACTCTGATCAATGTAAGAATCACTGAAAAAATCAATCTGGATACCAATGATGCTATACAAAAGTCGGTACAGGCCGTTGAGAAAAAACTCGGCAATAAAGGCAGAGTATTGCTTCGAGCATCAGGCACAGAGCCGTTAATCCGCGTCATGGTCGAAGGTGAGCAAGCAGATTTGGTCAAAAACCTGGCGCAACAAATAGCCGATGATGTTAAGAGATCAATAGGTGCTTGAACTTGAAGCCATTAGCCTATATCATATTAGGTTTTATTCTATGAGGAGGTAATGATGCGTCAGTCACTGGTTGTAGGGAATTGGAAAATGAATGGAACTCGTGCCAGCGCTGAGTTACTTGTAAAGGACATCATTGCGGGTTTAGAATCAAACAATTCTGGAATCGCAGTCTGCGCGCCTTATGTTTATTTGCCCGGTATTGGTGAGTTGGTAAAAAACACCCGCTTGGCATTAGGCGCGCAAAATGTTGCTGATAAGCCGTCGGGTGCTTTTACCGGAGAAATTTCAGCCGCCATGCTTAGCGAATTTGATTGTAAATATGCAATCGTAGGACACTCAGAAAGACGGACTTATTATGGCGATACTAATGAATCCGTCGCAGCACGTTTTTGTCAGGCGCAAGAAAAAGGCATCATTCCAATACTTTGCGTAGGCGAAACCCTGGAACAGCGTGAAGAGGATCAAACTTTTTCCATGATTAATGAACAGCTTGACGCGGTCATTAATTTAACAGGCATAGCGTCTTTCGATAACGCTGTGATTGCCTATGAACCTGTTTGGGCCATAGGTACAGGAAAAACTGCAACTGACGAACAGGCACAAGAAGTTCATCAGTATATCCGTAAGTATATTGCTGCCCAGGATCAAGCTATAGCTGATAAGATACAGATCATTTATGGCGGCAGCGCCAAGCCGGAAAATGCAAAAGGGTTATTTGCCATGCTGGATATTGATGGCGGTTTAATAGGTGGGGCTTCCCTGGATGCGGAATCCTTTTTAAAGATTTATCATTCGATTTAAAGTAGTTTAGGATTCCATGTATCAGGTAATCATTGTAATTCACGTCTTGTTGGGCATAGGCATTATTGGTTTAATATTAATGCAGCAAGGCAAAGGAGCTGATGCAGGCGCAGCATTTGGCTCCGGCGCCTCAGGTTCCGTCTTTGGCGCTCAAGGTGCGGCATCATTTTTGTCACGGACTACAGCTATTCTGGCCACTTTATTTTTTATAACCAGCTTGGGACTTGCTACGTTGAATAGTCAGAAAAGGGTACCTGATGACTTAATGAGTGCGCCTGCTGTAGAGCAAGACAGCTTGGGCCTACCCGAAGTAGGTGGAGTAAATGGAACAGACAGTGTTCCTTTAACAACTCAGCCTAATTCTGAAGAAGTACCTAAAGCCGTGACTGGTGTTAATACGCCAGAGAAACCAGTTGAGCCTGCCAGCGGCGCCAAAATAGAAGAGACTGTAGTGCCGGAAGCTGAGAAGATTAAGTCTGTTAAAGAGTAAAATAGCAGTTCCAAAGAGCAGAAAAAGGTAGTTAAGGCTCTAACGGCAAATCTGCAAGTATAATGAGCTTCGCCGAAATAAAACTATTCATGATTATGCCGATGTGGTGAAATTGGTAGACACGCCATCTTGAGGGGGTGGTGACGCAAGTCGTGCCGGTTCAAATCCGGCCATCGGTACCAATTAAAGGTTTTATGAGAACCAAAGAAATACAAAACCCGCAAGCTACAAGGCTTCGCGGGTTTTTTATTGCCCGTAGTCATCCAACGAAATCTTGCTAAGTACACAATAAATCGTGTACTTTTGGAAGTCCAACAAAAAACGTACACACTGGAGTACACAAAATGGCTGAGAAACTTAATAAATACGCGGTTTACAGAGCGGCTAAGGCTAAAGAATATGAACTATTTTCTAAATGATGGCGGCGGGTTGTATCTGTGGGTGAAATCTCGCGGTTCTACACTCTGGCAGTTTGTTTAACAGTTGAAGATACGCGCAAGCGGCTTGCACTTGGTGCTTATCCTGGTAAGACATTGGAATCCGCACGGCGCAAGACCGAGGAGACCCGCGCACAAATCGCCAATTGACCCTAGCGTAACCAAAAAGCAAAGTAAGCAATCCGTAGAGGCTGACGCTGAGGACGCAAAACGGAAAGCGGCTGGCCTACATTACATTGGAAGATTTTTATGGGATTTTTAGAGCATATTCATGCGATAGGTAACGATATACCTGATGCTTATCATGCAGCTCTGGCTATAGAATGGTGTCGTGAATGGGTGACAGATAATATAATACTACATCGTGCTTTACAAGGCTGACGACTTAATTATCCCTTTGATATCAAGCGATAAAACGACCTAATTCAACTGAATCATTCATTATGAGAAACTGTTTCCTGTCCGTTCTATTTCTTTTTGTATTGCTTTCTTGTCAGAATGCTGATGAGAAAATGAAAGCAGAATTGTCTCATAAATTGATAGAAAATAAATCTATTGCCTACAAAAAAGAAAAGGCTATCGAAATCATTAAAACAGGTTTCAATGCCGGCGATAGCTACCAAGAAGTTTGAATTCGGGATTTTAACACGTTTATTGAACTGGCGACTAAAGTGTATTCAAGTGAGTTGAAAGAAACTCTGCTGATCTTTTTTCGTTTGCAGGGGGAAGACGGAAATATAGTTGATGGGTTTATGCCGCGGGGAGATAACATTATATTGGCGTAGCCCATTCGCGTCGTTTTTTTGATGTGTCATAACTTTTGAGACTGTGAAAGTATTCAGTCTTCAGCTGTTTATAAACTGATTAAGAAGCATCTTAAAAGAAGACTAATTGTATTTTTGTTGCAAAGCGCCTAGATACCTGGGCAACCGTTTGTCCTTTGTCGCAGGCCTCGATCACCCCTTCCGCAAATCCATCGAGCAGGCTTTAGGCATGAGAATATCTCTTTCAGCAAGAAACTTTTTGGCGAGTTCAGGTACCACAAGTTTCCATTCACTCAATCTGAAAATGCTCTAACATCATACAGAGACAACCAGGTGGAAAATGCACCCACATCATTCATATTACCGTTCGGGTCGCAGGTAATACACATGGTTATCGATCGAAGAAATGCCGACATACGCATTAGTATTTGAGTAAATAAGTTTTTAAAATACTATTGCCAGTCATTTTTGCAATCCCAGCTACGATATCCGCACAATCTAGGAACTTCTGGGCCACAGTAATTGGATGAATATGATTTACACTTATACTTTAGGGCAGAACGATCAGGCAAATCTAGATCCCGTTAAATTTTTAACAGATAGCAATTTTTTGGATGACTGCAACAAAAATGAATAAGAAAATCCGCATGATTATAAAAAAATTATCAAACCCACGCGTTAGAAGACGATTAAAAATTGCTCTCTCTGTTTGGTTGGGCATGATTATAGTGGGCCTGATGTTGAAGGTTGTCTATGATATTGGTTATTTTAACGCGCAGTCGCTTAAAGATGATAAAGATGCTGAGCTACCTACTGCGTATCCGGTGCTGACGATGGAATCTGCTCAGCGTATTGTGACTGGTGCGCTAAAAGAAGACCCTACTAACCCAAAAACAATCGTAAGTCAGATAATTAATGGCAATCATACGCTTTCAACCATTATTATTGAAAACGACAAGATAAAAAAAGTTGCCTGGATTATAGATATGCATCTGTTTTTTACCGGCGAATTATTCAATGACGCAGGTTATAGTTTAAAAGAAGGTATTGAGCATCAATATGATATCAAACGCTCGCAACAGGACTAGCCAGGGCATCTAAACACTCGACACCAGTCGAAGCAGGCGAATTGGTGGTTGGAATATCAAATTAATGACCACTTTAAGAGGGAGCATGAAGACTGGCTAACCCAATTATCTGTCGAATATTATGTCAGGTTTGGCGGCTTACTCTTATCAAGAGAAAAAGCCCGCTCTCAATCTGCACGAGGCTGATTTATTACCTTCAATCAAGTCCATAAAAACTGAGGTTAATTATGCCGCCGGAGGCGTCTGAACTTGCCGATTTGCAGAAAGTAAAAGCTTAACAATGGCTTCCGGATTGGAGGGAAAGTAAAAGTGCAGATAAGAGGCTGTCACTGAGCCCGATTGATAAACTGCTTCGCCGCTGCGCCCATCAGCAGCTTGCGCTTGCGCCAAGACAGGTTGCGCGGTTTGCAAGGTTGAGTAATGGAAAGTATGGCCGCGAATAATTTGACCATTAAGCTCAGCTTGCTGCGAGCCGATAGCGGAGAGCTTGGGCTGCATGGATGCCATTCCCGGCATCACTCCCAGCATCTCGTGACGGTCCCCCTCAATGTCCAGCAGGGCTTCCGTCAGATACATCATGCCGCCGCATTCGGCCAACAGCGGTTTAACATGAGCCTGTATGTCGATTCGTAAAGCACTGTTGGCAGACAAGATATCGGCATAAAGTTCCGGATAGCCGCCGGGCAGATAAACCCCATCAGCGGCAGGTAATAGGGTATCGGATAGAGGTGAAAAGAAAATCAGCTGAGCGCCCATCTCGCGTAAGCAATCGAGATTTTGCTGATACAGAAAGCAAAATGCCTGATCCCGAGCTACGGCGATGGTTTTGCCTTGCAGTAAAAGCTCAGGCTTCGGCGAACATTCCGGCTTGGCAAACGCAATGACAGGCGGCAAATTGGCTAACCAGGTTTCGCCGATCGCATCGGCCAGATAATCAAGGCGCTGGATGATATCGGCAATTTCACTCGCCAATTGCAATCCCAGATGGCGCCCCGGCAAGTTGGCTTGCGAATTGTGCAGCAAGCTGGCTAGCTGCAAACCAGCGGGTAAACCAGTCTGCAGCAATTCGGCATGCCATGTCGAGGCGACGCGATTGGCGACAGCTCCGGCAAACTTTAACGAACTGCGAAAAGTCGCCAGCCCATGCAGCACCGCTGCAAACGTTTGGGCCATGGCTGAAGCATAGATTACCGGCAAAATCGGCAAGCCAAATTGTTCGGCCAGATCGGCGCTGCTGGGCTCGCCATCAAACAATCCCATTACGCCTTCCACCAGGATCAAATCGGATTCGGCCGCCGCGTCATAAAGTAATTGCCGGCAATGCTCGCTGCCCATGATCCGCCTGCTTGAAATCTAGCCGTTGTTCAACCTTGCTGCATAAGCATCAAGTGCATTGATAATATCCATATTAATGCTTTCATTATTGCGCAACTCCAGCAAACGGGCAAAATAGGCATTCAGTGTAATTCCTGCTCCTGCCTGACGGCCCTCCAACCGATTCTTACAAAATTCGCTCCATCTTAATTGCTCATCAGCATTCAATGTTTCCGGATAATTACGC
Organism: Methylococcales bacterium; assembly: GCA_028715725.1. Lineage (GTDB taxonomy): Bacteria > Pseudomonadota > Gammaproteobacteria > Methylococcales > Methylomonadaceae > JAGXGJ01. The sequence goes on from JAQURG010000006.1 coordinate 89,211, forward strand.
GCCCGATATCTGAACAGCATTTCAGGCAGGCGGGGATCGATGAAATTGAACTCGGATTTTACCAGCTGTTCCGGAGTAGCGGCTCTGATCTTCGCCATTTTCTGCCGGTCCGTTTCGGAAAAAAAACCGCCGCTGTAAATGGCCAGATCCGGGTCAGAGTCCTGTTCGGAATAAGTATGACCGCTAAAGACGGCAGCCAGTTTTTTAGCCAGTCCCGCTGCCGCTTTAATCCTGGTTATATTGCTCCAGCACAAAGCCAGATCAATAGACAGTCTTTCTACATCCTCGGGTCTAATAACAGACATGGGAGCCAAGACAGGACACTTGTTAATATGCACGGTCTTTAACGGTATTCTTTCTATATCTTCGGGCAGGTCATCCGTTGCAGTAAAAAGTCTTTGCTTAACATCTTCTATCGGCAAGGACAGCATGGGCCCAGGATCAACACCCAGATCATAAACGACAATGCCGTTTGTATTGGTCGGATGTTTGCAGATGGGTAATACGATGGCCATGCAGTTTTTAGCTGCCGTGTATCTGCCGGAAATATGGACTACCGGTTTAAAACTGCCGAGCTGAAGTAACTCCAGGGCTTTAGCTTTAACGCGATTTTGCAAAAGAAATTGAAAAAGTTTTGGCTGTGCTTGTTTGATTAACCTGGCGAGGCTTATCGTTGCATAAACATCTGACAGCGCGTCGTGCGCCGCCTCATGAGCAATGCCATTGGCGATCGTTAATTGATCCAGCCTTAAACTGGGTCTACCCTCCTCGCTAAGGGGCCAATTTATGCCTTCAGGCCGAAGAGCTCTTGCCGCCCTGACCATATCAATGATATCCCAGCGGGAATTGCCATTCTGCCATTCGCGTGCGTAAGGATCATAAAAATTACGGTACAAACAATTGCGGGTGACTTCATCATCAAATCGAAGATTGTTATAACCCAGCGTACAAGTATCGGGTTGAGCGAACTGCTGATGTATCCGGCCGATAAATTCGGCTTCGCAAATACCTTTTTGTTCGGCTAGTTGCGGAGTAATGCCCGTGATTAAGCAGGAATCAGGGTGAGGAAGACAATCTGCCGCCGGTTTGCAATAAATAACCAGAGGCTCATCGATGACATTAAAGTCCTCATCAGTGCGAAGCCCGGCAAATTGTACTGGGCGATCTCGCTGAGGATCAATGCCGAAAGTTTCGTAGTCATGCCAATAAAAGGTTTTTGTCATGACGACGGATTTGGCATGTTAAATAGCAACTAAAGCTCGTAAAACATCGACTCGACTGATGACGCCAACAAATTTACCATCTTCAAAAACCGGAAAACTTCTGACTGGAGACTTTTCAAATTTTTCAGCAAGATCAACAATGCTTGATGCAGCATCTACTTTGATAGTGTCTGTAGTCATGTATTCGCCTACTTTACCGCTCATGCCTTGATCGTAAACGCTTTCCAGAAAGACCTTCATGCCGTTCATCTCGGAAAACATGCCGAGTAAATGACCTTTTGAATCAATAACCGGAGCGCTGGTTATTTTATGATCGAGCAATTTCTTGATGGCATCAATCACATCGGTGTCTTTAGTGAATGTGAATAATCGGGTAGCCATATAATCTGATACAGTAATTTTTGCCAGCATAATGAAGTCCTCTTATTGTTTTATTATTATAATCTGCCTGCTGTATGATCCATCATCCCTGACTTCAATGAGATTCTGCTTCCATTTTCTTTCTTTTATCACATTTTTCTACACAAACACACTCGGCTTTGCTCATTCCTCCGCCACATGAGCCTTTAATCGCGCGTCTGCCAAAAATAACACCTATTGCCATAATTGCAATAACGATCAGCATAACTACAAAAGTTACTAAAAAATAAGTCATGATATTACCTCGAATAGTCGATAAAGGCTGACGGACTTTCGTCAAAACCTTTTTTAATTTTAATAATTACTCAATGCGTATGAGTTGCAATGGAGCAACTTTTAAACTTATTTGGGCAAGCATGAATAAAAATCAAAAGTTGATGCGCTATTATAAAGCGTTTTTGAACAGGTAAGGATATTTCTAAATTTTTCTAACAGGTAGAGGTTTGTCAATTCTATTTTATAAACCTTGCCTTTTAAGTGGTTAATTCTTTAATTGAGGAATTGCCAATTTGACAAGTAATTTGTTAAGCCGCACACCTCGTTTAATTTGAGGTAATGCATATAATTTCGACCTTTTAATGATAATGACCCTTTCCTAAATCTTTAATTTCTGTCAGCCTGCCATTTTCAAAGCGCAATAACTTCTGAAACTTTCTAGGACCAAAATTATAAATCCATTCATCAACAACCACTTCTATTTCCGAATAATATTGCTGTCCAAAATTAATTGAAGTACCGGGATCCGCTCGCGTTCGGCCGCCAAGACGATTAGTCACCCCTCTTATTTCGATATGAGTATCTATGGAGTCGGGTTCGCCGCACTTTTCAACTACATCTTCCCTGTAGCTGCCTATATCTACTAGGGATTGTCCACAGCGCAAAGCAAAAACAGAACCTGAAAAAAGAATGCACAAAGACATAACTATTAATTTTGACTGTTTCATCAACATTCCTTTTAGGCCAAAAAATTGCGCTGTTAATCCATCAAACAACATACCGCGGGTAGCTTTAACTCATCGTAGCCTATCAACATGAATAAATTCTGAATTTCCGTTCTTAACGGCAAAATCCCCTTCAGGAGTAATACGTTTATTCCAGAAGAGGAAGCCTGTTTCATTAACCGCCAAAGTCATCCAACATGATGTTTTCCGGCTCTACGCCATTTTCCAGCAACATGTTGATGACTGAAGTATTCATGATTGGAGGCCCACACATATAGAACTCACAATCTTCCGGTGCAGGATGTTTTTTAATGAATTCTTCAAAAAGTACATTATGAATAAATCCGGTATAGCCATCCCAGTTATCATCCGGCAGTGGATCAGATAACGCAACATGCCATTCAAAATTATCATTTTCTCTGGCCAGCATATCAAAATCTTCTACATAGAACATTTCGCGTTTGCTGCGCGCGCCATACCAGAAAGTCATCTTACGCTTGGACTTCAGTCTGCGTAACTGGTCAAAGATATGTGAACGCATGGGTGCCATACCTGCACCACCACCCACAAAGACCATCTCCGCATTGGTTTCTTTGGCGAAAAACTCGCCATAAGGTCCGGAAATAATGCATTTATCGCCTGGTTTCAAGTTAAAGATATATGAAGACATGATACCTGGCGGTACGGTATCGGGAGCACCGGGAGGCGGAGTCGCAATACGCACGTTCAGCATGATTTCTCTTTCTTCCGGATAACTTGCCATTGAATAGGCACGTAATGCCGGCTCTCTTACATCCGAAACATAACGCCATAAATTGAATTTATCCCAATCACCGCGAAATCTTTCTTCAACATTGAAATCGCTATATTTGGCAACATGTGGGGGACATTCAATTTGAACGTAACCGCCGGCCCTATAATTTATTTCTTCGCCCGCCGGTAATTCCAATACCAGTTCCTTAATAAAGGTGGCGACATTATGGTTTGATTTAACAGCACATTCCCATTTTTTTATGCCAAAGACATCATCTTCGACCTCAATGCTCATGTCATGTTTTACCGTAACCTGGCACGAAAGGCGTTCTCCATGAGCGGCTTCACGTTTGGTGATGTGCGTCAGTTCAGTAGGTAAGATTTCACCGCCGCCTGAATGCACCACGACTTTGCACTGGGCGCAGGTACCGCCGCCGCCACAGGCTGATGATACAAACAGGCCGTTATTGGCCAACGCAGCCAATAATTTTGACCCCACGGGCACATGAATTTTCTTTTCATCATTGATCAGTATCTCAACATCTCCCTCAGCGACTAATTTGCTTTTAGCACCGATGATAACGAATACCAGCGCTATAACAAAAGCCGTAAAAATAATAATCCCTAATAGAATTTCCAGCATTCCGCTACCTTCTTAAAGTTGGATTCCAGAGAAAGCCATGAAGCCAAGCGACATCAGACCCGCAGTAATGAAAGTAATGCCCAGACCTTGCAAACCGGCCGGGATATCACTGTATTTAAGTTTTTCGCGCACACCGGCCATAACCGTAATAGCCAGCGCCCAACCCAGACCACTGCCTACACCGTAAGTGACGCTTTCGCCGAAATTATAGTCCCGCTCAATCATGAACAAGCTGCCGCCCAGAATCGCGCAGTTTACCGTGATCAACGGCAAAAACACGCCTAAGGCGTAATACAACGCCGGGAAAAACTTATCCAGAATCATTTCCAGAATTTGCACCAGCGCGGCAATCATGCCGATACAGCTTAACAAGGCTAAAAAGCTTAAATCAACGCCTGTGATGCCCATCCAGGACAATGCATCTTCTTTTAACAAGGCATGATAAACAACATTATTGGCAGGAACAGTAATCGCCTGCACCACCATGACTGCGACGCCCAAACCCATGGCTGTGGCAATCTTTTTCGAGACGGCTATAAAAGTACACATCCCCAAAAAGAAGGACAGTGCAAGATTTTCAATAAAGACTGCTTTGACAAATAAACTGATATAAGCTTCCATTAGTGATGTCCTCCTTCACCATGAGCAATCGGCATAATCTTGAACTCTACTTTTTCAACCTGATTGGGTTTCCATTGGCGCACGCCCCAGATAATCAAACCGATGATAAAGAATGCGCTGGGCGGCAACAGCATTAAACCGTTGGGATCATACCAGCCGCCATCTTTGGCTAATTTTACGACTTCAAAGCCCAACAACTTACCGGCTCCCAGAGTCTCTCTAAAAAACGCCACGATAATCAATATCAAGCTATAACCCAAGCCATTGCCGATACCGTCCATGAAACTTTCCAAAGGCGGATTTTTCATCGCATAACCTTCAGCCCGTCCCATGACGATACAGTTGGTAATAATCAGGCCAACGAATACCGATAATTGCTTACTGACATCATAAGCAAAGGCTTTTAATAGCTGATCAACCACGATAACCAATGAGGCGATAATGGTCATTTGCACGATAATCCGGATACTGCTGGGAATATGGTTTCTGATTGCACTGATTGCCGCGCTTGAAAACGCCGTGACCAACGTCAACGCAAGCGCCATAATCAGCGATGTTGACATTTGCGAAGTTACCGCCAGGGCCGAACAAATTCCCAGAACCTGCAAAGTAATGGGATTATCATTGACCAGCGGGGTCGTTAATACCTTTTTTGTTTCATCATTTAAAACAGCACTCATGACTTAACCCCTTTAACTGTTCTTACTTTTTTTAAATACGGAGCAAAACCTTCATTGCTCATCCAGTATCTGACCAGATTGCTCACGCCGGTACTGGTCAAGGTCGCTCCGGCGAGTCCGTCTACCTGATATTGAGAGCCTGGCTTGGTGTTATCCACTGCGCCTTTAATCAGACTCAATGCGGGCTCACCGATATCGGCCTCAGTAATCAAACCTTTCTCTGCGGAAGGCTGGTCAGTTTCAGCATAAACTTTTTTGCCTTTCCACAATGCCCGCCAATTAGGATTAACAACTTCACCGCCTAGTCCGGGAGTTTCAGCCTGATCGTAGAAGTTGATGCTTTGTACGGTCTGGCCATCAGGATCCAAAGAAAGAAATCCATACAGAGTGGACCACAATCCATAACCGTGCATAGGCAGAATAATAGACTTGATAGCCCCACCCTCTTTCACTAAAAAGACTTTGGCGTATTTAGCCTTGACTCTGATATGGGCAATATCCTTTTCTTTGGGAATTGCAACACTTTGAGCGGGATCTTTCGCAGCTTTACGTTGATCGTATTCATTGACATCAATATTCTCAACATAGTCGCCTGTCGCCAGATCAACAATTTTTGGCTCAATCTTTTCTGCGAATGCCGCATTGATATCAGCGCCTTCTTCCAGAAGGCCGGCAACATCAAGAATATTCTTCTTCATGTCTTCTTCCTTGTTGTTGACTTGCAAAGGTTTTAAGGCAACCGCAGCAAATGAAACAAGAACAGCGCAAACCAGACACAGAGAAACTGCAATGGCAATTGTTTTTTCCAGGCTATCATTTCCTAAGGCAAGAACCTTTTTTGCATAGGCCTTGAATTTCTGATAATGCTCGCTTTTATCGAGCTTCGCAAAAAAACCTTCAAGGTGCTTACCAGATACTTTTTTATCAAGCATGACGTTTCATCCTTCTTCTGATATTGGCCTGAATAACAAAGTAATCAATCGTAGGCGCAAACATGTTTGAAAACAAAATAGCCAACATAATGCCCTCTGGAAATGCCGGATTGACCACTCTGATTAGAACGGTCATAAGTCCTACCAAACCTCCAAATATCCAGCGACCGGCATCGGTCACCGCTGCGCTGACAGGATCGGTCGCCATATAAACCATACCGAAAGCAAAGCCGCCCATAGTCAGATGCCAGTACCAGGGCACTGCAAACATCGGATTCGTGTCGCTGCCAATAATGTTAAACAACAACGAGGTCAGCAGCATGCCGATAAATACGCCGCCCATGATACGGTATGAGGCAACCCGGGTGTACAACAGGAACGCTGCGCCAATCAAAATGGCCAGGGTCGATGTTTCGCCAAGACTGCCTGGCTCAAACCCTAAGAAGGACTGCATCCAGCTGTAATCGGCCGCATAAACAGCGTCAAGACCGCCGTTTGCAGCCAGGCCCAAAGGCGTTGCTCTGGTGTAGCCATCAACCGCGACCCAGACAGAGTCTCCGGACATCGATGCAGGATAAGCAAAGTATAAAAATGCCCGACCTGTCAACGCAGGATTCAGGAAATTTTTACCTGTGCCGCCGAATACCTCCTTACCGATAACGATACCGAACGAAATACCAAGGGCAACCTGCCATAACGGCATATCAGGCGGCAAAATCAAGGCATACAGCATGGATGAAACCAAAAAGCCTTCATTAACTTCATGAGCGCGTACTGTGGCAAACAGGACTTCCCAAATACCACCTATAGCCAATGTGGTGATGTAAATAGGTAAAAAGTACAAGGCGCCATGAGCCAGGTTGGAAAGCGGATTCATCGGGTTATAGCCGAATATCATCATCGGACCGTTACGCCAATTATCTATTTTATCTAATCCCATAACCTCCATAGCATGATTGGCCTGATAACCGGTGTTATACATCGCCATCAACACACAGAAAAAAGTGGCTATTACCACAAAAGTCATCGTCCGCTTGAGGTCATTGCCATCGCGAACATGCGTGAAACCGCGCGTTACAGCAGAGGGTGTATAAATGAAAGTATCGACCATTTCATAGAGGCCATAATACTTTTCAAATCGTCCGCCTTTTGTAAAATGCGGCTCTATGCTATCTAAAATTTCTCTAGCCGACATTATCCTTCCTTCTCAATTTTTGTTAAATTCGCTCTCAGTACAGGACCGAAGTCATGTTTACCTGGGTCCACAAACGTAAATAAGGAGACATCTTCTTCATCAAGCTCCAAACAGCCCAATAATTGAGCCTGATCTGAATCACCGACAACCAGGGATTTTAATAAGGGAGTCGGCAAAATATCCATCGGCATGACGGTTTCATAAACGCCGATAGGAACAATGGCTCTGTTACTTCCATTTTTATCTGTGGTTAATGGAAAAAGACGGTTATTTTTACGATCTACACTGGATGTATAAACATTAAGTGCTGAATATTTATCTTTACCCGGTACTATCCAGCCAAACAATTCGCGTGCGCGGCCCTCTTGCAGCACAGAAACCTGGTTGTTGTAACAGCCTAAATACGAGGCCCAATCAACGGCCCTATGGCCGTGCAGTATAGAACCTGAAATTACCCGGCTTTCAACATCCTCTACCAACTCGCCGTCAACCAGATCATTGAGATTAGCGCCCACACGAGTGCGAATTAATCTTGGATTCTTTACGGTAGGACCCGCTAACGAGACAATCCGTTCAACATTCAACTTGCCCGTAGTGAATAATGCGCCAATAGCTATCACTGCCTGATAATCCAGGTACCAGACAAATTTATTGATGTTGACCGGATCAATAAAATGAATATGAGTACTTGGCAAACCGGCAGGATGCGGACCTGAAAATTCAGCGACAGTAGCTACATTGCTGACAGCAATATCAGCGCCTGTGGCTTTACAAACGTAAGTTTTACCCTCAGTCAGCTTGGCAATTACCGCCAAACCATTATTGAAATCATTGGAACGCGCTCTTATGACCACAGCAGGATCTGCCGCTAGAGGCCGTGTATCGATTGCGGTAACGAAAATGGAACTGGGCTTGCTGTCAACAGCAGGCGTTTTGCCATAAGGACGAGTCCGAATTATTGTCCACAGACCTGAAGCCAGCAGATTCTCTCTGACCTGCTCATCTGCTAAATCGTTGAGTTCCGACTCCTTGTATTTATTGAACGATACCTGTGCATTACCTTTAAGTTCAATAACAACAGATTGCAATGCCCGCTTGGCGCCACGGTTTATAGCTTTTACAATACCGGCTCCTGGTGAAGTAAACGCACATCCCGGATTTTTCTTGTCGGTGAAAAGCACCTGGCCCAGCTTGACAGTATCCCCCTCACTCACCATCATGGTAGGCTTCATGCCCACATAATCAGTTCCCAGAATCGCAACGGAATTAACCTTTTTGCCATCCTCAATAATTTGTTCAGGCCCTCCCGTTACAGGTAGGTCTAAACCTTTTTTAATAGTAAATTGCATAGTTGAAGCCTACTCTCCAAACAAGTTGCGGCGAAACCATCCCCTCAAGTTAAACACACTAAAAGTAAGTGGCGCATCAAGATATAAAACATTGGTATTACATCATAAAAATGATGTTTTCTCAATGCCGTATTTAGAGACGGGAATAGATGGACTGCCAAAACCAGGCGGTATAATTCAAAATTTTTTAAATTTGCTTCATGGTAACAGCTTGACTTAAACCCAGGCGTTTTCGCTCTCTACGAGCAAACTTGGCCGCATTCTGTAACGCAACTGCTTCATCGATAGACTGTTGCGTGGCGATTTCCGCTTCGCTGGTAGCATCCAGACGGCCCTCATCAACCTTGCCTTTGGGTAAAAAAGCCAGGTCCATCTTATCAATAGTCATTTTTACTGTTTTCATAGTTTTTCACCTCGCGTTCGTCAATGGCGCCTAATAGCTGGAAACGGTCTTCGCCATAATCCCAACGTGTCTCTTTCCTGATAAGCCTTCAGGTACAGAAAATAAGCCCTCTCCTTCCGGGAGAGGTTCGTGTGAGGGGAAATTTAGCTTTTAATTCATATTTAAGTCCCGCAGCCACACATCAAACTTTTGCAGCACATTCTGCTTGTTCAACTGCTCCACCGCATACTGCCGGGCCAGTTTATTGATACGCGGCCTGCCGGACCTGGCCGCAGTTAACATCCGGCCCAATACGGCAACGAACTGCTCCACATTTTCCGGCTCGACGCATTCGGCAATACCGGGAAATTGCCGGCATAACAACCCCAACTCGGTTTCAGCTTCGGCTGTTATCAAGGCATAGCCGCCGGCCGATAATATTGTGGTCAGCTTGGACGGCAGCACCGCATCGGCCACACCCCGTTTTTGAATGACCAGATGAACATCCGCTAACGCCATTAATGCCGGTAAATCCTGATAAGGCTGTAACGGCTCAAAACGGATATTACTCAGGTTAAGTTGTTCGGCCTGATCAATTAACGCCTGCTTCTCAACGCCCTCGCCCAGCACCAGAAACAAGACATCCCGCTCAGCAGCCAGCAGCCCCGCGGCCTGAATCAATAAATCCAGACCTTGCTTTTTACCCAGATTCCCGGAATACAAGACCACCTGCGTGTCCTCAGATAAACCCCAACGCCGGCGAAACAAACCCGCATCAGCCTCGGGACTGACAAAATCAGTATCTACCCAATTAGGAAAAAAGAGCAATGGCACAGTCTGCCGGGTCTTCGCCCCCGCCTTTGCCAACATGGAATAAGAAATCGATGAAATCGCCGTAAACCGGCGCATAAAAAAAGACTCAACGGCATGGCAAATCACCGCCAATCTTCCCTCTTTACCCATACCTAAGCCAAGCATCGCATCCAGCTCAAAATCCTGAATATGCAAAAGGCTTTTTGCCCCGGTTATCCTGCATAGCAATAATGCCGCAGGCACGCAAAAAAACGTTGGCTCAACCACCATCACAACATCCGGCTTCCATAGCCACTGCTTCAACATCACCGGCAAGCTCGACACAGCGAAACTCAGCAAATGCAGCAGACGGCTCAGGGTTTTCGGACTTTCAGGCACAAACAGCGGGCAACGAATAATATCAACCCCACGACGCTGCTCGCATCGATACCGCCAGCTTTGGTATCCGTCACCTAAGCGCCATTCGGGATAATAAGGCGGAGCGCAAACGACCCGCACTTCATGACCTTTTTCTGCCAGCCAATCGCCCAGCTCGCCGGAGTATTTACCAATACCCGTCAATTCAGGCGCGTAATTGAGGCTATAAAACAATATTTTCATCGGTGCTTAAATATAATCCACAGGTAGGGGCAAATATATTCGCTTAATAAGTCTTTGAAAGGGCGTCAATCAATGAGTAAAACATACGCAGCGGGGGTGGGAATTGCTCTCGCGCCCTTTACGTTTTTATTGCACCGAATATCAACGCTTGACGAGTTTTAAACGTTACGAACGGGATTGCAAACCCTGCCCGGGTGAATTTTCTGTATTTTGTTATTCTCACGAGCTGCTAGATAGATTTTTCGTAGTGAAGAAATTCCATTTTGATCCCCTCACCCCGCTCTCTCGCGGAGGGAGAGGAGTTTCACTGCGTTGGAATAACATAGCGTGGTTGCCCCGCATTGTCCATGTCCTTGCGATATATACTCTCTATTCTGGATAGATTGCATCAGTTCAATGCCTTCTGCACAGCATCCGGCGCACGCTGAATGATGTTTAGCAATACCGACGACGCAACATGGGGCGAGCGATCACCTCGCTCCCAATGCCGAAGCATTGCAACAGAAAATCCAAACCGTGCGGCATCAATTCGTTGTGATAGTAATAAATCACTGGCAACCCGCTAGCTTTCCCGCGCCTCGGCGACTATTGGTCCAACGCACTTTCCTAAACCCACCTGTACCGGGATGACATCCCCAGCTTCCGGATTTTGCCATAGAAAATGCTGCGATTAATCCAATAAAAAATGCTAGTAGCCCCGCCCCATAATATTTAATTTTTTAACGAAAAGTATATACCAGACCAGCTTTTTCTCTTTGCAAATAGGCGATAACGGGTTTTTCTATCCGCAGGTGGAAGACCACGGAACTCAGAAGGCACATGCCGAATATAGTGATATAAGAAATCAAAGCCCCTATGATGCCAAGCTTATTAAGTTGAATTGAAATAGATAATTTACACAGAATGCTAATTAGCGGAAAGTGAATTAAATAGAGAGCATAAGACGAGTCTCCCAATACTTGCATTAGCTTATGCCCTCCAATAATTTGACCTTTCTTTTCTGCTTGAACCAAACCAAAAATTATCAAGCTACTTGCGAATCCATACAATATTATTCTCCACTCCTTCAGCAGATTAACATCTGTTACATTATCCAGAGCAATTAACAGAAACAGCATTGAACCAATGACTACATAAAAGAAAGGTCTATCTGCGGCTATCTTTCTTGTTGTGCAAACCGCAGAAACAAACATTCCCATAGCGAAAAGCAAAAGGTAATCTTGCAGCAAAAATGAGAGAGGAAAAGAAAGCGATGGAACGCCTGCATAATTGATGTAGAGATACAATAAAGTGAGTCCCATAAATATTGATAGCCATCGACTCAAGATTAAAAATGCAAAGTAAAAATAAAAAAGCATCTCATACTGAAGTGTCCACGCGACAATCAGAACGGGTGCACCAGTACCTCCAGCTATATCCTTGTCTTGCGGTATAAGAAATAATGATTTAAGGATAAGAAACAGGTCATGTGGAACAGTATTTCTCAATGCAGTCGATGCGATCGCTAGAAAAAACACCGAAAGAAAAATTATCCAATAAGTAGGATATATGCGGGTGAGCCGTTTTCTTATATAACTTGCTAGTTTATGGGGCTGAAAAATGTCATTCCGATGTGCGGTAAAAATAATAAACCCGCTGAGGACAAAAAAGAACTCGACACCAGCGCTGCCGAATGAAAATGGAATAGAAAAAGCTTGGATTCCAAAGTATTTTTCCTTCGCTATATTGCCGCCGAGATGAAAAAGAACCACCAGCATTGCTGCAATAGCTCTGCCTGCTTGTAATGATTTATACACAGCGTATTCCCTCAGCATCCAAATAAAGATTGTGCTTGTACAAATTTATCGTATATAAGGCTGATTGCCCACTTGAATATCTGCGCATCATTTATTTTTGCTCACAGGAAGTTGGTTTCCCTTTAAATAAACATTCACCAAACCACGATCCATCGCTATTCCATAATCTGAATTTTCTACCACATTGTTTTCAACAATCACGTCACTCACGCCTGCCGCAGAAACATCACTTCCTCCATTTAACTGAATATGCGCATTACTGAGCAGTTTATTGCCTCGCAATACCATCCCTCTTGCCAATGGCGCACGATTAGGCGCTTTCTGTAAGCCTTGAACAGCTAGAATCGATTCACCTGAAAATGTGGCAATATTTGATCCACTTCGATAAACATTGCCATCAGATATTTCATTATCTAAAAATTGACAATACCAGGAAGGCTGATAGTGATAATACCATTTGCCCATTGCAATAAAGCCACTTGTGCGTTCTGACCTATTGCCAGAAGCCACATGGTTAACTGACGAACCATAATACTGGATTGCGGCTCCGGCATCAGAAAAGATATTATTGATGAATAAATAATTCTGTTGTATTTGAGTAATTGTAATAACGGAAGAAGCATCTGGCTGCACAGCCCATTTTCGATCGAGCGTTACTATGTCTCCCTTAATTCCAGCCAGTTGTGCGAATTGCCCCGCACCACGACCTCCAAGAATGAATACCCCTGCACCTGGCCAACCGAAACGCAGGTTTAATCGTTTCTTTTCAATTGTGCCCGCTAAACGAATTGAATTTTCACCCTGCGCGATCACCTCTCCATAATATAACCCGCCTGGGCTGTCGGAAGTCATAGCCTCCCGATCCCATCCAAACATAAGCTCAAGCCGGTTATTTGCGAAATACACATCCTGGGAATACGCAGTGCCTCCCAAGTTGTTAATTCCTCCGCCGGAGGACATTAAATCCGCGCCGGTGATCTGATTATTTTCGAAGATCACATTATCAGCCCCAGTAATCGAGTACCAGCCAAATCGTCCATTATAAAAATGATTATTGGCAATATAGGCATGATGCGGTTTAAGCAAGAAAAGTGATCGCCCTGATCCATAAATATCATTCTCAGTAAGCCTAATATTGTCGCCGCCCAACCTGATTGCATCATCCTCCCCGTAACCATGAGCCAATGTTTCACGTTGCCTCTTATCTGCTTCTTCAAGCTTAATATGCCCCTTATATTTTGATGCCCGAATCCGAACATGATCGATAGTCACGTCGCCCGGTTCTCCCATTGCAGATTTCAAAAGATCACCTTCAATAATGAAGCTATGGTTCGAAGCATAAATCGCCATTTCTCGAAGAGCAAAATGATTCGTTCCTTTAATCAAAGCAGGCAATGGTTTATCTGTATCCGCCCATACCAGCGCAACCTTATCCATGCCTTCACCGAGCAAGGTTACAAAACGGGGAACCATTAGCTTAGATTGGATCAAATAGCGTCCACGAGGGAAAAAGACAATGCCGCCTTTATTTTTTTCCGCCTCAGTAATAGCAGCGAAAATTGCTTTTGTGTCATCTACAATGCCATTGCCAATAGCCCCAAACTTTCTAACATCGAAGCGCAGTTGAGGCCAAGGTTCTGTAGTGTCTATATGGATTTCGCCAGCGGAAACCCAACCCTGTTTTGCACCCCATCCGTTGTTTACAGAAACCGTATAATTACCTATAGCCAAACTCTGCGGGATTGAAAAATGCGCTTCCCACAGACTGCCGCTTTCTGCTTTGACTTGTGTCGCTTTCCCTGTTTTCTCATTCTTCAATTCAATAGTTGAAATTTTTCCCGGAGCCTGGATATTGCGGCCAAATACACGAAACCAGTCGCCCGGCAACACCTTCGTACCGCCTTCTCCCTGGACCCAATAGACAACCGGGACATTTATTAGCCGTGATACTTTACCGCCTTCCGTACCCACGGTCACTTCAAAAATGCCCTGCTCCCATTTTGAAGGGAGTTCAAACTTTACCGATTGATTATTTGCCTGAATCGATTGCAGCGGAAGCTGGACAGGTTGTTTATTCCTATCCTCATCACCAGCAGTATCCTTAAGACGCCTTATGGAAATCTTGGGATTACTACCCAAATCTTCGCCCGTCATCAGCACAGTTTCACCCGGACGAACTGGGTCGCTGGCCCAAAATACTTGTGGAGAATTCGCAAGCGCGAACTGTGAAAAAAGTGCAAAAGCGACCAAGACTAACAAAAGGACTTTGGGTCTAGACATAATCACCTCCTCAACTGATTCGATAGCAGAAAAATGTAACCATCTAAAAAAAACCTGGCCCTTCTCCCTCGAGGGCATAGGTACATAAGTACCTACTCCTTCTCCCTCTGAGGGAGAAGGCTGGGATGAGGGGAGCAGTCGTTTGATTTTAATACCCTCATACTTGCATTCATGCATGAAATTTCCTGCCCAATTATTCCATTCGAGTCTGCGAGTCCTCCGGAAGGAGCAGGAGAATTTTAAATTTTAGAGGTTCCCTTTAACTTATCCTTATTATGCGCTTCCAACTCACGCACTTTTAATACGATGAAATACTCGTAAATTGACTGTAACACAGCGTATGTGAGTCCCGCCTTACCATCTAAAAAGCCGCGTTTGCTGACGTACAGCAATAAAAATTTAATAATCGGCCGAAATGGCAACCGGTAAAACAGTTCTTTTTGATAATAGCGGCGTTCGTGAAAATCGGAAGCGGTAAAAGTCTTCAATAGACTAAATTTCTCGCCATTTTTACGATTTTCGATAATTTGCTGAGCTTCAAAGCGGCTGTAAGAATTGTGGCGGTCTATCCAGTGGCCTATGCCTTTACTGAACGGGAAGTGATTCAAAAAACCTGATAACTGCCCTACAGAGCCTTCTGGAATAGATACAGGATTGACAAGACGCTCATAGCGCATTTTCTCTGGCCTAAACAAGCGCAAATAAAAAGGCGAAGTCTGTACATGCTTAAGCCAGATTCCCAGATAAAAGTCCCGCCGTTGAATACGAAACGCCACATGCTGACTATTATCTGTCACTGCTTCGCATACTGCCTGTATTAGTTCAGGTGTCATACGTTCGTCAGCATCAATGTAAAATACCCAAGGATGCTTAAAGGGTATATTCTGCAATCCCCAATTTTGATGGGATGCCCAATTATCAAAAGGACGTTGCGTAACCTTAGCGCCAAACCTTTCTGCAATCGCCACCGTGTTATCCGTACTCATGGAATCATAAACATGGATATCGTCTGACCAAGCCACGCTTTCAAGACAGCCGGGGAGGTCTTGCTGTTCGTTTTTAGTAAGGATAAGGACCGAGATATTTGAACTATTCACGCATTACTCACTGATTTTTTTTCGAATGGGCAATTGTCCAATCTCCATTGAAAATATATAAATTAATTTACTAAAGGATTTTTGAAAAATCCTGACACCAGCGACTCGGCTATTTGCATGGTATTGTCGATAGAAACAGAATCGAAAACAAATATTACTTGTGCAATCTGCCATAGATTCTGATGCAGCGTTCGAAATGACATTTTTCGTTAAAAGTCAAAATTATTATCGAAATATCCAACGAACTACTAATCTCAATTATCGAGCGGTTGATTCAATATAGCTGTCAATCAAAGCAGTTATATTCTGCATGCTTCTGCTTTTTTGTTGCGATAAAAAACCTACCTTAAAGCTTTCATAGTTTTCTTTTATGTATAAAAGGATAGGTGCTATATGGCCCAGTTCTGAAAAAGTAATTCCAACACAGCCTAACCGGGTCACTTGATCTTTTAATATTGGGAAATCAGGACAAACAATGACAGTGTTCGCTGCAATAGCATCACAAATTACACCGCTTATTCTGTAATAATAAGAAGCAAGGTCATAGTTCAAGACAATTACATCAGAGAGGCAAAATGCTTGTACATAGTTTTCAGCATCAGTTGTATTAATTGTTTTAGCTCCCTTATTATGCCAGGTATCAAGCAGGGATTTATCTGTAGATCCAATCAAGAGCCTCATGCCATTTATGATACAGATACCGTCTACAATTTCCGCAATGTCTGCAATTTTTTTTTCTTTACGATTATCACCAATAATCCCAATAGTAAATTTATTGTCTTGCATTGATCTTTGATGGGTTTTTATTATTGGGAGAGGAAGAACCAAGTATTGATTATTTGGTAATTCGACTTTTAATTCTTTTAGACCCGCTTCAGTGTCAAGAAATAGAGGGTGCATCCCAAATTTTAACAGTGCTTTAAGTACCAATCCTTCAAGCTTACTGGCATTAGCTTTTTGTAAATTGTGATTTACAATAAAAAGCAACTTTTTTTTAAAAAAGAAATAGAGCGGCCACGACAAAGCTAGTGGTATTGTTAAAAACTCTCTGACAATAATCAAATCTTGTTGTCTATTTTTAAATAATAGCCGAGCAAATATTAAATGGGCAAATATATATTCTAGTTTTTTCAAAAAACTGTCCTTAGCAATTGAAATTCCAAAAAAATCTACAATAGGATGCATATTGAGTGGCAAAAAAGTCACTTTATAACTGCTGGCCTTGGCAGCATCACCAATTGGATTAAGACAGGCATGGTGGTCAATTTTCAAGGATGCCATTTTTAGCTAAGTTATTAATTACTTTATTTTTTAACGATCAAGTCGAATTCTATAATATCTGTAATATTATTCAGGAACTCTCTGAGAATTGATTTAAATGGAATAAATTTTCTTGGTCCGAAGGTAAGAAATCTTGTGTTTTGTATATCAAACCTGGCTTTTGTGTAAAAATTATAACTAGAATATTTTCTGCCCTCGGCAAAATAATCAAAAGAATGTTTTGTAAAACCTCGCCTATGTGTTGGGTCTGTATATACGACTTTGCTTGCATAATATGGTACAGCAATTTTTATCAAGCAGTTCGGTTTGGCTATTCTATGCAGCTCTTCCATTGTCGGTACAACATTATCCAAATGTTCAAGTATATCCTTGAATAATATTAGATCATACTTGTTATCTTCTAGCGGCCATGCTGATTTGTTAAGGTCAATATCAATATCGACCCCATCACTTGGCAAAATATCGACGTTAGTCCAACATATATTGTTTTCATTTACTTTAATATCTTTTCCACAACCGAGATTTAAGGCTTGAATTATCATTATGTATTTCCACTAATATTTAAGCATTCTAAAGAGTTTATTAGAAAAAGTGATCTATATTGACTAAACAAATAAGATAAACAATTTCTGATAAGGCGATTTTATTTTTCATTTTTGAAAAAAATCAGTGCATTTTGCGTCTTCAAAGCATCGATTCATTAACAATTCTTTCCTTAATAATTACACAAGGATTTCCAGCGCAGACTTGCCAATTGGGTATGCTTTTAGTAACTACTGACCTTGCTCCGATTACAGATCCATCACCTATTTTTACGCCAGGTCCAATAAATACTTCCGCAGCAATCCAGCATTGAGACCCGATTTCAATATCTTTCCAAATAAGCGGATAATGTGAATGAGTATAATCATGTGATGCTGTACAAAGATAACTGCGTTGCGAAATCAAACTTTGGTTACCTATAATTACTTTGCCAAAATTATATATCTCTACACCTTTTCCAATGGCTACATAATCACCTATTATAAGATTCCAAGGCATCCATATTTTTACATCTGCGCAGATCAAGCAGGCTTTTCCAATTTTGGCTCCAAATAATCTTAATAGAAATAGCCTTACTGGACTAAATTGTTTGGGCAAATAAAAAACAATCCTAAATAAAAACCAAACAACTCTGAGGAGCTTTATTTTTAAACTCCATACACTTATGGATTTTGTTAAGTCTACCGCATTCATCTTTTATTTTTATGTATATTGACTTTATATTATCTACAACGAAATAGTTGCCCAGAATAGTAAAGCGGTCCCTCTGTCGAGACAAATATCTACCGAGTTTAAGATAGTGTCCTGCTTATATTACAGCTGAATGGTGCTGCCAAAATTCTTCCGCGAGGGATAATATCTCCCATCCACTTCTTTCTGTTGGCGCTTTTTTTGGTCATACCCGACCCAGCAATATTTGATTGTCTAAAACTATATTATTTTTCATAATCACTAATAATTTCCAGCAACCGCTCCGCCGCGCGTTGAATATGAAAGCGGCTTTTAAAACAATTTTTAGCTCGTTCATTCATCGCGGCTTTTTTCTTCGAATCCAAGGCAAGCCATTGCTTCAGATTACGCACTGTCCCTTCCACTGTATCATCATCGATAAACCCTGCACCATCTTCTTCAATTTCACGCCAGATATTGACCTTGTTGCTGATCAACACGGGCTTGCCGCAAGCCAAAGCTTCAGCGACAACGATACCAAAATTTTCCTGATGCGAAGGCAGGCAAAAGACTTCTGATGCATAAAATGCGCCCCATTTCATATCGCCTTGCAACATACCCGCCCAGGTAATACAGTCGCTTATGCACAGACGTACGGCTTGTGCTTTTAGAGTATTTGTCCAACCTGTTTGATCAGGTCCTGCCATCACTAAATGCAATCGTTCATGGGTTTTAGCCACTTGTGCAAAGGCTTCTAACAGTAAATCGCAGCCTTTTTTTTCATGGATGCGGCTTAAAAATAAAATAAGCCGTTTTCCCTGCAACTGCGGATAGACAGAAAAGAATTGCTTTGATAATTCTTCGCTATTATCTGGCGGACTGGATGTGCCAAAAGCAGTAACTGCTTCATTAACATGGTACAACCAGAACGATTGCCGCGCCAACAACCGCTCTTCTTCACAGGTAAATATCACTGCATCCGCATCGCGTAACACACGATATTCTGCCCATGGCCAATATAACCATTTTTTTAGATGTTTAAGAGGATAGGCCCGCTTGAACCAGGGGTCGAGCATGCCATGAGTAAAAACAAAATAGGGAGTATCTGTGCCCGCTAATGCTCGCCAAACGGCAAAACTATGATATTGCCACAAACCATTAACGATAACCGCATCATATTCGTGCGCATGTGCTTTCAGCCAAGGCACTAGACGACTATTATAGCCATATCCATTTAGGGATGGGCCAAGTGCGTATACCTTGGCCTTGCTATTGCGCACACACTCTGCATCCGGCTCATCCAGACTACAAATGGCCACCTCAACACCGAGTACTCGATGCACTGCGCTCAATTGATTCACTCCCTCGATGGGACCGCCACCTTTAGGATCAACTGACGAAATGACGTGAAGAATTTTCATATTTATCGGCATATGGATTTTTTCAAACATATCTGGAAGCATTGGCAATCCAATATTTCCTTGCATCCTGAAGCCTCTTTTTCACTTCTTCAATATTCCTCACGTACAGTGTATTACCCGTGAGGCTTTTACCGTTTTTCAAAGAAACTAGCTGCCGCTCAAGCGGTGAGTAAGTATAAGTTTCAAAGCCAAAAGAAAGTATTTTCACATGTAGAGTACTCTCATCAAACCCATACCGGTCGCCACTGCCATTCAATTCCATGATAACAGCCAGAAGTGTTGGGCGAGATAAAATTTTATCTGCCCCTGCAATCACATTGGTTTCAAAACCCTCGACATCAATTTTAATAAGGACCGGTTCCCGATCTTTGAGCAAGTCATTCAAAGAGATAACAGGCACTTCTACAACGTTATCAACTTGTTCAGAATCAGACAGTACATGGTTAACTGTATCCAATCCGGCAGTAAACCTGAGTACTCCCTTCTCCTTGCCTATGCCCATGTTTAAGGCATGAACATGACTTGACAACCTGTTCAAGTTTATGTTTCCGTCGAGCAGTTGAAATGTAGATTTAATAGGCTCGACCGAAATGCATTGAGCTCCTACAGCCCCTCCAGCCAAAATGGTATAGGAACCGATATTCGCACCAACATCTACAAACAGATCGCTCTCGCTGAGTAAGTGCAATACTAACGCCATATCTTCGAATTCGTGCAACCCAGCATAAATATTACCCGTTGCTCCTGTCATGCCTGGTCGGATAAGCAACACTGTTTTATCTACGAAGGGCACCAGGACATCACCAGACACTAATCGAGAACCGAACTGCCAACACAAATATCGCTTCAATGCGGACCACTTACTGTCCTTGTTTAACGGGTGGTTTAAAAGAAACTGAAAAAATTTAGCTTTATTGATAAATGCTCGTATCATTAAGGTGTCTCTCAAATTATTAATAATGCTTTCATAAAATGGAATAGATTGCTGGCCGCCATTAAAAATATCACTCAATAATATCTATCAAATATCTTGCGCCGCTTTTGCACCTAGTCGAGTATACTCCAACACTTCTGATTTAAAGCCCTTATGATTTATGTATCATCGCCTTGATCTATTAAGCAATCAGTTTCAGGACTCTTAGACTTACTCATCCTGACTCATCGCAATTTTCATACGTTTTGCAAGCGAGGGCGAGGTAAGCTCCATGTATGTTTTCCACGCATTCATCATCAAGTTCTTCCTATTATTTGAACCAAAAACATCAATGAACACTTCGAGTAAACTACTTACTGGATTAGAGTAATTAAATGTATAACCATTTACCCCATCCACTACATAACTTGGCTCTGGTCCCATATGGCGATCAGCACGGTCATGTACAATGGGTATTAAACTTAACGCCATATAATGCACAACACTTAAACCTGCATCTCCCGGGTAACAACCTATACTGCACAAACGGGATATCTTATTAATCTCTCCCTGATCGTATATTTGTCCATACCATACAATCCAAGATAGGGAGCCAAAGCGGTTCATCAATCCCGGCAATTCCTCTCCTGATCCAATCACATGCAGGGTTAAATCAAATTCTGGCCCCTGTGATCTAAACTGTTCGATTACATCTATTAGCAACGAGAGATTATTTCCCTCACGAAGGCGTCCAATAAAAAGTATCCCGGTTTCCTGGCCGGTTTTTTCTTCCGGTAACACGGGCTCTAAACTCACAATTGAATTATTAACAACTGCAAGTTTCGAAGCAGGTAATAGCCCAGGCAAGCTATTGGCAACAGATGGTGTGTAGCAGATATAGCGTGTAGAAAATGCTATTAATATTCGATATGTATAACGTAGCCAGCGCGGGGGTATAAGTTTGTTATACATGCCCTGCCCCCAGGAATAGAATTGGACTCCTATCATACGCGACAATAACATCACACACCAAAAGCCCAGATTACGTGGGTTCGCAGCACAAAGGATTTTATCTGGTCGCGTATGCCACAAAATGCGTATAAGTCGCGACTGCCAGAGTAGGCGACCACCAAAAATTTGATACTCTGGTACTAAAATATGCTCTCGAATTCCGCTTCCGGTTATATCTGGCGTTCCATACCCAGATTCACCTTGTGGCACTGACGAAACAATAGTTACATCCCAATCTTCTGCGAGTTCAGTAAAAACAGGCAGCCGATATGCAGTCAAATAGGGCTGGATAATAAGTAAATTAGTACGGCCATTTTTTTCTGCATTATCCACAATTGGATTCCTTGCTGAATTTACGCATTAGATAACGACCAGCTCTAATAAACTGAGCTGACTTAAGCAGTAAAAATCGCTCTAAGGGGTGTATTCTATAATTAGCAGACAGCCATTTCTCTTGAATCCGGGAGTGATCGATAATGCGTCGCTCATTATGTTTACCAGTACCACTTATCGAGCTGTCGTGAACACGAAACTTTGCCAGCACACCCGAAATCTGTTTGAAACAAAATCCTTGAAGAGTTGCGTCAACAAAAAACTCGTAATCCCAACAACTTGCATTATCTTCACGAAACCCGCCCACGCGCTCAAAAACAGACGAGGTCCACGCCGACGCCTGTTGTGGAATCACAGATGCGCCTGCTGCATATCGCCGAGGAGAATAGGGTGGTGCCAGAAAAGTTGATACTTTACGTCCAGGCAAATGGCCAGGCCTACCATGCTGATCGATAATTTCTATATCACCAAATACAACACTAGTGCCTGGGTTTGATTTAAATGTCTCTATCCAGGTTTCTACTGCCCAAGGACATAAAATATCATCAGAGTTCAAAAAGGCATGTATGGTACCCGTCGCAATGCGAAACCCGGCATTTAAAGCAGCTGGCGCACCGCCATCAGGCCCAATATTTACGTATGCAAAGCGGTCCCGGTAGCGGTTAATAATATCAGCACTGTTATCAGTTGAACCACCATCGAAAATTATATATTCAATATTTGGATAGGTTTGATTTAAAACAGATTTAATAGCGGCCTCAAGAAATTCTTCTTGATTATAAGAAACAGTGACTATAGAGACTAAAGGCATAGTCATGATTGAATTACCTCATCGAGATTTGATATATAAACCTGTCGACTACCTTCGTGGTTAGAGTCTACACAGATATACCGGCCATCAGAACGCCAACGAGGGTGCAAGTCACAATGAATTCCGCTGCGTGAATATACATAATGAGCTTTATCGAATTTCTTAAGCACCAGTTCATCTACCCTGTCTCGAACAAGATCAAGATTACGTGGGTTAGGACTTATTGCATCCTGTTTATATGACCCAAGGTCATAAGTAATCTGGGATTGTGAATTATAAACGAACAACTGGCGTATGCCATTGGCATCAGGATAGGTATCAGCCAATAATAAATGTCTTCGGGTTGGACAAAATGAAGGATGACCATCCTTGTGTGTTAAGTTGGAGCTGAACATAGTTGACGAAAAGCGATTCTGCTCATTTACCAATTTATAGTAGGAATTTTCTGAGATTTTTTTATTGAGCATTTTACGTATGATTGGTTTTACAAATTGTAATAATGGACCTGCAAATGGTATATATGTTAGTAGGTTACTACTTCTAACAGCCTGCAAGCCTCCCTTTGCCCTACCCCAAATTAATATAGAATCGTTATCAATCCAATCGAAGTGAGATAGAAAACCCTCATCCCACACAACGGTTTTATTAGATGCAAGCTCGTGTAGCATCAGTCGGGTTTGAATACCTCCATCTGGTAGCCAATAGCGATGTAAAAAAGCTAACTTTTCACTATCTGGCGAAACTATAACATGAGTAACATAATGATCAGTGTCGCGAATAACAGGGGTAATACCCGGAGTTTCAGCAACTTTATCAATAGAAAGTAAAAGGCGCGCCTTACCACAGCTCAAATCTATCTGCCAAATACCGTCATCTTTAGGGGCAAATTTCGATTTCGTATGATCATACAAAGCAGGATAACCATATCCGCCAAGACGATATAATCTGGAGAAATTTATACCATAACCCCAGTTATTACAGGGCGATACTGCGTAAATTGGTTGTTCGCATTGGATTAAAACTTCACCTTTAATACTTACAATTTGAGAATACCAAGTTGAATCACCGGGTTTATTAAAAATAATATAATCACCTTCCGGTTTTCTTATCCAATGCTGACGCGCACCTTGCGGAAAATTCCAACCTGAAGTTTTACCTACTGAATGAAATTTATGAGATGCCAGATCAACATATCCTATTTCTGCATAGGACTGGCTTGTAGGTATGTCACGAATACTTTCCACGCGAATGCAAAGCAATTTTTCACAATCAGTGGACCAAGGATCTACATCGGTAAAACCGACCAAATGGTGAAAAGGGCCATCCGTTATACGTTCTAGATAATTTATTTTCATTTTCTCTTTCAAAGTAATGTATAAAAATACTGATATCCACAAGCAATGAATACAACTATGTAAAACTTCTTGGTTCGGATTATTTAACCCTTTTCATGGCTTCGAATGTAAATGTGTAAGACAGAAATGCCGCAATAAAAATAGCCGAACTCCAGCGGGAATCTGCTCCGAATGGCGAGAAAAACACATTCCAGACAAAACCAAACATACCATTGTAAAAATATAACGGCAAACTATTCATTGAATGAATAAATATCCTAAGCATTGAATTTAATAAACTTATCCAAAATAAACCCCCAAGAATGCCACTCCAAACCAAGGCGCCCATTAAATAGGAATGGGATGGTATAAGGTCGGAGATATTTACCGCATATTGAAACTTTCCCACCGATTCTCCATTGTCGGATTGTTGAGAGATATAATTCCTTCTGTAACTGCCTTTGTCCTTTGCCCAGGAACCATGTCCCAATAAAGGCTTGTCCATAAAGGCCTGCATCGAAATAAAAATTTCGGATCTTCCACCTAAAACAATACCATACTCACTGGTTGCTTGCTTTCTGTACTTTGCCGCAGCTTCTGGTGACACCCTTGACAATATTAAATCCGATGAAAACAATGCGCTTGCACCGGCATTTAGAAGATATAAGACTGGCACAATAGCAAAAAAAAGACGGATTACTCCCCATTGTCCACTAAAAAGCTTCAAAAACTTTTTGCCTCTTCCACCCCGAAAATAGACGTATCCGCTTGCAGCCAGTAGAGGAAAGATCGCCATTGAACGAGCATTAAAGAAGAGACTTACAAGAAAAAAAGAAAACAGTACAGCAAACAGAATTAAAACACTTTTCAATCTCAAAAAAAACGAGAAATAAACAATAAAAATAGTTAGTACAGCACTACCTAACCCCCACTTCCAGGGATTATATAAAAAGAAATCGGAAGGCTGATAAAGTAAATTGATTAGTCCTCCAATCGCTGAACCAAGTAAAAACGAAGGCATTCGTGAAATATTATTCCGGAGGTATAATCCCAGCCCAACTATCGATGTCGTGAACATCAAAGGAGCAACAACACCTTTCAGTGAATCAGATAATACTGAATTATTAACAAAATCGGACAGAAGTTGAGCGGAAGTCCAAAGTAAGGCAAAAAAAATAATTTTCTTTTCAATATTTGTAAGCCGCAATTGATGAATTGAAAATATAATAAACAGTAGGGATAATAATTCACCGGCAAATAACTCGCCCACCACATTAATTTTTTGGCTTGCGACAAGCCCTATAAAAAAAGGAAGATATAAGAATCTATACGTGCCGCCAAAAACTCCTTGAGCCAATGAGAATGGATTGCCTCTGGCTTGATGCGCATAGATATTTGTTGCCGTAGTTTTTGATATCATATTAATTGGCGTTGGTACATAAAAAATCTTCGAACATATTTCCCCTTACCCAGATGATTTCAGGACGGTGCTCCTCCTGCCCACGCCTAAACTGGGATAAGCCTCAATAAAAATGGTTGCGCATGTTTGACCGCATTACTGACTCCACGTAAATTCTTTAACTGTTTGACAAAAAAATCGGAACGCCGGTCTGCAAGATTGATTGTGAAATAATAGGCGCCGCCTGCTGTATAAGGTGTTCTGTAACGCATATACTATATTCCATAGCTTTATTTGTTAGGCTTTATTGCATTCAGCTCAACCTGCCGCGCTGCATTATAAGTGGCAATGATCTCAGTAATTAAAGCTTACCTCGTAGTCTGTCTTTTATTAGGCCTATAATTCGAAGCACTTCCTTCACTCCTCACAATTCTAGCTGATTCAGTATTCTGAAATGCTATCACCGTAGGAGAAAATTCATTGTGTTACCTCCACATCAATCAACACGAAAGAAAATCCCATCGACCTGAAGTGTTCTACCATTGTTAGGATCTGTAAAGCCTGGCTGCAATGCCCACAGGACGAAACCTTCACGCTCCAATCGCCCTATTACTTCCTGCCACAAGCGTTGACCCTCATACAATGGTATTAGAGAAAGCTCCAAAAGAACGCCGCGCATTTGCGGAAGCACATTTTCTGACCCATCCAATACCGCCCATTCAAAACCTTGGGTATCGATTTTCAAAAATGGGTTCCGGGATTTTGCTATATAGCCAGCAGCAACAGAATCCAGTGTAACCTGTGGAACAGTTTCTTTGCCTACATAGGCTGTATGCGGTGCAGCCGATATGTGGCTATCGAGCATAGGCAGCAAGGAACTACTCGCAGAATTTCCCGCAATATTTATTTCAACTTCACCGATGCGATCACCCAGGGCGCAACGTGAATGAGCTTGCCATTTTTCGTCACCCTTACTCAACTGTTCTAACGAATAATGCGCACTTGAAAGAGGCTCAAACGAAACAATATCTCCACTGTAGCCACCATTGCGTATTGCAGATGCAAATTGACCTTCATTGGCCCCAACGTCCAAAACTAGATCGATCTCAAATTTTCGTAATGAAGAAACTATTTGTGCCGTAGGTGAAGAAGCTGGTACATATCTTCTGACTTCCAACCCAAGTTGTTTCCGTAGCGTGTTTTTAATAACTTTATTAAGGTTCATAGGTTTTTAACAATTCCTGAATATTTTGAAATTTCTTAACGCGATAAGATACGCTACATAGGATGTGCTGAGGTACGAAGCGCATCGTTCGCGTTTATTCGCCCCCGTCAATATTAAATTCCCCTGAACATCCCCAAGAATTAGAATAAATGCCCAATTCCACAAACTTATGAAAACTTGAATAACGCCAATCAGCAACTTGCTGTACCCAGCCATGTTTGACTGGATTCCAATGGATATAATCCATATAATTGTTAAAATCAGCCTGATCAACAATCAAATGCGCCTAAAATCGCCGTTGCCATAGTCCACGTTCCCGTCGTTTACTGCGACTTTTTAAAATGCGCTCTCCTTTATCTATGGCACGAGAAAAATGCCCTTTAAGTAAGTCCCAACGTATTGAAAAATCAGCATCATCAGGCAGCAACGTCCAAATACAATGTAAATGATCAGGCATGATAACGATGGCATTGATATGAAAAGCCTTACGTTCTTTAACATAGCTAAAAGAAGCTCTAAGCAAATCAATCTTTTCAACCAATAAATGATTATTCATACGTTCAGCAAGATTCGCCGTAAAAAAACAAACGGCATTGGGTACGTAAAAACGTCGATAACCTGTCATTTGGCATGTCGCCTATTTCACGCGAACAATGCGCTTCGTACCTCAGCACATCCTATGCAGCACATCTTATCGCGTTTTCTTATAACAAAACAGCAAGTTAAATTGTTGCTACTTGGGTTTTGTCGAAAAGAAATCCAATCCAAGCTATTGATTTTACGATAAGGTTCGTGGGGATGCTTCAAGCTCTTTCCCTATTCTCCTGTTTTCCCCCGTGTTAGCTTGCATTCAACATATTTTCTATCACTTGCGGCATGTTCATGCTAGCTTGCCAACCTAGTTTTTCTCTGGCCTTGCTAGGATTTGCGCTACTAATTAGCAAGTCTGTCGGTCGCATAAATTCAGCGGCTTGTATGACATGATCTCTCCAATCAAGATCGACCGCGGAAAAAGCCAACATTACAAAATGTTCCAGAGTATAAGTCTGTCCTGTGGCAATCACATAATCTTCTGGATGTTCTTGCTGCAACATCAGCCACATTGCCTCAACGTATTCTGGTGCCCATCCCCAATCGCGGCTAATATCTATGCGCCCCAGTACTAACTTTTCGTTACTTCCTTTGCTGATACGTTTCGCGGATTGTACAATTTTTTGTGTTACAAAGCGAGTGGGGCGCAATGGTGATTCGTGATTGAAGAGCAATCCTGTACAAGCAAAAAGCCCATAAGACTCACGATAATTATTCACCAGCCAAAAAGCAGATGCTTTGGCTACCGCATAAGGACTGCGTGGATTGAATGGTGTTTGCTCATTTGCAGGTTGACCTTTGGTGTCACCAAAGCCCTCACTCGAACCTGCATGATAAAAGCGTATCTCTTTATCAAACATGCGACACGCCTCAAGCATATTCAATATACCAATCACACCGCTTTGAATCGTTTCTGCTGGTTGCTCAAACGAAAGTCCAACAGATGATTGGCCGGCAAGAAAATATATTTCGTTTGGCTCACTGCGTTTAATCGCGTTGAACACGCTGCGAAAATCCTCTGGCATCATAGATAACATCTTTACCTGATCGAGAATGCCTAGCGTTCCGAGATTGCTAAATGTGGAACCTTGTGCGTTTCTTGACGTTCCCCAAACCGAATAGCCTTTGTGCAATAAAAGCTGAGCGAGATAACTGCCATCTTGGCCGCTGACGCCGCAAATGAGTGCTGTTCTATTGTAGTTATTCACTTGACTGCCATTTTAGGCCAATGCCCGATAAATAGCTAAGGTCTCCTGAGTACATTTATCCCAAGAAAAAGCAGACAATCGCTCAAGGCCTAATTGCTTCAGATCATCAATACGGCTATCAGAATAAACCACCGCCTCGATTGCGCGTCGTATATCATCCGTATCACTGGGGTCAAAATACTCGCCCGCTTTGCCTATCACTTCGGGCATGGAGCTGGTATTACTACTAATTACGGGGCAGTGATGCGCCATTGCCTCCAGTGGCGGAATGCCAAATCCTTCATACAGCGATGGATAAACCAATGCCCTCGCCGAGTCATAAAAACTGCCCAGCAAGTCATCGTTCCCGCTTTTGTGCTGTACCTGATTCTTAGCAAACCCAAGAGAGGCGATTAAATCCAGTTCGTGAGCTGAAAACTTTGAGCCGCCAAAAGCGACGATATCAAAATCTAACAATAATCTATTCGAAGACGCCACAGCCTTTAAAAAGCCAATAAAATTTTTATAGCTTCCACGCTGACCAACATAAAGAAGATAGGGCTTGTTGGTAAGAGCAGACAACTCCTGCGAGTGTTCACATTGCACAAATTGGTCAAAGCCCAAGTGAACAACAGATACCCTGTCGGATGAGATACCATACAGACGCATTAAATCCGACTTTGTATTTTCAGAAATACAAAGAACATGGTCGGCACGATCAATTGCAATGCGTTTGATTGCGGCAGTGCTGTCGCGTAGTGGAAGTTCATTTAGAAACAACTCGTGAATCATGTCATAAACCGTAATTATCGTCGCACATTTGTGTGGTGCAGAACCAACTCTTGAGTAATACGTCTCATGCACCAAATCCGGTTTCCATCTGACAATTTGAGAGCGTGATCTGAATTGGTTATAGGCAGAAAAAAGTCGAGTGGTTTTCGGTGGGTACCAATTGATTTGCCAACCATTAATAATCTCCTGAGGCAATGTCGAGAGATAACGGTTTTGGTATGCTGGAGCAAAAATCCCAACCTGTTGCTCGCAATCCGACAAGCCCTGAGCAAGCCGAGCGAAATAACGTGCAACACCTCCGTAGGAATGCATAAAGATTTGATGATCGAAGGCAATACGCATTATTTTCTCAGCGCCGCCATTTGCAAATGATCCGACCATGTTTTCGATGCAAGTCTGCGCCGTAGCAACTGAGGAATTAGCCTGTTTGCCCTGAACATTATTTTCCACAATGTCTGATTGATTGGTTGATCCGTGAATAGATGATATGAAACTCCATTGCTCACCAAAAACTTTCCTCTCTCTTGAGCAAGTTTTTCCAATGTTCGGATTCTAAAGAAGCCAATATGCTGCCCATGCTCTTTTCCGTAATACCACCAGTCTTCTTGTTTCGGCGCTGGGTCTGCAACAATTATTGTTGAAAATAATACATTCGGAGCAATATCCAGCATCTTCTCCAGTTCTTCGACTGGATTAACGAAATGCTCGAACGCCTCAAACGCCGTCACCAGATCTGCCGTTTCATTTGTTCGCTCGAAACCACGGGCAACTAAATTTTGACAGTAACGGTCTGACCACAACGCATTGATGCCATAATCACGCAGCAGACGAACCAGTATCCCATAGCCACCCGCATAATCCACCAAAGTACCACCCACTTTTCCTAGCATCAGCATCGTAACAAGGACTATCCTTGCGTTAACCTGATTCCGACTCATTATTCCGGTATCACTATCATTTATCGTCTCTGTATAAGCCAGTTCCAACCAATGTGGAGATTCGGTTTGGACATAGCCGCAATCCAGACACTCAAAATAATCAACTGGAATATTTAATAAATTACCTGTGAAAATTTTATTCGCCTGTTCTTGACAAATTCGGCAATCATTATTCATTTCATTTCAACCTGTATTTTTTATGTACTACAAATAATACCCGATATTACTTGTTAATTAATAATTTGAAATATCGCAATATGGATTTATTTTTATCAAGCTGCTGGTATAGCTTGTTTCCTGAATCACTCTCAAAAAATATTCGATCCCTAGCTTGTAAACTCATCAACAAACTGATCAATTGCATAGTAACGTCCTATTCCTCATGCGATTTCTGGTAACGATTTTTTACCAACAAAATAGAACCAAACAATAACTGCAAAAAATTAATTTATTTCATCTTCCGTTTTAATATTCTAGGCACAAGGAAGAAGTAGGGCAGCAGGACAAGAATAAAATACGCAATAACCGTCGCCCAAACTGTACCCGAAATACCTATTTTGCCAACAAATAAGATTTTCAAGATAATAGAAGTGATGCCAAATACAATTGATACAATTACCTGAACCTTTACAACATTCGTACCGTTCAAAAACATAGCCAATGCGCTGCCGCATGCCTCGCACACTTTCCATAACCCCAGGCCGAGCAAAAGCATGAAAGGCGGAGCCACCTCATGACCTACCCACGCAGAAAGAATCGATGGGCCAAAAATAACAATTATCGAAGCCAGTGGTAGAGAGAAAATAATTGCCAGCTTGAGCGACTTAATTAGCGTTTTTTTTATCCATTGCCCGTCACCACGCGAACTGGCTTCGCCATAAGCAGGCCATAATGGCATCAGCACCATTCCGAGAATCATGGGAATCACGCTGAACATTTTTTCGGGCACGGCATATTGTGCCACCGCCCCTGCACCCAGCATTCTTGCGATCACGACATTGTCTGAAGCGAATGCAGCGGATACGACAATTTGTAAAATCAGAAACAGCAATCCGGTATGAGCAATCTTTTTCATTGCGCTCCGGCAAACAAAAATAAATTTAGGTCTGAGTTCGGGTTTAATATACCCGAAAAAAATAATTCCATTTAAAAAAGCCACCATCACGGGCATACCCGCTAACGCACCTGCAAGCCAGGGAAGTCCCATTTTAAAATGAATCACCAGCAGAACGGCACACAGACCGAGGATACTGCCGGCTGACTGCCAAACATTGGCGACGAAGCCCATCTGCAATCCCATTTGTGTACGTTGGACAATCCCTCCCGGAATGTTTAAGCCAAAGCAAAGCATGAAAACTGCCACAGCAAGGCCCGATTCCTGAATTGCAAGAGGAGATTTGACATTAAAAAAGCTCGCCCAAGAAATAAAAGGATAGCACAGGGAAAAAACAAGCAAAATGACAAGCGCAATGCTACTCAGGATGATGAATGCGCTGGAGATATAGCGGCGAATTGCGACACGGTCATCCTTGCCATTTGCCTCAGAAATAGCGTTCAGTAGTCCGTTCCCAATGCCAAGATCGGCGAAACCAAGCATAGCAATCACTGAACTGATAGTCATCCATAAGCCAAAACGTTCGGCACCTAAATAATGTAAGGTAAGTGGGATGGAAATAAGCGCTGTTCCTACCGATATGACTTTGGCAAGAGCGGATGCTGCGGCCGTCAGAAAAATTCGTCGATGCCGTTCCTTCGAACGCCCTTCTTCAGTGGATGTGTCGAATGCGGTAAATCTTGCAATTATGTTGAGTCGCTGCAATTTTATGGTGCTAGACATTAATAGAATGAAGGTTCATAAAAATACTTTAGTGTGGCAGAATACAAGTTTTTTCTATTTTCCCAAGCTGGCCGGGGTTTGCAACCCCGGCCTGAACGTTTAAATACCTCAATAATTTACAAAACGTGAGTGTCGGGGTTGCAAACCCCGACACGCTTAATTTCTATATCTCCCCCATCACTTTTGCAACCATCTTTCCACGTCTTCCTTGCTCGAAAATTCAAGCAAAGCTTCGCCTAGCGTTTCCAACTGTGTGACAGGTAAGCGCCTTATCCTGCTCTGGGTGTCATCTCCCAGGACTCCAAAACGGCGTGTTAATTGGCGCAGGATTAATTTCGCTTCGCCCTCTTGCCGACCTTCTTGTTGCCCTTCGGCATAAACGTCCTGATAGAAGCGGGTTTCTTTTAGACTGATATCGTTATATCCGAGCATTTGTTGTATCTCCTCGCGGCTGAGTTTCGGAAATTTATACACTAATATGGTTTCTATTATTTCCAATATTTGCGCTTTATTGTCCACTGCCAAGTCGCCGTTTTCAATCGCTTTGATCAGAGATTGCGCGGCTTTCGACGCTTGTTTAATGTCTTCGGTGATTAATTGCACCAGACGCACCGGCGCTGACCGGGTCGGACTGTCGGCCAGTTCATCCAGATAGAGCCGCTGTACTTGCCGGCTTTTCAGTAGCGCCGAATAATGCCGTTCGCCGCTGACTTCCATGTTTCGCGATGGATATATCACCACTGCCTGCCACGGATGCAGCGGTTGATTCTGGCGCAGATAGAAGAATATTTCGCAGAAAAACCGGCTGTAAAATCCGTGATCGACTTGAAACTGCACTTCGACAAAGACCAGCGGCAGGTCTGGTTTTTCCGAAGTTGGCGTCAATATGCCATCCAGCCGAAACGCGGTTTGTTTGATTTCTTCAGAGCGGAATTGGTAGCTCTCCACGCCCGCCAGCTCAATTCCGGCTAATTCTAACACCAATTGTGGGCTTTGCTGGAAGAGTTTGTAAAAAAGACTATCGGTTTTCATATCAGCAATGCGCTGTTGGCGATCCTTCGCGTGTCGCTGTTAATTTCAAATTTAGAAAAAAAGAGGTCAGACCCATTTATTTAAAGCCATCTTAATGCAGCTATTTTAATTCTGCAAAAAGCTGTGTAAATACCGTCTTGGAAAATCATTGCTCACTCGCTGTTTGTGAATATGTTTATAACTGATTACGGCCAGCCCGTCACCTCAGCAATTATCTCAAATGTTGCGCCTTTTTTGCCAGGATGAGGGTACTATTTTTTCTCTATTTTTATGCGGAAATCACTGGAAACATGTTGTGATCCTATAATATTGATGTATATCATTTTAAATCGTGCATCAAAAAGAAAGGTCAAAGCCGAAACAGCGTGCGCAGGCGCTCTTCAACGCCACGCAAATACCCGCCCGACAGGGCTCC
Organism: Methylococcales bacterium; assembly: GCA_028715725.1. Lineage (GTDB taxonomy): Bacteria > Pseudomonadota > Gammaproteobacteria > Methylococcales > Methylomonadaceae > JAGXGJ01. The sequence goes on from JAQURG010000006.1 coordinate 122,668, forward strand.
CAACTCTCGTAGCATCAGTGTATGAGTGACGGTCAACATTCTGTTGACCTTGAGTACTGAGTCCACGCGCAAACCCGTTATCAGAAACTCCGTGTCCTCTTGACGCATTATCAGGTCAAATTCCTCGGGTTGGACAGGTAGTTTGCTACTGATAAAGGCAACCACCACATGTCCATGTGGCCCGTTTATATCAGTCAAACAAAGCGCCGGACGTACTTTCGTTGCAGAGAAGTCGTCAAATGGAAACGGCAACAGCACGATCTTGCCACGCATCATTTTAGTGCCTTCCCATCCGCCAGGCTGTAAATATCCTCATCGACGTCGGCTAAAAACTCAAAAGCGGGATTGCTGGCTGCGGCGCGCAACCATTCTTGCTCAAGCATAGTCCGGGTGGCTTCATTTTTGGCCGGTTGTTCCGTCTCTTCTAGCAAGACGATCTCAACTCTCTGACCAACCTTGAATGGCAACCCTCTCAAAACCGTGTGGTCTGGATCGGTAATGACAATGTGGGTTCGATACGCATGCATGGCTCACTCCTTTTCAACATAAGACATAAAAAGAAAGGGGGCGGACTCCTTTATTTGAAGGCATATTAATGTAGCTATTTTAATTCTGCAAAAAGCTGTGTAAATACCGTCTTGAAAAATCATTGCTCACTCGCTTTTTTGTAAAATATGTTTGATTTCTGATGTTGAGCGGTAGCGGCCGGTTAAGCATCGATGCCTGGCTTAAATCACAACGGCAGCCTATCCTTCACTAATAAGAACATTCATGCCCAAAGCTAAAAGTATATGCGACATGACCTATGGTTAAAATGCTGACAGACCAATATAAGTGAACAGAGAATCAACATTAAGGAATGAAAATAAAATAACTTGAACATTTACTTTTTTGTGGGAGCGGCTTTAGCCGCGAAGAGCGCGGCTAAAGCCGCTCCTACTTATATTGTCCAAATTATTTAGTTACCGTTCCTAAACGACTGTTAATCGCATTATTGACGGCTTTAACAAAGCAGAATCTCTCTATTGATCCCAAGCTGCGGTTGAGCGAGTTCAGCCGCCGCAACCACCTCAACTGTTGGAAACATATAAGCTTTAACGGCGATATTGGGTTTTCCAAGAATTAACAATGAACGACACTCGACCACTAATGGCCAACAGCGAGTTTCCGGCCATTTTTCGCAACCCGCTGGAAATTCTGCAAGTCAATCTGGGTTATCTCTGTAATCTGAGTTGCATGCATTGGCATGTCAACGCCGGCCTAAGCACGCCGGGATGATGAGTCTGGAAACTATTGAACAGGTGCTGGCATTGGCTCAAGCGACCCATATTCATACCCTGGACTTAACCGGCGGAGCGCCGGAAGTGCACCCGCATTTTGACTATCTGGTGAAGATAGCAAGGAACCTGGGGATCAAGGTCATCGATCTTTGTAATCTAACTATTCTGGAAGATCAGCGTTATATTGGCTTGGCAGAATTTCTGGTCGAGCAACAGGTGGAAATTACCGCCTCGCTGCCCTGTTATCTGGAAGAAAATGTCGATAAACAGCGCGGTAAAGGCGTATTCAAGGACAGTCTGGCCGCTTTGCAGCAACTGAACGGGCTGGGTTATGATCAGCCAGACAGCCTGTTGCAGCTTAATCTGGTTTTCAACCCTCAAAATGCGGTATTGCCGCCAAATCAACAAATTTGGAACAGGCCTACAAACAGCATTTACTAGAGGATTACGGCATCGTCTTTAATCGGCTTTATGATATCGTCAATATGCCGATCAAGCGTTTCGGCAGCATGCTGGTCAGTCAGGGACGGTTTGACACATATCTAAATTATTGAGCACCGTCGGGCAACTCACTATCACGCAATTGCAGCAGCGCATAGCGAAATAATACCGGCCTTTGTTCAGCCAATGTTTGTTCGATAAATAAAGCGTCTGTCATCGCAGAGCTGCCAAAATCAACAACACAAACCGGTCTCTGCCGAGTCCCCCTGCGGCCCTGGCGTACAATCAAACAATCCAAAGTGGCAGGATTTGTCACCCAACACCTGAAAATGCTCGGCATAACGGCTGGCGGTCAGCATGTCGGCGGTATTACCGCATACCCGTAGCGGTCGGCCGGTTTCAAAGTGATGATGGTTGTCCAAATCAAAAGCATGAGGATATTCGGGGATGCTGCCGAGATAGGTGGCCACTTGGCCGTAATCCTCGCAGCGGTCTTCCAGCGGCAGCTTGAAAGCGGTGACAGTGACCGAGCTAAACTTGACCATGCCGATTTTGGCAGCGACCTCCGGATCGTCGAGACTGATGGGGTTTTGTTTTACGACGCGCATATCGGGACAACCCAGTTCGTGCAAAATCCGCCGGAAGTCTTCCCAATACAAGGCGCCGCCCAGGCATTCGCCCAGCAAAACAGGGTCTTGCCGCAAGGCGGCAGGGATGCGGCGGTCGGCGAAGACGTCAGAAAAAAAGAGCTCGCCGCCCGGTTTCAGCACACGGAATATTTCCTCCAGTACCCGTGGTTTTTCCGGTGACAGGTTAATCACGCAATTGGAAACGACGACATCAATGCTGTTATTGTCGATACCGATAGCTGCCAGATTTTCGATATGACCGTGTAAAAATTCAACATTGGCATAACCGAAGCGGTCGGCATGCCAATCGCGGTGACGGGTTGCCACTTCCAGCTGCTCCGGCGTCATATCGACGCCAATCACCCTGCCTTCCGGGCCAACCAGTTTCGACAACAAATAGCAGTCGCGGCCGGAACCGCAGCCCAAATCCAGCACTGTCTTACCTTTTAAAACCGGAGGCAACGGCGAGCCACAGCCGTAAAAGCGCTCCAGCACTTCCGGGTGCAAACTGGACAGCAAGGCTTTTAAATAGGCCGGCATGGCGTCGATGCTGCAACAGGCGCTGGTTTTCAGATCGTTGCTGGATTGCAGAACCTGGCCATAATAATGGCGGACCGATTCGCTGATTTCGATGCTGGTAGTCATAGGTTTCCTCAAGTAATTTCAAGTTAAAAAATAGCCGCAACGGCATAATAAATAGCAGTTGAGCATAATGATGCTGCACATGACAGTGTTAGCCGGCAAAGTAGTGTAGCTAATGATCAGGGCAATCGCGCTATGTGGAAACGGCATTGTTTGTTCCCTCTCCTTCCGGGAGAGGGTTAGGGTGAGGGAATTTAAAAAGAATTTTCTGCATTTTTGCTATCCTCACAAGCTGCTAGTGTCTAGTTGCCCTAATAATATATTTTATAGGCTATACTTGGCGCATGTCCAAAAAAGCCTCGGAAATCATACTAACAGAAGAACAGAAAGCCCGGCTTGAAAAAGTAACGCGAAGCCATAG
>JAQURG010000007.1 GCA_028715725.1 Methylococcales bacterium
CAAGCGGCAGCACAGTCATTCACCACCGCCTTATGCCGGTTTCCCTGGTTACCCTTGAGCGCCAGGATAGAGTCGGCTTGCTGCTCCAAAATCTTTCGGGCAATGACATGCTGGCAACCCATCGCGTTCAGGGTGACGATGTTTCCTGCCAGGGACAGACTCTCCAGCCGTTCTGGGATGGCGGTAATCTCGTTGGCTTTGCCATCCACCGCCCGTTGCCCAAGGCTTAACCCTTGCTCGGTAGCGAAGGCGCTGACGGAAAGAACGACTTACGGTTTTCCCATCGATCGCGATGACTTCCCGATCCAAAGCCTCGGCATAGCCGGCGACCCCCTGGTAAAAACACTGTTCGAAGTTACGGGGGTTAATCAAGGTGAACACCCGGCGAAAGGTGTCATGCGAGGGAACACCATCGCTTAAATTCAGGAAAGTAGCAAGCCAGTCCTTCTTCATGTCGCCGTAATGGGCAATAGCTGTCCAGGTTTCTGCACCGGCAATGACGGCGCTGACCGCAATAACCAGGATATCAAGCAGCTTATGCTGAATACGCCCCGGGCGGCGTGGATCTGATAACTCCGAAAAAGATTTTACAATCCCATCCACCCTGACTTTTCTCTACTGTTTTAAAAAGTGGAAGATTATCGCTTATAGTCAGGATGATTTTAATGCGTAACCCTTGGTACATCGGCACTAATTTCCAATATATAGTCAGCCTATCTAATAGCGCTTTTGTCATGTTTGCCTTTACCGTGAGTAATGCGAACTCTACCTTCAAAAATATAAAACTGTTCACGAATCCTTTCTATCTTCCAATTCTTACGAATTTCAGGATATATAGGGCGGCTGCGAGTTTCATCTTCGGTTTCACTATTACTTCCTTCCATCTGCCAGCCTTAAACACCTTTAAAAATTATTGCCGAATAATACGGGATTACGACTCTATTGTCAGTAGCTGCCCAAGAAGCGTACCGGTAGCAAAGTAACTTATTGCGCTATCTGCCCATCCACGATACGAATTTGCCGTTGCGCGCGATCACCTAAAGTCTGATCGTGGGTAATAATCATCAGTGTCACACCTTGGTGGTTAAGACTTTCCAGTAACTCGACAATTTCCTTGCCGGATTTACTGTCCAGGTTGCCGGTCGGCTCGTCCGCCAGCAAGATTTCAGGCTGCATGATCATGGCCCGAGCGATGGCGACGCGTTGCAGTTGTCCGCCGGAGAGCTGATCAGGCCGGTGGCTGGACCGGTCTTGCAGGTTGACGGAAGCGAGTGCATGCGTGACTCGCAGTTTTCTTTCTTTAGCCGTTATGCCCGCCAGAATCATCGGCATTTCAATATTTTCTGCGGCTGTTAAACGCGGAATTAAATGAAAAAACTGAAACACAAACCCGATATTTTCGCGCCGGACTTTGGCAAGTTCATCGTCGCTACGCTGTGTAACGTCCTGATTATTCAATAAATAGCGACCGGATGACGGCTTATCAAGCAGGGCGATGACATTCAACAAGGTTGATTTGCCCGAACCTGACGGGCCCATGACTGAAACATATTCGCCCTTGTTAATAGACAGTGAAATATTATTTAGCGCATGGACAGTTTGCTCGCCCACCTGGAAATAGCGGTGTATATTTTCGAGCTGGATCATTTTCTTTCACGAGCATAAGCGCCTGCAACCACGCCTTCCTGACCTACCGACAGCACCACCTTATCGTCAGCATTGAGGCCGGATAAGACTTCCACGGTATTCCAGTTGGCAAGCCCTGGCGTGAATATGCGCTCTATCAGCAAACCATCATTTTGCATCAATAATACGCGGTTGTTTTCCAGGACCGCCTCGGCCGGCACTTTGAGTGCGTTTTGCTTGCCGGCTATCAAGACTTCAATATCGGCGCTATAACCAGGCAATAAGTCCTTGATATCATTCGGGTCAGTCAATTTAACCTCCACCTCAACGGTGCGCGCTTGTTTTTCTTTTTCCTGCACATAGGGGGCTATGCGGCTTACCGTTCCCGAGCAGCGTTTTTCGGTGAAGGCGTCCAGCGACACACAGGCGGACATGCCCGTCCGTATTCGCGGCGCATCCACTTCATCAATCGGCGCAGAGACATATAAACAGCTGACATCCAGCAAATCAATGGCTGGCAAAGTGGCGATGCCGGGAGGCGAAGGAGTGACATACTCTCCGAGTTCGACATTGATTTCTGCAACGCGTCCGTCAAAAGGCGCCAGCACAAGCGTGCGTTCAACAGCCACCCGAGCGGCATCAAGGTTGGCCTCGCTCACAGCAACGGTCTTTCGCGATGCCTTGCAGGACGCCCGCTTGGCTTTTGCATCGGTAGCCTTTGCATCAAGCGCTTCTTCAGAAACGATATCGTATTTTTTCTGGAGATAAGCGCGACGGGCATCGCGTTCCGCTACCGCCGCAAGCTGACAGACCTGCTCGGCGGTCGCCTGATTAGCTTTGACCTGAAACTCCTGTAATTTTACCTGCGCTTTCATGTCCTTGTTCCAGACTTCCATCAGTAATTGATTTTGCCTGACACCATCGCCTTCCCTGACATGAAGTTTCTCAACCTGCCCGCCTGCCGCCGGAGCGACATAAGCCCGCCGGCATGCTTTAACAGTACCTACGCGGGTATTGGAAACCGTCTCCGTTACCTCTCCCTTTTCAATGCGGACTACTTCAACATCAATAAACTTAGGTTCTTTACTTAAGAAGAAAATTACAGCAACCGCTGTCAGGCACAGAATGACGATTAGTTTTTTACTACCAGTTAAATTCATAATATTTATAAAGGTATGTTCTTTACCGGAATGTCAGGGTAGATTAAACGCTTAAGCTCAGTGATGCCATACCGCAAATAACCTGCATTTTTTGCAAGGTAACGTATGGTTTTTGATGGTTGAGTTTTTTCAAGGCAATCAGTTAAGCTCTCTTTTCAAATGCCCGGATTTATTAATCAACCATTTTGAATATTAACTGGAGTTGATCGCGATTGTAACCGATTAGCCGATCAGTTGCTAAAAGTTGACTCCCGGTTGGATTTGTTTCTGCCGGTCGATTTACAAGGTAAGCCATCAAGCCAATTCTTTGCGCATTTTATTGGCTGGCCTGAACGATAACCTCGATGCGGATAGCCATTAGAAAAGTGTTTTTACATTGCATATTGCAAATACATCGCTTTGAATAATAAGTTATAATTTGCGGTTTGTTAGTAAATACAGTCAATCAAAAGCATGTCAGAAAACCATTCAGAACTGCAACGGCGGCGCACCTTCGCTATCATCTCACATCCTGACGCCGGTAAAACCACGATTACCGAAAAGCTCTTGCTGTTCGGCGGCGCCATTCAGCTTGCAGGTTCGGTAAAAGGGCGCAAGGCAGCGCGTCATGCGACCTCTGACTGGATGGAGATGGAAAAGGAGCGGGGAATTTCGGTAACCACCTCGGTCATGCAGTTCGAGCATAAAGACTGCATTATCAACCTGCTTGATACTCCCGGTCATGAAGACTTTTCCGAAGATACTTACCGCACTTTGACAGCGGTGGATTCGGCATTGATGGTGATAGACGTTGCCAAAGGCGTCGAAGAGCGAACCATTAACCTGATGGAAGTCTGCCGGCTGCGCACTACGCCGATTCTTACCTTCATTAATAAACTGGACAGGGAAGGGCGCGAACCGATCGAATTAATGGATGAAGTCGAGAATGTGTTAAAAATCAAATGCGCGCCGATGACCTGGCCTATTGGCATGGGCAAGCGTTTTAAAGGCGTTTATCACCTTTATAAGGATGAGATTCATTTGTTCAGCGCTCAACATGGCGGCAGAATTGCCGAAGCCGAAGTGATTAAAGGCTTAAATAATCCCAAGCTGGATGAATTGCTTAAATATCAGGCCGAAGAATTGCGCGATGAAATTGATCTGGTGAAAGGCGCGAGTCATGAATTTGATCTTGAAGACTATCTGGCGGGTAATTTAACGCCGGTGTTCTTCGGCTCGGCCATTAACAATTTCGGGATTCTTGAATTACTCGATGCCTTTGCCGAATATGCGCCGTGGCCAAGACCAAGGCAATCGGAACAGCGTGAGGTTGCGCCCGAAGAAGACAAGTTTACCGGCTTTGTATTTAAAGTGCAGGCCAATATGGACCCGTCTCATAGAGACCGGGTTGCATTTTTAAGAGTATGTTCGGGTAAATTCGATAAAGGCATGAAGATTCATCATGTCCGTATCGGCAAAAGTATCCAGGTCGCCAACGCCATTACTTTCCAGGCCGATACCCGTAAAAGCGTCGAAGAGGCTTATCCCGGCGATATTATCGGTTTGCATAATCACGGCACCATTCAGGTAGGCGATACTTTTACTCAGGGTGAAACCCTTAAATATGGCGGCATTCCCTATTTTGCTCCGGAATTATTCCGACGTGTGGTGTTAAAAGATCCATTGCGAGCCAAAGCCCTGCAAAAAGGTCTGGTGCAATTAACCGAAGAAGGTGCGACACAGTTATTCAAGCCCTTGAAGAATAATGACCTGATTTTGGGGGCAGTCGGCATTTTGCAGTTTGATGTGACTGCCTTCCGGCTTAAAAGCGAATATAACGTTGAGTGTGTTTATGATGCCGTGCCGATCTCAACCGTGCGCTGGGTAAACTCGGACAAACCTGCAAAACTCGAAGAATTCAGGAAGAAAGCCTTTGATAATCTTGCTGAAGATGGCGGCGGCTATCTGGTTTATCTGGCCAATAGCCGGGTGAACCTGCAATTGACCGAAGAACGTTGGCCGGATATTAAATTCAGTGCAACAAGAGAGTTATAGAAAAGGTTAGAGAAAGAGCGAGGTAGGGCGTTGGCGCAGTTTCAAAAAGATGGCGCGGCATCGAAATGGGCAATTCACTCAATGATAACCGTCATAATGCTCGTTTTCTTACCTCTGCTTTGGGCGGCTCCCTTTGTTCCGGATGACGATGAACAGGTGCTTGAGCGTCTGCCACTGTCTGTCAATTCGGCCAGCCGCGAGCTGCGCGCCTTGCGAAATGCGCTTAATGCCAATCCCCGACAGCTTGATCTTGCGGTAAAGCTGGCGCAACGCTACGTTGCTCTTGGCAAAACCGAAGCCGATCCACGTTATTACGGCTATGCGCAAGGGATCTTGACGCCTTGGTGGAGCGCGCCTGAACCGCCGCCAGAGGTATTACTGCTGCGTGCGTTGATTCTGCAAAACCGCCATGATTTTGATGGCGCTTTAAAGGATTTGACAGAACTATTGCGGCGGCAGCCGAATAATGCTCAGGCCTGGCTTGCACAGGCCATCATTTTGCAGGTGCGCGCCCGCTATGAAGAGGCGCAGCGTAGCTGTTTGCCATTACTGGAACTGGAGAGCGCATTGGCTGCCAGTACGTGTCTTGGAAATATCGGCAGCTTGACGGGACATGCCGCCAAAAGTTACGAGTTTTTACGCGATGCGCTGCAACAGGCACAGGAAGTTTCAACCGATCAGCGTCTATGGAGTTTGACCGTATTAGCTGAAATTGCAGCCGGAATGGGTAAGAATGATGAGGCTGACCAGTATTTTAATGACGCGCTTAAGGTGCGCGCTGAGGATGTCTATTTACTTGGCGCTTATGCAGACTTTTTACTGGATCAAAAGCGTCCTCTCGAAGTTGTCGCACTGCTGGCCGATAAAACCCGCATCGACAGTTTATTATTACGCGTAGCCTTGGCTAAACAGCAGCTTGGCTCCGATGATTTGCCGGATATGATTGCCCGGTTAAAGGCACGCTTTGAGGCAAGCCGACTGCGCGGAGAGAACCTGCATCAGGGCGATGAAGCCCGCTTTGCGTTATTTCTGCTAAAACAGACGCAACAAGCATTGCGCCTGGCTCAGTTAAACTGGATGTCGCAACGCGAACCTAAGGATGCGCGCATATTGCTGGAGTCCGCAATTGCGGCGGATGATCCTGCGGCAGCGCAGCCCGTTATTGAACTGTTGAATGACACCGGGATGGAGCATGTGCAGCTACGGCGACTGCTGCGCGGCTTGAGATAAAACCGGGACACCATTCAAGGCATCCCGGTATCTTTAGGCTATATCAGGTTTCGGCATGTGAATGATGATGGCATGCGCATTTACGCCGCCACCAGACAATCAAGCCAATAATCAGCGCCAGCAGAATGATGCCCGGAATAACGACATATTTCATGATATACGGCCAGCATGGGGGTGTCGGATTTTGCGGCCTTGCCGGCCAAGGCTCTGCAAGGTAAGGGAATATGGTCAGTAACGGCTTATCGTTAACGGTTGCGCGCGGCCATTGTTTGGAATCAATAAAAGCATTTTCCTGTAACGGGCAATCTCCCTGGTTACAGGTCAATAAAGCAACGTCATCGGCCAGCCGCCGCCCATTGGGGAATCCGGGTTTAAGTTGATTGGTATAAACCATGACATCGGACACATAATCATAATGTCTGATTAAAAGCCCGCTCAACTGGTTCAAATTGGCCAGAGGAGGCAAGCAGGCCTGTAGAAATTTCTGAATTTTATCGGCGGATTCGGCTGCCTTTTTAATTGCAGAGACATGCTCACTGGGGGGAAGCGTGTTCAATATTTCAAAACGGCCCAATTGCGTACGGTTAGACCGGCCCACATGGTCGAACTGCTTGCCGTCTTCAATACGCCTGGATGTCGCCCAGAGCAGCCAGTTTTGCTGGTTTTCAGAAAAGGATGATTTTGGAATGCTCAGCACCATGGTAATGACGTTGACATTGAAAAAACGCGGAAAGATGAAAGGATCGTCGCGAACCCCTGTATAAAGTTTGATATTTTCGGGATTCTTCAAACCTTTGAAAGTTTTTTCCATGACACTAACATCATTGTTAAGGCGGATCTTTATACTGATGTCGGGCAAAATACCGTCAGGGTTAACGATGGTTCCGCCATAACGCGCAAGATCCTGGGCATTGTTAAAAGCCACCTTGCTGTGGGTGTCCATATTGATGGTGAATTCAAACGGGTCGAGAATATAAGGCGGCGCTTCTGTTAAAGAGCGTCTAACGTCCAGGATAGCAATCAACTGATCGCCTTCCGGAAAAAAGAAAAGTCCTGTTAAATTGGCAGCCTGTTCATCCGGGCCGATCTTGAACGGGTCCGCATGATCTGAGGCATGACCGGTGAATGGGAAAAAAAGCAGTGAGAAGACAAATAACAAAATACATACGTTTCGCATAATACAAACCTCAATTTATAAGTTTGCTTTATAGGGCGGCAAGCAGTTGTAGACTATATTTTTAAATCGGAAATGCTATTCGTACAGGCAATGCGGCGGAATCTTATCAGCCTTATCTTCATGTTATACCTGTCTATATACTGGCACAAGTTTTCAATAAGTTACTTTAAATAAATGGCAATTTTTTTAAATAATTTAAAGGCCGTAAAAGTGCTTATTGCCGGCTGCTGAATAACTCATGAAGCTGTTTTTTCAAGTTGCCGGTCCAATGCCCACCGCACATGCTCTCTCACCAAGGCGGAATGATGATTCAGCATGAGCTTCAAGGCCTCGATAATAGACGATGCAGGAGCGGCGTTACCTAAAGCTACGGCGATATTTCTCAGCCAGCGCTCATGGCCGATGCGGCGTATTGCAGAACCTTCAGTTTTAGTTAAAAACTCGGCTTCGCTCCAGGCGAAAACATCCAGTAATTGCCGGGTATTAAGCTGATGACGCGGACTAAAATCCTTCTCTCCGGTCATTTTTGCAAACCGGTTCCACGGACAAATAATCTGGCAGTCATCACAGCCGTAAATACGGTTGCCCAGCAGCGGCCTTAAGTCTTCAGGAATCGAGCCATGCAATTCAATGGTCAGATAAGAAACACAGCGCCGTGCGTCAACCTGATAAGGCGCGACAATCGCCTGAGTCGGGCAGATTTTCAGGCAGGCGCTGCACGCGCCGCAATGCGCTGTGGCCTTAATATCCTGAGGCAGGGGTAAATCAGTAAAAATTTCACCCAGAAAAAACCATGATCCTGCTTTGCGGTTGATTAAGTTGGAATGTTTGCCGATCCAGCCTAAACCCGCTTTTTCAGCCAGCGCTTTTTCCAAAACCGGAGCGCTATCGACAAAAGCGCGATAACCGAACGGGCCTGTTTTTTGTTGAATTTTATCGGCCAGTTTTTGTAAGCGGTTGCGCAGCATTTTGTGATAATCGCGGCCCAAGGCATAGCGCGAAACATAAGCCAAAGAAGGATCGGCCAGGGACTGACTCATGGCGTCGGCCGATTCCGGCAGATAATCCATCCGTACCGATATGACACTTTTTGTTCCCTCCTGCAATAAAGCCGGGCGACTGCGTTTGGCGCCGTGGCGCTGCATATAGTCCATTTCGCCGTGGAAGCTTTTGTTCAGCCAGTTATGCAAATGAGTTTCCGCTTCAGATAAATCGGTGTCACTGATGCCCACCTGCTGAAAACCCAGTTCCTGCCCCCATTGTTTGATTTGCAAGGCAAGGTCTGCCATTTCCAGAGTGCTGATCGATTTCATGGCCGATAAGTTAAGCTGTAAAAGTCAGAAAGAATAAAAGAACGGTATTGGGTCCGGAACAGCTATGCAACACTAAACTTTTCGATCCAGCTTGCGGTAACTGATGGCTTCGCTTAAATGCGCTGTTTCAATTCCTTTTGATTTTGCCAGATCAGCAATGGTCAGCGCCAGTTTTAAAATGCGATGATAAGCACGATGCGACAAGCCGAATTTGTCCATGGCCTGCTCCAGAAGCTGGTGGCTTTGCTCGGATAGGGTGCACAATTGTTTGACTTCTTTTGCAGTTAATGCCGAGTTGGCTTTGCCGCTGCGCGCCAGAGCGATATTACGGGCCGCGACCACGCGCGTTCTGATGGCCGCACTGCTTTCTTCTCCTCCGGGTGAGCCTTTGCGCAATACTTCATGCGAAATGCGGGGAACTTCCAGGTGCATATCGATACGATCCAGCAAGGGTCCCGATATTCTTGCTCTATAACGGGTGACCTGTTCCGACGTGCAATGGCAGCGTCCGGAGGCATCGCCCAGATAGCCGCAAGGGCAGGGGTTCATTGCGGCTATCAGTTGGAACCGGGCCGGAAAATCAACTTGCCTGGCTGCGCGTGAAATAGTGATATGTCCGGTCTCCAGCGGTTCGCGTAAGACTTCCAATACTTTACGATCAAATTCGGGCAGTTCATCGAGAAACAAGGCGCCGTTATGAGCCAGCGAGATTTCGCCCGGTCTGGGATTACTGCCTCCTCCGACCAGAGCCGCCGCTGAGGCGGTATGATGCGGCGCGCGATAGGGAGGCTTCAGCCAGTTGGCGACATCGAGGCCTTGATCGCTAATCGATGCGATAGCTGCGGTTTCCTGAGCCTGTTGTTCGGTTAACAGCGGTAAAATGGTCGGCAAACGTGATGCAATCATGGACTTGCCAGTTCCGGGAGGCCCCAGCATGATCAGGTTATGCGCACCGGCGGCGGCAATTTCAAAAGCTCTCTTGACATAATATTGCCCATGCACATCAGCAAAGTCCAGATCAGTTGCGGGCGCGGGTTGTTCGGTCTGTTGAAATTCGCTTTTTATTTGCGTCTGCCCGCTCAGATGAGCGCACACTTCCAGCAAATGTACAGCCGGAATAATTTCAATATCTTTGACCAAGGCGGCTTCGGCAGTGTTTTCCTTGGGCAATATCAGTTTTCTCTGATGGTTTCTGGCCTGTATGGCGATAGGAAGAACACCATTGACAGGCCGTAATTCGCCGCCTAAAGAGAGCTCGCCAATACATTCGTAGTGGCTAAGATCAGCTCTGGAAAGCTGTCCGGATGCCGCCAGAATGCCTAAAGCAATGGCTAAATCAAAACGTCCGCCTTCTTTAGGTAAATCGGCCGGCGCCAGATTAATGGTGATGCGTTGGGCGGGAAATTCAAAACGGGAGTTTAATATGGCGCCTCGAACGCGGTCTTTGCTTTCTTTAACCGCAGTTTCCGGAAGCCCGACAATATTGAGCGCAGGCAAACCGTTGGAAACATGGACTTCTACAGTGACCAGCGGGGCCTCTATGCCGGAGCGGCCCCGGCTGTAGATAATCGCTAAGCCCATCGCGTTTCTGAATAGTTATTTCGCTTCAGCATTGCCATATAAATCCAGACAGGTAATCCTGATTAAGAAAGCATAGAGATATTGCAATGCAAAGTCTCTACTCTCAAAAGCATTCCCGGATAGAACGATTGTAATTACATTTCGGACTTGTTAAGAACGCTCTGCTCCATTTCAGCAACGCGCTTTTCCAGATCTTCCAGTTTCGAGCGGGTTTTCGCCAAAACCAGCTTTTGTACTTCAAATTCTTCACGGCTAACCAAATCCAGCTTACCTAATGCGCTTTGTAAAACCGCGCGGAAAGTTTTTTCCATATCTTCTTTCAGGTTGTGCAGGCCGGGAGGAATGGCGCCAGCCAAACGATTAGCAATATCATCAATAGCTTTGGGATCGAACATGTTGGAATCTCACATTATTTAAGGAGTTGTAGGTTGGGCTGCTTTTTTTGCAGCCCAACGTGTGGCGCCATCCCTGGCAGTTGCAATTTAGGTTGGAGCTGCCCTTTGACGAAGCTCAGGACGGCATTAACCCGACTTACTATAAACGAAAAGCTTTTTTAAAAAACTCAGGCTGCGCTAAAGAGGCTTTATGTATATCGACATTATAATATACGGTATCAAAAGGCTTGTTTGCCGAATCCTGTTCCCTGAATGCCGCTAAATCAGCTTTACTGGCGATCGTAGCACTCCACCAGCCGGACGGATAGATGCATTGCGGGAAAAACAAGGTCTGCAAATGGCTGAATCCGGCGCTGCTCATGGACGTGCGCATTTCACCGATGAGCTTCATATGGTATAACGCGGACTCGCTTTGCTGCACGACCATGCCGTTTTCGGAAAGACAGTTAAAACAATTCCGATAAAATTCATCACTGAATAAACCTTCAGCCGGACCCACCGGATCGGTACTATCAACAATGATCAAATCGACCGAATCAGGCGCAGCGTCTTTTACCCATTTAATGCCGTCGATAAATTTCAATTCGGCTCTGGGATCATTGTTGGACTCGCATAATTCAGGGAAGTAAATTTCCGCCAGACGGGTGACGCGTTCATCAATATCAATCTGTACCGCTTGCTCAACCGGTGCGTGTTTCAAAACTTCCTTTAAAGTGCCGCAGTCGCCGCCGCCGATAATCCAGACTCTCTTGGGGTTGGGGTGTGTGAATAAGGCCGGATGGCTCATCATTTCATGATAAAAAAAGTTATCGCGGGTTGATACCATTGTGCAGCCATCGATTACCATCAGGTTGCCGAAAGTTTCGGTTTCATAAATTTCAAGGTGTTGAAATTCGGATTGTTCTTCGTGCAGTTTTTGTTTGATTTTTAATGAAAAAGCCGTTTCAGCCCCTGGGACTAGCTCGGTAAACCATTGCGATGGGTTCATTTATGAATTTCCTGGAAAATAAACGAATATAATATATAAGCGGGCATTATATTAGAATTTAGCCTCTCACGGCATAATGGAGTTAATAAAGTTGAATTTAAGTCAAAGCAAAACCTGGACAACTGAACAATCTGCGCAAACTTACGCGATAGAAAACTGGGGGAATGGCTATTTTTCCATTAATGCCGACGGGCACGTGTCTGTAAAACCCTGTTCCGATAAAGCGATTGAGCTGGATTTGTTTGAGATTGCCCAATCGCTGAATGATAAAAACCTGTCATTGCCTGTGCTGGTTCGTTTTACCGATATTTTAAAGGATCGCGTTAAGCGATTGTCTTGCGCTTTTCAAAAAGCCTGCGCCAATAATGATTATCAGGGCAAGTATACGCCTGTCTATCCGATCAAGGTTAATCAGCAACGGCAGGTGGTTGAAGGCATTATAGCGTCTGATAATGTGGGTCTGGAGGCAGGCAGCAAGCCGGAGTTGCTGGCGATTATGGCCTTGTCCAATCACGGCGTCGTGGTTTGCAATGGCTATAAGGATAGAGCCTATATCCGCCTGGCTCTTATCGGCCTGAAAATGGGTTTGAATCTTTTTCTGGTGATTGAAAAACCGCTGGAACTTGAACTGATTATTGAAGAAGCCGCACATCTTGATATTAAGCCTCAATTAGGCTTAAGAGTGCGGCTGTCCAGCATCAGCGCCGGAAAATGGCAAAACAGCGGCGGCGAAAAATCCAAATTCGGCCTTCATGCCTATGAAGTGCTGCAACTGATTGAACGCCTGAAGCAAAGCGGTTTGCTGGACACTCTGAAACTGATGCACTTTCACATGGGTTCACAAATTGCCAATATTCACGATATCAAAATAGCCCTGAAAGAAGCCGGACAATTTTATGTTGAGCTACATCGCCAAGGCGCACAAATTAAAGTAGTCGATGCCGGCGGCGGTTTGGGGGTCGATTATGACGGCAGCCGTTCACGCCGAGAATCATCAATGAATTACAGCCTGGATGAGTACGCCCAGAATATTGTGCGAAGTTTTGCCGATTTATGTGCGGAAAAACAGATGCCGCAACCTGACATTATTACCGAATCGGGCCGCGCGCTTACTGCGCATCATGCGGTATTAATCACCAATGTCACCGATATTGAATCAGTCTATATGAATAAAGCCGAATTACTGGCTTTACCCGACGCAATTAATCCGGTTGAACGTTACCATGACGCCCATTTTGCCTTATCGGAAGCGCGTGCCGAATTTACTCAGGATAAACTGAGCATTATCGAACTTGCCAAGGCCGAGAATGACTATGCCCTGTTGTGCCAGCAAATTAAAAGCCGGCTGAACCCGAATACTCAAAGCGAGGCCGCTATTCTGCAGGAATTGAATGAAAAGCTTGCCGACAAGGTTTTTTGTAATTTTTCGCTGTTCCAGTCCATGCCCGATATCTGGGGTATTGATCAAATTTTCCCGATCATGCCCATCCATCGTTTACATGAGCAACCGACGCGCCGCGCTATTCTTCAGGATTTAACCTGTGATTCCGATGGCCGTATCGACCAGTACATAGACGGTCAGAATATTGAAAAAACCTTGCCAGTACATGAACTCGACAAGAAACAACCCTACCTCATCGGTTTCTTTATGGTGGGCGCCTATCAGGAAATATTAGGCGACATGCATAATTTATTTGGCGATACTCATTCCATCAATATACAGGTGGATGACGACGGCTATCATTTTTATGACTTGCAGGAAGGCGAGCATGTCAGCGACTTGCTGGATTATGTGCATATCAGCAGCGAAGAATTGAAAGCCGCTTATCGGGATAAACTGGCCAAAACTAATCTCAGCGAACAGCAGCGGCAAGACTGCGAGCATGAGCTGAGCGCAGGACTAACCTCTTATACTTATCTGGAAAAATAATATGAAAGCAGGCATGATCGGTTTAGGCGCGATGGGTCTGGGCATGGCCAGGAACCTTGAAAAAGCGGGCTTTTTAACTGCTGTTTATAATCGTACAGCTGCAAAAACGGCAGAATTCAAGGCGGCGGCTTTCAATAAGCCTGAAGCACTGGCGGCTGAAGTCGATGTTGTGCTGATCTGTGTTTCGGCCGACCGGGATGTCCTGGATGTTGTTGAGGCGATAGCCTTAACCATCAAGCCCGGTTCAATTGTTGTCGATATGTCTACTATCAGCGGTGAAACCGCCCAAAAAGCCGCGGCTTGTCTGGCGAAAAAACAGGTGGCCTTTCTGGATGCGCCTGTATCCGGCGGCGTGGAAGGCGCTAAAAACGGCACATTGGCGATGATGGTAGGCGGTGACGCAGAGACTCTGGAAAAAGCCAGGCCGGTGCTGGAAGCCATGACTGCCCGCATCCTGCATATGGGGTCTACGGGTTCAGGCCAAGCGACCAAGGCGGTCAATCAAATCATGTGCGCGGGCATTAATCAGGCGGTCACGGAAGCCCTCGCTTTTGCGCAAGCTCAGGGATTGACAATGGATAAAGTCATCGATGTGATCTCGGGCGGCGCATCGGGTAACTGGTTTTTGCAGCATCGTGGGTTGACCATGACCCAAGGCGATTTTACACCTGGGTTCAAACTGGCGCTGCATCACAAGGACTTAAAAATCTGCCTGGAAATGGCTGCCCGGACGGGTGTTTCCATTCCGTTAGCGGATATGACTGTTTCCGATTACGAACGGTTAATGGCGGAAGGTTATGGAGACGAGGATATTTCGGCGCTGTACAGACTGAAATAGTCTTCTCAAATAGGTGCTTATTTTAAGCGTTCGCTCTTTTTTCGGGAATAGAAGAAAAAGGCCGATATTGAAAGACGGGGAAGTTTAGACAGGGAGAAAAGAAACTGTAGCCCGCAAACTAGGGGGCTACAGTTTGATTATGCAATTAGATGATGGTTACTTCTTCCGCTTGCGGACCTTTTTGGCCTTGTGTCACGGTAAATTGAACTTTTTGGCCTTCATCAAGAGATTTAAAGCCTGAGCCGTTGATGTTACGAAAATGAACGAAAACATCGGGGCCGCTTTCTTGTTGAATAAAACCGAAACCTTTTTCTGCGTTAAACCATTTAACTGTACCAGTAGTCATTGTGTAATCCTGTAAAAAAATATGTAACTAAAGCCTCAAGAGGCCGGTGGCGCTGGAAAAATTAAGAATTACTTATGATAAACAGGACGAGCAGTTACAGAAAACTTCGTAAAGATAAGCATAACGGTAAAACATTTTACAAGCAGAAAGAATTATATAGATATGTTCCGCAAATATCAATATCTACCAGAACTAATTTATAAGGTAAGGAAAATTGCTTGTCTCATCCCGATCCGCTTATAGTTGAGTCAAAATAATCCTGTTCTTCCATGAGCCATCAAAACAAACACGTATTTGAAAATATTTGCTGGAAAACATGATGAGCAAGATGACATTTAATTGGATAGTTGCTAACGGACATTATGAGCAAGCTCCAACGGCGGGTTATTGATCATCCTGAAAAACTATTATGGCAGGATGCTGAAATCATCAGGTTGTTTAACCCATCGACAGGTGAATCCGGGTGTTATCTTTCCATAAACTATAATAACGTCGTTTTCAAAAGACGGGTTTGGTAATTAAGGATTTTTCATGAGCTCATATCGCTATTGGCTCGATATATTCGTTATACTTTGTCTGCTTTATGCTCCGGTCGGAGCGCTTGGACCGCAATGGTTAAGCCTTGATCATCTGCCAACCGGCGGCGATACGGCGTCGCATGTTTTCTATGCGCACCAGTTTTGCCAGTATTTTCCAAAGCAGGGACTCACCCAATGGTTGCCGGAAGTATTCGGCGGCTTGCCTTTTCTGTCTTACTATTTTCCCTTGCCTTTCATCGTTATCTTTTTTTTGAATCTATGGCTGCCGTTTGGGCTTGCTTTTAAATGGGCGGTTTTTTTGGCGAGTATTAGCACTCCTGCTTGCGTTTTCGGCCTGAGCGTTCACCGGTTTGGCTTTAGCCGTATAGCCGGGATATTGGCAGGCATTTCGACACTGGCGTTTCTGTTACACGAACAGAATTCGATCTGGGGCGGCAATCTGATGTCGGTTCTGGCGGGTGAGTTCGGTTATAGCTACGGTATGCTGTTTTCATTGCTCACTCTGGCGATATGGATCAGAGCCTTACAAGGCCGATATTATTGGGTTATAGGAGGAATACTTGAAGCGGCGACCGGATTTTCGCATGGCTATGCGTTGTTGATAACCGGCTTTAGCAGCTTTTTTCTGCTTTTTGGGGTAACTTTAAAACATCGCTGCGTTTTTTGATACTGACTCACACTCTGGCTTTCTTGCTTCTGGCGGGGTGGCTATGGCCCCTGTTGGAAATGCATGCGCTGACTATTCCTAATGACGGCATCTATCTATCCCGTCATTGGCAGAATTTCTTGCTAAAAACACTTTGGCCGGTTTTTGTGGGCGGCTTAACAGGCGGCATTTTATATTGTGTTCCCGTCATTAATCGGCAATGGCAAGCGCCTCAACGGCAGGCGCTCGCTTTGCTGCTGGCCGCGCTGGCATTAAGCGGCACTTTTTGGCCTGGCGCTAACCGCATTGGTCTGGCTGATATTCGTTTTTTCCCTTATATAGAGTTATTTGCTGTAATTACCGGGAGCTGGCTACTGGGTGAATCCTTGACGATAATACTGACAAAACTTTATCCGCATACATTTTTATCTGCTAACGGGGTTACATTAGTCATTATCGGGTTCATGTGTTATTGGCTCTATCACACAGTCGACATTACTCCTCAATGGTCGGCCTGGAACCATAGCGGTTATGAATACAAGGCTTCATGGCGGCAATTGAGTACTCTGTTTCCGGTCCTGGCAGGCGAACCTGATTCACCTCGTCTACTTTTTGAGCATGCGCAGGTCAATAAAGATCTCGGCTCTACGCGCTCGCTTGAAGCGCTGCCGATGTTTTTAGGCCGGCGTCCGGTGCTGGAAGGGCTCTATATGGAATCGGCGTTATTAGCCCTGGCTATTTATTATTTGCAATCTGAAGTAACGAAATTGCCGTCATTGCCATTAGTCCGTTTTCCCAGTGCGTCCTTCGATATAGCATCCGCTGCTCAACATATGAGTTTATTGCACAGCAATGAAGTTCTGGTGCAGAGCTCCGAAAGTAAGTCTGCCTTCGAAAAAAGCAGGTTGTTTCAGAAAACAGCAGAATCATCGCCATTTACTGTTTACCGATTGGCGCATTTTGACAGTCAGTTTATACAATTATTGCCGCTTAAACCTCGTGCAATCAATGATCCTTATTGGATGGAACATGCGTTTAGCTGGTTTAAACATTATCCCAAAATTGATAATTGGCCGATTTATACCCAAAATGAAGAACCTCTGGATTTTTATTACACTGCAATCTTGCAACCTGCAACTATTAAACTTCTAACTTTTGAAAGAGAGAAAATTGTTCTTACAACCGACCGGCCTGGCTTTCCGCACCTGGTTAAAATGAGTTTTCATCCACGTTGGCAATTTAAAGGAAAAGGCAGGATTTATTTGGCTGCGCCCGGGTATATGGTAGTTGTTCCGGAAGTCAATCCGGTCGAACTGGTTTATGGCGCGACGTTTATCGATAGATGGGGGAAGGCTTTCAGCATCCTTGCCTTAGTGGTTGTTATTATTCAACTGGTTCGGAAACGGTTAAAATCAGTTACTGAAAACAGGCAGTCGATAGCTGTCGGTAAAGGCTTATTAATTTAACTGGGATTGTTGTCTATTATTGATATTGCATTGTATCAAAGCGATCCGGAGCGATTTTACAGGAAAGCATGGCAGGAATTGAACCGGCAAAATTACGCCGCCGCTCGCGATCTTGATCACATTGAAGGGTGGCGGCGCAGTCTTGCCAGCCGGGAAGAAGCTCTGTTCTGGGCGGCGAAGGCCTATGAACTGGCCGGTGATCGGCAAGCGGCGAAGCGACATTATCAAAAACTGACTGATCAATATACCGGATATTGGGTGCCGGAGAGTCTGTATACACTGGCGCGTTTGCAACGTCTGGATAGCTGTCCAGACGCTGCGCTTTCGCTGGAGCAGCGTTTACGAACGGATTATCCTGAGCACCGGCTGACCCACGCCCTGGATCTGCAATGAAAATAGTCCGGTCGTTTATGCGCTACCTTTTGACGGGCGGTGTCGCCTATGGGGTTGATGTATTACTGTTCGCCGCCTTGCATCTTCTTCTGCAACTGCCTGTTACCCATGCTAATGTGCTGGCGCGTGTAGCGGGGGCTGTGACAGCCTATGGTATCAATCACGTCTGGACTTTTAAACATCCTGTAGCACTTATCAAGCATTCATCGATACGTTATTTCAGCCTGTGGCTTATCAATACGGCTTTATCCACTGCACTGCTGCAAACCTTAAGCCGGCAAACAGCAATACCTTTATCTGCAATTAATATAAAAGCTTCCATTGAACTCATGCTGGTGCTGACCAATTTTTTTATTTGTAAATATTGGGTATTTAAGAAATCATGATGTGATTTCTCCCCAGCCAAGCGCAAGCGGTTCTAGACTTTAATCGCAAGGATGCAGGCAAAATTAAACCATTGAAAATAGGTATCTATTCTTTTGAAGCCTGCCCGCTCCAGTAATGCATAATTTTCATCGAGGCGATACGGTATCAAAACATTTTCCAGCGCCTCACGCTTGCGCTGGTTTTCAGTATCGGTATAACCGCTTTGAGATTTTTTAAACTGTAAATAATGATCAATATAGAGGCGGTTTAAAACCGGATCGCTGAGAAGAATTTTCTCGGATAACAATACAATGCCGCCCGGCCTGAGCGACGTGAAAATATTCTTTAGCAATCGCTCCCTGTCGATGGGTCTTACAAATTGCAGCGTCCAGTTAAGAATAACAGCATCGCAGGGCGGTAATTCAGGAAGACAACTTAAATCTGCAAAATTTAATGAGACTTTACCGGCATTTATTTGTTCTGATAATTTATCACGGGCCTTGTCCAGCATGGACTCTGAATTGTCATAACCGATAAAGCGGGCATTAACCGGACATTTTTCATGCTTGGTAAGATGCTCTATCGTGGTTCCTGTAGAACATCCCAGATCGCACACGACACCTGAATCTTCAGGTAAAAAATCCATAATAAGATCGGCCTGGATTCGTTGAATTTCATTATAGAAAGGTACGCTTCTTGAAACCATATTGTCAAAAACTTTGGCAACACGCTCATCAAAAGCAAAATCTTCTACTCGTCCTGTTTGTTGAAAAACTTTATCTTGATCTGTCATATAAAATGCAATTGGATTGTTCAGCTTTTGAGGTTGAACTTCAATAAGATCAACCGTAAAGGATTTTGGTTCTTTATAAACTTTTATCTCATGGATTTGAGGCGTTCTGTTTTCTTCAGATGGCGGACAATTCCATAAGCGGCGATGACCGTTATCGCAAAAACGGTCAATAATAGCTCATATTCGGCCAGTTTATTAGCGATAGCCAGCTTCCAGGTTATCAAGCCCAGCGAAATCATTATCGATGTAAATAGGGTGCCGTATTCTTTAACAGCAACTGCAGGCCAATCGAACTGGTAGCTGCTGATCGTATCCTTTATACCCGTCAGTCTCGGTATCCAGCGGGGCACATTAGCACAATAAGCCGCATAAGCGTCGGTAAACGTTGTGCTTAAAAAACTTTCTTCACTGTAAACAATCAGTCGATAAATAGCCAAAAACAGCAATGAACCGACAATAATGCCGACAAGATTGCCGGCTATAAATAAAAAGCCAATAACAATCAGTATATTGCCTGCGTACAGCGGATTTCTGCAATGAGAGAACAGGCCGTCAGTAACCAGTTTTTTGGCATAAATTTGTCTGTTTCGTCCACCCCGTACAATATAAACGAGTCCAATAGTGAGTATTCGTAATCCCTGGCCGATGCTAACCATTAGCAGGCCGATAATCATTAAATAAACGCCGGGAACATTATCTATTGCGACGGGCGTCCATAAAAACAGCACCGTCGCAATTAATAGCGGAAAAAGTACATTACGGGTATGGAAAAGAAAATTTCCCCATTGATTAAACAGTTTATCCATTGTTTTTATTTAAGCCTGTGTTGATCTTTGCCAGATATTGTGGGAGGTCATTCATAATCAAAATGAAACAGCCCTATAGGTTTTATTGATTGACGGAACGCATTTTAAGTAAAGATGGCTTCATAAGCAAAATTAACGCTTTATTTAGAGTTTGACTTAAAACCGATTCCTGACGATCGACCGGTTCATTAACCTTTTGGCATCTGTCTCAGTTTTTCAATAACCTTGTCTCCGAACTGATCGGTACTGATCATCTTGACGCCGCTTCCCGGCTTGGAAAGATCAGCTGTTGAATAGCCGTCACCGAAAACCGCCTGCATGGCGTTCCAGACATTTTTTGCTTCCTTGCCCATATCAAAACTGTTTTCGAGCATCATCGCAACCGAGCCAATCATGGAATACGGATTGGCGATATTTTTTCCGGCAATATCGGGCGCGGAGCCGTGAGAGGGCTCATAATAGGCTTTATCATCACCGAGGCAGGCTGAAGGCATTAGCCCCAGGGAACCGAGAATACCGCCGCCCTGGTCGCTCAGAATATCGCCGAACATGTTTTCCATGACCATGACGTCGAACTGGGTCGGCCTGAGACAAAGGTTAGTGGCGGCTGAATCGACTAATTGATGGATAACTTCGACATCCGGATATTGTACAGCGACTTCATCCAGTACCTCATTCCAGAGAACGCTGGATTTCAGCACGTTACTTTTATGGATGTTGTGCAGTATTTTCTTGCGTTTGGCGGCAAGTTTGAATGCCTGGTGCAAAATACGGCTGATTTGCAGCTCATCGTATTCCAGCGTTTCTTTTACATAGCGCAAGCCTTGCTCATTGATACCCGCTTCCTTGTGACCAAAATAGAGCCCGCCCACTAACTCGCGCACCATAATGATATCGATTCCTTCACCGATGATTTCAGGTTTCAGCGGTGAAAAATGGGCCAATGCCTTGGGTAAAGAGACCGGGCGGAAGTTGGCGTAGGTATTGTAGCGGCGGCGAAGCGGCAATAACGCACCGCGTTCAGGTTGTTTGTCAACCGGAATTTTTTTGGATTCTTCATGGCTCAATCCTATCGTGCCTTTAAGAATGGCGTCAGCCCGGTCACAGATATCGATGGTTGCCTGCGGAAAAGCATCGCCGGTTTCAAAATAGGCGCAGGCCCCGAAAGCGGCAGGCATGAGTTCAAAAGAGGCGTCATTACGTTCTTCGATGAGCTTGAGAACTTTGATAGCTTCTTTAGTAATTTCGGGGCCGATTCCGTCACCGGCTAATACTGCGATTTTATAGTTCTTCATTTATACCTTATGGTGTCTGGACTTTAAAGCAGAACATTTTACTTTATTTTTATGAATTAAGCCGCAGCAAGTAAAGCTCATAATTATCAGTTTATCATTGCGCCGTTCCGGCTGTACTCGGACAGAATTCATTCGCCGGCATACGGAGATCGACAGGGAAGCTGATAAGATTTTATGCAATTAGCACAGCAACCCATCTGTTATCTTGGTGTAAAATTGCGAGACTCAAATTGTGCTTCTAAAATAGCCGAAGGCTAACGGGCTGAAGCCATTATAATATTTTCCGGTTTCTAATTTCCGGCATACCTATGTTTATCCTGCACAGTTCCAATAAAACCGAGAACCTGGTCGTTCACCTGACTGCTGTTATTGAAAATGCACCGTTGGCGTCGCCTTTTGAAAAAGAAGTTTTTTTAATTCAAAGCCAAGGCATGGAGCGCTGGTTATCTCAGCAATTGGCCAGCCATTTTAAAGTCTGTGGCAACTATCAGTTTTTATTTCCCGGCGAGTTTTTCAGTTCCATAGCGCAAAAAATAGACAGTCGTTTAAATGATGCGGCTTTTGACCGTAATCTGATGCTTTGGCGGATTGAGGCTTTATTGCGCAGACTGGACGGCGATGTATTTTTGCCGGTAAAGCAATATTTGTCCGGCGAGAATGCCGCTTTAAAACGCTACCAGCTGGCGCAGCAGCTGGCGCAAATTTTTGACCAGTACCAAATGATGCGGCCCGATATGCTCGCCGGCTGGCAAAAAGGCGGCACACTTTATCATACGGCAACCGAACGCTGGCAGAAAGCGCTTTGGCAGCAAATAAGCGCACAAACCGGCCATAAACACAGAGGTTCGTTATGGCTGGACGTGATAGCCAAGCTAAAGGCGGCAGAGGAAGGCGCATTTAGCGGATCTTTGCCGGAGCGCATCTCGGTTTTCGGAATTAACACGATGCCGCCGTTATTTTTAAGCTACCTGGAAAGTTTATCGAAACATTGCCAACTCCACCTTTTTTTGCTTAATCCGGCGCAGACATTCTGGGCCGATCTGGCAAGCAAACGGCAGCGAGCCAATGATGAAAACCTTGCCGGGCACCCTTTGCTATCGACGCTGGGTCAGCAAGGACGTGAATTTCAGGAGATGCTTCTGGAGCAGGTGCAATTTGATTACGAACCGGAAAGCTTCGAACTGAACGAGGCGCGGAGTCATCTGCAATTATTGCAAAACGATATCCTGAATAACCGGCTGGATAGTCCGGCAGAAAAGCCACTTATCAAAAAAGACAAGTCCATCAGTATCCATGCCTGTCATTCCCGAATGCGCGAAGTCGAGGTGTTAAAGAATCAATTGCTGCTGGCATTAGAAAATGACTCTACGCTCGAGTTGCGCGATATTGTCGTGATGGCGCCCGATATCCAGGTGTATGAACCCTTTATTTCAGCCGTATTCAGCGATATTCAACATGCTATTGCTGATCGCAGCTTGCGTTTGAGTAATCATGCGCTGGATGCCTTTATCCGTTTTTTAGACTTGAGTCAGGGCCGTTTCGGCTGGCAGGGGATCCTGGATTTACTGGATCAACCGGTGGTGTATCCGGGTTTTGGTTTGAGTGAAACCGATCTGGAACTCATTAAACACTGGGTACAGGATACGCATGTGCGCTGGGGAAAATCAGCCAAACACAGGCAGGAACTGGGTCTTCCTCAACTTAACGAAAATACCTGGCAGGCTTCCCTGGACAGGCTGTTGATGGGCTATGCTGTAGGCACTGATGAGGATTTTGTTGATGATGTATTGCCTTATATCGATATTGAAGGCTCATCTGCGCTGGCATTAGGCGGGCTCTGCGATTTCATGCAGTTGTTGTTTAAAGCCAGCACTGAGTTAAAACAACCGAAAACGCTCAGGAACTGGAGCGCTCAGCTGTATTACTTCGCCGATCAGCTATTGGCGAATGCTGCTCCATTTGAGCGCCAGCAGCTTAACGAATTACTGAATGAATTATCCGCTGATCTGACCGCTGCTGTGCATCATGATAGTGTAGCGCTGCAAGTGATTATCAGCTGGCTGCAAGACAGAATCGATGAACATAAATCAGTCAATGGTTTTTTACGGGGTCAGTTGACGTTTTGCTCCATGTTGCCTATGCGTTCTATCCCGTTAAAAGTGATTGCCTTATTAGGCATGAATGAGGGTGAATTTCCTAAAGTCGATCGCAATCCGACCTTCGACCTGCTGGCTCATGACTTTCGCAAAGGCGATCGTTCACGACGTACGGATGACCGTTATCAGTTTCTGGAAGTTCTGTTATCCGCCAGTCAGCAGTTGATTATCACCTATATCGGCCAATCGATCAGCCACAACGAGACTATCCCGCCTTCTATCGTTATCAGCGATTTGCTGGAAGTCTTGCAGGAAAATTACAGGCTTTCAGACGTGCTTACCGTCGAACCTTTGCAGTCATTCAGTCCGCGTTACTTTGTCGGGGCTGCGGATTTGTTCAGTTTTTCTGAAATCGACTGCGCAACTGCCAGAGCATTATCAAAACCTAAAATAGCGGTGTCTCCTTCCTGGTGGCGGGGAACAATCAATATTGAAGTCGAAGAAATTATCGAACTGGATGAACTGTTCAGTTTTTTCCGGCATCCGCAACGCTTTTTTTTGCGGAGGCAAATGGATATGCGCTTTAACGGTATTGAGGCAGAAGTCGAAGAACGCGAGCCGTTTACTATCGGTAAAATGGAAGCTTACACCCTCAGTCATGAATGGATACATGAAGCCTTGAACGGCGCATCGCTTTCGATAAAAAAATTGCAGGCTCAGGGACGATGGTTATCAGGCGCATTGGGCGAACTGGAGTTTGACCGGCAACAGGAAGTGATGAATGAATTTGTCGAACGCATAAAAGCAATCAATCCCGGCAAGCCTCTGGATCATTTGCCTGTCGATATAAAAATCGGAAACTGCCGTTTAGTGGGCAAACTGACTAATCGTTATCAAAACGGCAGCCTGTTTTTTCGCTATGCCGAACTCAAGGGTAAGGATTTTGTCAGTGCCTTGCTGCATCACAGCATTAATAATAAGCTTCAGCAACAAACGACTTTTTTGTTGAGTACTGATGACCATTTAATCTTACTGCCGGAGCATTGCCAGTCCGATCATTTACCGATGTTGTTAGACATTTACCGCCAAGGCCAGCAGCAGCCGGATGCTTTTTTTGTTGAAGCGGCTCTGGCTTATATTAAACAGGCCCAAAAATTGAATAACGGCAATCGGGCAAGCAAACCGGCGCTGGAGGCTGCGAAAGAACAGTTAGCCAGAGCGGTCGAACAATCCTACGAACCCGAACTCAGACGACTTTACAGCACAGCAGACATCGGCCTGGTATTGGGCGAAGCCTTTGAACAGCAATGCCAAACCCTGCTGCAACCGGTTTGGGATGTGGCGCATTCAGGTCCGAAGGATCAGTAAGATTCGCCTGGCTACTCCGGCAACGGGCGGTCCTTAAGCCATAAAATAAACAGATTATAGCCCAGCGATAAAATCACCGCGCCAACAAAAAGCCCGATAACACCCGAACTAAGAAGTCCTCCAATTGCACCGATGAAGATAACCGCCATAGGTGTCTTGACGCCACGGCCCAGCAGGATAGGTTTAAGAATATTGTCCATTAAACTGAGCGGAATGCTCCAGATTAAAAAGGCCACGGCGGTAAACGTGTCAGCAGTATAAAACAGGTAGATTATTACAGGGATCAGGATTGGGGCGATGCCGATCTGAGCTATGGATAAAATCAGGCAAAGCAAGGCCCAAAGACCAGCAGCCGGTACTCCGGCCACCATAAAACCAAGCCCTGCCAGTAAGCTTTGTATCAACGCAACACCTAAAATACCCGTAGCGACACTGCGAACCGTAGCTTCCGCCAGGTCAGCAAAATCACCGCCTTTTTCATCAGCGAGCCGATAGGTAATTGCACGCGCTGTTCGACTGCTTCCGCTGGAATTAGCCAATAATATTCCGGCAATAATGATGGCGACTACGAAATGCAAAATGGCGATACCGGCACCGGCGGCCGCTGATAATAACCAGCTGCCGATAACTTTAAGTACGGGCGTGAGCTGTAGCAGTGCGTTGTGGATATTTACGGATGCGAGCAACCAAAATTTGGCGAGCGGCTCCCCGATGATCACTATATTATGAAGGTTATCGGGCGGCGGTGGAATGAACAGAGAGCCATCTCTTATTTTCTCCGCCACCATTTTCAGCCCGGCGATCAGTGTGTCTGTAAGCAACACGGTCGGAACAATCAGGATGATCAGAAAGACAAAAGTAAATACGGTAGCCGCAAGCTTGTGCCGTTCACCAAGAATGGCCCGTAACCGGCGGTAAAGCGGATGCGCTGCAACGGCAATAATCATTCCCCAGATTATCGGAATTATAAAAGGTTCGACAATCCGGAAACACCAGACCGTAATGATGAGCAACAAACCTATCCTAATTGACGCCTCAAGCGCTCTGTGCATAAAAACTTTGTCACTGGCAGGTAGATTAAAATTATTCATGTGGACGCTCTTTCTTATCAGGACTCGGTAAAGAATAATATAGCAATATAGCGGATTGGGTCATATTGCACAGCAAGCCGGTTAGTCTGAGCCATAAATGTTTACGTGGCTAAAACTATTTTTTACTCTACAGATTTCATATACTGTTAACTTAAAGCCAGGCTTTATACTAACCTCAAAACCATAGCCCTAACCCATGCCTGAATTACCCGAAGTTGAAACCACCTGCCGCGGTATTGCTCCGCATATTGAAGGGCAAACCGTTAAACAGGTTGTTATCCGACAACCGCAACTGCGTTGGCTTGTGCCTGAATCACTTAATCAGATTTTAAAGGGTCTTAGCATTCAGTCGGTTTCCAGACGGGCAAAGTATCTGCTGTTTACCACTGATGCGGGCACAATACTGGTGCATTTGGGTATGTCCGGCAGTTTAAGGATACTAACGGCAGGGCAGGAGGTTGGTAAACACGATCATATTGACTTTATTTTCAACGATGACACCGTGCTGCGTTATAACGATCCTCGCCGGTTTGGGGCCGTATTATGGACCACTGCGCCTGCCGCAGAGCATCAACTTCTTAAGGACCTGGGTCCTGAACCGCTGTTAGCCGATTTTAACGGCGAGATGCTTTATTCGTTATCCAGAAACCGGAAAGTGCCGGTAAAGTCATTCATTATGGACAGCCATATCGTTGTAGGCGTCGGCAATATTTATGCGAATGAAGCCCTGTTTATGGCGGGCATAAAGCCGTCGCGCCAGGCGGGAAAAATTTCTCTGGCCCGTTATCAAAAACTGGCTGAGTGTATTCGAGTCATCCTGCTGCATGCTATTCAGCAAGGCGGCACTACCCTCAGGAATTTTGTCAATGAAGCCGGAAAACCGGGTTACTTCAAGCAACAACTCAAGGTCTATGGTCGCGCAGGGTTGCCTTGTGTTGATTGCCGGCAACTTTTAAAAGAAATCAGAATCACTAACCGCTCAACGGTATTCTGTGATGATTGTCAGCGCTAATTCTTCTGTTTATTTGCTTTAAAAATTTAATCCCCCTATAATTGTCGGCTGCTTTCAGGTTCCAGAAGATAGTCAAATCTAATGGTTAAACGGGAAGTCGGTAAGGCTTTGGCCAAATCCGACGCTGCCCCCGCAACGGTATATAAGTAAAGAATCATCGGCACGCCACTGTGTTATTCAGCATGGGAAGGTGATGATTCAGGTTTAACGCCACTTATAAGCCCGGAGACCGGCCCAAAAGCATAATTCGCTACAGCGGAGGGCTGTTTTGCGTAATGATTGCTGCGTTTTTGTGTCTTTCATCCTCTATTGTCCTTCGCTGTAATTACTCAATCGTCATGCGCGGGCGGCGCACGACCGCATGGATGCAGAAGCTGGAGCAATGCAGGAGCAATTGCCGAGAGGACAATCATGCAAAAAATTATAGCCGGTTCAATATTGCTTGCGGGTATCAATGCCCAGACGCAAGCCCAGGATAACTCCACTAACAATTCGTTAGAACTCCCCAATATGGTGGTTACGGCCACAAGAACGGAAGTTGTCAAAAATCAGCTATCCGCTGCAGCTACCGTTTATACCCGTGAGGATATTGATCGTTTGCAAGTTAAAACCTTGCCCGAGCTGTTGAAGGGCACAACCGGTGTCGATATAACGCAAGCCGGCGGTTATGGAAAAACGACCAGTTTATTTATGCGCGGCACTAATTCGGACCAGGTTCTGGTGCTGATAGATGGGATTAAAGCCGGTTCTGCGACCTTGGGTACAACCTCTTTTGAATTTATTCCGGTTGATCAGATTGAGCGGATTGAAATTATTCGCGGACCGCAGTCAAGCCTGTACGGATCAGAAGCCATGGGCGGTGTTATTCAGATTTTTACCCGTAAAGGCAACATGCAGGAAAAACCAAGCATCTCGCTGGTTGGGGGCGGGGGTTCATACAATACCTATAATCTCGCCGGCACCGTTAGTGGAAAATGGAAAAATAGCTGGTATACCTTGGGTTCGTCACGTTTTGATTCCCAAGGATTTAACGCCCGGCAGCCAACTCCCGGTCGTTTCGGCGTTAATCAGCCTGACCACGACGGCTACCAGAATACGGCAGTAAATGCACGGCTGGGCCACCGCTTTGAAAATAACGCCGAGGTTGAAGCGTTTTTTATGCGGGCTGAGGGAAAAACCGAATATGACGGCTTCCAGGATAAAACGGAATTTGTAAATCAGGTTGTGGGCGTTACAGGCAGCATGGATATTGTTGAAGACTGGCGTTCAACCCTGCGTTTGGGGCAAAGCCGGGATGATAGCGATCAGTTTGCTCCGGATGGTGATTTTGCCAGCCAATTTAACAGCACCCGCTGGAACGCCAGCTGGCTGAATCAGTTTACTTTATCCGACGAGCATCAACTGATCGCAGGTGCGGACTATCGCCTGGATCAAGTGGACAGCTCGGAAACATTCGCAGAGAGCTCTCGCTATGATGTGGGTGTATTTACTGAATTACGCAGCCAGTTATGGGATGATCATTTTGTTAATGCTTCGGTACGTTGGGATGAAAATGAAGCCTTCGGTGATTATGTGACCGGCAATGCCGGCTGGCGCTATAACTGGAATTACGGTATTAGTCTATTGGCAAACTTCGGCAATGCCTTCAAGGCGCCGTCTTTCAATGATCTTTATTTTCCGAATTACGGCAACCCCAACCTGAAGCCGGAAGAGTCAACATCGTTTGAAGCCGGTCTTGCCGGAAATCATGATTGGGGCCAATGGGAAATTCGCGCCTATCATACCAATATCGACAATTTGATTACACCGACAATGGACGCGGTAACTTTCGATTTTAGTGCGCAAAACATTGGTAAAGCGCAAATTGACGGCATTGAAACTGAAATCGGCACGCAACTGATGGGCTGGAATGGCAAACTGAGCATGAATCTGCTAGGCCCCAAGAGTCGGGAGACTAATAAAATATTGCCCCGCCGCGCCCAGGAAACCTTGGCGTTTGATTTATCAAGATCATTCGGAGCTGTCGATGTAGGCGCTAATGTGCTGGCGCAAGGTGAGCGTTTTGATGACATACAGAATACAATCAGGGTTGCAGGCTATGTGACCGTTGATTTAAGATCAGCTTATCATTTCAATAAAAACTGGATGGTAAGCGCAAAGCTGAATAATCTGCTGGATAAAAATTATCAAACAGTCGATACTTTTAATAGCGCAGGTAGAAACTTTTTTGTTTCAATCCATTATAACAACTGAAAAATACACCCAAATTTCATCCCCGAAAACTTATCACAATAACTCACTATCTCTGGAGGTAAAAAATGAATATAAAACAATGGTTGCAAGCCGAGTATTTACCTATTCCCTTGATCGCACTGATGGTATTGACGCGCTTTCATCATTTTGGCGATGTATTACATCTTCCCGACGCTTCGCTGGCGGTATTTTTCTTCGCCGGTTTTTACCGTAAAAAAGCATTGCTTGGCTTCTTATTGGCTTTGGCCGCATTGATAGATTTCATTGCCATCAAAAACGGCACCAGCAGCTGGTGCGTTTCTCCCGCTTATGTTTTTCTGATTCCAACCTATGCCGTAATGTGGTTTGCCGGCCGTTACTGCTCTACGCTGAAATCCATCAAAGTTGCTGAACTGACTTTGCAGTTGGGCCTGCTGATTGTTGCAACCACGATTGCCTTCGCCATTTCAAACGGCAGCTTTTATTTATTTTCAGGACGTTATGATAGTTTGAGTTTGGGGCAGTATTTCTCGGCAATGGTTCAGTATTACCCGCCTTATATGGGTTATACGTTAATTTATGCGGTTGCAGGTTTAACATTTGTTAAACTGTTTAATGCACTGCCCGACGCGCAATCCAAGTATGGAGAGGTTGACAGAAGGGATTGATAAGGCGGTTGAGTAGTTTACAGCCGAACTCCACTTGATATACTCGGCTATTGCTGCCGTCATTAGCCTTGCGGTTTATGAGGCCATGGCACGACAATAGCCGAACGCCTTTTTGGGGATAGACGAATGACAATGGCAACAAATGACTCAGGCACTAGTGAGACTGTTGAAAATCCGGATGGGACATTCACTGAATATACCTACTTCGAGCCCACCGAAGAAAAGATGAAAGAGTTGTCGCAGGATTTATTCTCAAAAAACTGGGACAAAATTGTCGTTGGCCCTTGCGTTGAAGGCGCAGTTTTTGAAATACGTTTTGCAGAAGAACCCAGGCTTTCATATTCTGATGGCTATCTAACTGTTGACCTGGGTCACTGGCATTTTCATCTTTGCATTGGACCGCACAGAAATTGTCCATCTGAAGAACTGAGAAAGAACCGTCCAGTTGCCAAGTGCGGTTTTTTTAAAATGTGTAGCGGTAAAAACGGCGGCGGCCGTAGTTGGGGTTTGCGGATGTGGAACGGCTATGGCGATCAATTGACAACCGTCTTTTTGCCGTCGCCGTTTTTATCTGATGGCCAGCAGGTATTGCCTGAACCGCAATGGGAACGCCTGAATTTATATTACAGTTTGCGGGAAAAATATTTGGGCGAACCGAGGCCGGAAAATTTTAAACCCGCAGACGCGTCCGATAGTAATCCTTTTTTGAATGGGTATGGCTAAATGCCTGATATCTGCTCTTCGGCAGGTTTGGCGTATGCTTTATCTGATTAGCCATTTTTGCATGCAGAGTTCAACTTCCCTGTTCATGGTATCCTCATTCCAGTTAAGAACTTTTGCAGCGGTTTCAGCGAGGCGTTGCAATTCGTCGGGCGTCACTTTCGCCAGAATTAGCAAAGGCAGTCGACGGCGTAATAAGTCTTCCAGATGCACAACCATTTCATGCTTAGCGCAAAAAATAAGATCGGCCATGATAAACGGCAGTGAGGGCATTATTCTTTTAGCCAATTCAGCATCTTGTTCAATCAGCTCGAAAATAGCTGATACTTGGCTGCCATGGCGGCGCAGCAGCCAATGTGCGCTTTCATCGTCGATGCCTAAAGATATTGCTTCACTTAATGCAGCGTCCGACCATTGCTGATAATCCTCAACAGGCGACCAAGGAAAGGATTTGCCAGTGGTCTGACAGGATTCATTACAGCCCAGATTCTTGCATAAAATATCGACAATAGAGGCAGCATCTTCTCGGGCGGAAGTGAATTTGCCACCGATAGAAGAAAGAAGGCCGTTGTCTGAAGTTATTAATTCCCAATCACGATTAATATTGGAAGGTGATGCACTGGCGCTGGGCTTTAACACACGCAAACCTGCGAAGCGGCCGATAATATCCTGTTCTGTCCAGTTTACTGTCTTGAGTATATGATTGGCTTCAGTCAGTAAATAATTAATATCTTCGGCTTCAACCGTTACATGATCAATATCACCGCTATAATCATTATCCGTTGTACCCAGCAGGGTCAGTCCATACCAAGGAATAATAAAAAAAACGCGCCCGTCAGTTTTCGTCGTGAGCAATAAGGCTTCATCCTCAAGTATTCCGGGCATAATTAAATGAACGCCTTTTGTTAACCTTCCGTATTGAGTTTTACTGTGCGGGTCTGATGACCATTGTCCTGTGCAATTAACAAGCTGGGCCGCATGAACCATGGTTGTTTCGCCGCTGACATTATCGTATATCTCAGCACCGCAAAGCTGTCCATTGACTTCTACAAAACCAATGACTTTGCAATAATTAAGACAAACCGCTCCGGCAGTTTGAGCGCCATTGATTAATTCGAGCACAAAACGGGCATCATCGGTCTGCGCATCCAGATACGTGTAGCCTGCTTTTAAGCCTGTGTTGTCAAGACAGGGGAAACGTTCAGCAAACTCAGTAGGCGTAAGGCGTCGATGATGCTGATCCCTTGGAACAGTGCCGGCAAGCCAGTCATAGATCATTAAACCGATGCTGAGCCGGAAAGAACCGATTCGACTATGGTTATAAACTGGAACTCCGAATCGCAAGGGCCAGACCCGGTGCGGGGCTGCTTTAAACAGCATCTGGCGTTCAGCAAGGGATTTGCGCACCAGTTTGAAGTTCAGCATCTCCAGATAACGCAAGCCGCCGTGAATCAACTTGCTGGAAGCTGACGATGTTGCACACGCCCAGTCGCCTTGATCGACGACGGCCACTTTCAGGCCACGCAATGCTGCGTCGTAAGCTGTCCATGCACCATAAACACCGCCGCCGCAAATTAACACATCAAAACGCTGATCTTTGACCTTTGAAAAATCCCGCTGCATGGCTCAACTCTTATCTGCAAGGTTCCTGTGGATCATCGGTAATCAGTATAACGACCCCGAGAATAGTGCATTAGCCGTGTATTTATACCCATTACAGCAATAAGAAGCAATGCTTTTGTACAGCCTGTAAAGTTCAGATATAAAGCGACGACATACTCCGCCAATAATGAGCACTATGCGCTCGATCGTCCCACACCAGTAATTGATGGCCAATCTCTTTTTTCCACAATATCGAACTTAGCTGTTTATTACTCTGCAAAAACGGATCTTCATTGCCAATTACCAGGACAATATCCATTTCTCTCAGGTAACCTAAACGCCAGTGACAATCGAGATTAGGCAAAAAATGGTTAGGGGTATGAAAATAAATATCTTCATTATAAAAACCATCGAAAAGATCATTAAAATTTTCGATTTTCATCGTGAGGTCATAACGGCCTGAGAATGCGACCAGTTTTTTAAACAAATGAGGATGGCGCAACGCAATATTGGTCGCTTGAAAAGCGCCGAGACTGTAACCGTGGGAGATAACGCACTCATGCGGATTCTTGTCTTGCATAAAGGGCAGCACTTCATTCAGGACATATTCTTCATAAGTTATATGCCGTTGAATACGGCCAGCGGGATGTGCCCAACGGCAATAAAGGCTTTCACTATCGATGCTGTCAATGCAATAAAGCTGAAGATAACCCTGTTTTATTTTTTGTTCCAAAGACTTTGCCATGCCCAGATTTTCATATTCATAAAACCGGCCGTAACGTGAGGGAAAAACCAGTACTTTTGCGCCGGCATGACCGAATACCAATAGCTCCATATTGCGCTCTAACCGGTTGCTCCACCACTTGTGATATTCACGATTCATTTAAAGCCTCTGCTTTTTTATGCCATTGGGATTATTCGTTAAGAGGTGCAAAAAAATTATCCAATTCAGAAATTAGCTCTTGTTGCTGCCGTTCTTGATCAGGACAACTGTGATGCCCCGCATTTAAAATAAACAGTTGCTTTGTTCCAGCTATTGCATTGTATATTGCAAATTGCCCGGGTGGCGCCACACACGGATCAAAGACCGCGCATGCGCAATGCATCGGAATGGTAATCCGCTTCGCCGCCGAGGCGGCATCATAATACCGTAATGTTTTAAGGGTTTGTTTTTTATGAGTTCGATAAAACTGCTGCAAGCTATTTGTGCTGCCCCGTGTTTCCAGCCGTAAGCGTAAAGGATTATTGCCAAAAGTGGGAATATTGAGATGGCCTCGTGCAATTCGTTGTTCCCAAGCCAGGGCCAAAGCGCCGATGCCGCCGGAAAAACTGATACCCAGATAACCTAAATGCCCAGTAGTCTGCGGAAACAACTGTAACATCGCGCTGACCGCCAGCCATACATCTTCAACACAGCCGCCCAGAATATACCGGTCTGCCTGATCAATATTATGCAATACATGATGGTAAGGTTCGGATGGGATGCTTGGCTGAGCGCTGAGCGCTAAACCGCGAAAGCTGGGAAACAACAGGGCGGCATTCTTGAACGGCAGATGAAAAACGGGTTCATTACGCCCTCCATAGCCATGGCCGATAATGAAGCAGCGCTTTATAACACCGGTAACCGGTAACAACAACCAGCCTCTAATAGTAAAGTTATCCGTAGAGGTGTAGCTTATTTCCAATAGCCGCCAGCCCAGCTTGTTTTCATTGATAACCCTTGTTTGCGGTTGAGGATCAACGGTTAGTGCTTTACGGTAGCGCGCTTGCCAGAAGTCATCAAAATCCTTGGGTTCCTTCGGTACTTTTACAGCCAATAACTGCTGAAGAGAATAACCGTAAGTCGGGTCAAAACCATATTCAGTTGAATCCATAACTCTTTATTAATTGATATTTGTATAAACCGTCTTTTATATCACAGTACGTACATTAAAGAATAACCTGCATCCCGGATTATTAATATGCGGCTAAATGATCACGGGAACAGTCACTGGAAATCGGTTGTAATCACAATTGATAAGTTTAAAGAAATGCCTTGCAGCATGAATAATTTAATCAGCCGCATAATGGCGACTTTATCAGATTAAACAGGTGTTTGATATTCATGATAAATCTGCCATTAAAAAGTAAAGATTGTTCTGAACTGTGCAGATTGTCACTCGTCTTGAAACAGATTATTTTTGGTCAATTGACAATTATTTAATAATTAGGTTAAATGATCCACGTTAGTGTTGTGGGATTCCCATTTATAGTGCCCGAGGCAAAAATCCATTCCATCAACAATTGATTGCCAGCAACATTTGTGCGTCAACAGCTTTTTAGTCAGTAAAAAACGAGTGTTGAAGAGCAAGCGCCTAAGCTGCTTGAAGGCTTGCTCTAACAAGAACCGGTATTTATTCAAACATTCAGGACCGAAGGCTCAGAAACTGCCATCGCAGTGTAGAAATATCTGCTCTGAATGACGAAAGACGAATAGTTGCTCATGCAACATCGTTTTAAAATATATATTCAGTTTCGGAGAGCGTAATGAAAAAAATATATTGTATAGTCCCCGTAATCTATCTGTTAAGTGGTTGTAATGAGCCGCCGAAAGCTCCATCAACTCCCCCGACTCCTCCTTCCAAAACATTATCAATCAGCGCTTGCCCGCAAGAGGATAACGAAGAAGGCGATTATAGCCCCACTGATCAGAAGGCCTTATTGGCGGACGTTCTGGCTGGAAAAAATGAAGAAGTATTCAATGAGGCGTTCGAGAAAGGAGATATCATTTTCGGCACGAGCTTTACTTTGCAGCAGGGAGGCGGGATTTATATTGGCACTGCGGAGCCTTCGCACTTTACGAGAATACCGCGCGCAGACCAGAACGGTCCGGGGGAATGGGGCGACGTAAATCGCAAACTGGTACGGCCGACAGGTCCCAATGCGCAATCCTGCGTAGCCTGTCATAATCAGCCTGTTGAAGATGGCGCAGGTTCTACCGCCGCCAATGTCCATCGTATTCCTCAACTTGAAGAAAATCCGACCTTAACGATTCAGCGCAATACACCGCATGTATTAGGGTCTGGCGCTTTGCAGCGTCTGGCCGAAGAAATGACTGATGATTTATTAAGAATCAAGCAGGAAGCTGAAAAAGAAGCCTGCAATAACAAAGGCGGCGGTATCAATAAAGAGTTGAAGACCAAAGGCGTAAGTTTTGGATATTTCACGATGACTTGTGTAGACGGCACGGCCAAGATTGATGAGGTAAATTCAAAAGTTGAAGGCATCGACCCCGATTGGGTTGTCCGGCCCTATGAATGGAAAAAAAGCGTCGCCTTCTTACGGGATTTTATGCGCAACGCCGGTAATAATGAAACCGGCATGCAAGCCGTGGAATTAACAGGTAAAGGCCTGGATGAGGATAACGACAAGAAAGTTGATGAGCTCACTGTCGGCGATATGACCGCATTCACTGTTTATATGGCCGCACAACCGCGTCCGACCACCAGGTTAGAGCTTGATGATCTCGGCATACTTGCAGCGGCAGAGCAACAACTCAAACCGTCAGAACGTGCGCAAATCAAGCATGGCGATGAGTTGTTCAAGACGATAGAATGCAGCAGTTGCCACCAGCCGGAAATGACTTTAAACAATTCTTTTTTTCAGGAGCCTAGCGCTTCCGTTTATTATCGCGACAAGAAAGAGGATTTCTTCAAAAAATACAAGGTGCAAGTCGATATGGAAGCGGAGGGGGTAACGCCTGCTCATCCGGTCAAGTTTGATCTGACCAAAGATCAACCGAATAATCTGCTCTGCAAGGATAAGGAAAAAATCCGGCTGGGCGCTTTCGAAAAGCGCAATGGAAAAGCCGTTGTACGTCTCTACAGCGATTTGAAGCGGCATTATATGGGCGACCAATTAGCAGAAACAGTCGATGAACTGGAAGAGCCCGGCGAATATGTCAATGGTCATATGAGCCAGGTTAACTATGAACCTGTGAATGCCATCATGCCGGCTGACAGGGATGCTTTAAGCAGCGGCAAAGCCACTTTCGGTACTGAAGAATTATGGGGCGTAGCTTGTACAGGCCCCTGGATGCACGACGGCCGCGCCACAACTTTGCGGGAAGCGATTCAGCTTCATGGCGGGGAAGCGGCTGCATCACGCGACAAGTTCAATAAACTCAGTGAAAAGGATCAAAAAGACGTTATTGCCTCTCTGGGCAATCTGGTGCTTTACCTGAATAATGCCGAAAGCGGCAAAGCACCGGACAGCCTTGCTGATATCTGTGAAGTCAAGGATTAGGCCGTTGTTTGATTCTTGTTCCGGCGGGACGGGATAATCAGCCCGCCCTCAACCTTTGTATTCAACTCAGAAGCTGTTGCCGATGGGGCCAAGTCTTATCGGCAATGCTGCAACAGGATGTGCCGGCAGACCGGCTCACTGCATCCGGGTGCCTGCATCGGGCCATGAACGGCGCAGCCTTCAAAGAATATCTGCGCGCAGTTGGGACCGACGTTAAGACCCGGCAATATGGTGATCTGCGATAACCTGCCGGCTCATAAAGTAGCTAAAGTGAAAGCGCTGATTGAAGCTAAAGGCGCAACGCTGAAATACCTGCCGCCTTACAGTCCGGACCTGAATCCGGTCGAGCAGGTCTTAGCCAAACTGAAAGCTTTGCTGCGCAAGGCGGCTGAGCGAACAGTTGACAAGCTCTGTCAGGCTATCGGCCGGAGCATGGATCCGTTCCATACCGATGAATGCCTGAATTATTTTAAAAACTCAGGCTATGCTTTTAACTAACAAAGAAATGCTCTATAACCTTCCTATTTAAAAAATTTGAACCGCGAAGAACACGAAGAAAAATTAAAACTTCGTGTCTTTCGCGGTTAATGAGAATTACAAATCATTTAATCCCTGACCTGAAGAGCGAGGCTTCAATCCTCTCTTGGATTATCGCTTTTTCAGCGTTACACTAACCTTCCTGCAAGCTAAATTGAGACACCATGCTAAAAGAGACGCCTCTTTACAATCTTCATCTTGAGCTGGGCGCTAAAATGGTGTCTTTTGCCGGTTATCAAATGCCAGTGCAGTACAGCAAAGGCATTATTCACGAACATCTGCATTGTCGAAATCATGCAGGTTTCTTCGATATTTCGCACATGGGGCAATGCCTGATATCGGGCGATAAGGCAGCAGGTGAGCTTGAGCGATTGACACCCGGCAATATTACCGGACTTCAACCTGGCGAGCAAAAATATACCGTATTAACCAACAAGGATGGCGGCATTATTGACGACATCATTATTACACGCCTGACTTCGGGACTGATGATCATCGTTAATGCGGCCTGTAAGGATAAGGATTATGCCTATCTGCAAAGCCATTTATCTGAACAGTGTGATTTTATGGAGCTGCCTGATCATGCGCTGTTTGCGTTACAAGGCCCGGCTGCCGCGAGGATTATCGGCAAGTTTTCTGCTGATGCCGCAGAATTAGTGTTTATGCATGCCTGCGCAACCGAAATTGACGGTATGCCTTGTAATATTAGCCGCAGCGGCTATACCGGCGAAGACGGCTTTGAAATTTCGGTAGCCAATGAATATGCGGAACGGCTTGCCCGCTGCTTGCTCGCTGAAGATGAAGTCGAGGCGATTGGCCTGGGGGCGAGGGATACCTTGCGCCTGGAAGCGGGGCTGTGCCTTTATGGACATGAACTGAATGAAGCCGTTACACCGGTAGAAGCAGGGCTGCAATGGCTCTTTAAAAAAGGCCATAATGAGTTTCCGGGCGCTGATAAAATCCTGGGCCAGTTACAGAAAGGTCCGAACAAAATCCGGGCGGGTCTTCTGGTAAAAAGTAAAATACCGGTTCGGGAAGGCAGTGTTATTGTCAATAACGAGGATATCATTATCGGTCATGTGACTAGCGGCAGTTTCTCACCCAGTTTGGGCCAGCCTATTGCTATGGCATTGCTTGACCGGAATTCAGCCGACTTGGGCAATACTTTATACGGCATTGTTCGTCACCGAAAAATTGCCGCTACTGTGACCAAACTACCTTTTATCCGACATCGCTATCACAGGTAGACATCATGCCAAAATCCCGTCCCAGCCTCGACCAATTGGAAATGCGCGGTAATTTTATTAACCGCCATATCGGCCCCAATCAGCTGCAGACACGAGAAATGCTGGCAGAACTGGGGCTGAATGAGCTTGAAGATATTATCGGTCAGGCCATCCCTGACAATATTCTTAATCGCGAACCTTTAAAATTAACCGAGACGATTAGCGAACGCGCTGTTATAAAATATCTGCGCAATATGCGCGGACGCAATAAAGTGTTTACTTCAATGATCGGCATGGGTTATTACGATACCGTCATGCCATCGGTAATTAAACGTAATGTACTGGAAAACCCCGGCTGGTACACGGCTTACACGCCCTATCAGGCCGAAGTCAGCCAGGGCCGTTTGGAAGCCCTGTTAAATTATCAGCAGATGATTATCGATTTAACCGGCATGGAGCTTGCCAATGCGTCACTGCTTGATGAAGGCACGGCGGCGGCAGAGGCAATGACGATGTCGCAGCGTTTGTCCAAAAGTTCTGCCAACAGCATTGTCGTGGATCAGGATTGTCACCCGCAGACCATTGCGGTTATTAAAACCCGCGCCCATTCATTAGGCTATCAGGTTATCGTCGCCGACCCTTACCACGATCTCGAGCAATATGACTTTTTTGGTCTGGTAGTGCAATACCCCGGCTCCAGAGGTGAAATAAAAGATCTCAGCCGGATCACCGCAATCGCTCATAACAAATCTGCGCTGATTACGGTAGCTGCTGACTTGTTGAGCCTGGTATTATTAAAACCGCCTGCTGCATTCGGCGTTGATATTGTCGTGGGCAGCGCTCAGCGGTTTGGCGTGCCCATGGGCTATGGCGGTCCTCATGCGGCATTCTTCGCTACCAGGGATGACTATAAACGCTCCGTTCCCGGCCGCCTCATCGGGGTATCCAGAGACAGCCACGGACAGGTGGCGTTGCGCATGGCCCTGCAAACCCGGGAACAGCATATCCGCAGGGATAAAGCGACCAGCAATATTTGCACATCCCAGGTTCTGCTCGCCGTCATTGCCGGGTTTTATGCGGTTTATCACGGCGCCGAAGGCTTGCGTTTGATTGCCGGCCGTGTCCATCGTTACACGCAAATTCTGGCAGCCGGCATTGCGCAGTTAGGTCATCAAGTCATCAGTAAGTGTTATTTCGACACACTGGTTATTCATGCCCCGAACCAGGCAAAACGCATTGCCGCCCGGGCTGGTGAAAGCAATATCAATTTGCGCATTATTGATGCGAATCACCTTGGCATCTCTCTGGATGAAACAACAACGCGAAATAATCTGAGGGAAGTCTGGCAGATTTTCGCATCCGCCACTGCCGACCTTCCCGATATCAATGTACTGGATGCAAGTGTGGCTGAATGTATTCCGGAAGCATTATTACGCAACGATGAGATCCTGCAACATCCCGTATTTCATCGCTATCATTCGGAAACCGAAATGATGCGTTATATGCGAAGATTAGCCAGACGCGATATAGCGCTGGACCGCTCCATGATACCGCTGGGTTCATGCACGATGAAGCTCAATGCCGCAACCGAAATGCAGACCATTTCCTATTATGAGTTTAACGGTCTGCACCCGTTCGCGCCACTGTACCAGACTTTGGGCTATCAGCAGATGTTTGCGGAACTGGAAGACATGTTGTGCGACTTGACCGGCTTCGATGCCTTTTCGCTGCAACCCAATGCCGGTTCCCAGGGAGAATACACGGGGCTGTTGGTCATCCGCAAATATCATGAAGTCAGAGGTCAAACACAACGTAATATTTGTCTGATACCGGCCTCGGCACATGGCACTAATCCTGCCAGTGCAATGATGGCCGGCCTTAAGGTGGTCGTGGTTGCCTGCGATGAAAACGGTAATGTCAGTCTGGATGATTTACGGGCAAAGCTGGCCGAATACCAGGACACCCTGGCCGCCTTGATGATTACTTATCCATCAACGCACGGCGTTTATGAAGAATCCTTCAGGGAGATTTGTGATCTGATCCATCAGCATGGCGGGCAGGTTTATCTGGATGGCGCCAATTTTAATGCTTTGGTGGGCTTAAGCCGTCCCGGAAAAATCGGCGCCGATGTCGCTCATCTTAACTTGCATAAAACTTTTTGTATTCCGCATGGCGGCGGTGGTCCCGGCGTAGGACCTATCGGCGTGGGAGCACATTTGGCGCCTTTTCTGCCCGATCACCCTGTCGTTGAAGGCGTTAATCCGGCCAAAGGTGAACATGGTACGATAGGCACCGTATCCGCAGCGCCTTGGGGATCGGCCAGCATTTATACAATTTCCTGGGCTTATATCGCCATGATGGGTGCGGCGGGATTAAAACGTGCGACGCTGACCGCCATCCTGAATGCCAATTATATTGCCAAACGCCTGGCGTCTTATTACCCGATTTTATATACCGGCAAAAACGGCTGGGTTGCGCATGAGTGTATTATCGATTGCCATGCTTTTAAGAAAACTTGCAGCATCACAGTGGAAGATATCGCCAAACGCTTGATTGATTACGGCTTTCATGCTCCTACCGTATCATTTCCGGTTGCCGACACGCTGATGATAGAACCCACTGAAAGCGAGGATAAAGCCGAGATCGATCGTTTTTGTGATGCGCTAATCGCGATCCGCCAGGAAATCCAGGCCATTGAAGACGGCTCCGCCGATACTGAAAATAACGTATTGCACAATGCGCCGCATACCCACCGGTTATTGCTGGAAGAATGGACGTTGCCTTACTCTCGCCAGCAAGCCTTCTTTCCTGACAATAATCAGCATGATGATAAATACTGGCCGCCGGTCGGGCGTATTGATAATGTCTATGGCGACCGGCATGTGGTTTGCAGCTGCCCGCCTTTGTCGGATTATGAGTAATTGATCAAGGGCAGTACCGCGTCCTGTACTTGTGCTATGGCTTTATGGCAATCTGCTTTTCATCTGAAATATTCATGCCAACGATTCATGAGTTCGCTCATCCATATTTTTGCCATTAAAGCAAAGCTCATATTACAAATTCTTAAAGCATCTGAATGACTATAAAAGAACAAATTATGCATGACCATCGCGTTGCATTGCGCAATTGCAGCAAATGCAGTGCAATGATCGGCCCGGTGGTAAGCGGGAGCCCTGTGCTGTCGCCGATTTTACTGATCGGCCAGGCGCCCGGCGATAAAGAGGGCGGTTTCGGCAAACCCTTCGCGTGGACGGCCGGCAAAACCCTGTTTAAATGGTTCGAGCGCAT
Source organism: Methylococcales bacterium (assembly GCA_028715725.1). Lineage (GTDB taxonomy): Bacteria > Pseudomonadota > Gammaproteobacteria > Methylococcales > Methylomonadaceae > JAGXGJ01. The sequence continues at coordinate 41,047 of JAQURG010000007.1, forward strand.
CGGGCTTGATGAAGAAAATTTTAGAAAGCGTGTTTATATGGCCGCGGTATGCCGGTGTTTCCCCGGTAAAAATCCCAAAGGCGGCGACCGTGTGCCGAGTCCTGCCGAAATTGATAACTGCTCGGGCTGGCTGCAGGCGGAAATCGATTTGCTTAAGCCTGACCTGATCCTTCCGGTCGGCAAACTGGCGATCAGTCAATTAATGCCGGTTAAAAAACTCAACGACGTGATCGGCAGACTTCATCCCGTTACTTTTCACGGCCATCGGACAGAAATGATCCCGCTGCCGCATCCGTCCGGCGCGTCAACCTGGCACCGCATGGAGCCGGGCCTTACATTGCTGGAATCGGCGTTGACGATTCTGCAACACCATCGGTCCTGGCAACAAGTTTGCCAAGCCCATCAGTAGGGCGTACCGTGCATTTTTAGAAACGGGGCGCATGGCACACTCTACGTAACTTAGACTCTTAACAATGCTTTGGACATCCTTTCAGAAATTTATGCTTCGATAAATTGCGGCTCATAGGGCGGATAAAGTTCCACTTCATCCAGTTCAAAATTATATTCCTTCCCCAATGCAATCAGCTCTCTGATTTTTTGCACAGCCAACAGCTTTTCCTTTAATTCGGGATCTGTTTTTGCGTGCTCAGAAAATGCTTTTATTTGTGTAATTGACATGTATTGACTCCTGTTTTTTTTAAAATATGCTTTGTTTACAAAGCGGTTGGTGAAAAATACGATGTTCGGCTAGACGCTGTAAGGCGTATTAATCGAGTTTTTAAGCACTGCGACATCGCGTTCGGGTAAATAAGAAAAATCTCCGCCCACATCCTAAAAACGGCCAAGCCGCTGTCGGCACGAACCAGTTTGCCATTCACCATATAGAAGAACCAGGCAAAAGGATAACCGGCTGGCGATCAAAACGGGTTAGCAGGTATTGCAGAGAGACGCCTTTTTTGCCATGAATATCTTCCAGATGCGGCATGTTTTTTGGCTGCGTATTGATAAGTTCAACATTGATTATTTGTTCTTCAAAGCGCCCGGTATGCCTGAAAGGCCGCACAATCCAGTCATTGGATAGCATTTATGAATTTCCGAGAGCCGCGATGAACCAGGAGCTCAAAAAAGGCCGAAACTTTCTAGGCCAGTTTCTCACCAAATTATACGGCGATACAGAATGCACGCGGCTATACACGATTGGCTAGCGGAATGGAAGCCGGCTTATATTGTTGATATCACCAGGGATACCCAATTGCAGGAAAACTATGCCGATAAAGAGCATACGCTGATTGCCGGAATCGCAAGAATCACCGCCAGCCAGTTCCGGTTCAAGTTATATCATTTCGATGGCAGCGATTATTTTGAAATTTTACAGGAACAGGTCGACCCCGGATTACCCATTTTATTTAAAACGATGGGAACGCCTAAACCGGAAGCCAATTACATTGCTTCAGATGCCGATTATGTCGATTATATTACCGAGTTAATGGGCGGCTTTGCTATCCCTGATTTCCTTAAAGAATACCGCAAGGGCAAGCAATACCTGTTTATAGGCGTGCCGCTGAACAGGGATTCGGAACGCATGGTGATGAGTGATATTGGTGCCGCAGAGAAAAAAGGCTGGGTTTTGAATAAAAATCCGACGGATAAGGAACAGCGTTTTTGTAAAAAACAGGCCTGGAAATTATCAACGCAGGTGTTGAAGATCTGCTGGAGGCTGTCTGATGAAGTGTAGTCACTTTATAAAAGTGAAGTTGCGGTTGCGGATTTATGAAGATTAACCTCATGCCGTCTTTTGTGTCAACCCGATAAATCATGCATTTGTTGGGTTAACGATAAAGCCGGTTTACCATCTCATACAAAGCAGTGATCGACTGGATTCTTACGATCAAATACAAGCCAGATCGGGTGAATGTATGCTGACGAACTGATAATCCTTTTTTAAGCAATGATCCAGCCATTTTTGCAAGAAATAATTTAACCGCCATTTGTAATTCATAATTTCACGGCTCAAGCCCGGATCTTTAAAAACCTGCGCTACGCTGGCCCGGGCATGATCGCTTATTACTTCAGCCAGTTGTGCATCCTGATAAATGCGTATTTTGACGGCAGGCTCCAGAAACTCTTCCAGATTTTTATTAAAGCAATGGCTGAGCTCCACTGTCATTGTGTAGGGCGTTTGTTCGATAACCTTAAGGTGCAGCATGGTCTTATAGGCGGTAAGGCCAATGGCTATCTCTTTAAATGTGAATAACTCCGGAATTAACTGTAACAGCTTCTGGTAGTTGGACTCACAGATTTGTTCCAGGCACAAGGATTTATTGACAGGATTAACCAGGCTCATAAGTATCAATTTTCATGGTAGCAAGCATGAGCGCTGGCAGTTTCCCATAACACCACCTGGGCAACATTAAAACCGGCCTGTTTTAAATGTTGATAAATCATTTTGCTCAATACTTCGGCGGTCGGATGATCATCGAGCGCCAGGAAACGTTCGTTGTTGTCCATCAACATAGGGATGATCGGATCATTTTTATGCAGCAGAAAATTATGATCGAGGTTTTGGTGGATGTATTCTTCAACACAATTCCTGATATCGGAAAAATCGCAGACCATGCCTTGATCATTGAGCTGTTCTTGCTGTATTGAAATCGATGCCTTAACGCTATGTCCGTGTAAATTCCGGCATTTTCCCGGATGATTCATCAACCGATGCCCATAACAGAAATAAACTTCTTTGGTGATGGTAAACATAATAAAAATACGGCCGTTTTGGCATTTCAATAAGTTAAGAGTAGATTAATTGCCAGCGGTACTGATTGAAGCACTACGACCAAGCTCTATAATATCTGCTTAAAAGTGTACTATAAAAAGAGACAAGAGTGGGGCACGATTATCAATTATGGAATTTATTTAGAATTAATTGCTAAATTTCTATAAAATTCACTCTTCACCTTTAACGCCGGATCACGTCTTCATGGACCTAAAATTTCTTGATTTTGAACAACCGCTCGCTGAACTGGAAGCGAAAATTAAAGAACTTCGTAATGTCGAGTTTGATAATGACATTAATATTTCCGATGCTATCAGGCAATTGGAAGATAGAAGCCGGGCGCTGGCCGAATCAATATTCAGCAATCTTTCCGACTGGCAGATTTCGCAGCTATCCAGACATCCAGGCCGGCCTTATACGCTGGATTATATCGAGCATATCATGACCGATTTCCACGAACTCCATGGAGATCGCGCTTATGCCGATGATCCGGCTATTGTTTGCGGATTAGCGCGTCTTGATAAGCAGCCGGTCATGGTGATTGGCCATCAAAAAGGCCGTGATACCAAAGAAAAGATTTACCGCAATTTCGGCATGCCCCGGCCGGAAGGTTATCGTAAAGCCTTGCGGGTTATGAAAATGGCTGAACGCTTTAAAATACCCGTGATATGTCTGATCGATACACCAGGCGCCTATCCTGGGATCGGTGCTGAAGAGCGGGGACAAAGCGAAGCCATTGCCAGGAACCTATTTGAAATGGCGAAATTGCGGACACCGATTATCTGCACGATTATCGGCGAAGGCGGTTCAGGCGGTGCATTGGCGATTGGCGTGGGCGATCGTTTAATCATGCTGGAATACAGCATTTATTCGGTAATCTCGCCCGAAGGTTGCGCATCTATTCTATGGAAAAGCGCCGAAAAATCCCAATTGGCGGCCGAGGCCATGGGCATTACTTCCGACCGTATTCGCGAGCAGGGTTTTCTGGACGAAGTTGTCAGAGAGCCTTTGGGAGGCGGTCACCGTAATTTCAAGATTATCGCCTTGAATTTAAAAGAAGCACTGATTCGCCATTTATCCGAACTCAAGCGCCAGCCAATTGATGAATTACTGGATAACCGCTACCGGCGGATTATGAATTTCGGCGTGTTTTCTGAAGAAGCTGGAAAATAATACGGCTTTTGTATTCAAATCGATTACAAGGCTGCGACGCCAAAATATGACAGCGTAATGGGGGGGGGGGCATACATCTGCCGGGTTAGCGCTTGGGTTGTAAAGAGAAAACACCATAGTCAGGCGCGAAAAAGAATGCTCTGTAGTTCATCCCGATCAATGTGAGTGGCTTCGCGATCAAAAATGTCTGGAATGGCCCGTTTGAGTTTTTTCTTTAAACCGTTCAGGTCAAACGGATGTTGATATTGGCTCCGCCTGTATGAGTAGATGAAGTGGCACTGCTTGCTGTAGATAATTCTGTCAAATGTATAGAAGCCGAGATAGTCGCCACGATTACTTGCACATAGAACTACATCGCCTTGTCTGAATGGAAGTTCGTTTTTCTTGGCCTTGTACGTGAAGAAGTCCCTTAGTGTAGGCACGTCTCCCTCCGCAGAATTTTCTTGAAGTAATCGAGTGGCTTCTGCTTTGGTTTCCGCTGTGTGTTTGACATCCCAAATAAATAGCGGCAGCCGTTGATTAGTTTCATCAGACAGCCACTCTTCTAGTGTCGAATAATGTCGTGATCTTGCCATTCCAGCTTGTGTTCGATCATGATTCACACAATAAGTATTAAATGCTGACTCGAACTGTTGGGACTTAACACTAATGACATTTGGCCTTTCTAATAACTCTTGGAAATGCTTCTCATAGTTGCAATAAAGATCAGTATTTTTAACAACCAAACAGGTATCGCGCGTGAGGGCAATCCCTGTCGATGTAAAATTTGAACTTCCAATTACAACAATGTTTGGGCTGATTAAATATAGTTTCCAATGGATGCTTGATTGATATCCAAAGTCCACGAAGGCTTTCAGCTTCTCGCTATCGTGTTTCGCGCAATACTCTATGAATTTCGGAGAAGTAAATGCATTGATTGTTCCGACTAGCAACTCAATAGTGTTAGCGTTATCAAGTAGTATTGACAAGATTGGCTCTGTGCCACTAGCGAATGCTGTAACTATTCGAATATGTTTTTGTTTGTGGGACTTCAAATAGTCACCCAAGCATGCACTGCTATCAAGTATCTTCATTTGAACGGTCTCAGAGCGAGTAGCCTCGATGCAGTATAGCGGAAACTAGGGTTTTCAGACTTCTAATACCCTCGATTTCGTGCCGTTACATCGAGGCCACTTGCTTTGCTGTTTTTATAAGTGTTGAGGTATAAGCCATTAATCGCATTACTGCCCAATAAATTCTTGCATTGAAAATCCGACTCCCGGCACTGCTTGACGAAGTTTGCGGTCTTCGGTAATGAGCGGGACAGCCAGATTTTGCGCCAGTGCGACATACTGAGCGTCATAACCGGTAATACCATATTTTGCCGCCACTGCAAGAGACGCTTCCATATCCATCTCGGATTGGGCCGCTGAAATAAAACGATTGGCAGACTTAAGCAATTCCCGGCATTGCTCCAGCGTCAATAGTCCTCTTCGTTGGTAGGTTGCTAGCACATTGAGCGTCTCATGCAAGCAAAACCCGGCAGTACGTCAGTCTGCATCTTTTGACCGCAGCAAAGGGACCATTCGCGAGTTATCGCTTTCAATCAGAGCGTAAATCAGTATATTGGCATCGATGACGATCATTTCGATAAGTTTAACTGATCCGCATCGCGATTTTCACGGATAACGGCAACAACATCGACGGAAGCTAATGGTGTTGCCGGCTTGAGCGGATCGGGCAGCAGTTTGGCCGAAGGGAACGGCGTGGACAATGCTTGTTTCAGTAACACCAAGGCTTGGCGGGTCATGGAACGATGGGAACGCACTGCTGCTTCTTTGAGTTTTCGATGCAATTCGGGTGGAATGTCTTTTATCAGTAAACAGGTCATGACAATCTCAAAACTATTGTAAAGGTAGCGAAATGATAGCCTTTTCATGTCAAGACGACAAATTTACTCCTTATTTTTTTACATCAGCCCATATCAACCCATAAGCTTCCTTAACCTCCCCAGCCGCTTTTTAGTTTCCAGCACCTGTTGCGTGGTTTGCAGTACGGTGTCAGTTATCAATCATACCGACGATTGCAGTGCTAATGAACGTTTTTTATCAGCCTGGCAATTGCAAATTATCCGAATTACTGACGTTGATACTCAATTCCATACGAGCCACTTTCCTTATTAAATTTTAAATTGCAATGGCTGGCTGGATGAGCTGCGAATTGCGATTGCTGCTGCGAAAGTTTGATTAGCTGTTACAAAGTCACAGTTCAGGGGGACAAAAAACCGATAAAAACTAATCAACTAATAGTGATAACGAAGCTGGGCAATCAAAATCGCTTCGCCCTGATGTTTATAAACAATCCTGTGTTCATCATCAATTCGGCGAGACCAGTAACCGGCTAAACTATGCTTTAACGGTTCTGGCTTACCAATGCCTTCATAGGGATGTCGTTGAATATCGCTGATCAGTAAATTGATGCGTTTCAGCATCTTTTTGTCGGTTTCTTGCCAATAGAGATAATTTTCCCAAGCTTTGCTCGAGAAGGTCAGCTTCATTCAAGAAGATCTTTTTCAAGTCCATTCCCAGCTTCTAACTCAGCAATAGATTCCAATAAATGTCTAGCATTGGCAGGGAACCGCAATAGATAGGTTGTTTCTTCCATGGCCTGATAATCTTCTAACGACATCATCACCACTGCCGCTTCATTTTTACGCGTGATAATCACTGGCGCATGATCAATACAAACTTTTTCCATCGTTTTCGAAAGATTGGCTCGGACTGCGGTATAGCTTAAGGCGTCCATAAATAGCTCCAAAATTAAAAGTACATTTTTCCGTACAGATAGTGTAGGGATTCATAAATGAAACGTCAATCACAACAGCCAATAATTCTTAATGTGCATCTATACTTGGGCAGCAAATCCTGAATTCCAGTCGGCAGCATTCAACATAAAAAATTTTCAATCTATCTGGCCAGATTTTTGGACTGAACCACGCATATCTCGGCGGCATGGTCGGCTAAGATGAAACCAACGCTATGCTGGACGCCACCCGACTTGCGCCAAGCTGAATTTTCCAACGCATTGATGTTTAGTTAGAACCATCCGTAATTTCAACGAAGATTTTTGGTCTTGATAAGGTATCTCTTATAATGGGACTTAAAATTTGGTTTATTTCCAAAATAGTCGCATAACTTTATTGGATTATAAATAGCGGTATTGCCGTATATTTCTGGGTTGTCAATTAATGTAATATATTAATTTTTATGAAAAAAATAAAAGTTCTTTTCGTGTGTATGGGTAATATTTGCCGATCCCCTACGGCTGAAGGCGTTTTTGCAAAACTGATTAGGGAGCAAAGAGTAGAAGATCAGTTTTTACTCGACTCAGCGGGCACTCATGCTCACCATGTCGGAGAAGCGCCTGACTTGCGCGCCCAAAATGCGGCATTTGAGCGGGGCATCGAATTAATGCATTTGCGCGCCAGAAAAGTCGTTATGGGAGATTTTGAAGATTTTGATTATGTGCTGGCCATGGATAATGAGAATTATGGGTTATTGGTGAATGCTTGCCCTAAGGAATACAAAAACAAAATCCGCTATTTTCTGGACTACGCCCCGCAATTGAAGGTACGGGAAGTACCCGATCCTTATTTTGGGGGTAAATACGGCTTTGAACGGGTGCTGAATATGATAGAAGCCGCCTCGGTCGGATTTTTAAACAGTCTGAAGGAAACAGGAAGTATTAATGAAAAGGTTAAAGGGTAAGGCGGCATTATGGCGATAATATCAAATACAGTCAATTATCTGGACGGAGATGTCTTGCTGGAGGCTTTTTTTGCTTATGACGATTCATTCTCAGGCCGCAGGCCGGCTGTTTTAATTAATCATACCTGGGCCGGCAGGGATGATTTCGTTGCAGAAAAAGCCAAGGCAATCGCTGAGTTAGGCTATGTCGGTTTTGCAGTCGATATGTATGGTAAAGGGATTTCAGGTTCAAGTCCTGAAGAAAACGCAAAGCTCATGCAGCCTTTTATGGATAATCGGGAAATGCTGCAAAAACGCATGCAGGCGGCGCTTTATGCCGTTAAATTACTGCCCTGGGTGGACGACAATAAAATTGCTGCGATAGGTTTTTGTTTCGGCGGTTTATGCTCGCTTGATTTAGCCAGAACAGGCGGTGACCTGAAAGGTGTGGTGAGCTTTCATGGCTTGCTGGGAGCGCCGGGCAATACTCAGGATAATGCTATCAAGGCCAAAATTTTAGCTTTGCATGGCCATGATGATCCGATGGGACCTGTTGAGCAAGTCATCGCCTTTGAAAAGGAAATGACGCAGACAGGTGCCGACTGGCAGCTACATACTTTTGGCCATACCATGCACGCCTTCACTAATCCGGTCGCTAATAATCCGGATTTCGGCACAGTTTATCAACCTGATGCCGACCGGCGCTCATGGCTGATGATGAAAAATTTTCTGATTGAAATCTTTGCTTAACTTTTAAGCGTCAACACTTTCGACTCACTAGCGACTATTTGCTATAATCTGCAAGTTTTTAAAGTCATGTTGTCGCACCTAACGCAAGGAATCAGGAACGGTGCGCTTGTATGAGTCAACCATGCCGATACATTACTACCGGCACACTGTTTATATAGGGATCAATGTCAAACTTCGCAAAAGAAATTATCGCTGTTAATCTCGAAGACGAGATGAAACAGTCCTATCTCGATTACGCCATGAGCGTTATCGTTGGTCGAGCCCTTCCGGATGTCAGAGACGGCCTTAAGCCGGTTCACCGCCGTGTGTTATATGCGATGAGTGAGCTGGGCAACGATTGGAACAAAGCTTATAAAAAATCAGCGCGTATTGTCGGTGACGTCATCGGTAAATATCACCCGCACGGTGATACTGCGGTTTATGACACGATGGTGCGTATGGCGCAGCCTTTTTCCATGCGCTATATGCTGATCGACGGGCAGGGCAACTTTGGTTCGGTGGACGGCGACCCCCCCGCAGCGATGCGTTATACCGAAGTGCGTATGGCGAAAATTGCTCATGAATTGCTGGCGGACCTTGATAAGGAAACGGTTGATTTTATCCCGAACTATGATGAGTCGGAAATACAGCCCGAGGTATTGCCTACCCGCGTGCCGAATTTACTGGTTAATGGATCATCAGGAATTGCGGTTGGCATGGCGACCAATATACCGCCGCATAATCTGTCTGAGGTTGTCGGCGCCTGCCTGGCGATGATTGACAATCCCGATGTGACTGTTCATGACCTGATGGCTTATATTCCGGGGCCTGATTTTCCTACTGCCGCTTCCATCAATGGTGCATCCGGTATTTATAATGCCTATACGACGGGCCGTGGCAAGATTTATTTGCGCGCCCGCTGCCATTTTGAGGATATAGGCGAAAGCAGTCGGCAAGCTATTATTACCACTGAGCTGCCTTATCAGGTCAACAAGGCCTCTTTGCAAATTAAAATTGCCGATCTGGTTAAGGAAGGCAAACTCGAAGGTATCTCCGCGATTCGTGATGAGTCGGATAAAGACGGCATGCGTTTGGTGATCGAGCTTCGTCGTGGTGAAATGCCGGAGGTGGTGCTGAACAATCTTTACAAGCAAACGCAATTCCAGACCGTGTTCGGCATTAATATGGTAGCTTTGCTGGATGGCCGCCCGCACTGCATGAGCCTTAAAGAGATCATCAGTGCATTTATTAATCACCGGCGAGAGATTGTTACCCGCAGAACGATTTATCTGCTGCGTAAAGCCCGTGAAAGAGCGCATGTTCTGGAAGGCCTTGCGGTTGCTCTGGCAAACATTGATGAGATGATCGAATTGATCAAGACCTCCAGCAATCGTGATGTCGCTAAAGAAGGGCTGTTGGCGCGAACCTGGAATGCGGGACTGGTTGCATCCCTGCTGGAACGCGCTGATGCAGCCCGCTCCAGGCCGGATGATCTGGCTGAAGAATTCGGTATTCACGGCGGCATTTACCGCCTTTCTGAAACCCAGGCTCAGGCTATTCTCGATTTAAGACTGCATCGCCTGACAGGTCTGGAACAGGATAAGATAGTCAATGAATACAGGCAGTTGTTGGAACAAATTGATGAGTACCTGGCTATCCTGGGCTGCGATAGCCGGCTGATGGAAATTATCAGGGAAGAGCTGGTGGCCATCAAGGAAGAATATTCGGAACCGCGCCGCACTGAAATTATGCAAAGCCATTCCGACTTGTCCGATAGCGATTTGATTACTGTAGAAGACATGGTTGTTACCATGTCGCACGAAGGTTATGTCAAGTCTCAGCCGTTGAGCGATTATAAGGCGCAGCGGCGTGGGGGACGCGGCAAGTCAGCGACAGCCACGAAAGAGCTGGATTATGTCGATAAGCTGATTGTCGCCAATACCCACGATACTATTTTATGTTTCTCTTCGCTTGGGAAAGTCTATTGGCTTAAAGTATATCAATTACCGGTTGCCAGCCGCGCAGCCAGAGGCAAGCCCTTCGTTAATTTATTGCCGCTGGAACAGAATGAAAAAATTAACGCCATATTGCCTATCCGCGAATTCACCGAAAATAGATTCATATTTATGGCGACTTCAGGGGGTACGGTTAAAAAGACGCCGTTAAATGAGTTCGAGCGCCAGCGCACTAACGGCAAGATTGCGATCGATTTAAGGGAAGGCGATACGCTGGTTGGCGTCGCTGTGACCGACGGGCATCAAGACGTGCTGTTATTCAGCAGCACCGGCAAGGCGGTTTGTTTTAATGAAGAGGATGTGCGTTCGATGGGCAGGACCGCATCCGGGGTGCGTGGAATTCGCTTGCAGGAGGGGCAGAAAGTCATTTCCCTGATTATCGCGACCGAAGGCACCGTGCTGAACATCACCGAGAACGGCTACGGTAAGCGTACCCGACTGGAAGAGTTTACCTGCCATAAGCGCGGCGGGCAGGGGCTGATCGCCATACAGACATCGGAACGCAATGGTTCTGTGGTAGGCGCTGTACTGGTTAATGATAATGATGAAATCATGCTGATTACTGATGGCGGCACATTGGTGCGCACCCGTGTTGACGGCATCTCGGTTGTCGGCAGAAATACCCAGGGTGTAACCATTATTCGCCTGGATAAAAAAGAAAAAGTCATTGGCGTTGACCGTATTGAAGGTCTGGCAGGCGATGATGAAGAGGAAGACGAAGCCGATGCCGTTTTGGGTTCAGGAGATGTTTCAGATTCAGGCGAAAATGCAAATGATGAGCTGGAACCGGGCGAAGAATAGGAATTATCTTTGGCTGTAAAACTATCAATCCTGTGCTCGAAGTTTTAATAGAGGTCCGAGAAGGCAGATATCAGGTCTGTGGCGCAATCATGTATTTAAAATTTAACCAAGAGGATCATAATGAGCAGAGTATTTAATTTTAGTGCAGGGCCGTCAGTATTCCCTGAGCCGGTATTACAGCAAGCGCAACAGGACATGCTGGAATGGCGTAATAGCGGTATGTCTGTCATGGAAATGAGCCATAGAGGCAAACATTTCCTGGTCATTGCTGAAGAGCTGGAGAGTGATTTACGGAGCTTGATGGCTATCCCTGAGAATTATAAGGTATTGTTTTTGCAGGGTGGTGCGACTGCCCAGTTTTCATTCATCCCGCAAAATATTTTAAATGGTAAAACCAGTGCTTGTTATATTAAAACAGGCGCGTGGTCTGAAAAGGCCATTAAAGATGCGAAGCCTTATTGTGATGTGCTGATCAGTGCGAGTTCGGAAGATACCAAATTCACCACGATACCCGATGCCTCAACCTGGGCTCTGGACGAGCAAGCGGCTTATTTACACTATACCTCTAATGAAACCATTCATGGCGTGGAATTTCAGGAAACACCTGATGCTAAAGGCTTGATCCTGGTATCGGACATGTCATCCAACATTTTATCGCGCAAGATTGATGTCAGCCGGTATGGCTTGATTTATGCGGGCACTCAAAAAAATATGGGGCCTGCAGGCGTTACCGTGGTTATTGTCAAAGACGATTTAATCGGACATGCCGGTAAAACAACGCCTTCCGTATTTAACTACGCCGAGCAGGTAAAAAACCAATCCATGTTGAACACGCCCGCAACCTACAACTGGTATCTGGTTGGCCTGGTGCTTAAGTGGTTAAACGCACAGGGTGGTGTCGAGGCTATGGAACAGCGTAATATTGCCAAGGCCGCAAAACTGTATCGGGCCATTGATCAATCGGATTTATATTCCAATCCGGTTGCGCAACCGTTTCGTTCACGCATGAATGTGCCGTTTATTCTGGCCGATGAAAATCTCGACAAGCCATTTCTTGCAGCAGCCGAAGCCAATGGTTTGTTTGAGTTAAAAGGGCATCGTTCAGTAGGCGGTATGCGGGCAAGTATCTATAATGCCATGCCGGAAGCGGGCGTGCTGGCCTTGATCGATTTTATGGCTGAATTCGAGCGCACTCATTAAACGAAATACACAAGAGCCGTAGCAATGACATCCGTCATACCCCTTTCTGAATTAAGAGATAAAATTGATGCAATCGATGAGCAGATTTTGCAGTTGATAAATCAGCGCGCCTCTTGTGCCATGGAAGTTGCCAAAACCAAAATTGCTCAAGGCGAGCAAGGCACTTTTTACCGCCCGGACCGAGAATCTTTGGTGTTAAGACGCATTATGCACTTGAATCAGGGCCCCTTGTCCGGGCATACTGCTGTGCTTTTCTTCAGGGAGCTGATGTCGGCCTGTCTGGCGCTGGAAAAGCCGATGGATATTGCGTTTTTGGGCCCTGAAGGCACATTTACCCAGCAAGCCGCATTCAAACATTTCGGCCATGCGATTAAAACGATACCGGCGACAACGATAAACGAGATATTTAATGCGGTGGAGTGCGGCTACTGCCAATTTGGCGTGGTTCCGGTTGAAAACTCCACTGAAGGTGTTATTAGCCATACATTGGACAGATTCTTGACTTCACAGCTGAAAATATGCGGCGAAGTTGAAATCAGGGTGCATCAAAATCTGATGGGGCACGCAACAAGTCTTGCTGACATCACTGAGGTTTTCTCTCATCAGCAATCGCTGGCTCAGTGTCGTCAGTGGCTGGATAAATATCTGCCTCATGCCCGGCTTACGGCTGTCAATAGTAATGCCGAGGCTGCGCAATTGGTATCGACGAATAAACGAACCGCGGCCATTGCGGGTGTTGTTGCGGCTGAATTTTATAATCTGCCAATCATTAAAAGAAATATTGAGGACGAGCCCAACAATACTACGCGCTTTATTATTATCGGGCGGCAATCGCCTTCTCTTACAGGCAGCGATAAAACTTCTCTGGTTGTTTCTACAGGCAATCAGCCCGGTGCTTTGTATAGAATCCTTGAGCCTTTCGCAAAATTTGGCATAGGCATGGTTCATATTGAATCAAGACCTTCACGTCAGGGTTTATGGGATTATGTTTTTTTTATTGATATAGAAGGCCATAGCGAAGATGCCGTCATTGCTCAGGCTTTAGATACTGTGAAAGACAACGTCAAGATGTTCAAATTATTGGGCTCTTACCCTAAAGCAGTGCTCTAGTCTGTTTTGTCGAGCAATACATCGCGGCATAACTAATTTAATACTTCTGATAAAAAAACATGAACAGTACAGATAACATTTACGATCTTGCGGCAGCGGGTATACGGCAGCTTATTCCTTATAAAGCGGGCAAGCCGATTGAAGAGCTTGAACGCGAACTGGGACTTACCCGGGTCATCAAGCTGGCTTCCAATGAAAATCCTTTAGGCCCTGGGAAAAAAGCCTTGGCCGCTATGCAGGCAGCCTTGCCGGCTTTAGCGCTGTATCCCGATGGCAGCGGTTTTATGTTAAAACAGGCGTTAGCTGATAAATATACCATTGATGCAAGCCAGATTACTTTGGGCAACGGCTCCAACGAAATACTGGAGCTGGTGGCCAGAGCGTTTTTAACACCGGATCATGAAGTGGTTTTTTCACAGCATGCTTTTGCCGTATATCCTATTGTGACTCAGGCTGTGGGGGCTACTGCTGTGATTGTGCGGGCGCTGAATTATGGCCATGATCTCGACGCCATGCTGCAAAGAGTAAACGAAAAAACCCGTCTGGTGTTTATTGCCAACCCTAACAATCCAACAGGAACTTTACTCAGTCAGGCAAGCCTGGAGCGTTTCATTAGCGCATTGCCTCATACTTGTGTGTGTGTGCTTGATGAAGCCTATTTTGAATTCGTTGATAGTATGGAGTCGGTCAATTCCATTGACTGGCTGAAAAAATTTCCTAATTTATTGATTACTCGCACTTTCTCAAAAGCTTATGGGCTGGCCGGATTACGTATGGGTTATGGTTTATCCAGTCCTGAGATGGCTGATATTCTTAATCGGGTACGGCAGCCTTTTAATAATAATTCGCTGGCATTAGCAGCCGCAGAAGCAGCTTTGAGCGATGATGAGCATTTGCAGCGAACCATTGCAGTGAATACGTTAGGTATGCAGCAATTGACAGACGGCTTTAAAAAATTGGGTCTGGAATGGATTCCCTCGGCAGGAAATTTTGTTTCGGTTGATTTAAAGCAGGCTGGACAACCTGTTTATGAGGCTTTATTACGCAAAGGCGTTATCGTCAGACCGGTAGGTAATTATGAATTGCCTAACCATTTACGTATCAGCATAGGTACAGAGGCAGAAAATAAGCTGTTTCTCCAGGCATTAACCGAAACACTGGCTAATGTTTAATCGGCTTTGTATTATTGGCGTTGGCTTGATCGGCGGTTCAATCGCTCGTACCGCCAGACAGCAGAATTTAAGCAAGAGCATTGTTGGCTATGGTCGTCAGCAGGATGTGCAAAACCTGGAGACTGCAAAAAGGCTGGGTGTCATTGATAACTATTATTTGCGGATAGAAGAAGCGGTTCAAAGCGCCGATTGTGTTGTTATTGCTACGCCTGTTGCAGCTATAGAAAGTATTTTTGCATCACTTAAACCGGTCTGGTCAGAGTATACGATTTATACGGATGTTAGTAGTACCAAAGTTAGTGTTGTGCTGGCTGCGCAGCGTGTTTTTGGGTCTGTGCCCGAAAATTTCGTACCCGCTCACCCCATTGCAGGAGCAGAACAAAGTGGTGTTGAAGCTTCTGTAGATGATTTATTTCTGAATAAACGCCTGATTATTTCCCCTCTCAGTCAGACACGAACAGAAGCCCTGCAAAAAATTCAAGGTTTTTGGGAAAGGTGCGGGTCTGTGGTATCGGTGATGGATGTCGAACGTCATGATGCCATATTGGCGGCAACCAGTCATTTACCTCATATTCTTGCCTTTGCGTTAGTGGATATGCTCGGCCATAAAGATGAACAAAGTGAAATCTTTAAATATGCGGCAGGTGGCTTTAAAGACTTTACGCGGATTGCATCGAGTGATCCGATTATGTGGAGGGATATTTGTTCAGCCAATAAAGATGAAATTATCCCATTGCTTCAACAAACAAGGGAACAGCTGGATAAAATACAACACTTGCTGGAAAATAGCGATAGCCAGCAGCTTTTTGCAATCTTTGCGTATGCTAATACCGCACGGCAACGCTTTCTTAATCAGTTTGAAGGTATTATGTCTAAATCGATCACATTCCAAGTGCAACCAGGCGGTAAGTTACAAGGCGAAGCGCGAGTGCCGGGTGATAAATCCATGTCGCACCGCTCCATCATGCTGGGCTCATTGGCTGAAGGCGTGACTCATGTTAAAGGGTTTCTCGAGGCCGAGGATGCCCTGGCAACCTTACAAGCCTTTCGAGACATGGGTGTTGAAATTGAAGGGCCGGTTAACGGCTGTTTAACTATTCATGGTGTCGGTAAACATGGCTTGAAAGCGCCCAAAGGTGAGTTGTATCTTGGCAATTCGGGTACATCCATGCGTTTGTTGAGCGGATTATTGGCGGGGCAGTCGTTCAATTCAGTATTAACAGGCGATAAATCCTTATCCGGTAGACCAATGAAACGGGTGACTGAGCCATTAGCGGCAATGGGCGCCGATATTAAAACCACTGAAAAGGGGACTGCTCCGCTATATATTACCGGAAAGGCGGGGCAATTAAAGGGCATAAATTATGTTATGCCAATGGCAAGCGCACAAGTAAAATCGTGCCTGTTGCTGGCAGGCATGTATGCCGAGGGGGAAACCAGCGTTACTGAACCGGCGCCCACACGGGACCATACTGAACGGATGCTGTCCGGATTTTCCTATCCTGTCAAACAACAAGGCAGAAAAGTGACTATTACCGCTAACGGGAACTTAAATGCGGCGGATATTGATGTGCCCAGTGATATTTCCTCGGCCGCATTCTTTTTAGTCGGTGCATCAATTGCGCCAGGCTCTGATTTATTATTAAAACATGTAGGCATCAATCCTACACGTACCGGTGTTATAGATATTCTCAGATTGATGGGTGCAAACATTGAAGTGCTTAATGAGCGCATCGTTGGCGGTGAGCCGGTGGCTGATCTGCATGTTGTTTACAGTCCATTAAAAGGCATAGATATTCCTGAAGAATTAGTGCCGCTGGCTATTGATGAATTTCCGGTATTATTTGTTGCCGCTGCCTGTGCGGAAGGCCAAACCCGTTTAAGCGGGGCAGAAGAGCTTAGAGTCAAAGAATCAGACCGGATTCAGGTAATGGCGGATGGTTTGCAAATATTAGGTGTAAACGCACAGCCGACTGCGGACGGTATGGTTATTCAGGGTGGTTCAATCGGCGGCGGAGTAGTAACTTCACATGGTGATCATCGTATTGCCATGTCATTTTCGATTGCAGGATTGCGAGCTAATGCGCCGATTACAATTCTGGATTGTGCCAATGTAAATACTTCTTTTCCCGAGTTTAAATATCTGGTGAAGCGTTTGGGGTTGGCTTTAACCAGCGACGATAGCAACAATGTAGAAGTGGAAGCAACTGAAGGATCGATTGCTGAGGAGTCCTGATGCGTATTCCTGTTTTAACTATCGATGGTCCTAGTGGAGCCGGTAAGGGCACCGTTAGCCGTTTAGCCGCAAAAAAGCTGGGTTGGCATTATCTGGACAGTGGTTCAATTTATCGATCATTAGCTATCGCATTGCAAAATGCTTCAGTTGATTTAGCAAATGAAAACGAGATTATTATAGTAGCGCAAGCTATGGTGTTAGAGTTCGAGTGCAATGATGAATTAGTTGCCAGGCTTAACGGCGAGAATATTACCAGTCAGTTAGGGCTTGAAAGTACCGGCAATTTAGCCTCACAGATTGCGGTGTTGCCGGACGTCAGGCGGGTATTACTGCAAAAACAACAAGATTTCAAACGCCCGCCCGGGCTGGTTGCAGATGGTCGCGATATGGGTACAGTGGTTTTTCCTGACGCAGAAAATAAGGTGTTTTTAACCGCCAGCGCAGCCAAAAGAGCTGAGAGACGATATAAACAGTTGATAGAAAAAGGGATTGATGCTAATCTAGTTGACATAAGGAATGAGATAGAAGAACGCGATCGCCGCGATATGGAACGCAAAGCCGCTCCATTGGTCATAGCGTGCGATGCGCTATATATTGATTCTTCTGACATGGCTATAGAAGCTGTGGTGGAAAAAGTGCTGAATTTAATCCGTTAGGATTTTTTTATGGCCGCATTGTTGAATGCGGTTTTTTTTAACTTTGATAAAGAAAAGGTTTGTTCGAGTTTCGACAAGCTTGGGAAATTATAAAATGAGCGAAAGCTTTGCTGCATTACTTGAAGAAAGTTTAACCAAAACCAAAATGAGTCCCGGCGCCATGCTGATGGGGACAGTGATTGATATCGAAAACGACATGATCATCGTTAGTACTCATTCTAAATCCGAAGGCGTCATTCCTAAATGGCAGTTTCTAAATAACGATGGCGAGTTAGAAGTTGCAATTGGCGATGAAGTTGAAGTTGCCCTTGATTTATTTGAAGATGGTTTAGGCGCGACTCTTCTTTCCCGAGATAAAGCGAAGAAAAACAAAGCTTGGTCTGAACTTGAAACGGCTTTTGAAAAAGAAGCCACTATTATCGGCCGTATTAACGGTAAAGTTCGCGGTGGTTTCACTGTGGCGCTAGGCGCATTACGTGCTTTCTTGCCTGGATCGTTAGTTGATGTTCGTCCAATCAGAGATACGACTTTCCTGGAAAATCGCGATCTGGAATTCAAAGTTATCAAAATTGATCAAAAACGCAATAACGTCGTGTTATCTCGTCGCGCGGTTGTGGAAAAAGAATACAGCGCTGAAAGAGAAGAGTTGCTGAAAACTCTGGAAGAAGGCGCAATTGTTACCGGTGTCGTTAAAAACCTGACTGATTACGGTGCATTTATTGACCTTGGCGGTATTGACGGTTTATTGCATATCACTGATATGGCATGGCGTCGTGTTCGTCATCCATCTGAGTGCGTTGAAATTGGACAGGAAATTAAAGTTAAGGTTCTGAAATACGATAAAGAGAAAAATCGTGTTTCATTGGGTATGAAGCAAATGGGTGAAGATCCGTGGCAAAATATTGCCAGACGTTACCCTGCCGGCACGCGTGTGTTTGGTAAAGTCAATAATTTGACAGATTATGGCTGCTTCGTTGAAATTGAAGAAGGCGTTGAAGGTTTGGTACACGTTTCTGAGATGGATTGGACAAACAAAAACGTTAACCCTTCCAAGCTGGTGCAATTGGGCGATGAGGTTGAAATCATGGTTCTGGAAATCGACGAAGAACGACGTCGTATTTCTTTGGGTATGAAGCAATGCAAAACCAATCCATGGGATGAATTTGCCGCAACTCATAATAAAGGCGATAAAATCTCAGGAAAGATCAAATCAATTACTGATTTTGGTATTTTCATTGGCCTGGATGGCGGAATTGATGGTTTGGTTCACATGTCTGACATTTCCTGGGCTGATGATGGAGAAGCATCCGTTCGTGAGTTTAAAAAAGGCGATGAACTGGAGACCGTAATATTGGCAGTTGACTCAGAACGTGAGCGTATCTCATTAGGCATCAAGCAGCTTGAACAAGATCCATTCCAGAATTTCTTGGCGACTCACGAAAAAGGTAGCTTGGTAAAAGGCACCATTAAAGAAGTTGATGCAAAAGGTGCCGTTGTTACTTTAGCGGATAATGTTGAAGGTTATTTACGGGCCTCCGAGATTCAGCGTGATCGCGTAGAAGATGCTCGTACATTATTGAAAGAAGGCGATAAACTTGAAGCCAAGTTTATTGGCGTAGATAAGAAAAGTAAATCAATCTCCTTGTCCATTAAAGCGAAAGAGCACGACGAAGAGACTCATTCTATTAAAGATCATTCTCAACAATCAGTGGGAACACCTACATTTGCTGATATATTTAAGCAAATGGAAAAATAAAGGCCAAGAGGGTATGAATTATAATTCATACCCTCTGATTTTATTCTTTTTCACAGGATAGAATGTGACAAAATCAGAATTAATTGAAGCGCTTGCTAAAAAACAACCGCATCTGGCATTGAAAGATGTGGAACTGGCAGTGAAATGCATTATAGAAAAAATGAATCAGGCATTATCTTCCGGTAAAAGGATTGAGATTAGAGGTTTTGGCAGTTTTTCTTTGCACAAGCGATCTCCACGCATGGGCCGAAATCCAAAAACAGGTGAAACTGTTGCTTTGTCGGAGAAGCATGTTCCGCATTTTAAACCCGGTAAAGAGTTGCGTGACAGAGTGGATGAAGCCAGGGAAAATTTTGAAATAATGGACTAGCCAGTCATCAACGCAACCTCAAGTTGATAGAAAAATCATGGATGATTTTTTTCTATCAGTTATTTATGAAACTTGAAATTCTGGTTCTCTTCGTTTAGCAATCTTAGTTCCCCCAAGTCATTCTTAAAAAAATATTAATTCCTGTCAATATAACACTGGCACTGCATTTATTTTGTAATATTTCAAAGAGATGATTAAAAATGCTGCTTCTTGATATCTTCCAAATGTAGACTTTCACCCTTAAATTATAACGTCTGGATTTAATTCCTAAATTCTTCTATATATGTTTCATTAGTTCCAGACTTCTTTAGTTTATTTTCCCGCTGTAAATATCGAATTGTAACTAAAGCTTGATTAATACAGCCAGGAAACAGAGTTCTCCCATCACATAGACATCTTTAGAGCTATTGTGAATTTATCTAATGTATCCATTCCTTGCAGATATGTTGAGGAAGGCGCACACGCTCTATCAAATATAACTTCTTTTGTTTGTACTCAGGTTTATGATATAGTCTTTCTTAATGAGAACTATTATTGATTGACGATTATTTCTTGCGTTTTCAATATAAACTCCAATTCTAGGGCTATATCAGTGTCAATAAGCTTAAAAAATCTTGCTGCAGGTGACTTGGGAAAGATAGTCGGTTTTGCGCAATCAGGCAAGGCCTACCGTAAACGCTTGCTGGCTATGGGCTTGACGCCGGGGACTGAATTCAGTGTTATTCGTTTTGCCCCCATGGGCGATCCGGTCGAAATAAAATTGCGTGGCTTTTCATTAACCCTGCGTAAAGATGAAGCAGCAATATTGTTGATAGAGAAAATGTGATGAAAACTGATTTTACGGTTGGCGTTGTCGGCAATCCTAATTGCGGAAAAACAACGCTTTTTAATGTCCTCACTGGTGCTCGGCAGCATGTGGGTAACTGGCCAGGGGTTACGGTCGAAAAAAAAACCGGCGAGTACCACTTTGCCAGCAAATTTATCGAATTAGTTGATTTGCCGGGTACTTATTCCCTAGAAGCTGCTGATGATCAGGTTTCCCTGGATGAAAAAGTCGCCAGAGATTATGTGGCATCGAAAGAAGCCGACTTGATTATCAACATTGTTGATGCTTCCAATATAGAGCGAAATCTTTACTTAACGTCGCAACTTATCGAAATGCGCGTGCCGATGATCTTAGTGCTCAATATGATGGATGCGGTTAAACAACGGGGCATTAAGATTGATAGTGATTTTCTGAGTTCAAAATTGGGCTGTCCCGTTATTCCTATTTCCGCATCAACCAAGCAAGGTATTCATACATTAAAATCGGCAATTAACAGCTCCGCCATTGCAAAGCCAATACCATCGGCAACAATCAGCTATACATCGGCTTTAGAGCAAGCTATTGAGGATATTTCACCTTTATTAACTGAAACGGCAAATCAAAACCGCTGTAATTTGCGCTGGCTGGCAATTCGATTGCTGGAGGGCGATACCTTGGCCAAACAGATTGCAGGAGAAGCTCTACTACCAACTGTTATAGAATTGCAATGCAGAGTAGAAGACGAAACCAACGATGAGATTGATATCCTCGCAGCTGACTCCCGCTATGGCTTTGTTAATCAGTTGGCTCAAGGCGCTGTTTGTAAACTGAATGAAGTCAATAGACACACAACAGAGAAAATTGACAACATAGTATTGAATCGTTTTTTGGGTATTCCGGTTTTTTTGATGGTCATGTATGCCATGTTTATGTTCACGATAAATATTGGCAGCGCTTTTGTCGATTTTTTTGATCAATCGGTTGGCGCATTATTGGTCGATGGTTTAAGTCAGGCGCTCGGGCAGCTGAATTTAGCGCAATGGGTGATTGTATTGATTACCAAGGGTATAGGCGGAGGCATTCAGGTTGTCGCCACTTTTATTCCCATTGTGGGTTTTCTGTTTATGTTCTTGTCGGCCTTGGAAGATTCAGGTTACATGGCCAGAGCTGCTTTTGTCATGGACAGATTTATGCGTATGATTGGCCTGCCGGGCAAGTCTTTCGTGCCGATGATTGTTGGTTTTGGCTGTAATGTGCCAGCTATTATGGCTACACGAACCCTGGAGAATCAACGCGACCGGATCTTGACCAATTTGATGAATCCGTTTATGTCTTGTGGCGCCCGATTACCGGTTTATGCTTTATTTGCCGCAGCGTTTTTTCCGGTCGGCGGTCAGAATCTGGTATTTGGATTATATTTATTGGGCATAGCAGTCGCCGTTATGACAGGACTAATCATGCGTCATACGATATTTAAAGGTGAGTCAGCGCCATTTATTATGGAGTTACCAGCCTATCACTTGCCGACATTACATGGCGTTTTTATTAGAACATGGGAGCGGCTCAAGTCATTTTTGTTCAATGCCGGCAAGGTCATTGTACCGATGGTGCTGGTGTTAAATTTTCTCAATGCGCTGGGTACGGATGGCAGTTTCGGCCAGGAAAATAGTAATAAATCAGTGCTCAGTGAGATCGGTCGAGGTTTAACCCCAGCTTTTAAGCCCATGGGTATTGAAAAGGATAATTGGCCTGCAACAGTTGGTATTTTCACGGGTGTTTTAGCTAAAGAGGCGGTTGTTGGAACACTTAATGCCTTATATAGCCAGCTTGCAACAACTGATACTGCTCCGTCTGATAAAGCGCCGTTTAATCTTAAAGGTGCGCTAGTTACTGCCTGTTTGACCATTCCGGAAAACTTAGCCGCTGTCGCAGATAATTTTCTGGATCCGCTAGGATTGAATATCGGTACGGTTAATGATATGGCGTCCGCAGCCGTTGAACAGGAAGTTAATACAGATACTTTCACAGCCATGCAGAACAGTTTTGACGGTAAAGCCGGCGCTTTTGCCTATCTGTTATTTATCTTGTTGTATGCACCCTGCGTTGCCGCTACCGCAGCTATTTACAGAGAAACCAGCTTAGGCTGGACATTACTTGTCGTGTTCTGGACGACGGGTATTGCCTATATGACGGCAACCATATTTTATCAGGCTATGACTTATAGTCGGCATCCGGAATATTCCCTGGTCTGGATAATGGGTTTATGTGTTGCCTTTTTATCTGTTTTATTCGGGTTGTGGCTAACCGGAAGAAATACGGTTGCAAAACACCCTCAGGAGTCGTTAAGTGATTTTATCTGACTTGCGTAGTTATTTAAAACAACAGCATAGGGTTGCCTTGAAGGATTTGGTTAATCATTTTGATATGGATGCCGATGCGTTGCGCGGCATGCTGGGAAAATGGATCAGTAAAGGCAATGTCCGTAAAATGTTATCTGAATCCTCATGCGGCACTAGCTGCTGCAAATGCGATCCTACTTTAGTAGAATTTTATGAATGGATCGATAAAGCATAGTGGTAAAATCTAACCAAGCTTCATGATTTCAGCGTAAGCACGGATTAAGCGATACTGAAAAACATAGGATGGCATTCTTCTCATTGACGCCGCGGCATATCGATTGGCATTATCGGCCAACATCTGAATTATTGGAAAACTATGCTGTCATTAAGGCAGTTTGCTTATCTGTTTGCGCACGATTAACAGTCTATTCGTAACGTCCTTAAAACATAAAAAATGAATACAGCAAAACTATTTGGTCTACATTCGATACAGGCAGCTTTGGACTATTCGCCAAAAAAAATTCATAAGGCCTGGATTGACAACGGGCGGCAGGACAAACGCCTTGGACAGGCAATTGATGACTTGTTAGCGTTAGGTATAGAACCTGAAAGAGTCGATAGAAAAAGACTGGATCGTCTGGCTGACAATAATAATCATCAAGGCATCTTGATCGAAGTCGAAATGCCGGGCGCATTGTCAGAAAGTGATTTAAAAACAGCGGTCGAAAATATGCCAGAAACGGCCTTGTTTCTAGTGCTGGATAATGTTCAGGATCCGCATAATCTGGGCGCCTGTCTTAGAACAGCTGATGCAACGGGCGTGCATGGCGTTATTATTACTAAGGACAATGCGACACGTATCACGCCGACTGTTTGCAAAGTGGCCAGCGGCGCGGCTGAAACGGTGCCGGTTTATCAGGTAACCAATTTATCCCGGACCTTGCGCTGGCTGAAAAGTGAGGGATTATGGATTATGGGAGCCGCCGGAGAAACTGCGCAGACTTTTTATAAAGCCGATTTCACCGTCCCGGTAGCTTTGGTTGTCGGCGCTGAAGGTAAAGGTTTAAGACGATTGACCAAGGAGCAATGTGATGTGCTGGTATCCGTGCCCATGCTGGGTCAGGTAGAAAGTCTTAATCTGTCCGTAGCCACGGGCGTGCTGCTTTATGAAGTCTTGCGTCAAAGATTCCCTGCTGCTGACTGATGGAAACAAAACCCACTCATAAGCTTGAAGTCACTGGCTTAAGTTGCATCCGCGATGATCGTATATTGTTTGAGGGATTGGCGTTTGAGCTATTTCCAGGGCAGGTGTTATTGCTGGAAGGCAAGAATGGCAGCGGTAAAACCTCGTTATTACGTATCCTGTGCAGCTTTCGAGAGCCTGATGCCGGCGATATCTCGTGGTGTGGGGAAAGTATTAATGACAGCCAGTATTTTGCGGATATGGCCTATGTCGGCCATTTGGACGGCGTAAAGAAAGAACTGACTGTATTGGAAAATTTAAAGGTATCGTTGGCGTTAGGCAGGCCCGGACAGTATTCAATTCCACAGGCTCTCACTAAAGTACATTTGGCGAACTATGAGGATGTACTGGTTCAGGCATTATCTGCGGGCCAGAAAAGACGCTTATCGTTAGCCCGCTTACTGATCACCCAAAATATCGTATGGATACTCGATGAGCCTTTCACATCGCTTGATAAACACGGTATTGCACTGATTGAAACCTTAATGTCCGAGCATTGCGCCAATGGCGGCATGATCGTTTTAACGTCACACCATGAAATCGAACTGCATGGCGTTCAAGTTCAACGTATTTATTTATCCTGATGTCTTTATCCCGCGCATTTTTTGCCATTATCCGGCGTGATCTGGTGTTGGCTTTGCGCCGGCGTTCGGAAATTGCAAATCCACTGTTGTTTTTCATTCTGGTCATCACTCTGTTTCCCTTAGGGATAGGTGCGCAGCCGAATTTATTGCAAGCCATAGCACCGGGTATTATCTGGGTATCCGCTTTATTGGCGGCTATGCTGTCCTTAGATAGCCTGTTTCGCTCGGATTTTGATGATGGTTCTCTGGAGCAGATTTTATTAAGCTCACATCCGGCATCTCTTCTGGTATTGGGCAAGATTATCGCGCATTGGCTGGTGACAGGGTTGCCGTTATTGCTCATCTCACCGTTACTGGCCATTTTTTTAGGAATGCCGACACATTCTTTAGGCATTTTATTACTTACCTTGTTGCTGGGAACGCCGGTATTAAGCCTGATCGGTGCGATTGGCGTTGCTTTGACTGTGGGACTGCGTCGGGGTGGTATGATATTATCATTGCTGGTTTTACCGCTTTATGTCCCGGTTCTGATCTTTGCCAGCAATGCGGTAGAAATGGCGGGCAGCGGCCTGCCTGTTAATGCGCAGGTCAATATTTTAATATCAATTTTATTGATGACTTTAGTTCTGGCGCCTTGGCCGACAGCGGCTGCATTAAAAATGAGTATAAATTAGTAATATCTCGTAAAATAGCTGGTTATATTATCAACTATGGAGTTATAGACTATCAGTCCGGTTAAAATAGCTGCTTTTTACCTGTTAAGAACCTCATAGTCCGCCCGAGGTAAATTAAATTGTCTCTTCAATACTGAATCTTATCTTTTATCTTTAATCCTACTTCTTATGTTTTTAGTTCCAGATCCAGTAGTTCGATTTTTTCATCGTATGGCGTCTCCCCCGCATTTTTACGCATTTACTGAACGGTTAATGCCGTGGCTGGTGGTTATTTTTTTGTTGTTAACCGCCGCCGGGCTTTACGGTGGCTTGTATTTAGCGCCAGCCGATTACCAGCAGGGTGATAGCTATCGCATTATCTATATTCATGTTCCCAGCGCCTGGATGTCATTATTCATCTATGTGGTCATGGCGATTGCCGGCGCGATAGGACTGGTGTGGCGGATTAAGCTGGCTGAGATAGTCGCAATCAGCAGCGCGCCTATCGGGGCCAGTTTTACTTTTATTGCCTTGTTTACCGGTTCGTTATGGGGAAAACCCATGTGGGGAACCTGGTGGGTTTGGGATGCGCGCTTGACCTCTGAATTGATTTTGCTGTTTTTGTATATGGGCGTCATCGGTCTTTATGGAGCGATAGATGATAAGCGCGTCGCATCCAAAGCTGTGGCTATTCTGGCCCTGGTCGGTGTAGTTAATATCCCGATAATTCATTATTCTGTTGAGTGGTGGAATACGCTGCATCAAGGCCCTACAGTCACCAAAATGGATAAGCCTTCGATTCATGTCAGTATGTTAATTCCACTGTTGTTAATGGCTTTATCCTTTAATGTTTATTATCTGATCGCCCTGATACAGCGGGTGCGCATCGAACTGCTCCAGCGGGAGCGTAGTTCCCAGTGGGTCAAAAATAAAGTGCTGGAGGTTAAGCAATGAGTATGCAGGAATTTTTTCATATGGGCGGGTATGCTTTGTATGTATGGCCTTCTTACGGCCTCACCTTAATTGTTTTGCTTGCCAATATCATTATTCCGGTTATGCAACGCAAACAGTTTTTTGCTAAAGCTTTAAAGAAAAAACGGTAAGTCATGATGAAACCAGCCAGAAAACAGCGTTTAATCCTTATCATCCTGATGATTCTCGGTGCAGGCACGGCGACCGGATTCGCTTTGAAGTCCTTTAATGAGAATTTGATGTACTTTTTTTCCACGACAGATGTGGTGGAGGGCAAAGCGCCCAAGGATACCTTGTTTCGTCTGGGCGGCATGGTTATTAAAGGCAGTGTTGAAAGGCCCGGCGACGGCATGATGGTGCGCTTTAAGCTGACTGATTTCAGTAAAGAGGTAAGCGTCGAATATACGGGCATTTTGCCGGATTTATTCAGGGAAGGGCAGGGCATTGTTGCGCACGGCAAGCTTAACCAGCAAGACGTATTTATTGCCGAGGAAGTGTTAGCCAAGCATGATGAAAACTACATGCCGCCCGAAGTAAAAGGCAGTTTGAAAAATCAGCCGATGCCTGGAAAAGGTGAATAGATGATTGCAGAACTGGGACATTTTTCACTGATTCTGGCCTTATGCATGGCGCTGGTATTAAGCATATTGCCTATTATCGGCGCATTTTGCGGATTGGCTGGCTGGGTTGCCGTTGCCAGACCCGCTGCATTCGCTCAACTGTTGTTTATGGTGGTGTCATACGGTTGTCTGACTTATAGCTTTTTAATTCATGATTTTTCTGTCGCTTATGTCGCTACCAACTCCAACACGGCATTGCCGGTGCTGTATTTGATTTCGGGCGTATGGGGTGCGCATGAAGGTTCATTATTATTATGGGGACTGGTATTGGCCGTCTGGACGGCTTTAGTGGCGCAGTTTAGCAAAAGCATTCCGGAAGCCACCGTGGCGCGAGTTTTAGGCGTGATGGGGCTGGTTTCCATCGGCTTTATCCTGTTTTTACTGCTGACGTCAAATCCATTCGAACGTCTGTTTCCTGCTCCTTTGGAAGGACGGGACTTGAATCCTTTGCTACAGGATCCAGGTTTAGCGATACATCCGCCCATGCTATATATGGGTTATGTCGGTTTTTCCGTAGCGTTCGCATTTGCGATTGCCGCTTTGCTCGAAGGTCGTCTGGATGCCGCCTGGGCGCGCTGGTCAAGACCCTGGACCAACATGGCCTGGATGTTCTTAACGCTGGGCATTGCCTTGGGCAGCTGGTGGGCTTATTACGAACTGGGCTGGGGCGGCTGGTGGTTTTGGGACCCGGTGGAAAATGCATCGTTCATGCCGTGGCTGGTGGGTACTGCGCTGATACATTCCCTGGCGGCTACCGAAAAACGCGGCGTTTTCAAAACCTGGACCGTTTTATTGGCTATCTTTGCCTTTTCCTTAAGTCTGCTAGGCACCTTCCTGGTGCGTTCGGGCGTATTAACATCCGTACATGCCTTCGCCAGCGACCCCGCCCGCGGTCTGTTTATTCTGATTTTTTTAGGCGTTGTGGTCGGCGGTTCGCTATTACTATATGCAATAAGAGCGCCTTATGTGAAAAGCAGCGCGACCTTTGAGCTGGTGTCCAGGGAATCGACGATATTACTTAATAATGTTCTGCTGGTGGTGACCGCCTCTAGCATTTTACTCGGGACCTTATATCCACTGGTAATTGATGCGTTGGGGTTAGGCAAGATTTCTGTCGGTCCTCCGTACTTTAACGCGGTGTTTATTCCGCTAATGGCCCCGCTGGCGATGGCCGTGGGTCTTGGCATGTTGTTGCGCTGGAAAAAAGATTCCATTAAAGAACTGGCATTGCGGGTGCGCTCGATTATTGCCGCTTGCATCGCCGGCGGCTTGTTGTTTCCCCTGCTGATGCCGTTTTATTCATGGGGTGCGGTTTTAGGCTTAACCTTGGCATTATGGACAGTGGCTATTACTGTGCTGTCTTTTATTGACCGCATAGGGCCCAAAGGATTTTCATGGCAGAGGCTTCAAACAATACCCGCAGGATTTTACGGCATGACTTTGGCGCATTTGGGTATTGCGGTATTTGTGACCGGCATTACCTTGACATCGGTGTATAGTGTTGAAAAAGACGTACGCATGGCGCCCAGCGATAAGCTGGATATGTCCGGCTATATTTTTGAGTTTCATGGCGTAAAGCAAACGCAAGGGCCTAACTATGTGGCTGAACAGGCGTTTGTAACCGTGAGTCACGAGGGCGAGCAGGTCGCCAGACTTGAACCCCAAAAACGCGTTTATCAGGTGCAAAAAATGCCGATGACCGAAGCGGCGATTGATGCCGGCTTGTTCAGGGATTTATTTGTCGCCATCGGAGAGCCTTTGGGCGATCAGGGTGCGTGGAGTCTGCGTATTTATTACAAATCATTCATCCGCTGGATATGGCTGGGTGCGGTATTCATGGCGGCAGGCGGTATGTGCTCGGCTTGTGACAGGCGTTACCGGATCGCGAAAACAGTTTAGATTACACGCAGGAACAGGAATGAATACAATGCCGATAGTAAATCATTATCAAAAGATTGTGTTGAGAAGATTACCTAATGCTTAAATACATCATTCCCTTACTATTATTCATCATCATGGCGGTGTTTCTGGCGGTGGGTTTAAATCTTAAACCCGGTGAAATCCCTTCGCCTTTTATTAATAAATCAGCCCCCGAATTTTCCGCTCCCAAACTCAACGCACCCGAAGAAAAATTAACGCCGGCCGATTTAAAAGGTCAGGTCTGGCTGTTTAATGTCTGGGCCTCATGGTGCGTGTCTTGCCGCGCAGAGCATCCGATACTTAATCAATTGGCTCAGCAGAACGCTGTGATGATTGTAGGTTTGAATTACAAGGATGAGCCGGGCGCCGCCAAAAACTGGCTGGATACCTTGGGTAATCCTTATAACGTCAGCATCATGGATCAGGATGGGCGTATCGGTATAGATTATGGCGTTTATGGCGTGCCGGAAACCTTCGTCATCGATAAAAAAGGCGTGATTCGTTATAAACATACCGGTCCTGTTACGGCTGAAGACGTGCAGCAAACTTTCCTTCCTTTAATTGCTAAATTACAGGCTGAATCTTTATGAAGCGTTTTTTGTTTATTTTTCTGCTCCTGTTGTCCTGTAGCAGTTATGCGCTCGACTATCGGCAGTTGCCTGATCCCAAGCAACAGGAAACCTACGAGACTTTGACCAAGGAATTACGTTGCCTTGTGTGCCAAAACCAGACCATAGCCGATTCCAATGCCGACCTGGCGGCGGATTTACGCAGACAAGTCTATGAGATGCTGCTACAGGGAAAGTCCAGGCAAGAGATTGTCCAGTTTATGACGGATCGTTACGGTGATTTTGTTTTATATAAACCCGCTTTTAAGGGAAAAACCAGTATTTTGTGGATAGCTCCGGTTATTTTTTTATTAACAGGCTTAATCACAGTGTTTTTGTTTATTCGGCGGAAAAAAGCCGCCGCCAATCTGCGCTCCCAGACCGGAGCCTTGGAAACCGATGCTGAAAAGCAGAAAAAGATCCGTAGTTTGTTAGAAAAAGGTGATCCCTCTTGAATATGCTATTTTTGCTGATTGTCAGTGTCCTGATATTAAGCGCTTTTCTGCTTATCCTGCCCCCATTATGGCGCAAGCAAGCGATTCAAGCTGCCGACCTTGACCAGAGGAATATACTGATTGCGCAGCATCGGCTGGCGGAGCTCAAAGAAAACAGACGCTCAGGCGGACTGAGCCAGACACAGTATGAGGAACAGCTGGCCGATCTTGAACAGGCGTTAAGTGATGATCTCGATATAAAAAGCCAGGCAACCCCGGCTCAAAGTCGAGGCAGGTGGATAGTTTATGTGCTGGTTTTAGGCATTCCTTTACTGGCGGCCTCGCTTTATCTGAGCCTGGGCAATTATCAAGCCATCAGCCACAGCGCCGAAATGGCAGCAAATCCGGATGCACTCAAGCTTGCGGAAATCAATAAAATGGTTGCGGGCTTGGCCGAAAAGATGAAAAACAACCCCGACGACGCTCAAGGATGGTTAATGCTGGGCCGTTCTTATAAAGTTCTGGAACAATATTCCAAAGCCGCCGATGCTTTTGCCCATGCCTATCGTTTACTCGGCAATCAGGTTGAAGTCATGCTGCTTTATGCGGATGCCATGGCTTATGCCAGTGATAAAAATCTGGCCGGTAAACCTTCGGAATTGATATTCAAAGCCTTGGCACTGGAACCTGACAATATGAACGCTTTATGGTTAGCCGGCATGGCAAAAGCCCAGCAAGGCGACATTGCTTCAACCAGAAAGTTATGGAAAAAGCTCGACGCTTTGCTGCCGCCGGGATCCAAGGCCCAGCAAGAATTACAAGGCTTACTGGCTAAAGTTGATAGCGAGGCTACTCAGTCTGAAGCGACTCAGCCGACTATGGTTTCTGATACTGCTATTGATGTGCAAGTCAGTCTGGCGCCGGAATTGCAAAAATCGGCCAGTCCGGGTGATACCGTTTTTATTTATGCGCAAGCGCTATCCGGGCCTAAAATGCCTTTGGCCATTGTTCGCAAACAAGTCTCCGACTTGCCGTTAACCGTCAGCTTGAATGATGCGATGGCGATGATGCCGAACATGAAATTGTCAAATTTTGCTACTGTTAAATTACTGGCGCGTATTTCCAGGTCAGGCAATGCGATTTCGCAACCGGGCGACTTGATCGGTGTTATTGACCAGGTCGCTTTGGATGATAAAGGCAACCACAAGATTATTATTAACGAGCAAGTGAAATGATGGATCAATCGATCAGATTCGACCTGGATATTATCAATCGTTATGATAAGGCGGGCCCGCGTTACACCTCATACCCGACAGCTCTTGAAATGCACGAAGATTTTGGCGATAAGGAATATCGCGAGCATATCGCGGAATCCAATGCCGCAGGCGGACTTTTATCGCTGTATTTTCATATTCTTTTTTGCGATACCGTCTGCTTTTATTGCGCCTGCAATAAAATTATCACAAAAAACCGCAAACATGCAGAACCTTACCTGGTTAATCTGTATGTAGAGACTTTTTCGAATACCCTCGGTAAAATACTGGCGGCAGCGCCTGACCGTCTTTCGATTTTCAATTATGCCCACATGCCGGCAAGATTTAAAACCCAGCGGCAGATCAACGATGCCGATAGGCCAAGCGCCGACATTAAGCTGGATATCCTGCAAATGGTTGGTCATAAGCTGACAGCGGCAGGCTAAATCTATATTGGTATGGATCATTTCGCAAAACCTGATGATGAACTGGCTGTTGCCCAACGGGAAGGCAAAATGCTTCGAAACTTCCAGGGTTATTCAACGCATTCGGATTGTGATCTTATCGGTCTTGGCATTACTTCGATAGGCCGGGTATTCGACAAATATCTGGCGCAAAAACAACAGCAACAGTTTTTAAAAGTTATCTAAGCCGCTTTATGAATGATGATCGAATAATTGAGCTGGAAATAAAAACAGCTTATCAGGAAGACTTGCTGCAAACATTGAACAAGATCGTGAGCCGGCAGCAATTACAAATTGATCGCCTGGAAGCAACCTGCACATTACTTAATGAGCGCATTAAAAGCCTGTCTGCCGAAAGCAGTGGAAGTGCTGAAAATGTCGAAGAGGTTCCTCCGCATTATTAGAACGCTATTGCAGTCTTTCAGCAATTTATGTGTCTCTGCCTGTTTTTCGAACGCTTTCAAATCTTGACAGATAACCCCCGTTTCGCTATGAGTTATGGCTCAAGTGTTAGAATATTTAACGCCAGGTTTATTTTTTAAAATATAGGATGCAAAGGAGTAAGCGGTTTTGACAAAAATGCAAGATATTACCAGTCCGATGACCTTATCGGAAAAACGCGCTACCTGGTCGCTGGCAAGTATATATGCCTTGCGTATGCTCGGCCTGTTCCTGATTTTGCCGGTATTGTCATTATTTGCCGAACAACTGGAAGGCTCAACACCGTCATTAATCGGGATGGCGATTGGTATCTACGGCATCAGTCAGGCGATATTACAAATCCCTTTTGGCTTGATGTCAGACCGGATAGGTCGGAAGAAAATCATTATTATCGGTCTAATGCTGTTTTTGATTGGCAGTGTCGTTGCCGCTGTTTCAAACAGTATTTACGGAGTTTTACTTGGGAGGGCCATACAGGGCTCGGGCGCAATAGCCGCCCCCATTATGGCTTTGGTAGCGGATTTGACTCAGGAGGTGCATCGCACTAAAGCCATGGCGCTGATTGGTCTCAGTATCGGCGTGTCTTTCGGCGTTGCGATTACAGCAGGTCCTGTGATTGCCGGCCTCATCGGCGTACATGGGATATTCTGGCTGATTGCAGCGCTATCCTTGATAGCTATCTGGGTCGTTAAATATAAAGTACCCGATCCGCAACAATATAAAAAACACCGTGATGCAGAACTTGTTCCCGGACAATTTTTCAATATATTGAAAAGCAGGGAATTATTAAGGCTTGATTACGGGATTTTCATACTGCATGCCATTTTAACCGCCAGTTTTGTGGTCGTGCCCTTGCTGATGCGCGACGCCGGTTTATTGCCGCCCGAGCACTGGAAGGTTTATTTGCCGGTCTTTATTATTTCGATGGTTGCCATTATTCCGTTTGTTATCCTGGCAGAAAAAAAACGCAAGATGAAACCGGTTTTTATCGGGGCTGTTGCCGCGCTGGTTTTGGCTGATCTGGGTTTGATGCAATTTAATCATAGTTTGCCCGGAATAATCGGCTTTCTCTGGTTGTTTTTCACCGGATTCAATTTGCTGGAAGCCACCTTGCCTTCCTTGATCTCCAAGACTGCACCGGGAGATTTAAGAGGTACGGCAATGGGAATTTATTCTACCTGCCAGTTCCTGGGCGCCGGTATCGGCGGTGGAGTGGGCGGCTGGTGTTATGGCCAATTCGGCGCAGCCGGAGTATTTTTATTTTGCGCGGCGGCGGCGTTAAGCTGGCTTTTGATGTCCTTCAGTATGAAGCCGCCACGGTATTGGGCTAATTTGCTTATTTCGTTGGAAAATCTTAGTGAGCAGAACGCCAACGAATTTGTTGCAGGGATGTTGAAAATCGCCGGCGTAGAAGAAGTTACCCTGCGGTACGATGAAGCGGTAGCCTATCTTAAAGTCGATAATCAGCAATTGGATAAAGATCAATTGCAAGCTTTGATTACTCTATATCTCAATGAATAGCCTTGCTGTCTTATATCAATTGTCCCAGTGCAAAAGCACCCAGATAAGTTGCAATAAAGTAAAATAACGATAAGGCTAAGCTGGCAGGAATATTGATAGAGAGCGCCTTTCTTAAGATATAAGCCACTATCAAAAAGTCCCACAGGAAAAGCAGACCGAGAAAGTAATAGCTTAAGATATCTTCAGTAATAGTTAGCCAGACTAATACAGGGAAAATAAAAAGAGAAATTATATTTGCGCAGAGTATGATGGCTGTAGTGACTTGTACAAATGCGTACAAGGCTCTGTTTAAAAACAGCAATAAGCCTATAAACATCAGAGTCAGTGTCGTTTCTATGCTGACTTCAAGAAATGATTCGAAAGGATCATCCGTCATATTGGCCTGCAAGACATACTCAACAATAAAGTAAAACAACAGGTTGAGTCTGAGGAAATTGATTGATCTTGTTAACTCAAACGGGTGTTGTTTGAACCAGCACAAAGGTAAATATTGCCTGAAAATATTTATTATTGACATGAGTAATCAGAGGCGATTCATGCAGGTTTAATTAACTATAAATTCTTTATGTCTGTCGTTTGTATTTATAATTGCAGGCGGTCTGAAGAGTTTTCATAGGGTTGTTCCTGGTAGGTACTGAAGCTGTCATTCAATGCCTGAACAAGTTCTTTGGTATTTTGAGATAACTGGGCTAAACGGGCTTTAGTTTTTTTATTCCAGCCGACGGGTTCGCCTATCGGCAGTATCATCCGCGCAAAAGTCAGATTTTTTTCAAAGAAACTGCCCAGATTTTCCATTAAGTGCAGCTCTTTTTGCCGCTCGTTCAGTTTGTTGACGATTAGCTTGGCGTGCAGCTTGCTGATCAGCAGGTGTATAGGCACCACAATAGCCACCAGGACAATAATGAATACCGGCCCGATGATGGGGTCAAGTAAAAGATCCAAAACGCCTATTTGAATTTCGGCAAAAACAAGAAGAATAGCAATAAACGCAAGCACAATCAGGGTGGATATATTGACCCGCTCTTTCCATAACACGATGCCTTTTTTTACCTCCGGCATTACCACATTATCAATTTGACGTATGCTTTTTTCCAAAAAGTCCAGAACCCGGTAGTTTCGGTCATGCGCCACATTGGCAATGCGCTGGTCTATTTCGGCAAAGTGGGGTTGATCAGGTTGATTTTGAGGATTAATATTGATTTGCTGATTAGGCAGGATGAAAAACTGTCCGGTGTTCAAGCCCAGCGCGGACAGCTTTCTTTGCCACGAAGAAATGATCTCGTGAGTTTTGGCGGGATTCAAGATGGCTATAGGTTCATCTATCAGATAAACGAACTTGTTGGAATCCTGATGCATGGCGATATTCAATATTAAATCGTCCAGCATCGGTGCTTCTGATTCAAACACATCGGTAAAAACCAGAACCAGATCAGAGTTTTCGATAATATGTTTTATCAGCAAAGTGGAAACCGGATCTGCCGGCAAAGCGCTCATATTAGGAGAATCAATGAATAATTTGCCTTTTAGATGCTCGCTGTTGATGGTTTTTAATTCCAGATAAGAATTGATACGATTCCCTTCGCCTTTTTGCTGCTGTTCAATTCTTTTACTCATCTGGTAAAAAGGATAGCGGGAGTCCACGTCAAGGGCTGTACCGGGCAAAGTCACCGAGTTGGCAGACTGGGTGTTATGTAACAGCACAGTAAATTTATGGCTTGATGCCTGGATGCCGGAAAGCGACTGTTGCGTACCCAAATAGCTGTTAACGAATCTTGATTTGGCGGTTGAGTTACCTCCGATCAGGCTGATTATTGGCCACCATGAGTTATTACAGGCTGTCGTTTCATCCATTTCAATAAGCCCCAGATCATATTCAACCTGATCGAGGTCATGGAAAATTTTTGAGGCTTTTAGCAAGACGGGATTATCTTTAGCAAAATATTTCTCAAGGTTAGTAAGATACTTACTTGCCATCTTTTCAGTCATTGGGCTTCCTCACGTTTGCTGAATTATTATAGTTATGATGTTATGGAGTATACACCTAGCAATATTCTGATAATACAAAAAACCGGGGAAATATAAAAGCTATTTATCGGTCTGAGCGGCAGTCAGTCGAGGTTTGCAGCTAATACAGATTCTGGACATTATAACAACTCTATAGATATTATTAGCCCTAACGGCCGGACAAATGACAGTCTCTGAACGTCCGAGCACGGGTTGGACATTGGAGCTTGAGCAAGTTAAAGCTTTTCTTATTCAGCGGAGCCTTTCAGTTGTTGTTTTTTAGTTAATTGGTAACGAAAGCGATCAATTTGGCAACAGTTATCATCATGAAAATTATCCGTGTCATGATGATATGCTTCCTTAAACCACTGTTTGGCTATTCGACTCTCATGAGCATAGTCAATAATGGGCGGGGGCGCTTTGCCTCCCCCCTTGAATGACAATCTGTTTTGGTTTTTCCAATGATAAGCCAAGCTGATCGGCTGTAGAATCAGAAGCTGGAGATAAAAAATTCTTACTCGTTAAGGCCCGCGGCAAGGCGATCGGAATTGTCTGGCAGTGTTATAAAACGCGGTAAAAACTTTAAAAGGTGTCTGGTCGCTTTTAATTGCCAGTTCAGGTTCGATAAGCAACACATCGGGCAAAATGTGTAATATTATCCCTGATTTTGGCAGACCTCAGCCAGCTCATTTCCGTAATCATAAAGCCGATTTTTGGGTATCGAATACTTAGTCTATCACGTGCTCTTTTTGCAATTGTGAGCGTAGCGCTTCTATACGTTTGCGATTAACCCCGAAGTCGCTGTGACCCGTACGCGAAGCAGAGCGGATATGGATCAGGTTCGTGTCGGGATCAAGTATGGCGTTAATATCATCAACAAAGCCAAAAACCAGGCTGGTCGCTTCGGCGTGAAGTGAATCAGCACTTTCATGAGTAATAACCATGCGGCTATGATTGTCGATGGCTCTTTTTAATGCTTTCCAGGCTGCGTCAGGGCCGCCGCTGATTTTAAAAGGCTCAATAAAATGCTTGTTATCTTCCGCCTGACTGGATACGCAGTTAGGACTATCCCGGCAGGGCGGCAGTTTTTTTTCCGATGCTGAGTTTGCCTGGTTCATAGTGCTGAGTGCCATAAAAATAATATAAAAAATGGTTTTAAATGTCATAAAGGTAAAGGAGCATAAAAAATTCCAGAATAAAAAGTCTATTTAATTTTACATAATTCGGAGGGGGTCAAATTTTTGTTTACCCTGTGCTTTCCCGCACTTTAAATTTCAGTTAACCAATAGAATTGATAAGCCTGCAAGACGAGCCGTCGGTCATACTGGGTCGGACTCCTGCCGCTGTATAAATCGATGAAATGGGCGTAAAGGGTAATACCTTTGCCGCTGATGACCTCCAGATCGAGATACTGGGGGTTAGCATCGAAATTGGCGACCACCAAGACGCGCTCCGACGGACGCAAATGATTGAAACGGATAAAACAGAGCAAGTGCTCATTATTAACGTCCAGCAATTCGCGGTTATTAAAGTCGGCAAATGCAGATGTTTCCTTGCGGATGGCGATCATTTTTTTTAAGGCATTGAATAAGTTGTATTCCACCGTGCCCTGTTTTTTCCTGAGCTCGGCTCGCTCCCAGTTGATTTTAGGCCGGTGTATCCAACGGTTATCGTTGCTTTTACCGGGGTCATCGTGATAAACGTAATCGTTGAGAACGCAGAGGGCATCGCCATTGTAGAGCAGCGGAATACCGCCGAAAGACAAAATCAGACTGTGCAGTAATAAGACTTTATCGATGGCGGATGAAATCAGTGCCGCATCGCCGCTTTCCAGAGAGGACTCCAGTCCCGCCAGGGAAGCCAGCGAGCCGCAAATACGGGCATCTCCTGTTTTTTCGTCTCGCATAAATACCATGCCTCTGGCCGGAGATTCTGCGAATTGACCGCTGAAATAGTCAACCAGAAATTTTCGATGCGCGGTGGGTTCGTAACCTGCTGCACGAATATCGTTATCATCGAAGCCGAAGCCGATGTCGTCGTGGCAGCGCACATAGTTGAGCCAGGTTGCTCTTTCCAGTTTGGCGGGCAGACTCTTTATTCCCTGATAAAGTAACTTGGCATTTTTAGTGGCGATGCTGTCCCATAATAAGGCCATTAAAGTGGCGTTATAAGCGATTTCGCATTCCTTGGCGATAATTGCATCTTCGCCGAAATATTTGATGACTTCAACCGGCGCGACAATCGCCTCGGCGATAAACAACACGCCTGGCGCGGTCACCTGACAGCAGTCTTTCATCAACTGGAGAATCAGATGCGCATTGCGTTCGTTCTGGCAGGAAGTCCCTATTTTTTTCCAAAGAAAAGCGACCGCGTCAAGGCGTAATACATCGACGCCCTGATTCGCCCAAAACAGAATGATGTCAAGCATTTCGATGAAAACTTCAGGATTGCTGTAATTTAAATCCCACTGGTAATCGTGGAAGACGGTCATTACCCATTTTTGCATGTCTGCATTCCAAGTGAAATTACCCGGATCGGTTTCGGGGAAAATATCAGGCATGCTCTGTTCGAACATATCGGGAATTTCCCGATTATCGAATATAAAGTAGTAATTCTGGTAGCGGCGCTCTCCTATGACTGCTTTTTTGGCCCATTCATGCTCATCGGAAGTATGATTGAGGACGATGTCCAGGACCAGCAGGATATCGCGTTTTCTGAACTCCGCGGCAACCTGTCTTAAATCATTCATGTCCCCAAGTCTATCATCGATTTGGCGGAAATCGCTGATCGCATAGCCGCCGTCGCTTTTACCTGTGGGGCACATCAAAATCGGCATAATATGCACCATATTGATGCCCAGTTCCTGGAAATAGGGCGTTTTGTTGGCCAAATCAGCCAGGTTTTCCGCAAAACCATTGGTATAAAGCGCCAAACCGACCCATTTTTGCGACAAAAACCAATTATGATCCAGCTCGCGCTGGATATCGATGCGCTCCAGCTCTATGGAACGGTTGATATAGCCTTTGGCCATTGTTTCCACCAGGCGCAGCATTTGCGGTTTAAAATCGTCGCGGTGTCCGTAGAGGGTGGAAAATAACGAATAAATGGCGTAAAAATTAGCGCCCAAGCGGGTATAAAAATGCCGTAAATCCTGTCTTCTGATTTCCGGTTTTAGATCATCCAGAATGGCATTCAACAGAGAATGGGAAACTTGTTCGTACATCGTATTATCCTGATGGTTGAGGAAGGACGCCGACTCTTTAGCCGCGGCACAGTATGGATTTAAGCTTGCCGTTCATGGGCAGCATATGAAGCGAGCGGTCATCGCCATAAATCGCTAAATTCGCGATAAAACTCCTTATCCACAACTGTGGCGCCGCGTCTGCCGACCATTGCGGATGCAAAGGCTTGAGCCTGTTCCAGAGTTACTTCCAAAGACCATTTTTTGTTCAATCCCAGCAGCAACAACGCGGCGAAAGCATCGCCCGCGCCCACTGTATCGACTACCGTAGTGCTTGCAGGCGGTTCGATGGCAACGAAATGTTTCCGGTTATCGCAAGCGACAGCGCCTTTTTCGCCACGGGTTACCACCAATGTCTCCAGATTGAACTGCGCGCAAAACGATTGCATGGCGGTTTCCAGATCAGCATCTCCAGGGCATAATTCGGCCAGCTCGGCTTCATTGAGTTTAACCCAGTCGGCATCGTGCAGCAACGGCAGCAATGTTTCAGGTTGCCACCAGGGCGGGCGCAAATTGACATCAACAAAAATTTTGCCTTGATGCCGGGCTTTAGCTATTTGCAGCGCTTCGCGCGCAACCGGGTTTCTGACCGCCAGTGAGCCATGATACAAAATGCCGCCGGTGTTTTTTTCCTCGAGTACTTTCCCGTCGATAAAATCGTAAGCGCAACCGTCGACGATTTCATAATGCGGTTCGCCGCCCCGGATCAGCACCCGGACGCTGCCGGTAGGATGCTCGCAGTCTGTCTGTAAAGCTTCCCGGCTCATGCCCCAGCAATCCATTAATGCGACGATTTCATGTCCTGAAGGATCGTCGCCTATTCGGCTGATGAAACGGGGCGCTAGCCCGAATGCCTGTAAATGCCAGGCAACATTAAATGGAGCGCCTCCCAGGATGCGGCTGCCGTCGGGAAAATGGTCGAACAGCACTTCGCCGAAAATATGGATAAGGGGTTTATTGCTCATTGTCTTCTTCCATCCAAAGCCGGGTATCAGGGTGAAAGTGGGCGATACCTTCGATAATACCCGCGCTGTAATTACCGTTCATGCCCAGGAAACCGCCTTGAGCCAGATACAATGCCGATATTGTTCCCTGCTGCAGGCTTTGGGTTTTGGCTTGCTCGACGGTTTCATGGCTGGCGTTGGCGACCAGGACGGATTGAATCGCGCTGGCAAGCACGGGCAAATCATTGCCGCTATCGCCGGCGAAAACAGTATTGGTGTAATTAAAGTCCTGAGATCGCATTAAAAATTCCACGGCATGTAGTTTAGTGGCGCGTGCGGGCAACACATCAAGTAGGCCTGTCGATTCTGCTTCGTCAATACTATAGATAAGGCTGGCCGCCACCTTTAATGCTTCAAGACGCCGCAATATTTCTCGTTGCAGGGCGTCGATGTCTTTCTGCAACGGCACATAATAGCTGAGTTTGTAGCGGTTTTGTTTGCTTTCTTCCTGTAATTGCAAAGAAGGCAAATCCGTAAACAAAGGACGTAAATCATTCGACGTCAATCCTCTCCAATCGGTCGCAATATCCTGTTCCCATTCGGACAGAGGCAGCCATTCCTCGGCATTTACCTGATAAATAGTCGTGCCGACATCGCCGATAACCCAATCGGGCAACGGCAACTGGTATTCCCGGATAGCCTCTTCGACCAATTCGCGATGCCGGCCGCTGACATAAGCCAGCGTCACCTCCGGGCGCGAAACCAGACGGAAAAAATATTTTCTCACTCCCTGAGATTCGGGTTGTCTGCCGTTCGGCAACAGTGTGCAGTCTAGATCGGTGCAAATCAGGATAGGCTTCGGCATGGACTGTACGCTTCGCTACAGATTGAGAAAATTATAGTGTTCAATAGCTTCCAATATACCCCAGGCATGCGGCTGTTCGGCAAAATAGACTTGTTGCGTATCGCCAAGCACCGATAATTCTTGGCAGTGGCGATTGGCGACGACAACGCCAAGCGTATTGCCGCGCAGCATATCTTCGTCGCATCCGGAACCTCCCGTGACCAAAATGCGTTCCAGGGGAATGTTCCATTGATTGGCAATATAACGTAAGGCGTGGCCTTTGGAAGCCCTGGCCGGGACAATATCGAAAAATTGCCCGAACGAGAATATCGGATTAGCCGACAATTCTTGCTGACGCAGTAGAGTCATGACTTCTTCCATCGGCGGTGCAGTATTGCTATCATAATGATAAGAAATTTTAAACCGGCTCTGCTCGCTTTTGGCTTGAGGCCTCAAGCCCGGCAGCTCGCCGATAATGCGGCGCAGCGCGTGCGGCGTCCATAAATGATCGATATGATAAGTCCAGGCGATGTCGGCTATCAGTTGCGGGGCGTAATATATTTCAGTGCCGAGACTGGTAATTAAAATATCCGGCATGGGAATGCGGTATTTTTTTAAAACTGTCAGTGCTGAATCCAGCCGTTGCCCAGTCGCGATGCCGAATAGAAGTTTTTTACGTTTTTTACGAATAAATTGTACGAATTGCTCCAGTCCTTCGGCATCGCCAAGCAGGGTATGATCGATAGAAGTAAAAATGGCGTGCTTCCTGTATTGGCCGGGTTTGGCGACTGGCGGAGTTTTCGGGAGATGCTCTGCGTGAAGAGGCA
The DNA here is from genome assembly GCA_028715725.1 of Methylococcales bacterium. Classification (GTDB taxonomy): domain Bacteria; phylum Pseudomonadota; class Gammaproteobacteria; order Methylococcales; family Methylomonadaceae; genus JAGXGJ01. The sequence continues at coordinate 82,480 of JAQURG010000007.1, forward strand.
AGCTCTCAATTTTTCGCAAATAGGCTTGTGCGTGGGCCTCCCAGGAATAATACCGGGCAACATTTTGTAATCCATTAGCGGAAAACTCCTGCCAAAGTTCCGGATTTTCGAGGATAGCTAACAAGGCCTCTGCAATCGCCGGTTTATCCAGCGGGTCGACCAGCAAACCGTTATGGCAATTACCGATGATATCCACCGGACCGCCGTTTTCGGTAGCGACCAGCGGCAGACCGCTGGCCGCCGCTTCCAGCAAAGTCAAACCAAATGGTTCGGTCAGTGCCGGATTAATGAAAACGCCTCGGGACATCGCCGCAAGGCGATAAATGCCGGCTACTTCTTCTGATGAATGATGTTTCGGCAATGCGACCCGGCCATAAAGATCATAATAATCGCTAACCAGCAGCAACTCGGTCAAAACGCCTTGCGGGCCATCGCTCATCTCTCTGATATCATCACGATTGCCGGCGATGATCACCAGATTAGCCAACTCTTGCAAACGCGGTGATTCTCCGTAAGCTTCCATAAGTCCCACGATATTCTTCCGTTCGTCGGCCCTGGATAGCGCCAATATCATCGGTTTATCAGGTTCATGCAGAAACTTCTCAAGGATCTTTGCAAAGGCAACAGCTTCGCCCGTAGAGGCCGGCGGATGAAACATTTCAAGATTGGTTCCCGGTGGCACGATTGCCATCTTGTCCGGCGTGTAGCAATCGTAGAGCTCGTATTGCTCTTCAATTTCATTGCGGGTACTGGTAACAACCACATCGGCATTGTTCAGCGTGTCTTCTTCGGCGTCTATGCGGCGTGATATATGATAGCGTCGCTCGATATCCTCCATCGGCAATCCCATGGCCAACAGCCTGCGACGTTTATCGCGCCCCAGTGAATGGCCGGTATGGACCAACGGCAAGCCCGTTCTATGTGACAGGCGCACGCCCACATAGCCGGCGTCGGCATAATGACTGTGCAGGATATCCGGCAAGAGCGGTTGACTATGCAGCCAAGTCAGTAAATTATCGGCGAAACTATCCAGATGGTCCCATAGTTCCTCTTTGCGAATATATCCTTCCGGGCCCGCTTCGACGCGGACTATTTGTGCATTTTCTGCCAGCGATTCCACCGGCTCAGCGTAATCGTTGTCGACTTCGCTGTCAATAATCCGGCGAGTTACCAAATCCACGCGTGCGACATTCGGCTGTTTTGCCAGGGCTTTAGCCAGTTCAACCACATATTTGGTTTGGCCGCCGGTATCCGCATCGCGCCCCAATTCCAGATTATGTCCACGGATCAGGCCATGGATGCTGATCAAGACTATATACAACGGCTCGGCTTCAGTATTTTCCATCATAATCATTGTTGTCTATCCTCAATTACCGGTGGCTTTACAATATCCATCAATGAATATACGGAGCGCTCAAGACAAACACTCCAGCTATTCAAGCCGGGTTCCCGATAAGAAATTCTCCAGCTTTAATTCTCCAATGCCAGCCCATTGCTACGGCGATAACCATCGGTAGCGGTTCGCGTTGCAAAGGTGGAAAATAAAAACACTTGTTAACTATAACACTCGGTAGCTTTATGTTTCCTTAAGGTGCAGTTCTTATGCAAGGCTTCCAAGCAGCAGACACTAAGCGTATTGGATTAGCCATTGTCATTAACTCATAAAAGGCCATGAATTTGCCGCAAACAGGCTTGGTTTCCATGGGTTCGAGGTCTCATAGCTAACCAGAATGCTATTTCATCAATTTGAAAAAGCTTTTTGGAGCCCCGCATATCGGGCAGGACCAGTCGTCGGGAATATCTTCCCATCGGGTTCCCGGTGCAATACCACTATCAATGTCTCCTATTGCTTCATCATAAATATGCTCGCATTCCAGGCAGTGGTATCTTTTAAAATCTGACATTGGTAAACTCCATAAAAACGATTAAAAATCTTACTATCCCGGCTTTACGCGTTGACCGGTCGCTGCTGACTGTAAGGCGGCAACGATAACCTGGCAGTTTGCTTTCGCATCATCCAGAGACAGTGCGGGCGTCTTGCCGTTTAAGACGCAATCACTAAAATGTTCGATCTCCAGCCGGAAGTGGTCGTCCGCCGGCAAACGCTCTTCACATAGCCGTCCGTCTTCAGTCCACCAGGAAATTACTGGAATATCGCCGGGCAGTTGCCACACGGCATGACAGGTAATGCCGCCTTTAGTGCCTGTAATTTCGTATTCACAGCGCCTTGCCCGCTCAAAGCTGAAATCGAAATGTGCAAATTTGCCTTCACCGAAATCAATAATGCCGCTGGTCGCAACGTCAGCGCCGCTCTCGACATATCGGGACAAAGCCGTTACAGCGACAGGCGCCTGGTCGAAAAACATTCGTGCTGAATGAATGGCATAACAACCGATATCCCACATGGCGCCGCCGCCGCGTTCGACACTTTCGGCAAGACGATAAATCCGCGCCGGACGCATCATGAAAGAATAGCTGGCGCGCACTGAACGTATATCACCGATTGTTCCGAGACGAATCAATTCCTTTACGCGCGCGTGCTGAGGGTGAAAGCGATACATAAAACCTTCCATAACCGTTACTTTATGCTGACTCGCGGCGGCTTTAATAGCATCGATATCAGCGGCAGTCAATGCCATCGGTTTTTCGCACAGCACATGTTTGCCGTGTTCAATGGCGCGAATCGTCCATTCGGCATGTTCATGATTGGCAAGAGGCAGGTACACGGCTTCAACTTCAGCATTGTCCAGCAAGGCGTCCAGATTGTCATAGGTTTGGACATGCTGCTGATGCGGAGCGTATTGCGCCAGCGTTTGAGCGGCAGCTCCGGGGCGACGGCTGGCAATGGCAACCAGGTTTGCGTTCGACGCTTCGACAATAGCAGGCAACAAACGCTCATTGACACGCGCCGCGCCTAAAATGCCCCAGCGTAATTTCGATTTGTTAGTCATAAGTATCAATCCATTTAATTAAACCGGAATAGATGCGAGCGATTATAATCGCCTCTGGATGGAGTTTGTTTGTGCTTGCCGCAGAAACTACCGGCCTCGATTATAGCAGGCATTTCATTTTTGCCGTATTTGACTGATGTCTGATTTGTCCAGTTCAAGCGGAACGGTGCTGAGGTCCGGTTTGATCTTCATATCTTTTGATCCTGCTATTCAACTTAAAATCACAGGAGTCTGTATTCCAATATAACGGCTAATATGACGGCATCATCAATAATCTGACTTTTGACCTCTTCGCGGATCAAATTGACGGCTTCAATAAATATGGGGTTACTAATTTATTATCACAGGTATTAATCATCCATGATTAATACCGTATGAAAACAAGCCACAGGCATGTAGAACTAATGGATCTCGATGGTTTTGCGTTTACTCTTTTCTGTTTTTGGAAGAGTCACCGTCAATATTCCGTCTTTGAAAGAGGCTTTTGCATTTTCACTGTCGACATTATCAGGCAATGACACGGAGCGCTGAAATTCACCGCAGGTAATCTCGCGGCGATAATATTTCCCTTCTTCCTTTTTTTCTTCCTTGCTGGTGGTATGAATGGTCAGGGTCTGATTGTTAATCGATACATCCAGATCTTCTTTTTTAATGCCGGGCAGGGCAGCGTGAACCTCTATTTCATTATCATGATCAATAATGTCGACTTTGGGAAATCCTCCTTCCAGTCCGGTTGAAAAACTCCGTTCAAGTAGCCTAGGCCATCTGCGTGAGAGAAAATCATCAAAGAAGTTATCAAATTCATCAAATGAAAAAACACCCCCGGATGATTGGCGCGGCATGACTTCTGTATTTTTTGTTTTTTCTTCGCTTTTGTTCATAATCCTCTCCTGTTCAAGTAAAAATCATAAACTCAACTTCATAACATACCTGTTGACAGAAGTGCATTAGCTGTTTTTTTGCCGTTACAACATAAATTCGCGTTCCGCTTCAAGCCAGTCTTCAACTTCATGACCCTGCTCGAAGCCTCTGCATTCAGCTTTGTGATAAGCAATTTCGGCAATTCTGGCATCACGATCTGGAAGACATATAGTAGTGGCGACGGCTTCAGTATCCGGACTTATCGTTTTTTTCATTTTTCTGATCGTTGCACTCATGTTAAACACCTTTATGGATTAAGTTTGATGTCATTCAAGTAGAGCTGGCTAGAAACCAGGCCGGGTTATTAAACTATTTTCCCTTCCCAAAAAACAATTAGTATAAATACTTATTCATATAATCAGCAATGCCCCTTTACGTGAGGCAAGAATTACACTATAAAATTTCCCAAGCCATCATTCATTGGTTGTATAACTACAAAAAATAATTAGCTGATTTGTATAATCTAAGGCAAACTCTACCAGAATCTTCAGTTAATAAAGTATAAGCATTGCTGTGTCATTGATTCGTTCTCCTTACAGCCTTCTCTATACCAATTCATGTACCTATCCAACTTGAAGTTTTGCTCAAAAAATTAAAGCACTGGAAACCGAGATAATTAAGTCATCCCGCGCAATTTTAAAATATCGAATTAAATGAGCCTGCATGGGCTGGCCTGACACCGACTAAAGCGCTTACTTTATCCCGGAAGATTAATGGGCCGATTATCTTAAATATGTCCTGATATTTTCATTTGCGACCGGAGATATTCGAGTTCTTTCATCAGGTCCAGCGCCAGTGCAATACCGGCCAAATTGACTCCCAAATCACGCTGTAGCCTGAGAGCGGCGCGGACACGCACCAGGTTCTCTCCTGAAAAACGCCATACCCGTATATTTTCCCCCTGAGGCTCAATAATACTTTCCTCAACAAGGCTGATCACCCAGTCTGCATGGACGCCGCAAGCACGACATAGCTGCCCGAGCGTCAGACTGTCCTCTTCAATGACCGTCCCGGTATGTACTAATGATAAATCATGTGAGTTCATCGTTGATAAACCTCCAGAGCCTGACGTGGATTGAAATCAAGGTCTTCATGCATTTTCCGGTAAATTGCTTTAGCTTTATCAGTATTTGCCGGCGGCAGGGCAATTTGCAGCACGACGTAAAAATCACCGGGTATCCGGTCGGGCAAGCCACGGCCCGCTAACCGCAGCTTGCTGCCTTGCCTGGAGTTTGGCGGTATTTTAAGATCGACACTGCCTTCCGGCGTAGGGACTTTTATTTTAGCGCCTAGAGCCGCTTCCCAGGGGGTGACGGGAACATCCAGATAAATATCTTTTTCGGATATGCGGTAAAGCGGGTGGTTGTTAAAAGCTATTTCAAGAAACAGGTCGCCCGCCTGGCCGCTACCCGTTCCCGGACTGCCTTGACCCGCCAATCTGATATGCTGGCCCGCCTTTACTCCTTTCGGGACTTTGACATTCAGGCTTCTGTGCTTAACCTGTACTTGACCTTGCGCATTCATTTCGGGCGTGCTCAAGGTAATATTGCGCGTTGCGCCCCGAAAACTGTCTTCCAGATCAATATAAATTTTTGCATGGCTGTCTTCTCCACGCGCATGGAAGCCATATTGCTCGGCATTCCCGGTATGGAATCCGGCACGGCCAAACAATTGTTCAAAAAAATCGCTAAAGGCTCCGGCATTACCACTGGTGAAACCGCCGCCCTTGAATTCGAAACCTTCATTCCAGTTCGGAGGCGGCCTGAAATCCTGCCCTGCTTTCCAGTTACTACCCAGCTGGTCATATGCCGCTCTTTTCTCAGGATCTTTAAGGACTTCATACGCCTCTCCCAATTCCTTGAATTTGGCCTCGGCATCTTTTTCCTTGCTGACATCCGGATGGTATTTGCGGGCCAGTTTACGATAAGCACGTTTGACTTCATCCTGACTTGCATCCCGGGATAGCCCCATAATCTTATAGTAATCTTTATATTGCATAGTGGACTTCTCGCACGCTTACGATTGCATAGAGTCGTTGGACCATTAGCCGCCAGACAGTCTTGATAGTGAACAAGAATGATGGCCCCATGGCTTGAATCATAACAATACTCGGTACGCTCAGTCCATAACTAATCGCACTTTCTAACCGAACACTGTTTTAGCGGATAGTAGGCATGTTAATGCTAAATCTCTATACAATCATTTAGCAGAAAAATCACAATTCTGAACTGGACTCCTTCATATTTTACGATTATTTTTCTCAAATTTACCTTTTTGCCGGGATAGCCGGCTATATCTGAACGAACGAATAACGGAGAAACAGTAATAGTCGAATGTGATAATCCGGGGAACCAGATTGCAACTCTTCTGGGGTTATACTCATATTGCTTTTCAGCCGTTTTTTATCAATGCCGTCTCCCTGTCTTTTATTCCTGAGCAGATTCAGAGCCAGGATCAGCCCGACAGTGTACTTTCCATGCTTTGTAATAACTCCAATTTGCTTATTGCTGCGCTTGTATCCTTTTGAATGGGCTCCGGCCTGTTATGAAGTTAAAACCCGATTTATTCTATTTAGCCATTATATCGAATCGTTCAATGTTCCCTTTTGTGGTAAACGAATTTGTTCAATTTCAGGTATTTGGCATATTGCTTGGGAAATTCCGGCTACGGCAAACCTGGTGTTATACAACATGTATATCGTCTCGTCCTTTTTATTACCGGTTCTTTATGATTCCTGGAAAATAACTATTTACCATATTGTTACCGGACCGTTCCGACCTATTTAACGACCAGTAAACCTAACGAGTAGGCTGCGGTCTGGTGGTTATATTCAATCGGCTTATTGTTATTATTGCTGAAAACTCCGATACCGGCTTTTTACATGTGCGACTCTGGTTTTGGTGAAAATATCTGAAGACTTAGAGCTCATCCATAAATAAGTGAATAAAATTAAGTTCATTGTGAAATAGTTGGAAAAATTAACTCATAAAATATTCTCAACAATTGAAAAGACTGGCAAACTGGAAAGTGTCGGATGAGTTTTGGGCTCGAGTAGAACCGTTAATACCCAAGAAACAAAGGGAGGGCAATGTGAATTACAAGCGCAAAGCCGGCGGCGGCAGGAAACCGCAGGCAGCGGGGAAAGTATTTGAAGGGAGGGTTTATGTGCTCAGGACGGGTTGCCCGTGGAAAGCCCTTTCAAAAGCCGAATTGGGTAGTGCCAGCGCGCTGCACAGGTACTTTCTGTAGGGGCAGGAGGCGGGCCTCTTTGAGGTGTTATGGCGGCATAGAGAGGGTAGTATGTGCCGCCCATCAGGCCGCGCGGCGAGGAGGTGCGGGAGAAAGACAAAAATCCCGACTTCAAGCCGCGCCGTTGGGTCCTAGAAGTCTGTCATTCCTGGTTTAATCGGTTCAAGAAAATCGTGATGCGGTATGAAAAAATGGACAGAAGCTATCTGGGGTTAGTGATGCTGGCTGCGTCCATCAAAGTGCTTCGAAAAATTAACCGGAAAGATTTGCCTAATATTATTTATGGATAAGCTCTTAATACTTCTCGCATAATACTGGGTGCCCGGCGTCTGAAACTGGATGATGTGGTCAATAAACTGAAGCAGTCGGACTCACCAATCGCCATGAAATGCTGGTGTTTATTAGCAGCGGTATTGGCAATACCCATTATACATCCGACTGGGTGATCAAAACATGGCAGGATTTTATTGCTGAACTAAACCGTTTAAAAACGCTAACGGCGCCGATGAATACGGTGCTGAGAATCGCCGGCAAGATTTCTGATCCCGGTGCAGAACAATAGGCCAAAGCCCTGGTTGAATCGCCTGCAACAGAGGGTCAGGATCCACTAACGCCTTCATCATGGTTTGCTACCTGGCAATGGAAACGGCGTTCAGAATACCTGAAAACCATTGACGGTCGCAAGGAACTGATCGAGCTGGCGGAAAAACGCGTGCTACTGGATCAGGATTTAAAACGTGCTTTTTCCGATCTGGTCAAAATTAAAATCTTTATCGGCCTGCATTTGAACATGACCGAGCGCGTCCAGGGCGCATTGATGCGCTTTGTCTCGGCCATAGGTAAAATCGGCAAGGGCATAGGAAAACGGGTGCTCAAGGGTATCAGTACGAACCTTGGCATTGGTGTTTCCATGATGTCCGTTTGCTTTCCCGGTGATGACTTTTACATTCTTGCCATCTTTGAAAAATAAACAAAAGTCCAGCCGTCTTCATTCTTGGGTATCGCCTTAATAAGAGTGTTTCAAATATTTTAAGAACTGTTAATTTAAATATCTGATTGCAGCTCAACGTTTGGATAAATTGAAAAGTATTTAAGCGATAAATTCTGAAAATAATCTTGTGCTTCCCTGTGTGCAGCCGCTGGTCATAAAACAGCATTGACTGCTTGTATTTCAACAACAGAGTTGGACCTCGTTCACTTGGTCTGGAGTCTCATTTACGGGTAATTATTTGTAATCAATATCTTACGGTACAGTCAAGCAAAAATAGCCGCTGAGCTCAGCTTGGTAAGATTTCTGCTTTACCTTAAGTTAATGTCTTTTTTCTGATATCGGTATCGGGAATTACAACACTTGCAAATGCTTGATGATGCAAAGTGCAGGTTGCCGACCTCAATAAAAAGTTATCAGTGCATGATTGGGTAAAAGTAATTTATAACAACCAGAAAAACTTTTAATTATGAGTAAATATACTGTCGAAGTAAACGGCTCACTGAAAACTGTGGACGTTGCGCCTGACACCCTTTGTTGCGGTAGTGCGGATTATTTGAATCTGGTCGGAACGAGATTCGGCTGTGGTATCGGTCAGGCCGTCCATCTAAAGGATGCGAAGAATTATAAATTGCTCGGTACGCGCATCGGCGGTATTGACAACCCCGGCATTGTGACCGGTAAACCTTTATTCGGCATAAATGTGAAACGGCCCGGAATGCAGTATGCCGTATACGAAAAATGCCCTGTATTCGGAGGCAAGGTTGTGAGCGCCAGTGTGAATAAAATTAAATCGCTGCCCGGAGTATATGATGTCTTCATTATCCAGGGCGGAATTAACCTTAAAGGCTTATTGCCCGGTGTCGCTATTGTAGCCGATTCGACCTGGACCGCATTCAGCGCCCGTAAACAGCTGGAAGTTGTTTGGGATGAAGGGCAGGGTGCGGCGCAAAGCTGGAAAGGCTTTGCTGCCACCAAGGCCAAGGAACTGTCCATGCAGCCGGGTGTCGATATTTTGCGCGATGACGGCAATGTTAAAACTGCGCTGGCGGGGGCTGAAAAAACGGTAGAAGCGGCTTACAGTTATCCCTTCATCTCGCACGCCAGTATCGAACAGCAGAACTGCACAGCCTGGTACAAAGACGGGGCTATTGAAATTTGGGCGCCCACTTAAAATCCAGAAGCTGGCCTCTGAATCAGATGAATGCATCCATCACTAACGTTTACGCTATCCTCCTGGCGGCCGGTGCATCCAGCCGCATGGGCAGCCCCAAGCAAATTCTTGAATGGCGCAATCGCTCCTTGTTGGAACATGCGATTCTCAATGCAAAATCAGTTTTGCACGAGCGCGTTATCGTCGTACTGGGGGCTCATGCCGAGGCTATACAGACAGCCGTCGATTTTGAAGGCATCACTTCGATTACCAATTCCGATTGGCAAGATGGCATTCGATGACTATTGCAAATAGTCGAGAAGGCGATTTCTGCAATAGTTATCTTAACTTCAGCAACTTCAACATTGAATTTCCTTGGCGGCCAACAGTAATTCATCAATAAAATGCTGGCTGTATAAGGGTAAATAATTATGTTTTAAATATGCTATCTTGGTCCTTGAGCTGGGTATCAGGTGGGACAAATCCCGCGCCACCAAATCCTGATCCGTCAGTGCGTCGTACGCCATCCCGGCAATAAGACCGACTCCCATGCCTAAGCGGACATAAGTTTTAATGACATCAGTATCGGCAGCAGCCAGGATGATGTCCAGTTCCAGTCCTGTATTTTTAAAGGCGCTTTCAATATTTGACCGCCCGGTATAGCCGAAGCTGTAGGTGAGAATCGGAAATCCCGCGAGCCGTTCAAGAGAAATTTCACCGGTGCTCAGCGGATGGTGTTGGGGCACAACCAGGGCATGATGCCATTCATAGCAATTTGCTATGACAAGATCAGCCACCTGATCGACTTTTTCGGTGCAAATGGCAATATCGGCTCTGCCTGTATGCAACTGATCGATCAGTTGCTCCGGCGATGCTTGCACCATATAAATACTGACGCCGGGATATTTTTCCCGGAACCGTTGAATCGGCGCCGGCAAAAAATACTTGGCCTGGGTATGGGTGGTGGCAATATGCAGAATGCCCTGATTACTGTCAAGATAATCGGCGGCTATGTTTTGAATATTAGTCTTGGCCCTGTTGATGGTCGCGACCTCTTCCATGATACGCATTCCCAGTGTAGTCAAACCGATCAGTTTCTTACCCTGCCTTTCAAATAAAGGCGAGCCTAACTCGGCCTCAAAAAGTTGCAATTGGCGGCTTACCGCCGATTGCACGATGTGCATTTTTTCCGCTGCTTTTGAAAGGTTTAAATTTGTTTCCTGAAGTACGCGAAGTAATTCGATCTGGCTCAAATTCATGGTTTGTGGAGTTCCTTATCTGATCTTTCCAATGCTATTGTGTCGGATTATAGGGTTGTTTTAAAAACCGGCACGGATTCTTTTCCCGCTTCTCGGTCGCGTCAGGCAATTTTGCCTGATGGCCTTCAGATTAATACCGTAATTAATGAAACCAGTGCGCCTGGCGTATGCGCAGGTCAACTTTGTCGCCTCTATGCAATTTCAATTGCTTAAACTGATCATTGGGCATTTCTGCAAAAACAGGTGCAGTTGAACCGTTGCTGTCGTTTTTAACCAGTTCAAGACGAATCAGTGCGCCCAGATGTTGCCAGTCCTTCACAGTTGCAGATGCTGCATACCCGGAATTCGATTTCTCAACGAGGATATCATGAGGGCGGACATGCGCAATTTTACCTTCGGTTCGTGGATTCAGTATTCCTGCTGTTTGCAGCCAGTCGGCATCATGCTCGTCCAGATCAAAAATATTGGTTTGCCCGATAAAACGCGAGACAAAGGCATTGGCCGGATGATCGTAAATATCGCTGGGCGAACCTTGCTGTTCGATACGGCCATGATTCAGCACGACAACCTGGCTGGCCACTTCCATCGCTTCTTCCTGATCGTGGGTGACAAAAATACTGGTGACGTTCAAGTCATGATGCAGGTTTCTGAGCCATTGCCGTAAATCCTTGCGCACACTCGCATCCAATGCGCCAAACGGCTCATCCAGTAATAATACGGACGGTTCTACCGCTAATGCCCGAGCCAGGGCGATACGCTGACGTTGACCGCCGGACAGTTGGTCAGGATAACGGTCATGCAGAAAATCAAGCTGCACCAGTTCCAGCAAAGCATGCACTTTTTTGGTGATGACGTTATTATTCGGCCGGTCGCGGCGAGGCTTAACCCTTAAGCCAAAAGCCACGTTTTCAAACACTGTCATATGCCGGAACAGCGCGTAGTGCTGAAACACAAAACCGATGCCGCGCTGACTGACACTCTGAGCGGTTTTATCTTCACCGCTTATTAAAACCCGGCCTTTGTCCGCATGTTCCAGGCCTGCAATGATACGTAACAGCGTCGTCTTGCCGCAGCCGGAAGGCCCCAACAGGGCTACCAGTTCGCCTTCCGGAACCTCCAGGTTGACATGTTCCAGCGCTGAAAAAGAACCAAAATTTTTACTGATATCAGTAAGTAAAATACTCATAGCGGAATCTCAAAATAAAATCATTGTGGTTATCACATTAACTTGCCGATGGGATCGAAAACGACAGTTTTGCAGGTGCGTATTGACTCGCACAGCACTTCTTATCGGTTGTTCTGCTTCCGTTCCAGGGCGGTTTTTAAAATCAGCGTAACGATGGCCAAACCGGCCAGAATCGAAGCGCCGGCAAAAGCACCTGTTACGTTATAGTCGTTATAATTGACTTCCACATGTAAAGGCAGCGTATTAGTCAAGCCCCTGATGTGGCCGGAAACCACGGAAACCGCGCCAAATTCACCCATTGCCCGGGCATTACACAACAATACGCCATATAGCAACGCCCATTTAATGTTGGGTATCGTAACGGCCCAAAAAGTTTTCCAGCCACTCGCGCCTAATGAAAGCGCCGCTTCTTCTTCCTGGTTGCCCATTTCCTGCATCAGCGGAATTAACTGCCGCGCTACAAAAGGAAAGGTAATAAACAAGGTTGCCAGAATAATGCCGGGGACGGCAAAGATGATTTTTATATCATGCGCCATTAGCCACTCCCCAAACCAGCCTTCAGCGCCGAACAGCAGGACGAAAATCAATCCTGAAATAACCGGCGATACTGAAAACGGCAGGTCGATCAATGTGGTCAGCAAGCTTTTGCCTTTAAATTCAAAACGGGTAATGGCCCAGGCGGCGGCTACGCCAAATATTGTGTTTAAAGGGACCGTGATCAATGCGGTTAATAAGGTCAGCTTGATAGCTGAAAGCATATCGGCCTGAGATAGCTCCGACCAATAGGCGGCTATGCCTTTGGAAAAAGCCTGGAACATGACCAGGCCCAAAGGCAGGCATATAAACAGACCGATGAAGCTCACCGCAATCGTAATCAAGCTCCATCTGACCCAGTTCGGGTCTTGCAGGGCCTGTTGTTTAGGCGCTACCAACTTGGCCGGGTTTATAGGATGAGTAATAGCATTCATATTGGCAAGCCTTAGAGTTGTCCGGAGCGCTTACGCACCCAGAATTGCAATAAATTAATCAACAACAGCAGCACGAAAGAGACGATCAGCATCGTCAAGGCAATCGCAGTGGCGCCTTGAATGTCGAATTGTTCCAGCTTGGTTACAATCAATAGCGGCGCAATTTCTGACACATAAGGAATATTGCCGGCAATAAAGATGACCGAGCCGTATTCCCCTACGCCTCTGGCGAAAGCCAGGGCGAAACCGGTCAGCAAAGCGGGAAAAACATTCGGAAAAATAATTTTGATAAAAACTTGCCATCTCGTGGCGCCAAGGCTGGCACCGGCTTCTTCCATTGCCGATTCAAATTCCAGCAACACGGGTTCAACGGTGCGCACTACAAACGGAATGCTGATAAAAATCAGCGCCATCACAATTCCCAATGGTTTAAAAGCCACCTGCACGCCAAACATATCGATCAATAATTTGCCCAGAAATCCGCTAGGCTGGAAAATAGTCGCCAGAACAATACCGGCAACGGCTGTCGGAAGGGCAAAGGGGAAGTCGATCAAAGCGTGAAAAAAACGTTTGCCGTAAAATGAATAGCGTACCAACACCCAGGCGACAATAAAGCCAAAGAAACTGGCGATCAAAGCGGCCACCAGAGCAGTAGAAAAGCTGACTCGAAATGAGGATAAAACGCGCCTGTTGGTTATGATTTGGACATAATCCTCCCAATTCAGCTTGAAACTTTCAAACACCAGAGTGCTTAACGGGATTAAAACCACCAGGCTTAAATAGATCAGGGTGAATCCCAGGGCCGGGCGAAACCCCGGCATAATGCTGTTTTTTGACATTCTTTTACTCAATTATTGATAGAGCATTTTTGCTAAAAATCGTATAAGGTGGAAAAACGACTTTATCTTTTCCCACCTTGCACTTCTACGAACTCCAAATAAATGAAGGGTTATTTTCCAGGTCCGTATATTTGGTCAAACACACCGTCATCAGAGAAATGCTTATTCTGTGCGGCATCCCAGCCGCCGAATTGAACGATTTTTACCAATTCCAGTGGCTTAAATTGTTTGGCATACTTGGCCGCTATTTCAGGATCAGTCGGGCGATAAAAGTTTTTGCCAATAATTTCCTGGCCTTCCTTACTGTACAAATATTTGAGATATTCGGTCGCTACTTCGGTTGTGCCATGCTTGCGCGCTATATCTTCAACAACTGCTACCGGGGGTTCTGCTAAAATACTTAATGAAGGAGTGACGATTTCAAAATTGTCCGGGCCAAATTCACGCAAAGCCAGATAAGCTTCGTTTTCCCAGGCAATCAATACATCGCCGATTTCCCGTTCAATGAATGTGGTGGTTGAGCCGCGTGCGCCGGTATCCAGTACCGCAGCATTTTTGAATAATTTGGCGACAAAATCTTTCGCCGCCGCTTCATCATTATTGTTATGCTTTAAGGCATAAGCCCACGCAGCTAGATAGTTCCAGCGAGCCCCGCCTGAAGTCTTTGGATTTGGTGTTACGATGCTGACACCGGGCTTGACGATATCATTCCAATCCTTAATGCTCAAGGGATTGCCTTTACGCACGAGAAATACGATAGTGGAGGTATAGGGTGAGCTGTTGTTGGGAAGCAAAGTTTGCCAATTTTCCGGAATTAGTTTGCGCTTTTCGTAGAGCTGATTGACGTCATAACCCAGCGCCAGAGTAACCACGTCAGCTTCTAGGCCTTCCAGCACAGCGCGAGCCTGTTTTCCGGAACCTGCGTGAGATTGGTTAATGGTGACATTATCGCCAGTCTTGGCTTTCCAGTATTTGGCGAAGGCAGGGTTGTATTCTTTGTATAACTCACGAGTCGGATCGTAGGATACATTGAGCAACTTTACATCGGCTGCATGTGCATGGCCTGCCGCCAGAACGGCCAGTACCGCTGCGAAGATGATATTAAAAAAGTTATGTTTCATTTATAAAACTCCAGGACAGAATATTAAAACGCTAATTGAAAACGAGTTGAGAGAACTTGCTCGCTAGGGCGGTTAGTGACATGGTATACCGTATTAGCTCCGGTTCCGGTCGTGGTTCCCGCACCGCCATTAAAGGATACGTATTCATAATCGAATCTAATTAGCGCATATTGATTAAGAAACCAGTTGGCGCCGAATGTCCCGGCGGTGGCTTTACTGGCGGACTTGGTCGGATCAAGAATTTGGAAAGTATCTTTATCGACATTTAACTCAGTCCAACGTGCTGCAAGCTGTAAAGCGCCCCAGCTGCCGTTAAGTGGGTCAAAATTCCGCATGGGTTTGACGCCGTCGAATCGATTATCCTCGCCCGTAACTACATAAGAAACCTGAACTTGAGCCGCTGTATTGGTCTGAGATACGTTGTTTTGTCTGCTGGCGCCGGCGCCACTTGCATTTAGAGTCTGGGTTGAAGCAACATATTCACCCATCAGCCCAAAGGGGCCTTTATACCAGAATGCCTGCGGGTAAATACGATTGGAACGGCCATCGGCTGTAATAGTTCTTGCTCCGGTTTGTGTTTGTGCGTTTAACGATGTGTAATCAATAAATTGTGTCTGACCCAAAGGAGTTTTTTGAGGTTGAAGAGTTTGGTGATCTGGATTAGAAAAAGACCCTGACAAACCAACCCCAAAGCCTTCCAGCCAGGCATAACCCGAGTGTTGAAAGGGTTGTGCGAATATACGGCCATCGAATTCCTTATTGTTGGCAAATGAACTGGTTGGCCCCCCAAACCCAAAAGCATTGCCGCTATCGCCTGTGCCGCCAGTTATACCGACTTGATAGGTAAATGCATTCTTGGTGTCTATAGGTCCTGGAGCTGTCTCTGTTTTATAGCCAGGCATGGCGAAAGCCCCATGCAGTTGGATACCTACATCCCGATTAGGCGCCAAATTAGTGGGGAAGGCGCGTTCCAGGAAGGCTGTGGTTGTATCTCCTTGCAAGCGTTCAAGGCCGATTGAAGGTTTAAATTTGCCGACTAATAAGCTAGCCTGAGGAATATAGGCGAAATCGACGTAAGCATCCGGTAGCAGATTAGTATTATTAGTGTTCTGAGCAAAATCAGGCATGATTTTAAAATAAATATCGTTAAAAACACGACCCTCCAGAATGATACGCCCTTGTCTGATGAAGATAGAGTCGGGTCCTATGCCGCCATAAGATCCTGGCGAACCGGGAATCCATGCACGCGGATTATCGCCAAGAAAGTTACGATAATCAGTTTGCACTGTGCCACCTATCCGCAACTGATGTTTTTTATCCGAAGAAGTAATCTTGAATCCATCCGCACCAGCCTCGAATATCGGCAGCTTCTTGAAGGCGCTGGTATTCACTTCATCCTGTACTTCGAGTTTGCGCTCCAAAGTATTCACTTTGCGATTCAGTTTTTCAACTTCCGGCAATACTGCCGGCGTAGTATATGCAACAGCTTTGGCTTTTAAAGCTTCGGCTTGATCGAGTTTTTCCAGTCGGCTTTCCAGTTCGCGAATGCGTCGTTCCAGTGCTTCGGCGTCGGCGGCATGGGCATCAGGAATACCGGCTAAAGCAAGATTTATCACGCTGGCTATTGCTGTGCGTCGAAAGTTTTTCATATTCTAGATCTCAAAATAATTTATAACTTCCGGTTATCCGGTCAGTTGCTATCACTGTTTTAGTTTGTTCTCGCCGTTTTTGCGGTAGAGTCGATTGGCTATTAAATTAAGTTGTTCCTTTTGTATCAAAGCGCAGCTTCTCTTTACGTTCGATTTGCACAACCTTGCTTTCGTGGATAATGATCTCAACCGATCCAAAACGAATGCCTTGCAGGGCGGCGGCAATCTGATTGACGAGATTTAAGGTTTGCTGTTCTTTACTGTGATTTTTCGTATTGAGCATTTTTTAAGCACTCCTGCAATATTGACTGCCAAGGATGAAAGTGTTGTTTTACGTTCAGTAATCTAAGCTGGAGTGCACTATATCAGCGAATTAGATCAACATTTAATGATATGTTCTGATATAAATATCTTTTTTAGAGATATAGCTTGCCGTTAACAACGCAGGTTAAATCTGATTACCTGATCAACAGGATGATCAATTGCGAATCGGGAAATGTGAGCAAGGACTGATAACGATGGAAATTGGAAGGCTGGATCGGGGGAAATATGCAATCGTCAGCAATATTGCCCCAGGATAGGAAGTTCAATAACTGCGTTTGTTAAAATCCTGTTTTTTTGTTATTAATAGCCGGCTAAAGTCGCAATAATATTTTTCTGAGGAGAAGGTGGCAGAATTTTTTCAAAAGTTATCGTTTTAAGATATTCATGAAATCCGGATTGCTCCTCAAAAGTATGATGCTTCTAAGTAAGACAATCCTCAAAAACCAACATACGAAGAACATAAGTTGCAAGTCAAAAAAAGCATATATTTCATATTATTTTTCATGCTGGGGTGCTCTATGAATACTCAGGAGACAAACAGGGAAATAAAAAACAAGGTCAATCAACTTCTGACTGAAATGACACTTGAAGAAAAAATAGGGCAGATGACCCAGGTTGACTTCGCTGTCATTGCAGTTCCCGATGAGCTAAACGCTGATGACCCGGTTGATAAGGCCAAACTGGAAGAGGCAGTATTAAAGTATCATGTAGGTTCCATTCTTAATGCGCCTTTTACACCGCACAGCAAGGCGCAGCCTGTAGAGACCTGGCGGAAAGTGATACAGACAGTGCAGGCTGTGTCAGCAAAATCACGGCTAAAAATCCCGCTGATATACGGGATCGATGCGATACATGGGGCCACTTATACGCAAAACTCGGTTCTGTTTCCGCAAGCCATTAACATGGCCGCGACCTTCAATCCCGAATTGAGTTTCAGGGAAGGAGAAATTACCGCCAGAGAACTGCGTGCATCCGGACTGCAATGGAATTTCTCGCCGGTAATGGATATTGGCCGTCAACCGCTTTGGCCGCGTTTATGGGAAACCTATGGAGAAGACGTCCATCTGGCGACTGTTCTGGGTACGTCTTATATAAAAGGCCATCAAGGCAATGATTACTCTGCTATTAATAAAGCGCTTACTTGCCTGAAACATTATGTCGGCTACAGTTTTCCCATTAACGGCAAAGACAGAACGCCTGCCTGGATTGGCGAAAGAATGCTGCGTGAATATTTTCTGCCGACATTTGAAGCAGGTGTAAAAGCTGGCTCTCCGACAATCATGGTGAATTCAGCAGAAGTTGACGGCATCCCGGGACATGCCAATTATCACTATCTAACGACAATTTTGCGCGATGAAATGGGGTTTAAAGGCTTTACCGTTTCGGACTGGGCCGACATTAAAAATCTTCACAAGCGTGACCAATTGGCCGCTACGGAAAAAGAAGCGGTAAAAATGGCGGTCATGGCGGGCATCGATATGAGTATGGTGCCTTTCGATTTTTCGTTTTATCAGTTGCTGCTTGAGTTAGTCAAGTCGGGAGAAGTCCCAAAGGCGAGGATTGATGAAGCCGTGTCCAGGATTCTTACGGTAAAGTACCAGGCCGGATTGTTTGATCCAAAAGCGCCGGTTTTGCGGGTAGAGGGTAACTTCTCAACCGCCGAGGCCATAGAAACTAACCGCCAGGCGGCTCGAGAGTCGATTGTTCTTGCTAAAAATGCGAACAACGTGCTTCCGTTAAAGAAAGAATCCCGTATTTTAGTAACCGGGCCTACCGCAAATCTATTGAGCGTGCTGAACGGCGGCTGGACCATAACCTGGCAAGGTGATGATGAGAGTTTATATCCACAGGACAAGTTAACCGTTTTTAAGGCTATACAAAACAAGTCCAAAGGCAAAGTCACTTACGTCGGTGGAAATTCATTCGCTGACGGAATCGATATTCAGAAAGCCGTTCAGGAAGCTGAAAGTCATGACATTGTAGTGCTGTGTCTGGGTGAAAAGCCTTATACAGAAACGGCGGGCAATATTGATTCGCTGAATCTGGACCCGGAACAAATCAATCTTGCCAAGGCCATGATTGCTACCGGAAAACCCGTTGTTCTGGTGATGCTGGGAGGCCGTCCGCGCATTATCAGCGGTATTGCCGAGCAGGTTTCCGGCGTGCTTTTAGGCTTTTTGCCTGGCATGGAAGGGGGCTCCGCCATTGCTGATATTTTATACGGAGACTATAACCCAAGCGGCAGACTTCCCATTTCCTATCCAAGAAATACCAACGATATCGTTATGTACGATCATAAGCCGATGGAAGCATTTGAATTTAATACTTATAACCCCTTATATCCTTTCGGTCACGGCTTAAGTTATACAACGTTTCAAACCGGGGGGCTGATGCTGGAAAGAGATAAAATTAACAAGGGCGATAATATCAATATGACAGTGACGGTTAAAAATACCGGAACAGTAAAAGGAAAAGAGACAGTATTGCTCTATTTAAACGATATCGCGGCCAGCGTCAGCAGACCAAAAAAACAATTAAAGGCATTTAAAAAAGTCGAGCTTGAACCGGGTCAGGCAGAAAGCTTAAGCTTTACCTTGACGCCTTTCGATTTGTCATTTATTGGCGTTGATCTCAAGCGGATTGTTGAGCCCGGCGACTTTAAAGTTATCGTTGGCGATGAAACGGCTCTGTTCTCGGTAACCGATCAATAGGCAAAATTTAGATGGCTAATATAAGCGATATGAAAAAATCAACTGACAATTCATTGAGCGGCTTCGATAAAAACCCTTATTTGGGTTCGTTAACTATTTTAACGTCGCTGTTTTTCATCTGGGGTTTTATTACCTGCTTGAATGATATTTTGATTCCTCATTTGAAATCGGTATTCACGCTGAACTATACGCAAGCAATGCTGGTTCAGTTCTGCTTTTTTACCGCCTATTTTATTGTTTCTGTTCCGAGCGGCTATCTGGTTGAAAAAATCAATTATAAGGGCGGGATCATCGCCGGATTATCAATAGCGGGCTCAGGTTGCCTGTTGTTTTACCCGGCTGCAAGCCGGCATTCCTATCCTTTATTTTTGGCTGCATTTTTCGTTTTGGCATCAGGCATTGCCTTGTTGCAGGTTGCCGCAAATCCGTATGCCACTCTTTTAGGCGAGCCGGAAACCGCCTCAAGCCGATTAACCCTGACTCAGGCATTTAATTCCCTGGGGACAACGATTGCCCCTTATTTTGGCGCTCTATTGATTCTTTCTACTGCCGTTAAAAGTGCGGAAGAAATCAAATTTCTCAGCGCACAGGAATTATCGGCTTATCAAGCAGCGCAAGCGGCGGCAGTACAAAACCCTTATTTGTTTCTTGCCGCGGTGCTGTTTTTCATCGCAGTCATTTTTGCATCGATCAAACTACCTGAAATCAGATCCACTGATCAACAGTTTTCAAATAAAGACAATTTCGATGATGGCTATGGCAGCGCCTGGGCTTATAGGCACCTTGTATTAGGCGCTGTCGGCATTTTCGTTTATGTCGGCGGCGAAGTGTCTATCGGCAGTTTTCTTATCAATTATCTGGGTGAGCCTGCCATTACAGGATTACAGGAAAAGGAGGCCGGTCAGTATGTGTCGTTTTACTGGGGCGGCGCGATGATTGGGCGGTTTTTGGGCGCCGCTGTCATGCAAAAAATTCAGCCCGGTAAAGTGCTCGCATTTAATGCTGTCACAGCGGCTGTGCTGGTTTTAATCAGCATGACCGGCAATGGTTCTATTGCCATGTGGACTATTCTTGCTGTTGGGCTGTTTAATTCCATCATGTTTCCAACCATTTTTTCGCTGGCAGTTAAAGGCTTGGGAAAACATACGGGGCAGGGTTCCGGAATTTTATGCGCCGCAATAGTTGGAGGGGCTATTCTTCCCGTTGTGCAAGGACTGTTTGCTGACCGTATCGGCATACAAGCCGCTTTTTTTATTCCGGTTCTTTGCTACTTGTATATTGCTTATTATGGCTGGAGAGGCCATAGGTTTAAACCTGTTGCTCTGCCGGATAAAATCATTGGATGTCCGCATGAAGAAGAGATTGCTTATCCGGATGGAGAGCTCAAAGGAAATGCACGCTAGACGCTCTGTGGAAATACGTTGTTAAGCGCACCAGCCTGTTTTTCAGGGTTATGCTTATCCACAAAATCTGTGGATAAGCCTGTATTTAATGGCTGATTTTTCGCCATAATCCTAAATAAATTATGGGGTTGAGTTAAATTGGCTAAAAATTGTCCAGACTGTTTTTTGCATAGCAGAATCACTAAAGATAGAATACGAACAGGGGTTAAAAGTCTATTGGATATATCTTGCAAGTGATTTTTAGTTAAATGCTTCGGGCAGCGCTTCCTGGGCGCAGCAGAAGGCCTTGCCGGGAGTAAAATATTTTTAGAGGTAAGCTGTATAAACTTATTTAATACACAACCGGAGAAAAATAATGAAACTCTACTACAGTCCAGGCGCTTGTTCACTATCCCCTCATATCGTAGCTTGTGAAGCAGAACTTCCAATTCAACTGGTTAAGGTGGATTTGCAAAGCAAGCGTACCGAAGACGGCGAAGATTATTACCCGATAAATCCTAACGGTTATGTGCCGGCTCTGGTACTTGATGAAGGCAATAAGCTGACTGAAGGTCCTGCTATCGTTCAATATCTTGCCGATCAGGCGCCTGATAAAGAATTAATCCCTCCGGCAGGAACATTTCGGCGTTATCAATTACAGCAATGGCTGAATTTTATTTCAACCGAAATCCATAAAAGCTTTTCACCTTTGTTTAATCCTTCGGCGCCGGACGCGGTCAAGCAACTGGCAACCGATTCTTTGACAAGGCGTCTGGAAACGGTCTCCAACTATCTTTCAACGCACTCTTTTTTGCTCGGTGAAGATTTCAGTGTTGCCGATGCCTATCTATTTGTTACTTTGAGCTGGGGGCAATTTGTTAATATTGATATTTCACGTTGGCCGGCATTGGCAAGTTACAGGGATAAAATCTCTGCACGCCCAGCTGTTCAAAAAGCAATGAAAGAAGAAGGTCTGATTTAACGCTATGCGTTTAAGCCTTCCAGTCCTACTGGAAAACTGAGAGGTATATAGAGAGCAGTTGGATAAAGCGGTAATTTATTGCTCCACTTAAAAATCTGACTATTGTTTTTATTCACTTACGAGGGGTATATGCCATGCTTGAAAATCAATCTTCGCGTGTTTTCTCATGGGGAAAATCGGCACAGTTTTTTATCGCTATTCTCATTACCCTGATTATTGGTAGCTTTTTACAGAGGATTTCATTGTTTTCAAGTACGGAAATAGTCAGTGGATTAACTTCGGCAGCGCTCGTGAACTTTTTAACCGAGATGGCGGTTCTCGTGCTGTTCTTCGCATTTGCCAAACATATAAGCAACGCCTTACGCGGCATCGGCAATAGTGTGTCTTTTCTTCGCAGAATAGCTATACCGTTAGCTGTCCTGATCATAATATGTATTGCTCAAAGTAGCATAGGGTCAATACTCGCGCCTTTTCTAAGTCCTGCCGGCAAGACTCTATTTATTATTATTGCTTCTGTTGCAGTATTATCGGCCGCTGTATGGGTCATTTTTACCGGATACCGGTATTCGCCCATGCTGTTCCAGTTTCTTGCAAGCCTGGGCCATAAAATTCGTTCCTCGCTTCATGGCATTACCCTGGAAAAAACGTGTCCTGCCTGTTCGGCCCCTGTCAGAGGCTCTATAAAATATTGCCCGGTTTGCGGCAGTGGTTTTGAGCTTGAGCGATGCAAAAACTGTGACGAAAAAATGGCAGTATCAGCCAAATATTGTGGCCGGTGCGGTCATCCTCGGGATGAAGCTAAATCTGTCTATTCCGGCAAACATATAGCGCATTCCTGATTATTGGTCGTAGCGTAGTGTATTTAGCTTAAATTCAGTTAGTTATGCTACGCTAAAGCAAATACTCCGAATAATGGCATTCTAATGGAAGCACTGGATCAAATATCAACAACCCTGGCATTAACCATGGGTCTGGCATGGGCTAGCGGCATTAATCTCTATGCAACGCTGTTAACGCTGGGTCTTCTTGCTAATACTGGTAATATTGTGTTACCGCCGGATTTACAAATTGTTGCGGACCCGATGGTCATGGGCGCTTCAGGGCTTATGTATTTTACCGAGTTTTTTGCTGATAAAGTGCCGGGGGTAGATACAGGTTGGGATGCTATTCATACATTTATCCGCATTCCTGCCGGCGCCATGCTGGCAGCCGGAGCGATAGGCGACTTGAATCCGGCTGTCGAACTGGCCGCAGCCATTATGGGCGGCACTATGGCGGCGGCCTCACACGCAACCAAGGCAGGTACGCGGGTGCTGATCAATACGTCTCCTGAACCTTTTAGCAACTGGTTTGCATCAGTTGGCGAAGATGTTGCCGTCATTGGCGGAGTTTGGGCTTGTATCAATCACCCCGTCCTGTTTTTAATCGCGCTGGCGTTTTTCATTTTATTAATGATCTGGCTGCTTCCACGGATTTGGTCAGGAGTTAAAAGAATACTTTGTACAATTATTAATCTGTTCAGGCGAGATCCGCCTTCTTCCTTGAGTCCGCGGCAATAGTAATCACATTTCTTATTGACTCGAGTGATGTAATCGAGTTTAATAGTCGTTTTTTGTAGTTCCGCCCAGGTAGCTCAGTCGGTAGAGCAGAGGACTGAAAATCCTCGTGTCGACGGTTCGATTCCGCCCCTGGGCACCACTGCAAAGAATCAGCTACACCTCAAAATGCCCAGGTAGCTCAGTCGGTAGAGCAGAGGACTGAAAATCCTCGTGTCGACGGTTCGATTCCGCCCCTGGGCACCATGAATTTCAAAGGCTCCGATCTAATCGGGGCCTTTTTTATTTCTGTCTTCCGGTACTCCTCTGGGCTAACTCTCTCAGATTCAGGTGCAAACTCCCATTCTCCGTGTAATGTGCCGCAAATTCATCAGGCCAAGATTTAAAAGGTTACTCAGATCGCTCTTTAGTTTTCCGATTGCTTTGTCAATGACCCAATTTCTATATATTATGCAATTGATAACATCTCAAAAGACAGACAAGGGAAAGAAAATGAGATCGGTCTCCTTCTTTGCCAGAATCAAATGTGCCCTAGTCCTTATCTTCGTCATGTTGATACCTCTACTTTGTAATGGTCAACTAAAACCGGACACTTTCTTAAGCAATTTTGCTATAGAATTCCCGCTCAAATTCCAGCGGGGATTGATAGCCTAGTTTTGAGTGCATGCGTTTTCCATTATAAAAAGCTAAATAA
>JAQURG010000008.1 GCA_028715725.1 Methylococcales bacterium
TTGTCTGCCATTCGACCCTCTTTTCCAGGACCGCATCGGTTACCTGGGAAGCCCGCGTAGGCGAAAGGTCGGCACCGTAGAGTTCGGCAAAGGTTTCGACGCTGTGCGGTGTCGTCATGCCCTTGGCATAGAGCAACAGGATTTGATCATCGAACTGGGTCAGCCGCGTTTGATTTTTTGCAACAAAAACAGGCTCGAAGCTGCCGTTACAAGCGCGCGGGGTTTCAATCTCAATCGCACCAGGCTCGCCTTTTAGTGTTTTGCGGTGGTAGCCATGGCGGCTGTGGCCGGTGTTATAACCGTCTAGCGAAGGTTTCTCATCACCTATATGCCCATCCATTTCAGCATTCAGTGAGGCTTCCACGGTGATCTTTAACAACTCTCGGCTCAGCTTGGCCAAGTCGCTGGGGGATTTCAAGCCGCACCTTAATGCTTGCATGGCTGAAATTAATTCAGGGTCTTTAATCAGGTCGCTCATTTTCTCTCCTTACATGGCCGTATTCTACAGCTCTGAAAATAAGCGGTTACACGAATTTATTTATACCCCCTTTTTTACGCGTATTGGCATGTTATCAAGTTTAGATGAACTAACGAAATAGGGTACGTTATCCAGACCCAGTTAATGACTTGTCAGGCAGGGTTACAAGGCAAATAGGTCAGACTCGATTGAAATCGATTATCTTTTATTTCAATCTGAAATGCCAACCTACTTACCGGTAAAATGATCAAAAATTAAAAAATTATATTGATTATAATTTTCAATTGGTGAAGTTGATACCTTATTATTTACGGGCGCCAGCTGCGGTATCGGTCGTGTCCATAATACGGTTTAGCAGGTTGGTCTGTTGTGATACTCTATCGGCTTGAGTTAAATCGATCATACTTTTAAGATCTGAAAAACGTTTCTCGGCTTCTTTCAGGTCTTCTGTTGCTTTCGTCAAATCGCTATTTTGTACAGCTACCCGCGCTTTTTTTAAATAATCATTAGCACGGTTACGATTACGGTCGAGTTTATCATTAGCATTAATTTCTTTACTTAGCTTTAATGCCTCTTTGATCTTGCTGATAATGACATCATCACTATCTTTGTCACTGCCTGCTGCGCCACCAATGTTTCTTAGCTTAATGGCTTCCAATGCTTCAGTAACTTGACCTAAAGTAGCGTCAATTCCTTCAATGGGGGTCATTCTATTATACATGCATGCCATACCCAAACAGACGGCAGCATTAGCCGAAAAAGATCCTAAAGAAAGTGCCAAGGTAGTAGCTACGACAGCGCTTTTTAATAATTTCATGTGATGTAACCTCGTTGTAGTTATTTTTTATTAGGCCAGCAACTGCCTAGATATTCAGCATATTTAATTAGTTACATGACGACGTGGACTTTATCATAACTCTTGTAAATATTAAATAAATTAACTCGGTTCCAGGAATTCAACGCGTAAGGCCTAATACCGACAGTATATTGCGCCGTTGTTTATGCATGCCTGCGCCTAACTTTCGCTCACTGAACTTTATGTTCAGTATTCAAAATAATTATTGCGGAGCCTGACCGTCGGTTTCGGGTCTAACCGAATGTTCACCAATGGACTACGGCGATACAGTTGGGAATATGTGTAGGTCTGCTCCTGGCTCTGTCTGGTCTATTGAAATATCAATAGCAGTTTTTTGAACGATAGACATTAAGATTGTCCCTCGAAGCCGGTACCGGAGCCATTTTAGAGCATGTGACTGAACCCTCGTGCCGACGGTTCGATTCCGCCTTGGCACCATGAATTTCAAAGGCTCCAATCTAATCGGAGCCTTTTTTATTTCTGCCGCAGGTCATTTCCGGCAGGCGCAGTCTTCAGGATGATATAATTTTTTCAAGTTTTTTGCTGTTATCCTGTTTTTTTCGCACTTCATGGCTTTCTATGGATTTTCCTTGTGAAATAAATAATTTTCTTGTTGAGCATGTTCTTGATATCAGAAACAGTTACCTCCGATTGCTCTTAAAAGAATTGATTCCAGACATACAGTCCGATGAACAGTTTGCCAGGCAATTGTTCTATGCCCCTTTCGCAATTATTTCCCATGATACGGCAACTGATCCGGTTTTTAATTACGCCAACCTGAAAGCGATGGATTTATTTGAATTAAGCTGGGAAGATTTTACTCATCTGCCGTCCCGATTGTCGGCAGAACCGGTTAATCAGGCCGAACGCGACCGATTGTTGGCTGAAGTGACGGAAAAAGGTTATATCGATCATTATAAGGGTGTTCGGATATCGAGTGCAGGCAAAAGATTTCTAATTAAAAATGCAGTCGTCTGGAATATCATGGATAACAATCAGCGCTATAAAGGGCAGGCGGCCCGGTTTGATCAATGGACGTTTTTGTAGTAATGCTGGGGCTCAGGCAGGAGGCCGAGGTTTCTTTTCTGTGCCGTATCTAGTGCTTAAAAGGGACAGGTTCATGCCGAATGGCAGCAATATCGCGAGATACTGAAGCCATTTTCCCCGATCGAGGTATATTCCGGAATGGCTGGTTTATGTCAGAAACTGCTCATTGGTAACGCGAAGGTAAGGGCGCGCCGCTCACAGCGCTCAAACAAAGCCAGCCAACCTTGCTAAAAACTGAACTTCAAAACCGCCGATGGGCAAGGTATTCCTTTGACTGACTTGTTAGTTCAGGCAGTACCCATCAAAGCCAAACCGATACCTAAAAAATGACCGATTAGAAATGTATGAATTACATATTTGATGGCTGTATTTCTTTTGCCATTTTGACTAATTCAAAAGACTCTCCATTTGATAAGCGCTGCTTAAATCTGGCAAATTCAGAAAAACCAACTTTTTTATAAAATGGCTTGCCGGACAGTGTGGCTGTCAGATACAAAACCTGAATGCCTGTTTCCAAACATTTATTTTCGCATGTCGCGAGGAGGAGCGTGGCGACGCCTCTACGGGCAAAATCCGGATGTACGAAAAAGCCTCTTATTTCTGCTTTTTAGGGTTCAGCAACATCAATCGCCCAACCACCGCAACCGATAATTTTCTTTTCGTACTCGGCGACAAGGAAACTGCCGGCGGCAATCAATTCTTCTATGCCGCTCACTAACTCCAACGCCGTTTCAATTTCTGATTGTTTATAGTATTGCGACTGAAGCATTCGGGCCGATTTGGAAATTAGCGCCTGAATATGAGTGAAATTTTTTAAATTGGCTGGATAGATACGCGCATTCATAAATCCTTTTAGGTCAAAAAGTTGTGCTGGAATGGCTAGCAAAGTGAGCGAGTAATCGTGAAAGCTGCAACATATCGTCAAATGGAATTCCGCCTTTAGATTACGCGATTTCATCCTTTAACACATACTGGAATGATCTCATTCCGGCAGCTTGGGCAGCTTCAATCCCTACGTCGCTATCTTCTACAACCACGCATTGGCTGGGCATAAAGCCCATTGCATGTGCTGCGTATTGGAACAGGCCTGGCTCTGGCTTCCAGGAACCAACATCATAGGAGCTGAAGATATTGTCTCCAAATAAGGTGCAAGGCCGCTAACTTGTAGCGCCTGACGTATTTTTAAAGATGGCCCGCTTGAAGCGACGCACTTGGGGAAGTTCGTGGCTTTAAGCATTTCAATAACGCCAGGCATAGGTTTCAGTTCACGAGAGAAGAGTTCCGTAACACGCTGGCGATAATGCTGTTCAAATGTGTCAGGCAGAGATTGGCAAAGCCGGCTTTCAATATCAGCAAGAATTGAAGCCAGCTTTTTGCCGCGATACCGTTGGATCAATGACTCTAGAGTATCATTCAGTTGTGGAAGCAGATCGAGAAATGCTTGATTGCAAAGACTTTCGCTGTCAATGAGCGTACCGTCCAAATCAAAAATTATGCAGATACTAACCATTGAGTTGCCTAACAAATCATTAAACAGACCGGGGTAAAATACATCTTGTTTTTTTGCCGGGAACGTCAGGAACGGCCCTTCAATGCTGGATTTTCTAAACGGTATAACCAACCATTTTGTGCATGATAAACGGTCCTAAATAATTCCAATATAGGCGGAGCCTCTACTAAAAACGCCAATCTTTATCCCGTCAATTTCGAAATTGGCTGAATCCTTATTGTGCCGCTTTGGGTATGACCGGATATTTATAATACCGCGTTGCACTATCGTTAGCTGACAGTCTAGTATTTTTAACCGTTGTCTCTTTAACCAATGGCTTGGTGTCTTTGACAGCTACATTTTTAGCTAAAAGCTTGGCATCCTTAGCAATTGCCTCTTTAGCTAACGGTTTAGTGTCTTTAGGAGTTATCTCTTTAGCTAACGGTTTGGGGGCTTTAGGCATTAACTCTTTAGTTAATGGCTTAGCCACTTTAACCATTGCCTCTTTAGCTAATGGCTTAGTGTCTGCTTTAGCGGCAGGCTTGGTTGCTTTATGGCCGGCATATTTGGCAGGAGAATTGATTTTATTAGTCGCTATTTTAACCAATGGCTTGGTGTTTTTGACCTGGGCGGCCGGCTTAACATTTTCGGCAATTACCGCAGCAGGCAAGGGCTTGGCAGTGTTATCAAGCAATCTGCCGGTTAGCAGAGGCGTTAATGTTGGCTTTAAAAATTTGACTATCTGCACCGGTAACGAGCTGGTGAAGTGATATAGCCCGGCATTATCCCCAGCGACATAGGCGGTGATTACGCCAAAAAACCGATCCCCGAGAAAAAATGTAAAGGTGGCGGCACGGCTCATGAATTTCGATTCAAGCAAACGCCCACCGGTTCCCCATACTTCCTTGCGATGATCTCCCGTTCCGGTTTTGCCGCCTACTGAAATAAGCTTGCCTTCAGCATCGGCATAAATACCGTTGAGGCGAGACGCCGTTCCGCCTTCTACCACACCTACAAGCGCAGTCCGGGAAACTTTAGCAATCTCAGGGGCAAATACACGCTGGCCCTGAGCCGGAGATTTGTTCAGCAATGTTTCATAGGGGGTTCCCTTTGCGTAATGCAAGCTCTCAAACCGGACTACTGGCAATCTTATGCCGTCGTTAAGTATGATTCCCATCAGTTCTGCCAAGGCTGCGGGTCTATCGCCGGACGCGCCGATGGATGTTGCATAAGAAGGCGTTAGCGCCTCGAATGAGTAGCCGACTCGTTTCCAGGCTTGATGGATCTCTTTAAACGCCTCTACCTCCAGTAAAGTCATGATGCGCCGCTGTTGTGCATTTTTTCGATGGCCTTTAAATAACCAACGGTAGACTCCCTGACGTTGTTCCGCACTGGCCGCAATCACTTCCTCGCGCGAAGCTTTGGGATGCTGAGCCAGGTAGTTGACCAGCCATAATTCCAGGGGGTGAATTTTGGTAATATAACCCTGGTCCTGCAAATCAAATTTCTCTACCGAGTATTTGTCATACAGTTCGTAGAGGTCATCATTGGCCACGGCGGCCTTCGATAAGTGAGCATTCAGATAAGCGATAAGCGCCATTTCGTCATGGTCGGGATAAATCGACCGATAAAGCATGGTGAGCCGTGAAGGCTTGGCAGTCACTCTTTGAGTGAGCATATCCAAAGCTTCTTCTGTCGTTTTGTTTTGATACCGGGTATAAAAGCGCCGTAAATAAACTTGTCCTTCATTATCTGCGAATCGTTGCAGATATTCTGTGCGCTTCGGACTATCAGGAGTTTCAAGCCAGCGCGCTATGCCTTCAGGTTTGTAAAGATGATGATAAACCAGATCGCGCATCAGACGAATAAAGACCAGATTCACGGAATCACGCAAGGCATGACGCACGGACATGATTTTATTATTTTCGTCTTTAGTAAAATTATTAAAATGATGAATGCCGCCGCCGGTAAAAAAATATTCCCCGGGACTGGCGGAATACTTTCTATCCAGAGCCAGGTTAAGCAAATCCTCCAGGCTGATTTTTGGATTTGCGCGTAACTGTTCTATGACCCATGCCGATAAATAATCACGGGGATGTAGTTCAATCTTGGCCAGTTCCTGGGTCGGTTTATCTTTATACTGTTGATATATGTCGGTAACAAGCTCCAGATAATGCACCATTGTCCGTAATTTGGAGGTAGAGCCCAGATCCAGTCGTATGCCTTCATTAATATCCAGTGGCTGATCGTAATTGTCAGTCTGGACTCGAAGGAGATTCCCTGCATCACTTCGCTCAAACAGCATCAAACTATAGACAATGGGGGTGAGGTCAGTATTCTCATTAAGCATTCTGAAACCGACTATGCCTGCCGCTCGAGCTTCATTCGGTTGATTTAACAATCTTAAGGCATTGGTAACGGCTTGCTGGGTGTTATAGTCAAGCGTGGTTTTAACGGTTAAGTCCAGCCTGTCCAGGTCATAGTTGGATTTTATTCCTAACGTTGTGCCAAGGCGTGTTCGTAAAACATTTTGCGTCTTTTTTTCAGTCATGAATTTGGGTTGAACCGGATTCATTACGATGGAACGGACGCTGGACGTTTGCAAAGCGGCATCCCGCAGCGTCTTTGAAATAACGCCTTGTTCAGCCAGTAGCCGTAAATAACTGTCGGTAAGATTCTGTAGCGCATCATAGCCTCGTCCCAATAAATAGGAAGGCCTTCTTTGGGATAGCAATATGCTGAGTACCTGGCGATAGGCTTTCGCCTGTTGCGTACTGATTTGTTCTGATGATTTAAGAGCGTCCTGGCCAAGTAGCTTATTGATTTCATTAAAGTCAGCGCCAAACCAGGCTGATAAGCCATCACCCAAGCCATGAATTTCACCTATTTTCGGCATGGCGGCGAGAGGCATGGAATTTAAATAAGAAAGAGCAATTTCCTGTCGCATCCCACGTGTATCGGGCCCCATTAAATAGGCACGTACCGATGCCGTACCCATTTGACGAAACTTATCCACGACTGAATTAGTGTAGCCATTTTTCGAATGACGGTATTTTTCCAATTGGGTAGCTAAAGTACTCCCGCCCGGCACGCCGCTGGTGACTCCAAGCTTGTGAGCCATGAGTTGTAAACCGGCAAATCCCAACCGATCCCATTCGATCGCAGGATTAACCGTATTGTATTGTTCGTTCAGGAGTTCACGATTTTCGATAAATAACAAAGTGTCCAGGATTAAGGGCGGTATAGCCTGGAAGTTGGGGTACCCGTGAACAGGATAAACAGAGTTAAATACAAGTTGATCGGCTTTATCTGTGATGCGAAGTCCAGCCTGGGTTTTTTCATGATAGACAGGGAATAAACCATAATTGGCCAAATCTGTCATCATTTTTGAAGGAGATGCCTGATAGGCGATACTAAAGCCCGATTTTTCCAAGCGTTCGATAATATCCGGCAAAAGCGTATAACCCAGCCTCTCGTCGTAGGGGCCGTACTCGGGATAACGTATTGAGTGATTGGGGCCGGGAGTGAGTTTGAAGCTTAATTGTTTACTTATTTCGGAAAGGTAATGCGCCTGATATTTTGAAGTTTTAACTTCTTCTTGCACAAGTTTGGCAATCACAACTCCAATTATCAGCAACCCGACAACAATGTATAGTTCTAAAACACGATTAATGACTGGATTATGCTTTCGCATGTCTAACTTTCCGCCAAAACACAAGAACTTCCTTGATATGTTATCCGTTTGTGGAGTAACTGCCTGTAAATTCTAAAAAGTTCTGGTTTCAGCATTAATGTCAAAGGATGGTTTTGTGAAATTCATTTTCAGGCTGTAAATTGACCCGTAGAAGGACTGGAATATTATAGAAGCGCTGTGGGCAATTATAGCAAAGAATAATTTTGAGCATAGACTATCAATCATATTCGAAAGTTTAATTTATCAGTATGTCCGGGGCTGCGCTGGATTTTATCGGCTATCTTATCTAAATTTTAAACTTGGCTACTAATTTTCGATAGAGTTGGCATGGTAGAGTTCATCCATACTCTTACCCAGGTAAATAGCGCTAACCAAAAAAATAAGTTGGGGGAAAGGTTCAGGGTTTTTAAATCTATGGATTATGGGCGGCATTTATTGGCCGGACCTGAGCATATATGCTGGAGCTGTTGCAAATTGCCCTGGAATTCGGGGTGATGCTGTAGATAGTCGGATCGATTACGTAAATAATCCCGAAAGTCCGTCTTTATTCTATTAGTGGCAATAGGGCGGCCAAATTTAGGTCCGTCAGGATTTTCACCAAATATATCCGCCAACATGACATCGCCCATCTCAAAGTTAAAGTGCATTGAGTCTTGCCAATATTTTGCGGTCGTACCGATAGGCTCGGTAGTGATATCGTTGTAATTATAAAAATGCCAGGCGTGCACTTGGTACGGTTCAGCTTCTGCTTCAATCAGGCTTGCAATTTGTTGCATGGCTCGCCAGTGATCATCCTGGTCGCCGCATTGATTATCCAGCTCCAGGCTATAAGCATGTTGGGGGTAGGCGACCAACACCAATTCGATATGATGTTCTTTAGCGGTTTTTATCATTCTGCGCAAACCATTTAAATCAAGAGCATTACCCGCACCCGAATTAAAAAGCATATCCGATGCCTTGACACATCTTGGCCTTTGTTTTTTACGGCGCATAAAGTCCTCGCCAAAGCGAATATTGACACCGGAATCATCTCTTACAAAGAAAAACCGGCCATCCCGCGTGTGGCTGGGTTTTTGAGTGTCCTGCTTCCTTATCGTTTTTATAGAGGCGCGAAGAGTGGACATGGATAATAAAAATTCTCCAATATTAACCTGCCCAATACTTGCAAAGTCCTTTTCGCAATCGGCCAATGGCATATTATCGGGATGAAATCCTATTAATGCCCGTTTTATCCTCGCATGGGCAGCGGCGAACTCAAAATGGCACTGCACCATCTCCCACGGAGCTCCCGCTAACGCGAAATTCATTCCTTTCAAGCGGCCATGATCGGTGAAAAATTTATTATTGGGATCAAAGCCGATTTCAGCAAAAGAGCTGCCTAAAATAATGGCTTCGGGCTGCTCACGTATCAGCAAGGGAGGTTTAACATGACGTTCAACGTCACGAAACTTTAATTTAACGGCATTAAAACCCTTAATTTCGATGTCACGGTAATACCAAAACGGGTCGACGATGTAATTAAATAATCCGATCAAGGCCAGGACAGAAAGAGTTGCACACAAAAATCTGATGACAAATTGCTTGATAGCCATGTTTTTGTTCAAAACTGGAAATAAATAAACTCGGAAAGCTCCGAGATAGACAGGATTGAGAATACCGCGCAGAACACACTGGCTACTAACCAGGCGTAAGAAGGTTGCCACCGTAGTCGTTTCGCGGAGTTGCCTTTCGGTACATCCAGCGCGGGTTTGAATCTTGCCATAATTTGCTGGGTATTGGGGGCGACCCATACGATTAATAAAGAGACCAAAATCCAGTTAATCGCTTTGCCCTTGATGAAAGGATCGGTTTTGCTAAAATTGATGCCTTGCATGGATAGCCATTGCCCGAAATCTCCCCATTTCGTCAACCACTTGCCCGGTAGAACGAAACCGTTCATGCCTGCCATGGCCTTGAGTATGGCTGATGCCGTCTGAAGGCTGTCGGCTCTAAACACAACCCATCCGATAACCACGGCCATAAAAGTAATGAATACCGATAAGGCTTGCATCGATGTTGATGATGGCTTATGCCAGAAGCGCTTGTGCAAGAGTTGCCAGCCATGGTTGATGACCAGATAAAAGCCATGCAATCCACCCCATAATACATAGGTCCAGCCGGCGCCATGCCATAGACCGCCCAGCAGCATGGTGATTATCAGGTTCAGGTGGCGGCGTATCGGCCCTTTGCGATTACCGCCCAGCGGAATGTAAAGATAATCCCGAAGAAAATGGGACAAAGTCATATGCCAGCGCCGCCAGAATTCAATGATACTGGCTGACTTATAAGGTGAGTGAAAATTAAGCGGCAGTATTACACCAAAAAGCCTGGATAAACCGATCGCCATATCGGAATAACCGGAGAAATCAAAGTACAATTGCAGTGTATAGCATAATGCTCCGCCCCAGGCATCTATAAAAGTCAGCTGTATGCCGGCATCAGGCGCATCAAATACAGGGCCGACGAATTCGGCAATACCGTCAGCCAGAACTACTTTTTTAAATAGTCCCATAAAAAAAATAGTTAGCCCCACCAATATGTTGTCGTAACTGAAACGATAGGTGGAAGGCTGAGCGAATTGCGGCATCATTTCCTTGTGATGCAGAACCGGTCCTGCGATCAGATGCGGAAAATAAGTGACGAACAACGTATAGTGAATAAAATTGTATTCCTTGACCTTGCCCTGATAGGTGTCTACCAGAAAAGCAATCTGTGTGAAAGTAAAAAAGGAAATGCCGAGCGGCAGGATAAACTCACTGGTTTGCAGCATCGTACCGGTCAGATGGCTCAGGTTCTCAACAAAAAAATTGGCATATTTGAAGTAGCCCAACAAAAAAAGATTAGCGCTGATTGCGCAGGCCAGCAGCAGTTTTGGTTTATCAAAAAATCTGTTTCCTATCAAATATCCTGCACCGTAATTGAACAGGATAGAGCCGAGCAATAACCCGACAAAGCGTGCATCCCACCAGCCATAGAAAAACAGTGACGCCGCAGTCAGCCAGAGCGCGGCCAGATTGTGGCTATATCGGGCCAAGCCATAAAACCCGAAAAAAACAATGGGAAGAAATCCAAAAATAAAAATATGTGAATTGAATAACATGAGTAATATCTGGGGTTTATCAGGCTACACCTGTCACCCTCATTATTGCAGTGGCTTAAATGCGGCGCAGGGTTGAAGAAGAGAATCTTTTAAATAATCCGACAGAGGCCTTTACGAATGTTAAAGCATAAATTTTTGCTGTTTACTACTGAAGACTGCAAGAGAAAATATGATATTTGTCCTGAGTGCTCTTCTTGAGGAATAAAAATACTTTTGGCTATTCATTTAAATCATTTTTTAAATAATATCTGTTATCCATAGCTCATAAAAGGTGATTTCCAGTTAAAAGCAGCTTGTCTTATCCGGTTAGCTCTTTTAATAAAGAGGCTTAGCAAGGGTTGTACAGAACTAAAGTCGCAGGAGCATTGAGTTCTTGATGATGATCTATGCCGGCTTTAAAAGCATAGATTCTAAAGGAAATTTTATTCTATCAGTTTTTGTGGGAACTCTTCAATTATAACCTCTTCCAGTCGGAGTCATCGTACTGCGTCGTCCCAGCCTGTAACTACCGGCGGTGCTTCTTCCTTACGAGCGCGATCTTTTTCAGGTCCATTTTCAAAAAACGCTAACTGAACATAATCTACCTCTTTCATGCAAGATCATGGTCACTGTTCATTTTTCGCCATGATCTGGCATCACCAGCAGGTTCGCGAGAATATTTGCTATGAGACTCGCTTGCTGGCCGCAAGCGGTAAAATTACCGATTATGAGAGTTTAAAACAATTCATTCAATCGGCTTTTGAGGAGGTTGCTTTTTGTGAAATGGATGATTAGAAGTAACTCATCATTAATTTTTATGCCTGTATTTCATCACGAAGAATCCTAAATACACAAAGACCACATAAAACTTCGTGCTCTTCGTGATGAGCATTAAATATTTTGAATGTTGTTATCAACCCATGGCAACTGATTTTCGTCTTGCTCCCCAGTTGCCCGGTTTCTCATTGAAAACGCCTGCACAGTGTACGCCGCAAAATTTGCAATTGCCGGACTTATCCAGATTCCATTCGGACAGTTCGTACCAATCCCGGCCTATTAATAGTTGGCCGCAGCCATGACAGTAGGTGCTATCGGCGGATTTATCATGAACATTGCCCACATAGGCGTAATGCACACCGTTTTTTAAAGCAATTTGTCGTGCCTGTAATAAAGTCTTTACTGGAGTATGCGGCTTATCACGCATTTTCCAGTCCGGATGGAAAGCCGAAAAGTGCATTGGCACGTCCGGCCCCAGGTTTTCCACAACCCATTGCGTCATTGTTTCCAGTTCCGCTTCCGAGTCATTCTCACCAGGAATAAGCAAAGTTGTCAGCTCCAGCCAGACCGGCGTTTCATGCTTGATATATTTAAGGGTATCCAATACCGGTTGCAGATGAGCGCCGGTAATCTGATGATAAAATTGTTCGGTAAAAGCTTTTAAATCAATATTGGCAGCATCCATCCATTGATAAAATTCAGCTCTGGGCTGATCGCACACATAACCTGCGGACACAGCCACTGATTTTATACCCAGACTTCTGCATGCCTGAGCAGTATCAATCGCATATTCATGAAAAACCACCGGGTCGTTATAGGTATAAGCAACACTTTTGCAGCCATGGTCCAGAGCCGCTTGTGCAATCGCATCGGGAGATGCCTTGTTCATCAGCGTATCCATTTCCCGGGATTTGCTGATATCCCAGTTCTGGCAAAATTTGCAGGCCAAATTACAACCGGCAGTACCGAAAGATAATACCGAGGTACCCGGCAGAAAATGGTTCAAAGGTTTCTTTTCGATTGGATCAATAGCAAAACCACTGGAACGGCCGTAACTGGTCATTACGATCTCGTTATTCAGATTTTGTCTGACAAAGCACAGTCCGCGCTGGCCTTCGTGCAATTTGCAAAATCTGGGACATATATCACATTGGATGCGCCCGTCTTCCAGGCTATGCCAATACCTGGTTTTTACTGTATCGTGGCTAATTAAAGTAGTCATAAATTCTCTCTGGAACCGTTAATCAATCGTCTTGTCTTAAAAATGCCAGCATTTAAGTTAAGCCATTAACTTTAATGACTGTAAGATTTTTCATGAAACTTTCCGGTAAACAAGAGGATTACTTTTATGAATAGACAACCCGCTGTAGCAGGTATCTTTTATCCTGCAAACCGGCAAGAACTGCACCAAATGCTAGACCGTTTTCTGATAGAGGCTGAAACAGGCCCGAAAGTTCCTAAAGCTATCATTGCGCCTCATGCAGGTTTCATTTATTCAGGACCCGTCGCCGCAAGCGCTTATGTACGGTTAAAGAAAGCCCATGACCTGATAACCCGTGTGGTTATTATTGGTCCATCCCATCGGGTTGCTTTTCAGGGTTTGGCCGTGAGTAAAGCACAATCATTCATCACGCCTTTAGGCTCTGTCACTGTTGACCGGGAGGCTGTAGAGTCTATAGCCAGGCTGCCTTTTGTTGATTATCTGGAACAGGCGCACACCCATGAACACAGTCTGGAAGTACACTTGCCTTTTTTACAAGAAATGCTGGATGACTTCAAGATTGTTCCTGTCGTTGCGGGCGATGCGTCGCCGGACGAGGTCGGCCAGGTTATCGATGCGCTGTGGGGCGGCGATGAAACCTTGATTGTTATCAGTTCCGACTTGAGTCATTATCATGATTATGCAACTGCAAAACGGCTTGACAAAGAAACCAGCGCAGCAATAGAGAACTTGCAGTACGAACAGCTCGCTTT
Source organism: Methylococcales bacterium (assembly GCA_028715725.1). GTDB lineage: Bacteria > Pseudomonadota > Gammaproteobacteria > Methylococcales > Methylomonadaceae > JAGXGJ01. Next base: position 13,434 of record JAQURG010000008.1, read on the forward strand.
TGATTCTGCCTGCGGCAAAGTCCCTGTCAGTGGATTGCTAAAGCTCGCGCGAGAAAAATCATTAACTATTAAAACAATTGATCTGCGTAATTCCGGAGATACCGCCGGAGATAAAAGCAGAGTGGTGGGATACGGTGCTTATGTCATTGAGTAAAGAACATCGGCAACGATTGCTGGATTTGGCAAAAAGTTCCATTCAGCATGGCTTGCAAACAGGCCGGCCATTAAAAATTAATCTAGCGGATTTTCCTGCCGAATTGGCTGAGCATCGTGCTACCTTTGTTACCCTGCATAAAAACCATGAGCTGCGCGGATGTATCGGCATGCTGGAAGCCGTCAGGCCTTTAGCTGTGGATATAACCGAAAATGCCTATTGCGCCGCATTTCAAGATCCGCGTTTCCCAGCACTGGAAGCCGGCGAACTGAGCGAACTGGAAGTACACTTGTCGATACTGACGCCCGCAGAGCCGGTTTCGTTTACTTCCGAGCAGGATTTGCTAGACCAGCTACAGCCAGGCATAGACGGCTTGATTTTACAGGAAGGCCGCAGACGCGGAACTTTTCTGCCTTCGGTATGGGAGCAGTTGCCAGATCCTGAACAGTTTCTGCGGCATTTAAAACAAAAAGCAGGGTTAGCGCCCGATTACTGGTCTGATAATATCAAAATATACCGCTATCGGACCGAGGTGATAGGGTAAAGTTAATTGCCTAGTTTTGAAAGACTCAACTTTAACTTATCCTTATTCCAGTCAAAGTGAGCCGGGTAAAAATATGCAGAGCCCTGAATCTAACAGATCTGTTAGGTTTATAGATCTTAACCGCAAAATAACCTTAAAGGATTTTTTCGTTGGTAATGCCATGTGGCACATGCGCGGCCGCGACATGCATGGCGGCGGACTCACAATGCCCTTTCTGGTCATCAAAGAAAATGTCCGCGCCAAACGCCTTCAAAAACGCACCCTTAGACATTCCCCCTAAGAACAGGGCTTCGTCGATACGAATGCCCCAGGCTCTCAATGTTCTGACTACGCGTTCATGAGTCGGGGCGGCTCGCGCAGTCACCAATGCCGTTCTAATAGGGGATATTGCGGATCAAACTGTGTTTGAATGTAATGCAAGGCGCTGAGAAAATCTTTAAATGGTCCGCCCGGCAACGGATTTTTGGCTTCGTTACGTTCGTTTTCGGTAAATAGGGCCAAACCGCTCTGTTGATAAATCCGTTCAGACACATCCGAAAATAATACAGAATCGCCATCAAATGCTATACGCAACTGATCTGAGGGATGAGTTAAAGAGGAGCCGCAAAGAATGATGGCGGCAGCAAAACCGGCGTGCAGGGTCTTGGCGACATCATCGGCATTCGTCGATAAAAATAAATGCGCTCCGAATGCTGAAATATAATTGTAAGGGGATGCGCCACTGGTAAAGGCTGCGCGGCTAATCGCCAGGCCATGATGGGCAATAGAGTTAAAAATCCTCAAACCGGTATCAGCGCTATTATGCGACACCAGGATAATTTCTACCAATGGATCATCCGGGCAGCGCTCATTAATAGTCAGGAATTTTTTAACTAAGGAAAAACCGTAACCCGGCTCCAGAATCTCATCTTCATGTTCTACCTGATAATGGCAGAAAGCTTCTTTGCCCTGCGTTTCAAATATTGAATGTGATTCATCCAGATTGAATAAAGCCCTGGATGAAATTGCGACAACCAGTTTTTGTTTTCTCATAATGGGCTAAATATTATTGGCCACTGAAACTGAATTTAACTTGAGTGACTTTTTTATCTTGACCGCATAAGAAGTCGCTTCGAGTTTACTTTTAAAACCGTCCACCTTAAGCCCGTATAATTTTGATTTACTACTATCGATGGCCGTCAATTTAACAGGAATACCTTTTTCTTTAAATTGGGCTGCCTTGGTTTTGGCATAAGCTTTTTCTTTATAAGAAACCAGATGGACAGACCAGTCTTCAGCAGGATGAATATTTTTTGCTTTTTTGACGGATACTTTTCTGACTTCTATGGGTTTTTTCTGTTCCAGTGCACGAATCCTGCTTTGCAGGTTTCCAAGGGATTTATTAATGGTTGCTTGTTTAACTCCAGCACTGGTCAGTTTATTTTTCAAGGCTTCAGTTGCAGTTTGGGATTGTTCTTGCAGCTGTTTTGAAAAACTGTTGACCTTTTGGTTTAGCTCTTTGAGAGATGAATCATTTTTGTTAAATTTCATGTCGGAATTTTTTTCAGCAAGACCGCTCATATCTTCTTCAAGAATTGAAACCAGATCGGTTAATCTTGAAATTTCCTTTTTCATGCCGGAAATTACCACAGCCATTGCTATAGTAGACGTTAAGGCAATGATACCAATACTCAAAGATACATAAGCGATGATAGCGTTTTTTTTAACAGTATGTTCACAGCCATTGAGCCGTTTTTGAATATTATCCTGTTTGGGTTCGCGGCGGTCGTTTAAGTCGCCTGTTTCCGCTTCATTTAGACTGGCTGAAGTTTGTTCATGCTTAATGTCGGTCATGGCATACTCTTGCCTTATAATTGCCTGATCTTTGGGAAATTTGGCTGAATCGCTTACAGGTGGATAAACAAAAGCTGCAGAGTTAAGCTCGTTAATATTTTGCCCGAGTTCATCAGCCACACTTATATCGTCGACTATCAGTCCGTCAGTTTGCGCGTATTCAGCGCTGGCATCAAAATCGGCATCGATCAGCAGCCTGTCGATCGCATCTTCGTCATCCATTAAATGATCTAGCGGAACAGGAAGCAGCTCTTCGTTATCCTGTGTTACGTGCATATCCGCTAAAATTAAATCATCATCGCTGGCGTTTAATCTATTTCTTTGATTTTTTTCTTTTTCTTTCATTTTTTGCATCAATAGTTGAGAAAGTAAAATGCTTCCTATGCGTTTATCATTTATTTTAATACCAATAAAACTTTAAGTTCGTATAGTTTTACTTATTGATGATAAACTTTCAAAAAAACTTTAAAAGAATACAATGCAACTAGCCATTACTATTTTAGGCAGCACTCAAAGCCATTTTATTGCAGAAATATTACCTGCTATACGTGATTGTAACTGTAATATTCTGGAGATAAGGGCTTCTCATCTAGGCCAGTCTGCGGCTGCCTATCTGCTTATTCAAGGGAACTGGAATCAAATCGCCAAATTTGAAAATAGCCTGGAAAATATGGAAAAGCGCCTGGAGATCAAGATACATGCTTTACGGCCTGATCAAAAGGACAAAAATAAAGATAAACAATGTGTGCCTTATTCATTGGAAACAATATCTCTGGACAAGGACAGTGTTATAGAATCCATTACCTCCTTTCTGTTCGACCGGCATATAGATATTGAAGAAATAACGGGGAGCTCCTATCAGGCTGCCTTTATTCAAACATCAGTATTTTCAACCAAGTTTATTATTTTAATTCCGCCACAAGTTCAACTGTTGTCATTACGCGAAGAATTTCTGGACTTTTGCGACCAATTGAATATAGATGCAATTCTTGAACCGATAAAGCGTTAGGTTAAATTATGGATAATATGAAAATCGGCGAGCCCATCTTTGACATTGAGATACTGTCTACCGGCAACAAAACCATTAAATTAGCCGATTACCAGGGCAGTTATCTTGTTATTTATTTTTATCCAAAGGATAACACCCCCTGTTGTACTCAGGAAGGTCAGAGCTTCCGAGACAATATGGATAAATTCACCGCATTGGGAGCCGTTATATTAGGGGTTTCCCGCGATACCGTCCCCGTTCATGAAGGCTTTAAATGTAAACAGGCATTTCAGTTTGATCTGCTTTCGGATACCGATGAAAAACTGTGCCAATTGTTCGATGTTATCAAGATGAAAAACATGTATGGAAAGCAGGTTCGAGGCATAGAACGCAGTACTTTTTTAATTGATCCCCAAGGTTCGCTGGTTCGAGAATGGCGTAAAGTTAAAGTCAAAAACCATTGCGATGAAGTTTTGCAAGCTTTAACTGAACTTAAAAAACAATGAATATTCAAACCGCACCCGACAAAAAGCTATTCGTCCTGGACACTAATATACTCATGCATGATCCGGCCGCAATCTTTTGGTTTCAGGAACATGATATTTTTATACCCATGATTGTTCTGGAAGAACTGGATCATGCCAAAAAAGGCCTTACAGAAGTTGCGCGTAATGTAAGACAAGTCAGCCGTTTCCTGGATGAATTAATTCGTGATGCAAATCAGCAAACCATTAACGACGGCTTGCCTCTTTCCCGCATAGAGCACGGGCCTCATTCAGATGTGGCTGGAGGAGTAGGGGCAGGGCGTTTATATTTTCAGACCAGCGCCATGACAGCATTGCTGCCGGAAAGTATGCCCGGAAATATTGCTGATAATTCCATTCTGAGCGTCGTGCTGGCGCTCACCAAGGAATTGCCGGAGATTGACGTTATTCTGGTCTCCAAAGACATCAATATGCGTATCAAAGCCGCCACCCTGGAACTGGTTGCTGAAGATTATCATAATGATCAGACTTTGGACGATATAGATTTGCTCTACAGCGGCGCCACTGCGTTGGATGCTGACTTTTGGGAAGAACACGGAGCCCGGATGAACTCCTGGCAGGAAAAAGACAGGACTTTTTATAAGCTGGAAGATCCGCTGGTTAGCGAATGGTATCCCAACCAGTATTTGTATTTGGAAGATGGTTCCAATTTTGAAGCTATCGTCAGATCTTGTGAGGGTCAGGTTGCCATATTGGAGCTGGCCAGAGACTATCGTACCAAGCACAACAATATCTGGGGCATTACTGCAAAAAACCGGGAACAGAATTTTGCTCTCAATGTTTTACTGGATCCTGAAATTGATTTTGTCACCTTATTAGGCAATGCGGGTACAGGTAAGACCCTGTTGGCTCTTGCGGCAGGGCTGGTTATGACGATGGAGAAAAAAATCTACAACGAAATCATTATGACTCGGGAAACGGTTCCGATAGGCGAAGATATCGGCTTTTTGCCCGGCACTGAAGAAGAAAAAATGGCGCCCTGGATGGGCGCATTAATGGATAATATCGAGCTGCTCGGCAGCCGCTTGGGGCAGAATGAATGGGAGCAAGGCGCGAGCAAAAATATACTCATGAACCGTGTAAAGATCAGATCGCTTAATTTTATGCGCGGCCGCACCTTTCTAAATCGTTTCCTGATTGTTGATGAAGCTCAAAACCTGACTTCAAAACAAATAAAAACCCTGATAACCCGTGCAGGTCCGGGCACAAAAATTATATGTATCGGCAATCTGTTGCAAATAGATACCCCCTATTTAACCCCGACAACGTCCGGATTGACTTTTGTCGTAGACCGCTTTAAAACCTGGCCTCATGGTGCGCATATTACCTTGCGCAGGGGTGAGCGTTCGCGGTTGGCGGATTTCGCTTCAGATATTTTGTAATTTATTGGCGTCTGGTTGATTGCGGCTGATTGAAGCCACTGCCGTGCTGGTTGCCAATTATTAGCACTTCCCAGGCAGCAGGGTTCCAGGGCAAGCACTGCGGCTTTACAATGTATTAATCGTGCTCTGCTTTATTGCTGTCGACTGCATAGATATCTTCTACCATTTTTTTAAACCAGGGAGGACGGGCCAGCAGTATATACATGCAGATCACTCCCAGAATGGGGACAGGAAGTATGTCGGCTATCATTAATAGCAACAAAAAGATAAAACATTTTATTCTGGCAAAAGAAGCTATACGATTCATGGCGCGAATGAAACTAGAGTATAAATAGATGCCATAGACTAATCCTTAATACCGATCAGGCATATTAATTTAAATTTCGTCGTCATGTTGCGGTCCAGGCTGTGGAAGAACCGCTATTCATGCATTGTTCCATTGCTTTTTAAGCAGTGTCAATTACGCTAATATAGATTTTAAGCCACTAAAAATAGTCATCTGCGGCGAAGTGAAAAATTACTTTCATAGACTTGGTCTTTATTGAGTTTATGTGTACAGTATTTCTCTAATATTTATCAACTCATCTAACTTTCAGAAATAGTTATTGAGGGCAATTCAATAACGTATTCAAAAAATAATAAACTTCATGTCAACAGATAATCAACTCTCGTCAAATTTTATCCGCCAGATCATTAATAACGATCTTAAAAACAACCTCAACAATGGTAAAGTCGCTACGCGGTTTCCGCCTGAACCTAATGGTTATCTGCACATTGGCCATGCAAAATCGATTTGCCTGAATTTCGGTATCGCTGCCGAATATAACGGGACTTGTAATCTGCGGTTTGACGATACCAATCCCGAAAAAGAAAATATCGAATACATGCAGGCTATTGAAAGGGATGTGCAATGGTTGGGGTTTGAATGGCACGAATTACATCATGCGTCCGATTATTTTGAACAGCTTTATAATTACGCAGTGCAATTAATCGAACAGGGTCAAGCCTATGTTGACAGTTTATCTGCCGAGCAAATCAGGGCTCATCGCGGCACCTTAACCGAGCCCGGTAAAGAAAGCCCGGACCGCAACCGACCGATTGCTGAAAATCTGGATTTATTCAAACGGATGCGTGCGGGTGAATTTGCCGATGGCCAGTATGTGCTGCGCGCTAAAATCGACATGGCGTCAGCCAATATCAATATGCGTGATCCTGCGCTATACAGAATCCGCCGAGTGCATCATCATCGTACGGGGGATGCGTGGTGTATTTATCCGATGTACGATTATACGCACTGCATTTCAGATGCTCTTGAAAATATTACCCACTCCTTGTGTACGCTGGAATTTGAAGATCACAGACCGCTCTACGATTGGGTGCTTGATCAACTGCAAACCCCCAGCCATCCGCAACAAATAGAATTTGCCAGATTACAACTTGAATACACGATTGTCAGCAAGCGTAAACTCAACCAATTGGTTACTGAAAAATATGTGAACGGTTGGGATGACCCCCGTATGCCGACTATTGCCGGATTGCACCGGGCAGGTTTTACACCCAAGGCAATACGCGATTTTTGCGAGCGCATCGGCGTTACCAAACAGAATTCATGGATAGAAATGTCGGTACTGGAATATTGTATCCGTGAAGATTTAAATGAGAATGCGCCCAGAGCAATGGCGGTTTTGCATCCGTTGCGCGTGGTTCTGGACAATTATCCGGATGACAAGGTCGAACAGTTGGAAATCAGCAATCATCCGCAACGCCCCGAACTGGGCAAACGCAATGTGCCCTTTTCTAAAATCGTTCTTATTGAACAGGATGATTTTGCCGAAATTCCGCCTGCAAAATTCAAGCGCTTGATAGCCGGCGGTGAAGTTCGCTTGCGCGGTTCTTATATAATCAAATGTAACGAGGTCATCAAGGATGCTGAAGGCAATATTATCGAATTGCGCTGTACTTATGATTCCGATACGTTGGGCAAAAATCCGGAAGGCCGCAAAGTTAAAGGTGTAATTCATTGGGTGTCAGAAGCCCATTCGCATCTTGCTGAATTGCGGTTATATAACCGCCTGTTTAAAGTGCCCAATCCGGACAATGAAGAAAATTTCCTGGATGCCTTGAATCCTGATTCTCTGGAAATCTTGACGGGTTGCCGCGTAGAGGCGAGTTTATCCGATGCCCAACCTGAAAGCCGCTATCAGTTTGAAAGAACGGGATATTTTTGCTTTGACGCCATCGACAGCGTTGCCGGAAAACTGGTGTTTAACCGGACGGTGACTTTGCGGGAAGGGGCCTGGGAATAGGGAAGGACTGGGCCACTAATTTAGCAAAGTCATATCGCAGGGCGAGATGTATTCAGATAATCGACCTGCGCTATTCCGTTCATATGAGCTTAATGCACGCTTTCGAGCTCGTAAAAATCAATGCACCGGTTACAGTGCATTGTTAAAACAATTTGGTTCATTATTTGTTGGCTACTTTAACCAGCCAGCCGGTTTCATTGTGACAACCCAGAATTGCCTTGGTGCTCACCTCGATTCTGACAAAATTTCCATTTAGAGAGGCTGGTAATTTCGCCTTGATTTTGTGAAAGCTGGTATTGCTTTCCACCGTAAAAGGTAGCGGCTGTTTTTTAGCAGTCAACTTGATGGTGCTGGGGTCGGCCCAGGCTGAAACTTTCATAATAAGCTCTGATTCAGGTGGAACTTCAACATTATCAGGGGCTTTATATTCAGTAAGATTAAAATCGGTAATATGCGGTTTTTTGCAATCTTTTTCTAGTTCCTCAGGCGTATAGGCGAGTGCCGCGCCATTAAATAGAACAACAGCAATCAATAACGCTGATTTAATCATTTTTATTCTTATCATATTAATTCCTCAATCAAGACCTGGTATTATCTTTAACAATAACCAATTGGCAAACGAAGTCACTTTAAATATTTTTTTAATAATATTCAACTATTTCGGTAACAGCTTATCGCTATAGACTAATAAGCTCCTTATATCCCTCAGACAAAAACAATGATGTCTTGTACAATATCCGCAGTTTAATTTTTTTAAGAGAACATGACATTGAGCGGACAAAACCAGGAAAGCCTGAACTATAAAAGTGCCGGCGTTGATATTGCGGCCGGCAATGAACTCGTTGAACGTATCAAGCCTATCGCGGCCAGAACACGCACGGCCGGCGTGATGGCAGGGCTGGGCGGATTCGGCTCCCTATTTGAACTGCCACTGGATCGTTATCAGAATCCGATTCTGGTCTCAGGAACCGATGGCGTCGGCACCAAGTTAAAGCTGGCTATCGATTTAGGCATTCATAATACGGTGGGCATTGATTTGGTTGCTATGTGCGTAAACGATATTATTGTGCAAGGTGCCGAACCTTTATTTTTTCTGGATTATTTTGCTACCGGTAAGCTCGATGTTGATGCCGCTTCAGCGGTCATAGAAGGCATAGGCAAAGGCTGTGAATTGGCTGGCGCTGCATTGGTCGGCGGTGAAACAGCGGAAATGCCTGGCATGTACGCTGATGGCGAATATGATCTGGCCGGTTTTTGCGTCGGCATCGTCGAAAAAAGTAAAGTGCTGGATGGCAGCAAGGTTAAGGCCGGCGATAAGCTGATCGGCATCGCGTCCTCAGGCCCGCATTCGAACGGTTACTCGTTAATCCGGAAAATAATTGCTCATAGTAATTCGGTTCTCAATGAGTCGTTTAATGGCATAACCCTGGGTGAAGCTTTGCTGGAACCGACCCGGATTTATGTGAAAGCCCTGCTGTCCCTGCTGGACAAAGTGTCTGTACATGCGCTTGCCCACATCACCGGCGGCGGTTTGACCGAGAATTTGCCGCGCGTACTTCCTGCAGGCATCAAGGCCCATATCGACCTTTCGTCGTGGGCATTTCCCGACATTTTTTTATGGCTGCAAAAACAGGGCAATGTTTCTCTGCCTGATATGCTGACCACCTTTAACTGCGGCATCGGCATGATAGTCTGCGTGGCCGCCGAAGATGAAAATGCGACGCTCGATACCCTGCAATCCCTTGGTGAAACTGTGTTTGTAATTGGCGAACTCGTTGCGTCCGAAGGCAAACCGGAAGTTATTTATCTCCAAAGCTAACAATATCAGCATGACGTATCTTCTTGTCAGATATCATAATTCTTGAAGTTCAGTTTTTATCCTATCGAAGTAGTCTTATCTGAATAGCTACCTCGAAAAGAATTTTCTTAAAGTGTCGTTAATGGATTACCAAGAGCTAAAACAACTAGAGGATGACCTTTGGGAAGCGGCCGACCAGCTTCGCGCCAATTCCAAACTCACCGCCAGCGAATATTCCATGCCCGTGCTCGGGCTGATCTTTCTGCGACACGCCACCACCCGCTTCTATGCCTTGCTGCCGGATGTTGAAAAAGATATTCCTGCACGCGCAACCGGCGCGTTACGCGAAGAGCGCATTAAACTTGGTTTTCAGGGTAAAGCCGCAATCTATTTGCCGGAGAAGGCGCGTTACGACTATTTGGCTTTATTGCCGGCTGGCATAAACATTGGCGAAGCCATCCGTGATGCGATGATGGCGATTGAAGAATCGGTCACCGACCAGAACGGCAACAAGTTGCTCGCGGGTGCTTTGCCGAAGGACTATCTCGGACTGGGACAGGAAGGCAATTTATTGGCCGAACTGGTAAAGATTTTCAACAGCCCGATTCTCGCGCAAGCCAAAGGCGACGTATTCGGCCGCATCTACGAATATTTCCTGAACCAATTCGCGCAAAGCGGCGCTCAGGAAGGCGGAGAGTTCTTCACGCCGCCCAGCCTGGTGCGGATGATCGTCAACGTCATCGAGCCCGACCACGGCATCGTGCTCGATCCGGCCTGCGGCTCGGCCGGCATGTTCGTACAAACCGGACACTTTATCGAAGAGGTGCGCCACCGGAACACCCACGACATCGACGTTGCCTTTTATGGCCAGGAAAAAGCCGACCTCAACAGCAAGCTTGCGCGAATGAACTTGGCCGTGCATGGTTTGGAAGGCAAGATCGTCATCGGCAATACCTTCTACGAAGACCATCACCATCTCGTTGGCAAGTGTGATTACGTGATGGCCAATCCTCCATTCAACGTCGACGGCGTACAGGTTGCCAAGATCAAAGCCCAGGTTGGCGAAAACCAGACCGGACGCCTGCCGTTCGGTCTGCCCGGCACCTCCGGCAAGAGCAAGAAGAACGAAGGGGGCGAAGCCATTTCCAATGCCAACAGCCTTTGGATTCAATACTTCTACAGTTATCTGAATTCTAGCGGTCGTGCGGGCTTCGTCATGGCCTCCAGCGCATCGGATGCCGGCAACAAGGATCGCGACATTCGGCAAAAGCTCGTCGAAACCGGCCATGTCGACGTGATGATGTCCATAGGCCCCAAATTCTTCTACACCCGCAGCTTGCCGTCTACGTTGTGGTTTTACGATAAGGGCAAGCCGGAAGATTTGCTCGACACGGTGCTGATGATCGATGCCCGCAACGTCTATACAGTCATGTCCGCCCGCTCTCATGTGTTTACTGACGAACAGCTTGCCAACCTCAGCGCGATCAGCTGGCTGTATCGGGGCGAGCACGACAAGTTTGTCGATTTGCTGGCCGGTTATCACCACGAAGTCGGGCAAAAACTGGCGAGCCTGCCAGAATATATCCAGACCGACAACGACACGATAGAGAAGTTAATCAATGTTTTTAATGGCTTAGGAAAACTGACCGAAGACGGCGAAACGTTGGCAGCGGTACGGGAAAAGCTGGGCGACGAGCACGGCATTACCGACGAATTGCTTGCCGACTTCCGTTTGGCTTTGGCTGGCTTGCAAAGCGAAAATGCCGAGTGGCGAGCCACATTGGCAGAAACCTTGACGGCGGCGGCAACGGAACTCGCCTCAATTCAATCCTTGGGTACGGAAAGCGGCTTCGAGGCGCGTAAGAGCTTGCAAGCCCGGCTCGAAGCTTTCAATCCGCAACTGAAAGCGGCTTTGGCTACGTTGGAAGCTCGGCACAAAGCCAGCCTGAAACTGCTGGACATGGCCGACAAAACTGTGCGCGCCCGGCAGTGGCCCGGCTACGGCGGCGATGCGGCACGGGAAGCGAAAAAATCGCTGCTGCACCGCGACGTCAGGAAACGCGAACAACCGACAGTGCGCGACCGCGTCATCGAAACCGCGAAGCGCGCCGCTTATTTCATTGTCCAGGGCCATTGGTTGTTGAGCCGTTTCCCGCACGGTATCTATGCCGATGTGCCGGGCTTGTGCAAAGCGGTCAGCCGGGTGGACATTGCCGCCAACGATTATTCGCTGACACCGGGGCGTTATGTCGGCTTGGCGCTGAGTATAGAGGATGACGACGACGGCGAAGCGTTCAGGACGCGGATGATGGAAATTCATAGCGAGCTGGCGGAGTTGAATGAAAGAGCTTCTGGCCTTGCAGCCAGCATTCAGGCGAGTTTTGCAGAGCTGTTTGAATGAAAACATTGTCCGAGTTTATTGATTTCAATCCATCAGTTGCTTTGGAAAAAGGCTGTGATTATTCATTTATAGGTATGGAACGAATTCAGTCCGGTATTAGATATGTTCAGAGTAAGGAATGCCGAGCTTTCACCGGCGGTGGAGCTCGCTTTTTACATGAAGATACATTATTTGCTCGAATTACTCCTTGTTTGGAGAATGGGAAAATAGCACAATTTGTTGCTGAGCCAGGAATTTGTGGATTTGGCTCGACTGAGTTCTTTGTCCTTAGAGCTAAACGAGGCATATCTGATCCAAGCTTTGTTTACTATCTCGCACAAACTGATGAAGTACAAAGTACAGCGATTCAAAGTATGGTCGGAGCATCGGGTCGACAAAGAGCAGATATTAATTCACTTAAAACATTCGCATTTGCATTGCCCGCACTCGACAAGCAACAAGAAATTGGAAAAATTCTATCGTATTACGACGATTTGATCGAAACCAACCGCCGCCGCATCGCCTTGCTCGAAGAATCGGCGCGATTGCTGTACCGTGAATGGTTCGTCAAGCTACGGTTTCCTGGGCATGAATCGGCGAAATGGCAGGATGGTTTACCGGAAGGTTGGTGCTTTGTACCTTTGACTGTTGTTGCTAAAGTCAATCGAGCATGTCTGAGTGTCAAATCTGCACCTGATATAATTCAATACATCGATATTTCTTCCGTCGAAACCGGCGTAATTCGAGAGACTGCGGAAATCTCCTTTGCCGAAGCTCCTGGACGAGCCAGACGCTTAGTACAGAATGGCGATATTATTTGGTCTTGCGTTCGCCCCAATCGTAAATCTTTTGCCCTAATGTTGGAACCTGATGAAAACACAGTGGTTTCGACAGGGTTTGCGGTTTTATCAACCAGAACGATACCGTTTTCATATCTTTACTTGGCAACAACTTCCGACGAATTTGCCTCCTTTCTCAGTAACCGCGCAACGGGGGCGGCGTATCCTGCCGTGACAGCAAAAGACTTCGAGGCAGCCGAAGTTTTAATTCCGTCGGCAGAGGTCTTGAAAGATTTCCATGAGCGCTGTGAACCAAGCCTCTGCTTAAAGCACAACCTTTTGAAGCAAAATATCGCTTTAGCTAAAGCCCGCGACGAACTACTGCCAAAGCTGATGTCGGGCGCAATCCGGATTTAAAGTTTTTACAAATCATTGTGTTACGCTAATTCCTCCTAAAACACCAGGGACCATCACATGGCTGGCGACAAACATTCAGAAGACAATAACGTCCAGGAACCGGCCGCGAAACTGTTCGAGCAGCTTCTGGGCTGGCGCTCAGTGTATGCCTTTAATGCCGAGGATTTCGGCCCGAATTCGCTGCTGGGACGCAAGAATGCCAGTGAAGTGGTGCTGGTGCGTGAACTGGATAAAGCTCTGATCAGGCTTAATCCGAAACTGGCGGCCAGCGACGGCGGCCGCGTCAAGCTGCAACAGGCGCGCGATCTGTTGCTGGATGACGATCCGACCAAGACCTTGCTCCAGCATAATGCCGAGAAATGGCTGTTGATACGCGACGGTATAATGCTAAAGTCACCCGGCGGCGAAGCGAGTGAAGATGTGCATGTCCGGGCGGTCGATTTCGATATGCCGCTGAACAATGATTTTCTGGTGGTGCGCGAGCTGTGGGTGTATAACGGGCCGTTCAAAAAGCGCTGCGATCTGGTCGGTTTCGTTAATGGCCTGCCGCTGGTTTTCATCGAGCTCAAGCGCCATGACAAAGGACTGAAGGCGGCGTTCGACGACAACTATTCGGATTATCGCGGCAGCCCGGATGGCAGTCACTACGGCACCATCGAGCATTTGTTTCACTACAATGCCTTCGTCATTGTCTCGAACGGCATTGATGCCCGTTTCGGTTCGATCACCAGCGGCTGGGATCACTTTTACCGCTGGAAACGGTTAAATGAGCAAGATGATGATGCTGCACCAAAGCACGACGAACCGCCCTTGAAGCCCATCTTGCCAATTTTGCTGCAAGGCCTGTGCAACAAGACCGCCTTGCTCGACATCGTCGAAAACTTCACGCTGTTCGACAGCAGCGAACAACAGACCGTAAAAATCGTCGCCCGCAATCACCAGTACATGGGCGTGAATCTTGCGGTTAATTGGCTGAAGCAAGGCAATGCCAATCCGTCGGTGCTGGCCGGCAAGCTGGGAGTGTTCTGGCACACCCAGGGCAGCGGCAAGAGTTACTCGATGGTGTTTTTCTGCCAGAAGGTGCATCGCACCATTTCATCAGCTTATACTTTCGTATTGCTGACCGACCGCAAGGAACTCGACGATCAGATTCACAAGACCTTTGTCGGCTGCGGTATATCGACCAGTAAGGGTGACAAGGCAACTGGCGCGGAGGGTCTGGAGCGTTTGCTGCGAGACCAGAACCGGCGTTATGTATTCAGCCTGATCCATAAATTTCGCAATCGGGTGCGCGAGGGTTGGAACCAGCGCGACGATATCATTGTGATTTCCGACGAAGCCCATCGAACTCAATACGGCCGCTTGGCGCTGAATATGCGCATGGCGTTGCCGCTCGCCAAGTTTATCGGCTTTACCGGTACGCCATTGATAGACGGGCCCGAGCGCCGCATCACCGAGCAAGTGTTCGGGCCATACATCTCGATTTACGACTTCCAACAAGCCGTAGCCGATGGCGCAACTTTGCCGTTGTATTACGAAAACCGGGGCGAAAAACTCAGGATCGTCGATGAGACGTTGAACGCCCGTATTGCGGCGCGTATTGATGCGGCGCAACAAGACGGCGAATTGACCGAGGAGCAGGAAGAAAAACTCTATCGTGAACTGGCGCGGGAATATCCGATTTTTACGTCGAACACGCATCTGAATGACGTGGCGACGGATTTTGTCGAGCATTTTCATCAGCGCTGGCGGTTGATGGAGAGGCCGGTAAAGCCGCCAAAATACGGAGGTAATGCCAAGGCGTTGATGGTATGTATCGATAAGATTACCTGTGCCAGAATGGCTCAACGTATTCAGGACAAGTGGAACGACAAGATTTGCGAGTTGCGCGCCAAGCTGGCCGATGAAGAGGCGTTTTTTGCCAAGGCCGGCAAACCGGAAACGGATTTCGTGACCCGGCTGCGGGCGCAAATCTCCTGGATGGCGGGCACGCAGATTCGGTCAATCTTTAGCTCGGAACAGAACGAGGTTAAAGAATTCGCCGCTGAAGGCATCGACGTAAAGCCGTACCGCGAAGCGATTGCCAAAGGTATAAACGGCCGGCCGATAGAGGAATGTTTCAAGGACGGCAAGCATCCGTTCCGTGTCGCTATCGTTTGCGCGATGTGGTTGACCGGGTTTGACGTCAAGTCGCTGGCAACGCTGTACCTGGACAAACCAATGAAAGGCCACACCCTGATGCAGGCAATAGCCCGTGTCAACCGGGTGGCGGAGCATAAGAAAAACGGTTTGGTGATCGATTACAACGGCATGCTCAAGAGCCTGCGCAAAGCCTTGGCTACCTATGCCCAAGACGGTAAGGAAATTCCAGTCGACCCGCTTATTGATGAAGAAAAGGCGCTTGTAGAGTATGCGGCGGCTATCCAAAAAGTGCGCTATCATCTCAAATCGGTGAATTTTGATTTGAAAACATTAATTCACGCCAGAGAAGGCGAGGAAAGCTGGCAAGCCTTGCTCGATGCCCGGAATGCCGTGTGTCAGAGTGCCGAAACCAAAAAGACATTCTTGGTATTGGCGGAAGATGTGGCGGATCGATTCCGCGGCTTGTTTCCTCACCCCGGTCTTTTTGCCTACGAACCCGAGGAAAGCGCAATCAGCGCCTTGTATAACCTGCTGCAAAAGCCTAAACCGAAAGTCGATATTACCGCGATTATGCAGGACATTCGCGGCGTCATCGATGCCGCATTGGATACTGTGCCGGACGACCAAGTGAGCAGTCCTGCCAAGCAATATGATTTATCCGGCATCGATTTCGAGCGTTTGCGGGCCGAGTTTGAAAAATCGCCTTACAAAGCTACGGCGGTGCTCGACTTGCAGGAGCGTATCCAGGCGCGGCTTGACCAGATGCTGAAACAGAATCCGACCCGCGTTGATCTGCTGAAGCGTTATCAGGACATCATTGCCGAATACAACCAGGACAAGGACGAGGCCGAGATTCAACGGGTTTTTGAAGAGCTGATTAAAACCCATGACGCGCTGGATACTGAAGAAAAACGATATATCCGGGAAGGTTTCAAGGACGAGAAGGCATTGGCGGTATTCGATTTACTCTCCAAAGACAAAGACAGCATCACCAAGAACGATATAGCCAAGATCAAAAAGGTGGCGCAAGAACTGATGGACGCGCTGATCGAGCAACAAAAAATCTGGGGTAATTTACGCGACCGGGCTTCCAGTCAGGCACAGATGAAGGTAGCGATCATTGACCAACTATTGGCCGGTATGCCGGATGATTATTCAAACGAGGATATCGAAACGCGCGCCGATGTGGTGTTTCAGTATGTGCAGCAGCTCCAATATGCGACGGTGCATTGAGGATATTGGCGTTATGCAAAGTTATTGGCCTGATTTTCAAAACTGATTTGGGAGTGTCATGAAAACAGTATTGGTTTATGGAGCCGGGGCAATCAGTATTGATCGGTTCGATATTCCGAGTGACTGGCTGAAATCAATATTAATGCTTTGGTTGGCAAATAAGCCCATCAAAGCTTATCGTTGCTTGCATATTTCCGTGAAGAGTTATAGATCAGGTTGCGTCGAATGAGCATCGACTACGCTACCCTCGATGTACTGCGTACTCACCACCCAGCGTGGCGTCTTTTACATTCGCCCCATGCTCCATTAATTGCAAGCTTTCTACATAGAGTGTTTGTCGCACCCAATGTACGTGTGATGGCTGCGGCCGATCTGGCTGAAGCACTGGAAGATGAGCTTTACGCTTTGCGGGACCGATTGGGTGCGGAGGCATTTCCAAAAGCCGCATTGGATTACCTGAATGACTGGGCCAGTCCCGAAAAAGGCTGGTTGCGCAAGTTCTATCGGCGAGATTCGGATGAGCCTCAGTTTGATTTAACACCGGCGACCGAAAAGGCAATCGCCTGGCTAGGCACGCTAACTGAACGCAGTTTTGTCGGCACCGAATCACGTTTACTGACTTTGTTTGAATTGCTCAAGCAGATGAGCGAGGGTAGTGAAACAGATTCTGCCAAACGTATTGCCGAGTTAAATAAGCGACGCGACGATATCGATGCAGAGATTGCAAGGGTATTGACGGGTAATATGCCCATGCTTGACGATACAGCTTTAAAAGATCGTTTTCAGCAATTCATGCAACTTGCGAGGGAGCTGCTAACTGATTTTCGCGAGGTGGAACACAATTTCCGACTGCTGGATCGACGGGTACGCGAACGTATTGCCTTGTGGAAAGGCGCCAAGGGCGAGTTGCTGGAACAGATCATGGGTGAGCGCGATGTGATCGCGGATTCCGATCAAGGCAGAAGCTTCCGGGCATTTTGGGACTTTTTGATGTCCAGCCGTCGTCAGGAAGAACTTTCCGAATTGCTGACGCGCGTGCTGTCGCTCTCGCCAATTGAGGCACTTAACCCCGATGCGCGAACCAGGCGCATACATTACGACTGGTTGGAGGCCGGCGAGCATACGCAACGCACGGTAGCACAGCTTTCACAGCAGCTAAGACGCTTTCTCGATGATAAAGCCTGGCTGGAAAACCGCCGTATCATGGATATTCTGCGCGGCATTGAATCCAAGGCATTGACCTTCCGCGATACTCCGCCCACCGGCGAGGTGATAAGTATTGCCGACACTGCCGTCGAAGCGGAATTGCCTCTGGAGCGCCCACTATACGCGGCTACTGTTAAACCGGTAATCGCCAATAGTGATTTGGAAGCCGGCGATGCCGACGTCGACGTCACCGCACTTTATTCGCAAGTGACCATCGACAGTTCACAACTGGCTCGCCACATTCGCCATGCCTTGCAGGAACGATCCCAAGTCACACTGCGTGACTTGATAGAAACACAACCTTTGCGGCAGGGGCTGGCTGAATTGGTAGCCTACCTGCAATTGGGCAGTGAGATGTTTAAAACGGTGGTCGACGAAGATGCGCATGAGTTGATTACTTGGCAAAGCGTTGGCGCGAACGGTGTAATTTCCTGCAAACGCGCGCGTCTGCCTCGTGTAATCTTTGTGAGGTAATAATGGAACAACAACAAATTCCGCTAGACAGAGGAACGGACCTATCCATATTGGCGATCAGCTTGCTCAAAGGTGTTATATACCGTGACGGTGATGAGCGTCTATGGGCTGCTTTGCTCAATCTACAAGCCCGGATACGCGACTATATGGCGGTGATCGGACTGGATCTGGTATTGGATGAGGCCGAAGGGTACGCCTTCTTGCGATCCAAACCGGAGGACGACGAAACCGAAGCAGATAAACTCCCGCGCTTGGTTGCGCGTCGCCCGTTGTCGTTTCCGGTGAGCTTATTGCTGGCCTTACTGCGTAAGAAACTTGCCGAATTCGATGCCAGCGGAGGCGATACGCGATTAGTCTTGTCGCGTGACGAAATTGTCGATCTGATCAAGGTATTTTTACCGGATAGCAGCAACGAAGCCAAGTTAATCGATCAAATCGAGACGCATATTAACAAGGTCGTCGAGCTTGGATTCTTGCGCAAATTGAAAGCGGCTAGCGGCCCGGTGGGTTTTGAAGTAAGGCGTATCCTGAAAGCTTTTGTCGACGCGCAATGGCTTGCAGAGTTCGACGCCCGACTTGCGATTTATCAGAAGCTACTGGTTACAGGAACAGGTGGCGATGGCAGCAACCGGACGGCAGCGCTGGCTGTTGTAACGCACGAGACCGATACGCCGAGAGAGGAAACATGAACCAGCCCTACACTCTTGAACTGGACTTTGTGGCCGACGACGCCTTATCCGGTTTTCGCTTAAAACGCTTGGAGGTATTCAACTGGGGGACCTTTGACGGCCGTGTCTGGACTTTGCAGCTCGACGGCAAAAATGGCCTGTTGACCGGCGACATCGGTTCCGGCAAATCGACCTTGGTCGATGCCGTGACCACTTTGTTGGTGCCGGCCAATCGCGTCGCTTACAACAAAGCCGCCGGTGCCGACAGCAAGGAACGCAGCTTACGTTCCTATGTGCTGGGCCATTACAAATCCGAACGCAATGACGTCACCGGCACCGCCAAGCCGGTGGCATTACGCGATGCCAACAGTTATTCGGTGATCCTTGGTGTGTTTCACAATGCCGGCTACGATCAAACCATCACCTTGGCTCAAGTATTCTGGCTGAAAGATTCGCAAGGCCAGCCGGCGCGTTTTTTTATCGGAGCCGAACGCGAGTTGTCGATAGCCAACGACTTTTCCCGTTTTGGTACCGACATCTCACAGTTACGCAAAAAATTGCGCGGCCTGGGTGCGGAAATCGAAGACAGTTTCCCGAAGTACGGCGCCTGGTTTCGGCGTCGTTTCGGCATTGACAACGAGCAAGCCTTGGAGCTGTTTCATCAAACCGTTTCGATGAAATCAGTTGGAAATTTGACCGAATTCGTACGCAGCCACATGCTGGAACCTTTTGAGGTCGCTTCCCGCATCACCGCGTTGATTGCCCACTTCGATGACCTCAATCGAGCGCACGAGGCCGTACTGAAGGCCAAGCGTCAAGTGGAGATGCTGACGCCGCTGATCGTCGATTGTGAGCGACATTCCATGTTGGTCAAAGACATCGAGCAACTTCGGCAGGCCCGCGACGCCCTGCGGAGCTATTTTTCCGGCTTGAAGCTGGCCTTGCTGGATAAACGCTTGGCCGCATTGCAGGAGGATTGGGAGCGGCAGCATGCCCAAGTTCAACGCCTCGAAAGTCGCCGCGACGAATATGGCCGACAGATCGGCGAGCTGAAACAGGCTGTGGCCGAGAACGGCGGCGACCGTGTGGAGCGATTGAAGGCCGAGATCAAAACCAAGGAAAAGGCCAGGGACTGGCGTCGGGACAGGGACGAGCGTTACAAAGCACTCGTCCGGCAAGTCGGCGAACCGCCGGCAGCGGACGAAGCCGCCTTTTTGAGTCAACGCAAGCGGTGGGCGGAACGCGCCGAAGCCCTCAAGCAAGAGGCGATCGAACTGGAAAACCGGGAACGCGAGCACGATTACGAATTCAGAAACCTCCGTGAACAACGCAAAGTCTTGCAGGAAGAAATCGCCGATCTGAAAACCCGGCGCAGCAACATCGAGCAAGCGCAAATCGCGATACGCGTCGCTTTGTGCCGGGCAATGGGAGTGGCCGAAGACGAAATGCCGTTCGCCGGGGAACTGTTGCAAGTCCGCGACGACGAGCGCGATTGGGAGGGAGCGGCGGAACGGCTGATGCGCGGCTTCGGCTTGTCGTTACTGGTGCCGGATACTCATTATACGGCAGTCGCCGCTTGGGTGGACCGTAACCATTTGAAAGGGCGTTTAGTATATTTCCATGTGCGCCCGCGACGGCGCGGCGATTTGCCGGATTTGCACCGCGACTCGCTGGTACGCAAGCTGGCGATCAAACCCGATTCGCCGTTTTATGACTGGTTGGAGCGGGAATTGGCGCACCGTTTCGACGTGGCCTGTTGTGCGACGCAGGATCAATTCCGCCGGGAAACCCGTGCAATTAGTCTGGCTGGCCAAATCAAGGATCCGACCGGACGCCACGAAAAAGACGACAGGCATCGCATAGATGATCCGGGCCGCTATATATTAGGCTGGAGCAATACCGCCAAGATCGCTGCGTTGGAATCTCGGACTCGCAGCTTGGAAAGCCGCATCGGAGAAATCGACGACCTGATCGGTAAACTCCAGAGCAAGCGTAATTCTTTGCAAGAGCGCTTAGGCGCCTTGGCTCGGCTAGAAGATTCAGCCAATTCGAGGACCTGGATTGGCCGTCACTGGCCAACGAAATAGCCACTTTGGAAGAAGCGCTACGCCGCTTGGAATCGGCATCCGACTTACTCAGGCAGCTTACCGAGAGCTTGAAACAGGTCGAGTCGGAATTGAAAGTGACCGAATCTGAATTGGAGCAAGCTCGCGAAAAACGTTCCAGAACTGCGCAAAAAAATGAGGATGCCGAAAGCCTGCGCGAGCAAACTTTGACGCAAATCATCATCGACATCAACCATTTGCGCGACAAACTGGAGGCGATACGCCACGAAGCTTTGGGCGAACATCAACTAACTGTCGAATCTTGCGACAACCGCGAGCAGGATACGCGCAAGTGGCTGCAAGACCGCATTGACGCTGAAGACAAAAAAGTCAACCGGTTGCGTGATAAAATCATCCAGGCCATGATGGCCTTCAAAGAAGAATTCAAACTGGAAACCGCCGAATTCGATGCCGACATCGAGGCGGCGTTCGAGTATCAAAACCTGCTCGAAAAGCTTAGCCACGACGACCTGCCGCGGTTCGAGGCCCGCTTCAAGGAACTGCTCAACGTCAACACCATCAACGAAATCGCCAATTTCAATGCCCAATTGTCACGCGAGCGAGAAACCATAAAGGAGCGCATAGATCGCATCAACGAGTCCCTGACTCAGATCGATTACAACCAGGGCCGCTACATAGTGCTGGTGTCGCAGTCCAGCCCAGATGCCGATATCCGTGATTTCCAGAGTGACCTCAGGGCCTGTACCGAAGGCGCATTGACCGGTTCGAATGATGCGCAATATTCCGAAGCCAAATTTCTGCAAGTAAAAACTATTATCGACCGTTTTCGCGGACGTGAAGGGCTTTCGGATCAGGATAAACGCTGGACAACAAAAGTAACCGACGTGCGCAATTGGTTTGTATTTGCCGCCAGCGAGCGTTGGCGCGCCGACGACAGCGAGCATGAACACTATTCCGATTCCGGCGGTAAATCCGGCGGACAAAAGGAAAAACTGGCCTACACCATTTTGGCAGCCAGTTTGGCCTATCAGTTCGGCTTGGAATGGGGCGCCTTGCGTTCACGCTCGTTCCGCTTCGTCGTTATTGATGAAGCCTTTGGCCGAGGTTCTGACGAGTCGGCCCAATACGGTTTACGGTTGTTCGAGAAACTTAACTTGCAACTGCTAATCATTACGCCCTTGCAGAAGATCCATATTATTGAACCCTTTGTCGCCCACGTCGGCTTTGTTTACAACGAACAAGGTCGTGCTTCTCAATTGCGAAATCTATCCATCGAAGAATATCGAGAGGAAGCCGCTCTCAGACAATATACCGGTGAAACGCGTGAGTCGTAGCAAAACGGCCAGTAGTAAAAACAAATGGACCTGCCCCGCCGATTTGCGTACCCAAGTACAAAAGCTATGGGACAATGGAGAGCTATTAGCGGAGTTGATTGATCATGAAAGGAGTTTTCCCAAACGGCTGGGCTTGAAAGGTCCAACATCAACCGAAATTTCCGAAAATTTCGAAGGTGTGCGTTTGTGGGCAAAAGAGTTGATGAATGTTCCATATTGTCGAATCGGGATGAAGACTTTCTCGCATCGAGTTTTCGGTATTAATTCGATACCTAACGAAGCCTGGGTCGACAGCTTGGATGATATGTTAGCGATGCTGGGCAAACGAACCGAGGCCAATCGTTTTAATGCTTTGCTGGACGAAACCCGTCAGCGCCAACCCTTGTTATTGAGCTGGCTAGCGAAACGACCGTTAAAAGTGTTGGAACTCGCCGATCGTTGGTCTCTGCTGCTAGATATAGTTGACTGGATGCAAGACCATCCGCGACCTGGCATTTACTTGCGGCAAGTCGACATTGCCGGCGTAAATAGCAAATTTATTGAGGCTCATCGAGGGGTATTAACTGAACTATTTGATATTAGCTTGCCGGAAGACTATATAGTGTCGGAGGCAACCGGTGTTGGGCTATTTTCTGTACGGTATGGTTTTCGAGACAAACCGGCTCGCATACGATTTCGAGTATTGGATCCATCTAAATCGCCATTACCGGGTAGTGGGACGCCTGATATTACACTGGATAGCAATAGTTTTGCCAGACTTCCTACGATTGTCAGCCAAGTATTCATAACTGAGAACGAAACTAATTTTTTAGCGTTTCCTGCGGTAGCGGACAGTATAGTAATCTTTGGTTCAGGTTATGGTTGGGATAACTTGTCACATATCCAGTGGCTATCAGGTTGCCTCATATATTACTGGGGGGATATCGATACTCATGGCTTCGCCATATTGAATCAGCTACGTAGCCGATTCGGTCACGTCGAGTCGTTTATGATGGATCGAGAGACTTTGATGGTGCATAAACCTTTATGGGGAAATGAAAAGGACCAGGCATTTCAAGACTTGCCATTATTGACGGCAGATGAACAGGATTTATTCTATGATTTGCGTGACAATCGAATCCGTAAAAATCTACGTCTAGAGCAGGAATTTATTGGGTTTGGCTGGATTGAAAATACGCTGGCAAGGCTTCAGCGTGGCACAAGTTAGGTGACAACACTCTGCTACAGTAATAAAGTATTTACCTGTTAGGTATTGGTGGAAGCCAAAAAATTGCGGCAAGCTTTAGATATGGAAATATCAACAGCTTGGATTATTTCATAATTGTGAAATATGATATTTCTCGGGCTGATTATTGAGTAGGAATTCGCCGCTTATTTTGCTGTATGTACATCAACCTACCAGGTCGGGTATGAGTGAGATAATCGTACTCTTGATAGCGGCAGCGGCAGTTTGCAGATTCTGCCGCTCTTCCTCACTCATTTCAGGATGCAAATGGCGAACAATGCCATTGCGCCCTACCACTACAGGAATGCTGAAGCAGTTATCCTGAATACCCATCCAATCGTCGAAACGGGTGGCCAAAGGCATGGTGCGATATTCATCGAAAGTGACGGCTTCAATAACCATGCATGTGGCGGTCGCGATGGCATAATTGGTATAACCCTTAAGTCTATAAACTTCAAAACCTGCTTCGATAACCTGATTAAACAAATCCCGATGGCCGGGAGTATCGTAAAGTAGTTCTCCACCCGCGGTAGCACTGCTCAGTATTGGAAACTGGTTGGGGCCGTGCTCCCCCAGGACGTAAGTGCGCAGATCATCGGGATGGATATGCTCCTCCTGTGACAGCAAGGTGCGAAAACGGGCGGAGTCCACCAAAGTTCCGACTCCCAACACTCGATTTGACAAGAAACCGGATAATTTAGCGGCGGCATAAGTCATTACGTCCAACGGATTGGTAATGATGATCAGCAGGGCGTTAGGATTATTAGCGGCCAGCATGGGGATCAATTCCCTGAACATCGCTGTATTCCTGTCGCCCAGCTCCAGGCGGGATTTGGAAACCTGACCATCGGTTGCAACCGATGCCGCGATCACGACGATATCAGCTCCCATTACTTGCTCGTTGGTGCAGGCCTCTATGCGCATGGGCCGCGTGCAAAAGGCCAGGGTGTGCTGCAGATCCAGTGCATCGCCTCTGGCTTTTTCATAGCTGCGGCCGGAAATCACCAGGTGTTCGCACGTCTGTTTGAGAACCAGTGCATAAGCAATGCTGGAACCGACACGGCCGGTGCCGATGATGGCGACTTTCATAAGACCTTCATAAAAAGAATAACCGCAGGTTTAAGAACACACTGATACTCCAGTGGGAGAGACTTCAGTCTCGATGGTCACAGTTACCTTATCCGAAAACTCTGGGGCATGCCGGGCAATAAAGATATTGCCCGACTACAGCCAATGGAATTAAATTATGCGCACAGACAGGACGCCATCAATAGAGCGGATGCGCTCCAGTATTTCAGCGGGAGCATCGGGCTGAAGATCTATCAGCGTATAGGCATAATCGCCACGCGACTTGTTTAGTAGATCCAGTATATTGAGACCGGCTTCGCCCAAAATGGATGAAATATGGCCGACTACACCCGGTATGTTCTGGTTAGCGATACCAAGGCGCACACCTTCTCCACATGGTGTAACCGAAACTTCCGGAAAATTGACCGAATTACGAATGGAGCCATGCTCCAGAAATTCACGCACCTGATTTGCCACCATTTCAGCGCAATTATCTTCGGCTTCTTCTGTAGAAGCGCCCAAATGGGGCAGTACGATAGCCTTTGGATGCTTGATCAAGGCAGGCGTCGGAAAATCACAAACATAGGCATGTAAGGTGCCGGAGTCTAAAGCCGCCAGCACAGCCGCCTCATCCACTACACCGGCGCGGGAGAAATTAAGCAATGTCGCGCCTTTCTTGATGCGTTCTATGTGCTCTTTGCTGAATAAATTTCTGGTTTTGTCATTCAACGGGATATGCAGACTGATAAAATCCGCACGCGAAACCAGGTCATCTATATTGGCGGCCGGTACTGTGGATGAATTAAGTTTCCAGGCGCTCTCAATCGACATAAACGGGTCGAATCCGATTGTTTTCAAACCCAGCGCGGCAGCAGAATTGGCGACTTTTACGCCGATGGCGCCCAATCCGAACACGCCCAATGTTTTTCCGGATACCTCAAAACCGGCGAAATGTTTCTTTTGCTTTTCAATCTGGTTGTTAATGCTTTCCTCATCTCCTTCCAGTCCGTGAATGAAGTTTAATGCAGCAGGAATATTACGCGAGGCCAGCAGCATTCCGGCTATAGCCAATTCCGCCACGGCGTTTGAATTGGCTCCCGGCGCATTGAATACCGGAATGCCGCGCTTTGTGTATTCCGCAACCGGGATATTGTTGACGCCGGCTCCTGCGCGGCCGACAGCCTTTAAAGATTCAGGAATCGGCTGGTCGTGCAGGTTGTGAGAGCGCAGCAAAATGGCTTCGGGATTATCGATTTGCGGCCCGACTTCGTAGCGATCGCTTGGCAGCCTATCCAGTCCGGCTCGAGAAATATTGTTATAAGTCAAGATTTTAAACATCAGTTTTTCCTTGTTTTTCATTATGAATCAGGCGTGAATGCAGCTAATGCATCCCCGGTTATTTTGGTTATTGTGTTATAGGGGCAGGCGCAAGGATGATCTTTAAAATCCACAGTTCATGAGCTAATAGGTCGGATAAGGCTTATTACACACATTATTTATGACACAGTGACTAAAAATTATCCGTTAAGCTTCATATTCCGTTTTAGTCCTGCCGTTTGTGTAATGAATGGATGTAAGATAATTGGCCGGGCTGTTTTTTTTGCAGAGTTTAAAATCAAGCCCTCTTTTTAAAATCTGGAAATTATACTGCTTTATTGAACAAAAGAAGCATCGTTTATAGTGATTGATTTATCTTTATGAGAAGGCACGGACCGGGATCAACCGATAGGATAAACAGCTGCTGGCGCTTCCCTTTTTAAATAGCCGGATTATTGAAAGGCATGAGGAGAATGCTTGCCAAATTGATGAGTCCATGCCTTAAAGCCATAAACGGAATTTTATCTTTTATCAATTTGTTCAATAATGCCATCCAGCTCTTCCAGGCTGGAATAGGCAATTACCAGTTTTCCGGCACCATTTTCTTTATGATCTATGATAACTTTGGCGCCTAATTTTGCGGTTAGATTTTCTTGCAAACGCAAAGTATCACTATCAATTATCCTTGCTTTTTTAATTTTTGGTTCTGCTTGAGATTCTTTAACGAGGCGCTCAGCGGCCCTTACCGTGAGCCCTTCCTTAACGATTTTATTAGCTGCGGCCACCTGTTTGAGCCCATCCAGCGCTAACAGGGCCCGTGCATGCCCCATTTCCAGTTGCTTATTGAGCAACAGTTTTTTTACATCGCTATGCAGGTCTATCAATCTCAATAAATTGGTTACCGTAGTGCGTGACTTGCCGATTGCATCGGCTACGTGTTGATGGGTCATCCCAAACTCATCCAGAAGACGCTTTAAAGCTTCGGCTTCTTCCAGAGGATTCAGGTCTTCACGTTGAATATTTTCAATGAGGGCAATTGCCATTGCCGAGCGGTCATCTATTTCCTTGATAACCACGGGCACTTCTTGCAATCCGGACTGGGCAGCGGCACGCCATCTGCGTTCACCCGCAATGATTTCGTATTTATCACGCGCAATCTGGCGTACGACGATTGGCTGGATAATGCCTTGCGCTTTAATGGAGTCTACCAGTTCCTGTAATTTCTCCGGATTGATATCTTTGCGGGGCTGATATTTACCCCTTTGCAAATATTCTATCGGCAGCGTATGCAGCTGATGCTTTTCTTCACTGACAGAAACATCGCCTAATAATGCGTCAAGACCCCGACCTAATCCACGTTTATTTACAGCCATCGCTTTCAACTTTTCCCTATTCTGATTATTTCACCGGCTCCAGCAGACAAAGTTGCAAGCCCTACGCAGTCTATCATTGCTGTTCAGTACGAATGATGGATTCAACTTCGTCAAGCAGGCTTTTTAAAGCCTCCGCCTCTTCCAGAATACTTTCAATCAGTATTTTTGATATTACCGTTCGATCAACTGTTTTATCGGAAGTAATTACCGCGTTTTGCTGCAACCCTTCCAGAGCAGGAGAGTCGGTTAACAGAACTTCAAGTCCACGGCCTAATCCACGTTTCTGGAATGTCATATCTTATTCACCGTTTTCTTTTCTGATCATTTCACCCGCCAGGGCAATATAGGCGACAGCGCCTCTGGATGTCTTATCGTAGCAGAGTACCGGTAAGCCGTGACTGGGGGCTTCGGCCAAGCGAATATTTCTTGGGACACAGGTCCTGAATACCTTTTCGCCAAAATAACGGATCAATTGCTCTGATACATCCTTGGTCAGGCGGTTTCTGTCATCATACATCGTCCGCAAGATGCCTTCCAGATACAATTCCGGATTAACCGTATCCTGAATATTTTTAAGCGTACTCATCAATGCTGATAAACCTTCAAGAGCATAGTACTCGCATTGCATGGGGATCAGAAGACTGTTGGCCGCCACCATCGCATTCAACGTTAGCATATTCAGGGATGGCGGGCAATCGATCAGGATATAGTCGTACTGCGATTTGATCTGGATTAAGGCGTCAGCGAGCCGCTGCTCTTTACGATCAGCCTGTATTAACTGTACCTCAGCGGCTGTCAGATCAGCATTGCCGGGAATGACTGAAATACCGATATTGGGTAGATAAATAACTGTTTCTGCTGCGGGTACGTCTTCCATTAATATATCGTAACTGGAGTACTTGACGTCCTGTTTATCGATGCCGCAGCCCATTGCAGCGTTGCCCTGTGGATCAAGATCCACCAGTAAAACCCGACGTTTTGCGGCAGCCAGCGTAGCGGCCAGATTTACACTCGTTGTCGTTTTCCCAACGCCGCCTTTTTGATTGGTTACGGCAATTATTTTTCCCACTAACTTACCTCGGACTTTTTAATGGATTATTTTGTTAAAAATCAGTAAACATAAGGTGCACATATATAAATTTATATGATTTTTTGCATGCTCATATTATTATCCGCTAATTTGTTTAAATCCGTATTATCCGTAGCCGATATTCTCACCAGACATCTTTCTGCCTCGCAGCCGGGAACCTGTACAGGAATCACCCGCGCTATTTCGGCGATTTGTGCTAATTCCGCCTCAGGGTTTTGCCCCTTCATGGCCAATAAAATGCCGTTCTTGCCAAGCAAATGCGCGGTTAATTTCACTATATCGGATAAGCTTGCAAATGCCCGCGTAATGACTGTATCAAAAGTTTGTTCAGATTTATAATTTTCTACGCGCTGATGATACACAACTGAATTTTTAAGCTTTAATTCCAGTATCGCCTGCTGTACAAACCGTGTTTTTTTGGCATTGCTGTCCAGCAAAGTAAATTTAGTTTCAGGCAAACAAATTGCCAATGGAATGCCGGGCAAACCTGCGCCTGTGCCTATATCAATGACCCTTTTACCTTCAATAAACGGGGCGATAGCCAGACTATCCAACAGATGCAGGCGCACCATATCCTCTTTGCCGTGTATGGCTGTCAGATTATAGGCTTTATTCCACTTTTCGATCAGCTTGATAAAATCAAGCAGTTGATCTATCTGTTGTTTGCTCAGGGCCATGTTTAATGTTTGCAGACCCGAAACCAGAATTTTACGACAAACTTCCATCAGACACTTTTCTTTATTAAATAAATGTAATACTCAAAGGTTTAATCCTTTTAAAGTCGGCTTTCTGCTCATTAAAAAACTTATAGTTCAAATTCTGACGGATTAATTGCTAATTCTTTAGCGATTTTGGCGGCCACCTTTTTTTCATCACCATCAAAAATGCCATCAGAAGAGGCAATCGCGATAATCATACGCACCAGCAAGCGCGAGGCGCCGGCATCGGACTTCATTTTACCCAATGCCTGGTAAGCTTTGGCTTCCCCTATGTCCCTATCGAATTCCAGTTGCCCGACAAAATCCTGAAACGCCTTGATAACATCACTGGTAGTAAAAATCGAAAGCGTATCATTGCTTTCGATAAACCTGATCATTTTTTGTTTTTCTTCCGAGCTGATGCTGCCGTCAGCCATTGCAATCAAGGCAGAGCCCGCCATTGCTGCATTTAGAAAATCCTTGTTTTTATATTTCAAGGCTTCTGTTTTTAATTCATTAGCTTTGCTTTTCAGCTGGTTAAGAAAACTTTCAAAACTCATTAGTTTGCTCCTGATGTAGTGTCTGGGGGATTTAAGAAAAATAAGGACTCGTTTTGCCGCCTATACGAATAATTCAGCGTACTTGTCTTGCGGCTGGGGTATTTTAACACCATAACACTTTTGCCGGCTTATGATGCTGCGTCCCCAATGATGATGAGTCGCAACTTCGCACATGGCATTATGCATTTTAAAAACAGCGGGCGCAGTCTGTTCGTTCAGTTTAACCGCCATTTCATAATCTTCCTCCTCCACGCTATAGGCAGCTTCAATAGCCGGAACTTGCGCCGGATGAATGGCCGTTTTCCCGGTCAGCCCATGCGCCAGATCAAGCCGAATCTCTTTTTGCAAGGTTGCCATGTCGTCCAGATATTCAAACACCGGCGCGGATAATGAAAAACCATAGGGTTTAAAAACAGTCGCCAGTTGCGCGATAGTATGGCCTATCGGGGTTTCATATATCGTCAGAGATCGGGGTCTGCGAATACCTAAAAGATGCATCAAATCATTGCCGCCGATTCTAAGCATTAAAACCCGCCGGGCAATATCATCTTGCAGTAAACCCTGCCGTAGCTCACACATGGCATTGAAGTCAAAAACGTCTCTGGTTTCCAGCGTGGGCATGACCTTGAAAGGCGTCCCCTGCAATTGATCTAAATAAGCGTGAAAAACCGATTGATTAAATTTCGGCAAGACAAAGCCATCCACTTTTTCAATATCGGGAAGATCCAGCAGACGCGCTAATATATCCGGATTTCTGGCCCTGATAAACCGGAAGCGATGCGGCGAAGCTCTAAAACTTTGCAGGCATAAGCCGATATGGCGCACGCAGCTATCGACATCTCTGCTGGATACTGCATCTTCCGTGCAGAAAATCATTGATCTCAGCGATGAAAATTTTTCGCCATTGGCAATTTCCATGAGATCGCGGCGATGGCCCGGCATATAAAGCGGCGCGCCTAAAGACCAGGGAGAAAACAATTTCGACTCTGCATTCATAACTTAATCTCTTTGATCAGGGCGGCAGCGCAATAGGGTAAATCGGTAAAAACGGCTATTGGGATTGACTTTGATTCGGCCAGCCAGCGTAAATGCCGGGTTGCGTCGGAGTCTAAATCCTGTAATAACAAGAGCTGCGCTTCCCGGCGAAGTAACACACGAGTCGTTTCTCCAATGCCGGGTTTAATGTAATTATGATCAGTAATTCCATAATATTCGGCAATGCTTTTTAAAAATTTTTGGGAAACTTTTTGCAATTGTTCAAGATTGAGCTCGACAGGATTATGATGTTGCAGAGTTAAACCTTGCCAAAGATTATCGACTCTGCCAAGTATTTCATCAATAAAATAACGCGATAAATCGTGTTGCTCAAACTGCCGGTAATAAAGGCAGCCATGAAAATCGTCGGGGCCGGCGTTGTCTTTATCATAAATCGAACGGCTGACCAATCCCGATACTGTGGCATTCAAGATACTTGAAGGAATTAAATAATCTTCAGAAGAGGCGGCAACGGCTGCGCAACCTGATAAGTCGGTCAATACATGGAGTTCGGCCGGGATGGAGATGCCGTCGCTTTTTTCAAAAGCCTTCAGACTGCTTGCCAGTTGTCTCGCAATAGTGCCCTTTGCTGTCCAGCCGTCCACGAATACCAAAGATTCCGGCGCATGGCTCTGCAGAATATAGCGCAGTGCGTTCTGATCTATGCCGATGTCCCGAAGAATTGAAATAGAATAATGTTGGGTCCGGATGTTGAAGTACTGTTTTAAAACGTGTTTGAGTAGCACGCCGATTGGCGTGCCTGCGCGTGCTAATGACACCAGAGTAATGCCATGAGGACGCCTGGCTAAAATGCCTTGTGCCAACCGTAAAACATGCTCCGCCATACGATCCTGATTTAACGCCATTGCTTGATAGAACAATGGCAAATAATCATCCGGCGGCAAGGACTCGTGAGTCAGCATTTGCGAATAATGTTTTTCACCTGATTGAATCAGCGCTTCCTTGATATAGACGGGCGTATCCGGCAGTGTCACCGGTTTTAACAGGAAGTGCACATCGTCTGATGTATAGCTGCCGGTAAAAGGAGTTATAGGCATTCAAACTGCCTATAACTCATCACAGAGGCATTAAAAGAATACTTCTGCTCCCGCCGGAAGTGAGGCGGATGAATTATAATGCTTTGATTTTCTGTCAACTCTGTGCCTCTGCGATGGGTAATTGTTCTTCAGGTTAAGCTAAAGCAAAACTGATATGACAGGTATTATTACGACATCCGCCTGGACAGTCAATTATCCCCAAGAGTGATTTTCTGCATTTATTTGAATGGTCAGGTTTTTCAAGGCGTCTTGCCGAGTATGACGTCCGCGGCTTTTTCTCCTATCATGTAAATGGAGCTTACGATAAAAAATCCGGGGATGCGCGGAAAAACGGAAGCATCCACCACCCGAAGCCCTCGGGTACCACGAACTCTGAAATCCCCATCCAAAACCGCCATTGGATCATCATCCTTGCCTATAGGGCAGGTGCATGATGCGTGATGTCCCCATGCATTATATCTGACATAATCACGCAATTCCTCGTCGCTCTGTACAGCCTTTCCGGGATGCTCTTCTTCTGCAATGATTCCTTGCTCTATCAGGGGCGCAGTTATATTGCGTACAAACTTGACGCCTTCCACCACAGCGTCCAGGTCCATATTTTCCTTGTCGCTACCTTCTTCAAAATAATGAAAATTAATATAAGGCCGGTCGCGAGGATCGGCAGAAACCAGACGTACTTCACCGGCACGGTTAATCGTATGCGCTTTAAGCACGGCCCAAGTCAGGTAATTCAAGTTCTCTCTGATCAATTTTGAATAGCCGGGAAAATAACCTCTGAAATTTCCTAACAGGGCAAAACAAAATAGATCGGGTAAGGGCAGTTCCGCCATTGAACGTTTGATGACGGCCAATATAGCGCCGTTAGTGGTATAGACGCCTTGATGAAGCTTTTCCCATTGCTCATACTGAGAGTCACCTCTTGCATACTTGGCCTCCTTAAGTACCTCCCAGTCATGATGCATGCGATTGACTACACCGACCTCATAACGGTCCTGCAGATTGGCGCCGACACCTGGCAGATCAAGTTTGACCGGAATGCCGTGTTTGGCCAGTTCTTCTTTGGGTCCGATACCTGAGAGCATCAGTATCTGCGGAGTACTATAAGCGCCGCCTGCCAGTATCACTTCCGAAGTGGCATAGGCAATGCGTAATTCGCCGGACTCTGTGCTGGGGTTGTAATGAGCTCTGTAAAGTTTTGCACCTTTTAAATATTCGACGCCGACAGCGCGGTTCTCATCGTCCAGAATAACTTTGGTAACCAGTGCGTTCAGCTCAATGGTGAGCCGGTCAGGATATTGCTGCTGGATGTCCAGTAACCGCTCGCGAGAGCCATGGCGGGCGCCGTTCTTGGTCGCTAATGGTGTATAGCGCAAACCGGTGGCATTGGCCTGTACTAATGGCCAGTCATTGGGATCAGCCAGGCCGCCCTCGGTAAATCCTTTAATGCGCTCAAAATGGTCGGGCAAGTGGATAATGGTCTGTTTGGCTAATTCCAGGAGAGTTTTGATTAATTTCTGATCCTTTATCAGCGCCTTTAGAGGAAGAGCGGCTTCTGTTCGAAACCAGCCGCTCCAG
Organism: Methylococcales bacterium; assembly: GCA_028715725.1. Taxonomy (GTDB): domain Bacteria; phylum Pseudomonadota; class Gammaproteobacteria; order Methylococcales; family Methylomonadaceae; genus JAGXGJ01. The sequence continues at coordinate 46,685 of JAQURG010000008.1, forward strand.
CCATGACGGGAGGGATTAATGCCCAGCATGGCTAATCTCCGATACCACGGTCTATGATGGCAATTTTCCATGCGCTCAAAATATTTGCGCATATTATCCGCGCTCCAGGAAGTATCGCCGGTAATGTGTGCAATTTCGTCCCAGTCGGCATTGTGCGGGTAAACCGTTATCATGGCGTTATGTGCCGTACAGCCACCAAGACAGCCAGCGCGCGGATAAAGTACGCCGTCTTCTTCCGGCGTAAATTTGGGATCCTGCTCCTGGGTTGCCTTGTCGCTATAATGGCGCACAAAATAATCCCACCTCATGGTTTTATTTTCAGTGGAAAATGTATGAAACACGGGTACATCGTAGTCATCGGGTAAAGGATTGCCATCCGGATAGGTCAGATCGTCTTCCTGAATTTTTTTCGGGTCGCAGCCGGCCTCAAGGACCAGGACTTTTTTGCCATATTCCGCCAATCTGGCGGCAACTGTGCCTCCCCCTGCGCCCGAACCTACGACGATATAGTCAAAATTAGTGTCAGTCATCTTTATCTCCTCAACAGATATTCTGAAGAAGCGCTGCTGCTTATGTCGGCAGCAGCGCCAATCTCCTTCAGATCAATGAAATACCGGAGCCTGCGCAATGTTGGACAGAAATTCTATTGCATGCACCGGTATTATTGTTATTACATGGTTTTCAAGAAGGCAATCAAGGCTTTCTTGTCGTCATCGCTTAACCCGGGTTCTGCTTTGGTGTCTTGATAATAATCCGTACCAAAGTAGTGGCCCCGGTTGACTATATAATCAGGACATTTACTGGCTTTTATCAAAGGATCAACCACATTGGCAAAAACTTTCCTGGCCTCTTCGTCAGAGGCATTTTTAGGTATCGACTTGAGGTCTCTTTTGATCTTATGCAGAAGTTGCAGCAATTCGACTTTGTGTCTCACTCTATCGACAATCCCTTCTCTTCTGTCCAGGTCAATATTGGTCAACAGGTTAACCGGAGTTCCTTTTGGAATCGGGCCCAGTTCAATGCCGTTTTCCCCGACAAACTGGCCTGCACTGACGATACCGACCAGGTTTTCCAGTAATTTCGGAACAAACCCGGAAGGCACTCTCAGGTAACTGGTCTCCGAAGTTTTATCAACCCATCCGGGCAACATTTTTCCCGAAGCCGTTTGGTACTGAACATTCCCTTTACGTTTTTCCGGCCAGAGCATTTGCTCGATAGAATTATCAAATGATTGTAATCTGTCTTCTACGGCGGGGCTGGGGTTGAATTCGCCAACCGTATTGTTGAGCAGGAATGGCGCGGTAGACCATAGACTGATCAGCGATGCAGGACGTGTATAACCACGGCCGCCCGCCGGCATCTTGTAATCCCATGGATTTCCGGTCAGTGGATGATGAACGGTAAATTTGCCTACAGAGGGAAGGTCTTTGTACGATTGGGAAGAATAGTTGTCCCAGATATTGCCGGCAATGGCATTGGTCGCCAGAGGGCTGCAAGCATTAGTTTCCAGTAAGGTGACAGGTATCCGCAAGTCGGTGGACAGGAAATTGTCTTTCAGGAAATCTTCCTTCATCACGATCTGTTTCATTTCATTTTTAAATTCATCGCTGCGCGTCCAGTCCCAATACGAGTTCCAGCACTTTAAGTAATCCTTGCCGGCACAGCTGTTGGGAAAGAAGGTATAGGATTTTTCGGGAAGTTTACTCGAATGACAACGGGCGCAACGTTCAGCAAATGCCGTTTTACCTTTAGTTAATGTTCCTGCATCCGCAGTCAAATGTTTATCGCCGCCGGGAGCGTTTTTCAGATAGTCGGGCTGTGCGGTTGCCAGGAAAAACAAGGCCAGATTAGCCGTTTGCGCTTCATTCGCTTGCCAATAAACCGAGTTCTGACGACCGGTTTTAACAGGTATCGGGCTTATTTCCTTACCGCCTAACAGCGGATTAAAATGATTCAGCCATTCTTCGCTGAACAGGCCGATATTGATAAAAACGCGGTTTAATGCACCTAGCGCGCCAACCGAATCAGAGCCGTCTTTCAGAACATGAGGCGTCCATACCGTATCGGGTGCTTTATAAAATTCAGTCAGTGGCGTGCCGGCAGGGACATAGTCATTGAGTTGCTTGTTATCCTTGCCGCCGCCCGACAGTTTCTCGGTACTGAACTTTTTGGCGTTTGCCAGGCGCGCCGCCAGGCTATAGACGGCATTCATGGTGCGCGGATTATTGATGTAATCAGTGGACACCAGCGAGGTGTCGAGGGCTCCGGGGCGTGAAGTGTGGAAGAGTTGATAGGGAAAGTTGCTTTCATCCGCATCCCAGGTAAAAATCCGGTCTATCCAGAAATATTGTGCGCCGGGGTTTGAATTAAGGTTTTCCCATTTCGGGTTTTCAGGGTCCTTGGGTGGATTGGCCGGGTTAGGACCGACGTGGCAAAAGCCGCACGACATGCCGACCCGGTAAGGCCTGACCAGATTTTTATCGTTATAATAGCTTGCATCGGTATAGTACCGAACAGGGTCCCATCTTTTTTGCGCCTGCTCATCGAAATCCGGATTTGGAAACAAGCGAACACCGACAATGCCCGTTGCATAGCCATAGTAAGAACCGACTGGAATATTTTTACCGCGCGCGCCGATTTTTACGCCAGGATACTTTTCTTCATTTTCGAACGGGTCGGAGGGACACTCTTTTGAGCGCACATCCAGCCACAGCCCGTAGCGGTCTTCACGTCCGCTGGAGGGTTTTTTGAAGCAGGGTTCGTTGACTAATCCCAGATAATTCCAGCGATTGCTGCGACTGAATTTCAAGCTGGGATGATTGGATAAGGTTTTTAGAAAGTCGAGATTGCCACGGCTTTCATAACCGAGTCTATTCCAGAAATAATCATTACCCGCAGTCCATACAATCCAGTTATTACGCCCGATTGCGGCAGCTTTCGCAGCGGCTTCCGGAGTTATTCCGGGAACAAAAGGGGCAAGAATTTTTGCCAAAGCGGCAGGGTCTTTGGTTGCGCCGTAGTCCATGTCACGAAAATAGTCTTCATCGGCCCCCGGCATGCTTTCTGCCGTTCGTCCTGCGCATTTGGCTTCGTCCAGAACTTTCCCAGCCCCTCTCTGATCACAGGGAATATCTTTTATCTTTGCCATGATGCTGCCACTATAGGTGGAGAGCCCAATAAGCCCCGCCCCCATAAGAGCAAGTATGATAGTTGATGTTTTTATGTTCATACTGTTTACCTCAAACATTAGATTTATTTAGAATTATCGACCGCTAGAATCGTGACTCTGCGCTAGGCTTCCTCCACGAACTGACATTGTGAATAGTTTGAGCAATGGTTCTGCGTCGCTTTTTGTGGTAAAAACAGGCTTTAATAGAACAAAAATATTTTGTTAGATGGCTTATTTTATTTATATATTAATGGCTTACCTAATTAAGCTTACAGATAATCGATGCACAGCGGAGATTGTATGGCAAAAAATGGAAAAAGAACAGTTTATCTAACGCCTTAATTAAGTGCTCAATAGAATGATCAGAATCACGGCTCAGTTGTTTATACACCTTTAGTTGAAACTCGCATTTAAAAAACAAGCGTATAAGGAAATTATAAATACTTTGCCAGCTGAACGAGAGGTATGGCGGAGTTATCGTGGATGCTATATGAAGCTGACTAAACCATTCCTTCCAATGCTGAAAGCCGGGATGGGAAGCGCTGCCGGAATGGTATTATGATGTTGCCTGAGAACGACTTTATAGGCTGGGAACAGCTTTTTACCAGGTCCCTGTGTTTTCCATCGAAAGCCAGGGTTCCTGAGGCACAAGAGGCTTGCCTTTCTGTAACAACTCGATAGAAATAGCATCGGGTGAGCGAACAAATGCCATGTGACCATCGCGTGGCGGGCGGTTGATTATCACACCGGCATCCTGCAATTTCCGGCAAGTCTGATAAATATTGTCCACTTCAAAAGCAAGATGGCCAAAATTGCGCCCTCCGCCATAATCTTCGGTATCCCAGTTATAAGTCAGCTCGATTAATGGCGCTTGTTTTTCAAGAGCCTGAACAGCATCGAGCGGCGCATACAAATAAACCAGAGTATACCGGCCTTGTTCACCATCAAAGCGGTGGCTTTCCAGCAAGCCGAGTTTATTGCAAAAAAAATCGAGCGATTCATCCAGATCATGGACCCGAATCATGGTGTGTAGATAACGCATAGGGTGCTCCTTAGGAATAGGTTCTTTTAATTTCGGCATGTCTGTAACAATCCACCGTATGGTCATTGACCATGCCCGTGGCCTGCATAAAAGCATAACAGATCGTGCTGCCGACAAACTTGAAGCCGCGCTTTTTGAGATCTTTACTCATTAGTTCCGATAGCCGGGTAGATGCCGGAATGTCAGCATGGGTATTCCAGTTGTTATGGAAAGGCTTGCCGTTCACGAACCGCCAGATATATTGCTCAAAGCTGCCGAAGCTCTCCTGAATAGCTAAAAAAGCTCTTGCATTGATAATGGCCGCATTAATTTTCAGTTGATTCCTGACGATGCCCGGATTAGCCAGCAATGAGCTGATTTTGTGATCGTCATAGCGCGCGATCAGACCGGCTTCAAAGTTATCAAACGCTTTCCTGTATTCGTCGCGTTTTTTTAAAATAGTCACCCAGCTTAAACCCGCCTGCGCGCCTTCAAGAATCAGAGACTCAAATAAAAGCCGGTCATCATGGACCGGGACTCCCCATTCCAGATCGTGATAACGTTCTTCCATCGGACTTGATAGCGCCCAGCTACATATTTTTATATGATTGCTCAAAATAATAACCTGAATTTAATTAAGGCATGCACTTTGATACTAATGATATCTTATTTAACTGGACCCCATAAAGCTGTCACAAAAAATTTAAGCTCGGCAGGGGTGTGATTTTATGAAAAACGCATGGATAGAATGGACTTTCAACTAATAAAAGACAGTATTCCTACCTCGCCGGCATTTGTTCTGGATGAAGGTGAGATGATCAGAAACTTAAAAGTTTTGAATATGTTGCGCCACCGTTGCGGCTGCAAGGCGTTATATTCAATCAAGGCCTTACCTTTATCATCCGTTCTGGCAATAGCAAAATCTTTTGTTGATGGCTTTTCGGCCAGTTCTTTATTTGAAGCGCGAATGGCAGATGAAATTTTAACGGGGCAGGGTAGTATCCACTTGACAACACCCGGCTTAAGGCCCGAGGAATGGGATGAGATTGCACGTCTGGCCACACACGTCAGTTTCAATTCACTCACGCAGTATCAGCGCTTTACTGCGACTGCCGGGAACTCCATCGGTTTAAGGGTTAATCCAAAACTGTCTTTTCTTAAGGATGAGCGGTTTGATCCCTGCCGGCAGTATTCAAAACTGGGGGTTGATATTGATGAATTATGGCAATCATCCAGCCTGGATCAGGTTCAAGGTTTGCATGTCCATAATATTTTTTCAGCAACTGACTTTACGCCGTTAATTAAAACCATTGAGAAGCTGCGCAGTTATTTTGGCAAAAGTCTGGCGCGACTCGATTGGCTGAATCTGGGCGGAGGTTATTTGTTTAATCAAATTAGCGAGCACCGCTCCTTTATTGATCTGATAAACCGGTTAAAAAAAGATTTTGATCTGGAGGTTTATATTGAGCCGGGCAGTGCAGTGGTGGGAAGTGCCGGACATTTAGTAGCCACTGTTATTGATAGCTTTGTCAGTGACGGCAAAACGGTCGCCATCCTGGATACATCAGTGAATCATAACCCGGAAGTGTTTGAATATCAGCGCCAACCTCAATTATATGAGCACGACCCCAAAGGCGGCTATTCTGTAATCCTGGCAGGCTGTACCTGTCTGGCGGGTGATGTATTCGGCGAGTATCGTTTTACCAAGCCTTTGGCCGTCGGTGAAAAGGTAGTTTTTAAAAATACCGGCGCATACAGCCTGATTAAGGCCAATCGATTCAATGGTTATAATCTGCCGGATATTTATATTTATCAGGACCGGCAATTGAAAAAAACGAAGCATTACGACTATCAGGAATATCGCCGGCAATGGTGTGCGGATTAATAACCTCTTTTTGCAAGATAAGTACAAACTTTTAACTGTGACAGGAGATTAAATATGAAAGCAGTGCAAATGACAGCTATCGGTAAACCCGATGTTTTAAAGCTTCAGGATATAAAAGAACCAGTCATCACAGAAGCTATGCAGATTAAAGTTAAGCTGGAAGCCGCAGGTGTAAATCCTGTTGATACTAAAATCAGGCGTAATGGGATATTTTATGACAACGCCTTGCCTGCGGTATTAGGTTGTGATGGCGCCGGTATCGTTGTTGAAACCGGACCACAGGCAAATCAATTTAAAGTGGGTGATAAAGTCTGGTTTTGCTACGGCGGACTGGGACGCGAACAGGGCAATTATGCTGAGTATACGGTTATTGATCAGCGCTTGGTCAGTTTAAGCCCTGAGACATTTTTATTTATTGAAGCCGCCGCGTCTCCATTGGTGTCAATTACCGCATGGGGCGCTTTATTTGATCGCGGCGGATTGCAGGCAGGGCAAACTGTGCTTGTTCATGCCGGGGCAGGGGGAGTAGGTCACGTGGCGATACAAATGGCCAAGCTGAAAGGTGCCAGGGTTATTACTACAGTGAGCTCCAGCGAAAAAGCAGAATTTGTGAAAAGCCTGGGCGTTGATGAAGCCGTTATTTATACAGAAGAGGGCTTTGCCGATGCGGTAAATGATCTTACCGGCGGCAAAGGCGCTGACCTGGTTTTCGATACGGTAGGCGCTGCTGTATTCAAGGAAAGTATCGCAGTGACCGCGCATTTTGGCCGGCTGATAACCTTGCTGGATCCGGGCGAATTAAACCTGAGCGAGGCCAGAATGCGTAATTTATTGATCGGTTTTGAACTGATGTTAACACCGATGCTCAGAGATTTACCCGAAGCAAGGCGCCGGCATGTAGATATTTTGAATCAATGCGCACGATGGGCTGATAAAGGACTTTTCAAGCCTCACGTGAGCCATCAGTTACCGCTGGCGAAAGCGGCTGAAGCGCACAGGTTAATCGAAGCGGGACATACGACTGGAAAAATTGTTTTATCCATTTAAGGTAAAAACTCCGGGACATTATTCATGGGATATTCAGTTTATAGCGGTACAGTCATGCTTGCTGATTCCGGCTGTTCTAATTTATGTATAATAGAAAGATAAGTTATGGATGATAATTGAAAAATAATGACACTATAAAAGTTATGGCAGAAAGAACATACAGGCGCGATTTTCGAAATAAAAGAAAAAAACCGGTAAAAAAATCGACTTTTCATAGGCTTAGAAATCTATTCCTGATTCTGCTGGCTGGCGGTTCGATCATGTTATTCAGTTATCTGGGCTACCTGGATTATAACGTTCGCAAACAATTCGAAGGTAAGCGCTGGGCTATTCCGGCACGGGTTTATGCCAGTCCTGTCGAGCTTTACGCAGGATATGCCCTTAGCGCCGCAAATTTTGAAGCCTTATTAAAAATGCTACATTACCGGCAAGATGCAGAATTACCGGTAGAAGGAACCTATTTTAAAAATGGTTCGCAAATCAGTGTAAAAACCCGAAGTTTCGCCTTTTGGGATCAACAGCAACCAGGCGCACAGATGGAGCTTGAGTTTACTGATGAAGGCATATTATCAATTACCGATTTAACCAATTCTGAAGATATTGCTCTTATCCGTATGGACCCGGTTCAAATCGGCAGCTTTTACCCCACTATTAAAGAGGACAGGGTGCTAATCAAGCTGGAAGAAGCGCCTGATACCCTGATCAAAGGTTTGCTTGCTTCAGAAGACAGGGACTTTTACGATCACTATGGCGTTTCGCTACGAGGCATTGCCAGAGCGATGTGGACTAATGTACGTGCAGGCGGTATGGTGCAGGGCGGCAGTACGATTACCCAGCAGTTGGTTAAAAATTTTTATTTAACCAATAAACGCAGTTTATCGCGCAAACTCAAGGAAGCCTTGATGGCGCTTATCCTGGAATTCCGCTACAGTAAAAACGAGATTCTGGAAGCCTATTTGAACGAAATCTACTTGGGTCAAAATGGCGGCAGTTCTGTACACGGCTTTGGCTTGGCCAGTGAATTCTATTTCGGCAGCACTTTAAAGGATCTCCCCCTGGAACAGGTGGCTTCGCTGGTAGCTTTGGTGCGCGGACCTTCTGAATATGATCCAAGACGTTATCCTGAGCGCGCCCTGCAACGCCGCAATCTTGTGCTTAACCAGATGGTGATGGAAGGCTACATCACAACAGATCAGGCGGCTGAAGCAATTGCCAGACCTTTGAGTGTCATTCCGCGTTCGCAGCGCTCATCCAATCGTTATCCCGGTTTTCTTGATCTGATCAAACGTCAATTAAAGCAGGATTATCGGGAAGAGGATTTGACTTCTCAAGGATTGAGAATTTTTACGACTCTGGATACTCAGGTTCAGGATACTCTGGAAAAAACCGTTGCAGCCAAGCTAAGTCAACTGGAAAAGCTGCCTCACGCCGATAACCTCGAAGCAGCAGTCATCGTTACACGCAGGGACAGCGGTGAAATTGCCGCATTGACCGGAGGACGTGAAAACCTGCCGGGCGGTTTTAACCGCGCACTGGATGCCATACGTCCTATAGGCTCTTTAATCAAACCGGTGGTTTACTTGACCGCGCTGGAATATCCCGATAAATACACCATTACCACCAGAGTCAGCGATTCTTCAATTGTAGTCAAGGGGCAGAATGGGACAAACTGGATTCCAAAAAATTATGATCATAAAGAGCACGGCAGTGTCGCTTTGCATACGGCATTGGCGAAGTCTTACAATCTGGCGACCGTCCGTGTCGGTATGGATGTTGGAGTTGCGAAAACCGCCACAACATTAAAAGATATGGGCGTTACCCGACCGGTCGATCTGTATCCTTCTTTACTGCTGGGCGCTTCATCCTTGTCGCCGATAGAAGTGACCCAGATGTATCAAACCTTAGCCGGGGACGGTTTTTCAACGCCGATAAAAGGTATTAGAGCGGTCGTAGATGCTGACGGCAAACGCTTGCAAAGTTATCCTTTTATTGTCAAGCAGGCGGTTGATCCTGGGGTGACTTATATAGTCAATACTATTTTGCAGGAAGTCATGCACAATGGTACGGGTCATTCCGCCTACTCGTCTTTTCCTCAGGATTACGGTCTGGTCGGTAAAACAGGCACAACCAATGATGCCAAAGACAGTTGGTTTGCCGGTTATACCGGTGATTATTTATCAGTGGTCTGGATAGGTCGGGATGATAACCAGCCTATTAAATTAACGGGTGCAACCGGTGCGTTGCAAGTATGGACAGCATTAATGCGTAAAATTTCAACACAACCCGTTAACCTGATTCCGCCTGACAATATTAAAATGGCCAAGGTTGATTCGGGAAGTGGCTTACTGGCCAATAACAATTGCGGAAATGCCCGGCAATATCCTTATATTGCAGGTTCAGAGCCGACCAGCTATTCCTCATGCGGCGAAACGGTTATTGAGCAGGATAAGCCGTGGTTTGAAGATTTTTTCCAGGATGAACCTAATCAAAGTGAGCCTCAACCACAATGAATTCTAAAAGAGTAGCTATGAATAAAGTTAATTTTTTCTCTGTGATTTTCCTGACTTTCTTATGCTTTAATAGCGCCGGTTATGCAGCGGATCAGCCTGTCAAGCAATTGCAGGCATTCTTAAAGGCTTCGAGGTCACTTACGGCAGACTTCAAGCAGGTTTTAATTAATGAAGCCGGCGATCCTTACCAAACCAGTTATGGTGTTTTTTATTTGCAGCGTCCGGGTAAATTCCGCTGGGATTATTTAAAGCCCTTTCAGCAACAGATAATGTCCAAGTCCGGTAAAGTCTGGTTTTATGATACGGATCTGGAGCAGGTCACTATTAAAAAGCTTGATGAGTCAATAGGTTCAACGCCTGCCTTGCTGTTAAGCGGCGATATTTCATTGGAAAATAATTTCATCATGGAAAATCAGGGAGTTGATGGGGACTTGCAATGGATCAAATTATTGCCCAAGAGCCAGGAAAGCAGTTTTAAATATATTTTGATAGGTCTGAATAAAGGCTTGCTGGCCGGAATGGAGTTAAATGATAATTTTGGCCAATTAACGCGTATTTATTTTTCAAATGTACTGCTCAATCCGCCCATAAAACCTACTATATTTGAATTTCAGGCGCCCAAAGGGGTTGACGTTTTTTCTGATTAATCAGGCTCAAGGCGAGGTCTCAAAAAACTCTTGTTCCGCCTTGCCCTTTAACCTGCATCTGCCTTATGCCTGATGATTTAACCAAGCCACTGGCTGACAGAATGCGCCCAAAATCGTTAGCCGATTTTGTTGGTCAACAGCATCTTCTCAAGCCCGGCAAACCTCTCTATGAAGCCATTGCGTCAGGACGCTTGCACTCGATGATTTTCTGGGGGCCGCCGGGCACAGGCAAAACCACGCTGGCGCGGCTTATTGCACAACATTCCGATGCCGAATTTATGCCGATTTCGGCGGTATTATGCGGCGTTAAGGAAATCAGGGCTGCTGTAGCCGATGCTAAAAAAATCCGGCAGGAGCAGCACAGGCGCACCATTTTATTCGTCGATGAAGTGCATCGATTCAATAAATCACAGCAGGATGCTTTTTTGCCCCATGTTGAAGACGGCACGGTTTATTTTGTGGGGGCGACGACTGAGAATCCGTCTTTTGCTCTAAATAACGCGCTATTGTCACGCGCTCGCGTTTATGTTCTTAACTCATTAACAGCTGAAGATCTGCTGGTGGTGCTGGATAAAGCATTAACCGATCAAAATACAGGGTTGGGCAGCTTTTCCATTGCAATGGCCGATGATATTAAGCGGCAGTTTGCCGAGGCGGCTGATGGCGATGCCAGAAGACTGTTAAACCTGCTGGAAATCGCAGTGGAGCTTGCTGCCGCCAGGGACAGCCGGGTTATTGATGAATCCTGCGCACGGGAAGTGCTTTCCGGCGGGGTTAGACGCTTTGATAATCAGGGCGAAGAATTTTATAACCAGATTTCGGCGTTGCATAAGTCGGTGCGTGGGAGTTCGCCTGATGCGTCACTTTATTGGCTGTGCCGCATGATGGATGCCGGCTGCGACTTGTCTTATCTGGCCAGACGCATTGTTCGAATTGCTTCGGAAGATATAGGCAATGCCGATCCCAGAGCCTTGCAGATTGCTATTAATGCCTGGGAAGCCCAGGAACGCCTGGGCAGTCCTGAAGGCGAGCTGGCGCTGGCGCAAGCTATCGTTTATTTAGCCTGCGCACCGAAAAGTAATGCGGTCTATATGGCTTACAATGCCGCCATGAGCGATGCCAAACAAAGCGGCAGCCTGGGTGTGCCGGTGCATTTACGAAATGCTCCTACCCAATTAATGAAATCGCTGAATTACGGCAAAGAGTACCGTTATGCCCATAATGAGCCGGAAGCTTATGCAGCAGGAGAGAATTATTTTCCGGAACAGCTGACAGGAACGCGCTATTACCAGCCTGTAGATCGAGGCCTGGAAATCAAGATCAAGGAAAAGTTAACGCATTTACAGGAGCTGGATAAGTATTCCCGAAGGAAGAATTAACTCTTGAAGCATCAGGATGAGGCGAGTCCGCGTCCCGTTTGAAATAATGATCGAAAGGCTGGAGTGATGAAGAATAAAAATAATATCCCTAGAATTTCAGGCTATAAACAACTGAAAAAACTACGGACCGCGTTAGCTATTTCCCAGGGTACGAAGTTATTGTCCACTCTTCAGCAGGAGGCGGAAGGAACCGTTTCTCACGATCAGACCAAGCGTGTTACTTATCTGACGGGGCTCTTCTCCCGTATCCACCGTGAAATGTATCAGGATTGGAAGGAACAGCCGACGATCAGCCATCGCCCCGGCACAATGACTGATCCTGATAAGAGAAAAGAATTTCGTGAAACGATAGAGCGTCTGGTTTTGGATGGCGACAGTAACGGCAATGAAGATACGGCGATTTTTGATAATAACGGTTTTGTTATCAAAACTGAAAATATCGCTGAAAGGCTGGCCAGTTTTTACCAGAAAATGCGCAGCGTAAGACCTTTTGCCTATGGCAACCGATTAACTCTGGATTTTTTCATAACAATGCTCGGAAAATTGCCGGCAATCAAGAGCGTTTACGAACAGGGCATCGATTTCAGGCGAATTGAAGCGGATGACGCAGTGGCCCTGCATAATCCCGGCAGCAGGCTCAGAGAAATCACCCTTGCTTTTGAACACGCGCTTGACCCAAACCGCAGCAAAAGCTTGCAAAATAAACCTAACGCTTATGGAAAATGGCCGGAAAACAAACGCTTCATATCCGGCATTCCTTTTTTATCGCATAAAACAGAAGCCGGCATTGAATGTCTGGTTGCGGTAAATGGCGGCCTGGTGCCGCTGGACAGCATCAAAAACGAACTGTTTATAGCAGGCAAGCATTTGGCCGATTATCCGCTCTGCGCTTCGGAAAACATGCTGGGCTATTTGCCTGGCACCGAAGAAGTGCGCCATTCCGGAAACTACGAAATTGACGGCATAAGCATCGGTGAGGACGGCGCTGCGCCGCTGTTTTGTCTGGATATTAATATGTTGACTGGTTTGCGCTCTCCAGGTCACACGGAGCTTATGGAACTGCTCAAACAATGCGCAGGCGATAAAGCAGTGATATTTGATCTGGTGAAAAACGACGGGCTTAAAGACAAAATGATAGCAGCAGCAAATGGCGACGCCCGGCTGAAGCGAGCCGTTGAAATTGCTTTTGAGCGTTTGAGTAAAATTATTAAAAAACTGGATGAAGCGAAAGAACAGCTCTTCGAAGGAAAAATCCCTGATGCGAATCCCAGATTATTCATGTCAATGGGCGGGGCGGGATCAGGCAAGACGGCTGTTGAAGAAATTTTACAGGCACACTGCGGCGAGAATTTCGTTATTGCATCATTGGATGAGTTTCGTAAAAAAAGCAATCTGTACAAAGTACTTACTGCGGCCAGCCATCATAGCGATGATTATGTCTATGTTGAGCCTTTTGCAAACAGGCTGCGTGATTCAGTTGCCGAGCACGCCAAAAAAAACTATATCAATATTCTTTATGACGGTACCGGCATTCCCTACCAGCCACGTTATTCCAATATAGTCAATCAATTCAGGGAATACGGTTTTCATACCCAGATAACAGCCGTAGATGCGTTTATTGTTAAACCGGTAGGTCGTGAAAATGAACTGATCAGGTCCAGTGTTATCAGCAGCGTAAAGGAACGCTTTGAGATTACCGGGCGGGCATTGCCATGGGTCGTCACCGTCGATAAACATATTCGTTCTCCCCGGTCATTCCTGAATGCGCTGGAACATCAAGCGCTGGATAAAATTTCACTGTTTGCCAATGACGGCGAAAAAGACAGACACTATCTGGTGGCGGAAAGTTTTTCTTTTTCTGATCAGGAGGTAAGGGCGTTACAAAAACATCAGCTGGAAGGCACATTGAGGGCGCATATGGAATCCTTAATCAGAGATCGTGATGACTCCATCCTGAGAAATTTAGCCCTGGAAAATCCGAATACGCTTGATGCGCTGATAAGCAGAAATCCTGTCTTTGCCGAAAATAATGTGGCTTTTCAGATTTATCACAGCAGCCATGGCAACCGCGTACTGGCGATTTATAATGCACGTCGTATGGTCGATTTTGTGGAAAAGAGACAATTAAACCCCAATGCTTCCGGTGAGGAAGGCTTATTGCATAAACCCGAATCGCTTGCCTTTCATGTCGACCCTTATACCAAAGAACCCTGGATGACCCGGCTTCAGGAATAACCTTCTCAGTCTGCCCTGATCGGCATATAGAGCGGCCAAGCTGTTTGTAATTAATAACTGGAGCCCAAATGTAATAACAAGTCATTGTTGGAATCATGATTTATTTCCGGATTAGCTTGACATATATCCGGTATTTTGTTCAATATCAATGCGCTATTTAATAGCGAGCCATTTACAACATAACAATAAAGGGGTATGAATATGGGTATTGTTACAACAAGTGTCGGTTTGGAAATGCTATTGAGGTGGGTGCATTTTCTGGCAGGAATAACATGGATAGGCCTGCTCTATTATTTCAACTTTGTACAAACTGAATATTTTAAAGAAGCAGAGGCATCGGCTAAATCGGATGCTATACAAAAACTGGTGCCTAGAGCTTTAGCGTGGTTTCGCTGGGGAGCGATGTTTACTTTGCTGACTGGGTTTGGAATTTTCGCAATCAGGGGCGGCGGCATGTCGATTGATATTTATGTCGGCGCCTTATTAGGAACATTGATGTTTTTGAATGTCTGGTTAATTATATGGCCGAGTCAAAAAAGAGTGATTGCCTCCGCAACACAAGTAGCTCAAGGCGGCGATGCTTTGCCGGAAGCGGCAAGTGCTTTGGCTACAGCGGGATTAGCCTCCAGGACTAACGCTCTCTTTTCAATTCCGATGTTGTTTTTCATGGGAGCCTCCTCGCATTATCCTCATCCCTTTAATCTGACGGCGCTTATTGTTGCGGTTATTGTGATCCTGGCTTTGGAATATAACGGTGCCTATCCTGCCATTAAAAATATTAAAGCGCTACAAAAACTGCCGGCAGGCGGGAAATTGGGACCTTGCGCCAGCATCGTCGGCGTAATTCATAGCGGATTAGGCTTAACAGTTGTCTTGTTCCTGATCCTGGAATTTTTGAAACTGTAATGATTGACTACTTTTAATTTAACGGAAATAACATAGCCGCCAAAGTGGCGGCTATGTTAAAAACAACAATTGATTGTCTTTCAGTATATGGTTGGGAGTAACCTTTTTACAGTATCAAATTGTTACTCTGGAAATAAGAAGTTACAAAGCGTCAGATATCGATTAATTGACTGGTTTTATAGCTTTTGTTTGATTGATGCAACCGGCCATAAAATCATCGATTATGCCCCAGGCTCCTCCAATATTTTCCATCAAAATGCCGTGGCGGTTTGAATCGATAATTCTGAGTTGCTTGTTGCTGGCGACCAGTTTATCCATAATTTCAGATGCGCTGTTTACGGAGACTATGGGGTCGTTTTCGCCGTGCAGAATGAGCACGGGGACTTTGCAATGCGGCAGAAAATCATCCATATCATGAATTAATCGTCTTAATTCATACAGGCTTTTGACGGGCACATGCCGGTAATTAATGGCCGGGTGTTCGGAAATATTGTCTATAAAAGGTTTGACGCCCTCGTAGGATGAAACCCAATCCACCATTTTATTGATTCCATACAATAAAGACACGAGCATAAAGGCTGGATTAATAAATTTTAACGGCACGGCAACGGCGCATATACCGATAATTTCCACGTATTGTTCAGAGGCCAGCTTAAGTGCCAAAGCGCCGCCGGTAGAGAATCCACTGACGAAGATATGTTTGCAATGAACCTTGAGGATGTTGAAGCCCCTTAGAACCGAAGCGTACCAGTCTTCCCAGGCTTGGTATCGTAAGGCATAAGGTGACGAGCCGTGTCCTTTCAGGCGCACAGCCATAACCGTATAGCCCTGTTTAGCCAGATATTCGCCGTATTCCCTCAACTCTGCCGGGCTGGCAAGCAGTCCGTGGATCAGCAATACCCCGATCCCATTATTATGCTTGGGCTTGAGAAAAAAGGGAGAGGGGTCAGACACGGCAGTTTCATGTTCATTGATATCGTCAAAACGGGCTTTGGCATAAGCATGCCGTTCCCAATTTAAATCGTGACATTCATCTTCAAAATACCAGGCGGCCAGTTGTTTCGGAGATATCCGATCGCATTCGTCCAGGGCTTGAATAATCACCGTCCGAATCATTGCTATAGGTTCTGCTTCATTATTGTAAACAGCAATCAGATTTTCCAGCCTGATGCTGTCAAAGTCTTGTGTCTCCAGAAGCTTGGGCAAAAACTGATAATAGTCCTTATGTTCAATGATCAGGTCAGTGGTTTTCGCCATACAGATAAACTGGTTAAAGCGCTTGCTGTTCCCTGAGATCAGATCACTGTAATCGATGGGGTTAAGCAGACTTCTGTGCAGATTGATTTTACTGTTTTTTTGTAAATGCTTGACCGCGATGTAAAGGGTAGTAAAAAAACATTGACGCGTAATCTGCATCTGGCCACTTTCTACATAATACATAATGAGCGTTGATGCGAGATGGCTTAAATTAATAGTGACATTCGCATAAATTTCCTTCATGTACTGGTCGCGTATGATGCCGGCGCTTTTTTTTAAGTGGGAAGCGAGTACTTTTTGTTTTAGACTTTTAGCAGACTTATTTAGGGCGAAAACATTATCCAGGGATTTATATTCAGAGGTAACTGCGTTCAGTAGATAACGGTTCCACCAATTAGAGCTTATTCGGGGCGCTAGCGGCGTGCCCATACGAATGTCCATATCCGTATTGCTGAGCATGATATTACCTTCGACCAGTAATTCTTCTGTCTGGCGTACGCTTAAATTATTGGCAAAAAGCTCAACCCCTCTTAATAACAGGTTTTCTGAAGAACGAATCGGATAAAAGGTAATATTTGAGGGAATAATAAGGGTAGGTTTTAGTGCTGAAGTCAGTAATTGATCGAGGCTGTCGAGTTGCAATTCTTCTTTCCAGCGGAACAGCTGAGCCTGATTTTTCTCAGCATAGGTTTCGCGTATCCGGGTCTTAAAAATTTCCAGGCCCTGCGCCAGAATGGCAGCGCCAGTATGATGTTTGCGCCGTAGTCCGGTAATCCCTGAGTAAATACTGTAATTCCCTTTTTCATCTATCACTTGCCGGTCTTTAACCATACCGCCTTCCGGAAAAATGATTACTTTGCGTCCACGTAAAATCTGGGCAGCAAGCAAAGGAAAAAGCCGGTGATGGTCATGAGGAAATACACCGACGTTTTTCAGGTATCTGGACAGTGCGGTATCTTCTTTAAAGAACTCTGCTGACGCAATGGCGCAGCTATAAGCTCCGGATTGTTCAAAGATCAAAAATTGCGGTATGAATGTTTCAAAGCGCGAGAAATGGTTGAATAAAAATATATCGCCTTGTTGTATCTGAGTATCTGCATGCAGTGCCATTTTGACACTGAGCATTTTTTTGATGGTGTTAAATACCTTAACCGAACGGTTATAGAGAGCAGTGTCTATGTCGTGCCAATTATCAGGATAAGGTATTTTATTCACGGCCAACTGGAGACTATTGCGGTGCTGTCAGTTCCAGAAAGTGCCCCGGTTTTTTATCTTCAGATGGTGCGTTTGAGGGACTGGGTGATGTCGTGCTGTTTTTGCTCCGATCAACAGGTATCGAGTTCATTGTATCCGTGCCTTTACCTTGGCCGTCAGTACTACCTTCAGAACTGTCATCATTTAACAAATCGGGGTCATTATCATCAGGCGGATTGCCGTCATGAACCACATACTCGCGGTTTTGCTGATAAGCGTTTTTAATAAAATCATAGCGATCGACAGCTGCTTCATCAACGATTTTTTCAGTTGTCATGACATCGGCGCGGGTATCCGTAACATCAACTATTCTCGCGCCGGCAGTCGCTGCATTGATAGCTGCCCCGCCAAATACAGAAACATAAGTCAATGGATTAAATAGTGCGTCCCCGATTAACCCAACCGTATCTCTGGGTGAGCTTGGCCCGAAAAATGGCAATACCAGGTAAGAGCCCGATGGAACGCCCCAGAATCCCAGGGTTTGGCCGAAGTCTTCCTTGTGCTTGGGCAAATCAATCATTTTTGCGACATCAATAAAGCCGCCTACCCCGGCCGTTGTATTGATCAGGAATCGGCCTGCATCCATACTTCCCTGAGTTAATTTTAACTGTAGAAAATCGTTAAGAAATACACCAATATCGTTAATGTTACTGAAAAAATTGGATATGCCTTTATCAACAACCTCCGGAGTAATCCATCGATAACCTTTTGCCATCGGTTTTAAAACGGCTTTATCAAGACTATCATTAAATGACTGGGTACCCCGGTTCCAGCCCGCCCAAGGGTCATCCTTATTAGCAACAGTCGTCGTTGCACAACCAGTTAGCATAATTGAGAAGATCAGGCTACCCAAGAATGGAGGTTTAGGGATGATGGGTTTTTGCATACTCATGATGGATATTTTCCTGCTTTGTTTGTATTTTTATTAATCTGATGATTTTGTTTTTACTGCAAAATAAAACGTGATGTTTAAATCCGGTATGGTTATATCAATTGCGCGTGTTTTGTTCTGCATTAGGGACCGTTTCATTGCCCATGAGATTAAGTTTATCACTTATTGAATTGACTGCTAACCTGAACTTGCAAAATCAGTAGTCGTAGCCTATATTTCTTCCGCATTCTCTATGGATGGCCCGGAATATAATAATGGCCTGATAATATTGAGATATGATAAAACCTGCTTCTTTGTTAAATTGAAGCGTTCGCATGGGAATTTTTGCAAAAACCAGGGCCGCTGATTGGCAATTTTAGTGCCTGAGTTCAAATATTGCTGAAAGCTATCCATTTTACTTTTTGAACCCTGTCTTTATGGATTGTTATGCCGCTTTTTATTCTTCTTAGCCTCGCCCTGAGCTTCATGGAGCAAACTGACGCTCCACTGCGAAACTTACTGATAACCCCGCTGTTTATTTATACCGGTTTGATTTTAGCCATTATCAGTATTGCCGGCGCCGCTTTTAAAAAAATTCCGGGTACTACAATCTGGTACGGCATTTTTGCCAGTGGCGCATTAATTGTCTGGTATGCTTACTGGAAGCCATTGTTCAACGATGATTCGCCGATATTCTTTTTCTACCCGCTTTATTTTGCATTGCTAGCGGCTTTGGTTTCTTTATTTGTCATGAGCCAGCAGCATAAAATTGATGACGTCAGCTTAAGTTTTATGAAAAGGGTTTCCAGGAAAAGGATTATTCAGCCGATGATTATCATGCTTTTTGTTTTAGGCAGCCTGGAGTTACAGCAGCAGTTCATGCTCTATCCCACAATGATGACCTTTTTGATTATAAGGTATGCACTATCAAGCTGTCTGGAAGGCCATAATCGTGACAAAAAATAAATTAATAAAAGGCGGCCTTAGCCGTATTAATGCTAAAACCGCTTCTGCAAAATAATGCACTTCATATTCCAATATTGTGTGGGATCGAACAAGCAGATGTAACTAAAACCCTGGGCTCAAGATATTGATACATCTGATTTTAAGCAGGGTTTTTTGGCTTCCTAATGCTGCACTAGGATCGGTGATAGCGGGTTCTGCTGGATTGCGCTTTATGAACAGTACTTTTACTTTTGCCCTTACTCTTGCTGGCAGTTCTGGTTTTGTGAGTATTTTTACCGCCTGTTTTGGTGTTACCGACAGCTTTAACTCTTTTAGCAGTTTTGCCCTTACCGGCAAGCCGTGTTTTTTTAATACTTTTGCGGCTGCTTATGTATCTGGACTTGCTAGCCGGCTTGCTTTTGGCGATATGCCGATTGCTGTTATAACTTTCATCACCACTGCCATAATTTGTATTTAAAGACGCCATATTCCCGCATCCCAGTTGATAGGGTGGCGTGCCTGTCAAATATGTAGAAACTGTGGTGATATTGCGTCCCGGAGAAGCGCTATACCTGTTAGCGAAGCCGTTATTCATCATATTTATCATTAACTGATAACGTTCCGCGCTGGTCATGCCTCCCAATATGACGCCGATCAGGTGTTTGCCATTCTGGCTGGCTGTGGAGATCAGGTTGTAGCCGGAACCGCAGGTGAATCCGGTCTTCATGCCCTCAGCGCCTAGATAGCTGGCGGTAAATTTATTAATGCCGCGTAGTTCTCTGCCTTTGTAATTAAAGCTGCGTGCAGAAAAATAAGGATAATATTTAGGAAAATTTTGTTGTATCTTCCATGCCAGTATCGCCAGATCCCGGGAAGTAGTGACCTGCCATTGGTGAGGAAGCCCGGTCGCGTTCATGAAATGAGTATCGTACATGCCTAAGGCATGCGCCTTGGTCGTCATTTTAACAGCAAAGTTTTCTTCAGTGCCGCCCAGGTATTCCGCCAGGACGACAGCAGCATCATTCGCTGAGCGGGTGATAATGGCCAGAATTGCATCCTCAACAGTTAAGGTTTCTCCCTGCCTCAGGCCCAGCTTGCTGTTGGGTTGGCGTGACGCATGATAAGAGGTCTGTATGGTATCGTAGATATGAATTTGACCTGCATTTAACGCATCAAATGCCATATAGAGAGTCATTACCTTGGTGAGCGATGCCGGATACCATGAGTGTGTGGAGTCTACTTCATGCAGTATGCTACCGTCATCAGCGTCGATCATTATGGCGGCATGGCCTCCATAACTGAGATCAGACACCAGAACTAACCAGACAGGCATCAAAAAAAGTAGAATCGATTTCACAGTATTCATTTAAACAGGGGACCTCTAGTCGTAGGTTATGGTTAGGATGTCTGCTTTATTACTATTGCATGGCAAGTTTTAGCTACACCTCTTATAAGTCGGAGATAGCTTGCGGTATTGTCGGTTTAACTGTTTAAGCCGATGCAAATCTTAATCTACAACCAAAGGCGAATACAACTGTATAAAACAGGCGCGTCATACAATTGACAAAATAGCTCAGCGGTTAAAGTCGTAATGACGGTCAAATTGATTATGGAGCGGTATTCTATCAAACGATAGAGGATGATAAAACATTCCAGATCCGGTTTATCTGTAGCGGCTCAGTCCCTTTGTGCAAGCATAAGGGGGGTCTCCCTGACAAATTCCCCAAAAACGGCCAAAATCACCTTCCTTATCAGGCTTCCAGTTTTCTGAAAACGCCTCGAATACAACCCCTGACCAGAGCTTTTTAGCCAGTTTTTTAAATGTCGATTGAACGACTAATGTCTGATTTTTCTGAGTGGCAATACCGCAATGCTCTCCGGTTTTAGGATTGACTTCAGTACCGCCTTCGGGCCCATTCGGCCAGCCGAATTCTGTCACAATAACTTCCTTGCCGGGGTAGGCTCGATGAATATCTTCAAGTCGTGCAATATGGAAGTCAGCCGCTTTTTCTGCGGGAGTACAGGTATGGATACCGGAAAACTTGTTTTCCCACCAGGGAAATATATTGATTCCAACCCAGTCCACCTTTGCTGCAAAACTGGTCTGTGCGCAGGTTAAGGATCGATTGCACCATTCCCACCAGGTATCAATGGTAGTAATCGGTTGAGTAACACCGGCTTCGCGCAAGGCATCAATACAACGGGTAATTTCGCCATCAAAAGCATAGCCGTGGCGGGTTCTTAACTCGGAACCGCAGCTTAATTTTATGATGGTCTTTGGAAAAGCCTTGGCTACTTCAATGCCTTTGGAGATGGATTGCGAATTGACGGCAATATCGTTGTCCAGCCAGAGGATTGCTATCACTTTAATATGCCGGGCTTTCGCCGCCTTGAAGATAGCATCCAGCCCGTTCAGAACGCCGTAAGTCATGATGCAGCGAAAAGGGGTCTCTTTGATTAAGGTATCCAGTAAAGTATTGATCAGCTCGGGAGATGGATGAGCGCCATAGTCGGGGCTAAGTTTGCCCACATAAGGGCTGAATGCAGCGCATTGTAATGTGTCTTTCGTTTGCTTGCTTGCAGAGGCATTATGACCATAGCCTAGCAGCACCATGGAAATTACAATCAATAACAAATTCTTCATGAGACCCTCATCAATGAACCTAAACAGCCAACCTTACTGTCCCTTTACTGGCGCGTATGATAGGGGATTTTTATTAAAGATCGTGAATTTTATTTAATTAGGTTCAAATTTAATAGCGGCAAGCCAATACCGGAATAAAGGCTGGGCAAGAAAAGCAATTCTGTTTTTAACGCAAGATCAGGATCGGGTGGATGTAAACAGGTGGAGAGATAAATCAAGACTGCGCTTTATACAGGTTTTGCAATAACTTGAAGCATTTCCTCAAGACCCGCCGCAGACAGACGCATCTGACATATTCTCCACCTGAATAGTCAGCTTATTTGCCTAAAACATCATTGCGTGTGGTTTCAGCAATGGCGGCAACCTGATTGATAAGTTCCTGAGGAGCGTTTAATTCCTGCAGTGTTCCGGTCAAATGCTCCATAACGGCATTAAAGTGATCATTATTCAAGCCCATCTTGACCAGACGAGCATGAGCATTACGCATATCCGTTCCTGTATAGTTATTGGGACCGCCAAACGCCATTGTTAAAAAGGCTTTTTGTTTGGCTGCCTGGGCTTCCATGTCGGTATTGTCGAAAAAGCGATTAATACGGTAATCATTGAGCACCCTGCGATAAAAAATATCAACGGCAGCATCAACAGCGGCTTCGCCGCCTAATTGATCAAATAAGGTATTATTTGTGGTTGTTTCTGTTACTTCACTCATTACTATCTCCTGGAGTATTTTTAATTATAATTTTTCTAAGCTGTTTGCTCGGGACGAAGTTTATAACAGTCTGAACATCTTACACAACAAATAGCAGCTAAATGCTATTTATGACGCTGAAGTCCTTTATTGCTATGAAGGAATCAAGCAGTTAAATAGTCAGACGAAAAGCGATTGCGCCTCTCATTGAAACACATGCAGGGAGCGCCGGGATGAATTGGTTTTTTGACTGGATTTATTGGCGAGGAGTTTAAACGCGCCGGTTAATCCGGCTTGAACTAATGGAACGGATACGCTGTTATTCATATAAACAATCGCTTAAATCAGGCGCTGCAAAGGGCTCTGCTTTTTGAAGTTCGCCGGTATTGATATTAATCACCTTTCCGCTTTTGTTGAGTCTTGACAGGTTATCATAATGGACAGCTTGAAAGGCTTTATCGAAATCCGCATTGATAAAACTTCCCGCTAATTGAACACATAAATGGTAAACGGCTGAATAACTGTCAGTGCTGCCGGATGTGCAACTGTTGATTTTGCCAGACAAAATACGCATGACTGACAGGACAAATCCGTCATGCCGCCAGGATACCGGCTGGTCTGAAACCTCTGCTCCCTGCATGGCGATAGCGCCCAAGGCATAATAGGAAAGGTCAATCAGTTCAGTCAATATTCCAACCATATCGCCTGCTTTAAGCGCTTTCAATACATTGCTGCCTTCTTCCATCAGCAAAGCCTGACGTATAATAATATCCATATCAGATAAATGCGCGTTTTCACCGTGCCCGGCTTGCGGAAAAGAGAAAGCATCGTGAAGTTCTCTAACTAATTTCAGGTGTCTGTTCATGGCCTTTATCCTGTCGTTGTTAATCAGGAGTTCAATCTTTCGGGTATCAGCTTCTGCTAACTAGGCGAATGCTGTCGCAGAAGTCTTATTTATTGTCCAAACCAGGATATAAAAGTTCAATCTTACCCATACAGATGGCAGCTTTTAACAGAATGGCTTGAATTTAAACACTTTAAGGATAAGTCGCGGGCATTTTTTCTCTGAGTTTTAAAAAGCGCTGATACCGGCTCATTGGAATCTCGCCATTTTCCGCAGCCATTCTCACGGTACAGCCTTTGTCATGTAAATGCCTGCAATCATTGAACTGGCAATGGTCTATCAGTGGTTGAAACTCCCTGTAGCCATAGGCCAGTTGCTGTTCCGAAAGTCCTGCCAACCCGAAAATGGCGACGCCGGGGCTGTCGATCAAGTCTCCGCCTTCATCCAGATGATAGAGAGTTGCAGCTGTCGTAGTATGCCGCCCATGTTTGGTTGTTGCCGAGATGGTATTGGTTTTTACGTCCTTATCAGGAATGATGGCATTGGTTAATGAGGACTTGCCGACACCCGATTGACCCGCCAGCATGCTGACTTGATCTTTTAATGCCCGCTTTAACTCAACCAGCTTCGATGCATCTTGGGCGCTGACCCGATAAAGCGGATAGCCCAGTTTCTCATAGTCCCGCAGTTCTTTTTCAATACTGTCCGATTGAGCCAGATCGGTTTTATTGAGAACCAGCGCGGCTTTGATATGATGATTTTCACAGACAGCCAGGTATTGGTCTATCAATAAAAAGTCACAATAAGGTTCGACGGCAAAGACAACAAAAACAGTATCGATATTAGCGGCGACCGGGCGGGTTTTGCCGTTTCTGGAAGGACGCGCCAATAATGAGCGCCGGGGCAGTATTTCTTCAATGCGGCCTTGACCGGGCGAGGCTAATGACCATAACACCTTATCACCCACAGCTACCGTTTCCAGCCGCCGTAGTGTCTGGCATAAAATAATTTTATCATCATGCTCAACCGCGATACCCTGACCTAAATGGGCGATAACCAGCCCTTCCAACAACTCAGCCATTATGCTTTCGATTCCAGATGCGCAATTCGAATCGCCGCTGGCGGATGGCTGTAATGAAAAGCCGAATACAGCGGATCGGGCGTTAGCGTATTGGCATTTTCTTCATACAGCTTGACCAGTCCGCTGATCATTTTGGCAGCCTTGGCATTGGCAGCGGCAAAATCATCGGCTTCAAATTCAAATTTACGTTGGAAATAAGCGCTGATGGGCTGTATGAAAAAAGTAAAGGATGACGAAACCAGCATGAATAATAACAAGGCGGCGGCGTTTGACGGCTGTGTTACGCCTAATCCGTTATAAAACCAGGGTTGATTGATCAGCCAGCCTAAAATTGCAAGACTGATCAGGCTCATAATGGAGGTGGCAACCAGCATTTTAATGACATGTTTGCGTTTAAAATGCCCCAGCTCATGCGCCAGTATGGCTTCCAGTTCTTCATCATCGAGGGAGTTCACCAGATTGTCGAAAAATACGATGCGTTTGTTATTGCCAAGGCCTGTAAAATAGGCGTTGCCATGTCCTGAGCGCTTGGAGCCGTCCATGATGAATATGCCCTGGCTGTTAAAGCCGCAGCGTTCAAGCAGGCCTTGAATGCGGTTTTTCAAGGAGCCCTCTGCCATGGGCGTAAATTTATTAAACAGGGGCGCAATCACGGTAGGATAAAGCCAGCTCATCAGCAATGAGAAGCCTATTATGATGCCCCAGGCCCACAGCCACCAGAGCGGGCCAACATTATCCATTACCCACAGGATTAAGGCCAGTAAAGGCAGGCCGATCGCCGCGCCCAAAGCCAGTTGCAGCAATTGGTCCTTGATAAACTGATTGACGGTGCTTTTATTGAAGCCGAATTTTTCTTCAATGACAAAGGTCTGATAGACGCTAACAGGTATTTCTATCAGCGCCATCATCAGAAAAATAGTGGCAATTGCCGCAACCCCTGCAATCAATGGCGAGGCAACAACCGAGGTCCAGTAGTTAAAAGCCCAATTAATGCCGCCGCCCAGCGTCAGCAGCAATAAAACGATAATTCCGAGTATGCCGTCTATATTTCCCAGTTTTATCTTTGCCAGCGTGTAATCAGCGGCTTTTTGATGCGCTGCCAATGAAACCTTGCTTTTGAAAGCATCAGGCACGCTGGAACGATGATCTGTCACATAATCAGCCTGCCGTTTAGCCAGCCAGAAATGAATAGAAGAAGAAATGGCGAGAGCGATTAAAAAGATAATAGTAAAGGTATTCATAAGCCGGGTACATTAAGTTTAAGAGTTAGACGTACAGATTAGCCAATGCTACACTAACCGTGACCTTCAACACAATGGAATCAATAAATGGCGCAGGATTCTCAGCATCTTATCTGGATAGACCTGGAAATGACGGGATTAAATCCGGACAGTGATTTAATAATCGAGATTGCATCGGTGGTTACCGATAAAGACTTGAATATTCTGGCACAAGGCCCGGTACTGGCGGTGCGCCAGTCTGATGCGGTTTTGGCGGCTATGGATGACTGGAATCAAAAGCATCATGGTCAGTCCGGCTTAATCGACAGAGTCAAGTCTTCAACCATCGATGAAATTGAAGCAGAGCGATTGACAATCGAGTTTCTGGAAAAATGGGTGCCTGAAAGGACTTCGCCTATTTGCGGTAACAGTATTGGCCAGGACAGACGCTTCTTGTTCCGTTATATGCCCAGGCTGGAAGCGTATTTCCATTATCGGAATATTGATGTTTCAACGCTCAAGGAACTGGCAGCCAGATGGGCTCCCGAACTCAAAAACGGCTTTAAAAAGGAGTCTACGCATCAGGCCCTGAACGACATTATTGATTCCATTGAAGAACTGCGCTATTACCGGGAACACTTTATCAAGCTCTAGCCGTAAGCCTGAAAATATAAAAACCTGCAATCCGGATTCGATTTTCAGTTAGCCGATGATAGAGCTAAACTCTTCTTATAGACCCATAAATCGCGTCACCTCAATCATCCTGTATATTTTTATAAAGGTAAAATGCCACTATGCTAGACCCCCGTTTATTTAGAACTGATCTTGATTTTGTCAGGGAACAATTAGACAGACGTTCATTTGCTTTTGATGCCGAGTCTTATATAGAGCTGGAAGCCAGACGCAAAGACGTGCAGGTTAAAACCCAGGAACTGCAAAATGAACGTAACACCCGTTCAAAAGCGATTGGGCTGGCAAAAGCCAAAGGTGAGGACGTACAGCCTTTGCTGAATCAGGTTCAGCATTTAGGCGACGAGCTTAAAGCGGCGGAAACTGCCTTGGCTGGCATTCAGGAGGAAATGGAAGCCCTGATGGAAGGTATTCCCAATATTCTGGATGAATCCGTACCCGATGGAAAAAGTGAAGAATTTAATCTTGAACTTGGCCGTTGGGGCGATGTGCCGGATTTTGACTTTGAACCTAAAGACCATGTTGATCTGGGCGCAGGACTGAAAGGAATTGATTTTGAGCTGGGCGCAAAAATTGCCAGCAGCCGTTTTGTGGTATTGAATGGCCCATTGGCAAGATTGCAAAGAGCCATTATTCAGTTAATGCTGGATACGCATACTGCCGAACATGGTTACACTGAAACTTATGTGCCTTATCTGGCTAATGCGGCCAGTATGCGCGGCACAGGCCAATTGCCGAAGTTTGAGGCCGACCTGTTCAAGGCCAATAATGATCCCGCTTTATACCTGATTCCGACAGCGGAAGTTCCGGTGACAAATATTGTCAGGGATGAAATTGTTGACCTCAAAGATCTGCCGCTTAAATTCGTTTGCCATAGCCCGTGTTTTCGCAGTGAAGCAGGGGCTTATGGACGGGATGTGCGCGGCATGATTCGTCAGCATCAATTTGAAAAAGTGGAGCTGGTGCAAATCGTAAAGCCGGAAGATTCGTCTAAAGCACATGAAGAGCTGACTCAGCATGCGGAAAACATCCTGGAAAAGCTAAACCTGCCTTACCGCAAGATGCTGTTATGCGCCGGTGATACCGGCTTTTCATCGGCTAAAACCTACGATCTTGAGGTATGGCTGCCGGGGCAGGGCGCTTATCGGGAAATATCGTCTTGCAGCAATTTCAAGGATTTTCAGGCGCGGCGTTTACAGGCGCGTTGGCGTAATCCTGAAACCGGAAAACCGGAATTGGTGCATACCTTGAATGGTTCCGGTCTGGCGGCGGGCCGAACCCTGATTGCCATTATGGAAAATTATCAGGATGCCCAAGGTCGTATCCGTATTCCTGATGCATTATTACCTTATATGGGCGGTTTGGATGTTATTGAGTAAGAAGCGACGAGCAATCGGTCGTTCTTCTTTCAGCAAAAGGGAGGATTAATTAACCCTCCCTTTTTTATATGTAGAAACCCTTAAAGAGCTTCTGGTCTGGCGATGTTATTGAGCTTGTAGAAGTTGTTGTGTATGACCATTAACTTGCAGTTGTACGCGACGATTGTTGGCGCGACCTGCTTCAGTATCATTAGTGTCTATGGGCCGAGTCCAGCCATATCCACGGGAAGTGATATTGGGCGAATGGCTTCCCTCAGTCAGGTAATTTTTGACCGCTAATGCACGGTGCTCGGACAAAGCCATATTATGCTTGAAACCGCCCGTTTTGCTGGTATGGCCTTGTACTTCAATTAATAACTCCGGATGCTCCTTGATGGCTTTGGCCGCCTGGTCAAGATTTGGAAAGTATTCCGGTTTAATAACGGCCTTATCATTGTCGAATTTCACATCGACAATCCAGCAGCCCAGCACGCTGACTTTAGAGCCGGGCAAAGTGTCGGGACATTTATCAATGCAATCAT
The DNA here is from genome assembly GCA_028715725.1 of Methylococcales bacterium. Taxonomy (GTDB): domain Bacteria; phylum Pseudomonadota; class Gammaproteobacteria; order Methylococcales; family Methylomonadaceae; genus JAGXGJ01. The sequence goes on from JAQURG010000008.1 coordinate 74,878, forward strand.
TGACACCGTCCTTATCGCTATCAAGAGCTGAGCAGTCAGCAGCTTTAGGTGCGCCGGGTTTCAAGAAAATGCTTTTTACAAAATTCATCATATCTTCAGGGCTTGAAATTCTGTCGGCCGTTGTACTATAGCCACAACCGCCAACATTGGTGAGTCGGTTCAGGACGGTTCGGCCGTATTCTTCATGTTCGTTGCCAACCCAGACAGAATAAACGCATACTCTATCGCCATATTGCTGTTTCAAGTTTTGAAGTTCTTTGACGCCGCCCGAGTCCATATCATGACCATCGCTGAGAATTAAAACAGCAATGTTGCCGGTTGAGGCTAATAAATCTTCTCTTGTTCCATTAATGCCGTCGGCGATGGGTGAACCCCCGCTGGCGCAAACCAGGTTATCTATGCCGCTGCCGAAAACCGGTTTCGAGTAGGGGGTCGGCGGCAGATTAAGCTGGGTAAATCCCCACGACAGACAGTGTCCAAAGCCAAAGCTGCGAATGCTCGTGGTCAAATTTATGTTTGGAATCGTTAAATTGATTCTGCTGAGGATTTCTTTTTCAACCGAAAATTTTGTAGGAGCAGGTTGGGCAGGATAGCCTGAACCGGAATATTCTTCTGCCATTGACGATGACGAGTCATTAATAACAAAGAAATTATCTGCTTTTTGCACATACTGACCGGAGGAAATTAACCCACTCAAGTCCTGAGCTGGAAAGGTTTGAAAAGTACTTGTTGGTTGCGAGGCACAGCCCGTTAATAGCAGGGTTGCAATGGATGCTACAATAATTAGTATTTTTTTCATTGATAGATCCCCTATTGTTATTAATAAAATCAACAAATCGATTAAGATAAGCAAGTCTTGTGCAGTATCAAAGAATCAGTCCGGATTCTAGCATTGTCTTTATTCGATTGAAATAAAGTCTTATCTAAGACACCTCGGCGGTTATTGCGTCTAACTGAAATGTTTGAAGCAATTTGCAGTAATAGGCTGGATGCGCAAGTTTTATTGGAAGGGATTGAGTATAATGCATCAGCTGGAACCAAAGAGCCGCAGCCTATAAAGAGATAGCGCTTCGAAGGTTATAAAAGTGCGGCACCGCTTTAGCTGTCCAGCCGTGCGTTTGAGAGCCGCTAACCCAACTCCATCAGCACGCTAGAAAATTTTATTAACAAAATAACATCAAAATGACTATAACAACACGTTTTGCCCCGAGTCCAACCGGTTATCTGCATGTCGGCGGTGCGCGCACCGCCCTGTTTTCCTGGTTGTATGCACGCAAGCACGGCGGAAAATTTATTTTGCGAATTGAAGATACCGATCTGGAACGTTCAACTCAGGAGTCAGTTAACGCCATTCTCGAAGGCATGACCTGGCTGGGTCTGGAGTATGATGCCGGGCCTTTTTATCAAACTCATCATTTTGATCGCTATAAAGAGATTATCCAGCAGTTACTGGCTCAGGGAGATGCCTATCATTGCTATTGCAGCAAAGAAGAACTGGAGCAATTACGTACCGAACAAATGGCTAATAAAGAAAAGCCGCGTTATAACGGTAAATGCAGAGACTCTGCCACTGTCCGGGAAGGAATTGAGCCGGTTATCCGCTTTAAAAATCCCGTTGATGGCCTCGTAACCATTTCTGATTTGGTCAAGGGCGACATCGTAGTCGCCAATAAAGAGCTGGATGATCTGATTATCGCCAGAGCCGATGGCTCGCCCACCTACAATTTAACGGTTGTTGTTGACGATATGGATATGAAAGTCACGCATGTTATCCGGGGCGACGACCATATCAATAACACGCCCAGACAGATGAATATTCTTAAAGCCTTGGGTGCCGAACTGCCGAAATATGCCCATTTGCCGATGATATTGGGTCCTGATGGCGCGCGATTATCAAAACGTCATGGCGCAGTCAGTGTGATGCAGTTCCGTGATGACGGCTATTTGCCGGAAGCGTTGCTGAATTATCTGGTGCGCCTGGGCTGGTCTCGCGGCGATCAGGAAATCTTTTCCATCGATGAAATGGTCGAGTATTTCGAACTGGACGACGTCAATGTATCGGCCTCGACTTTTAACATGGAAAAGCTGTTGTGGTTAAACCATCAGTATATTATGAACGGCGATCCTGCTCATGTCGCGCGTCATTTAAGCTGGCACATCGGACAGTTGGGTATTGATCCTGCTGACGGGCCCGAGCTGATCGATGTGGTAAAAGCGCAAAGAGAACGCAGTAAAACCTTGGTCGAGATGGCCGCCGCCAGTATTTATTTCTATAAGGAATTCGATTCCTACGATGAAAAAGCAGTTAAAAAGAATTTTACGCCGGGATCGGAAAATGTATTGGCGCGTTTGCACGATGAGTTTGCGGCGGTAACCGACTGGAAAGGTGAGGTCGTTCACCAGATTGTTTTAAATACAGCCGAAACCCTGGAGCTTAATCTGGGTAAAGTGGCTCAGCCCTTGCGGGTTGCGGTTTGCGGCTCGGCAGTTTCGCCCGCCATTGACGTTACACTGTCCTTAATGGGGCAGGAAAAAACTCTCTCCAGAATAAAAAAGGCCATTAATTATACTAGAAGTTTAAATTAGTGCTGGACATAATTGGTAAATACTGTAAAATGCCGGTTCTTTACTGAGGGGCCATAGCTCAATTGGGAGAGCGCAACACTGGCAGTGTTGAGGTCAGCGGTTCGATCCCGCTTGGCTCCACCAAAAGTAAAATTGGCTTCAGGAAAAGTTGACTAAAGTGTTTAGTCCCCATCGTCTAGCGGCCTAGGACACTGCCCTTTCACGGCGGTAACAGGGGTTCGAACCCCCTTGGGGACGCCATTTTTATAATGGCTCATGATTCACGAATCTTATACCTGTCATAAGAGAACGGTGATTTTAAAGTAGTATGAGGATTAGTCTGATCCGGTTCCGGATAAGACTATTGGCCAGACTAAAACCAGTTTTAGTCCCCATCGTCTAGCGGCCTAGGACACTGCCCTTTCACGGCGGTAACAGGGGTTCGAACCCCCTTGGGGACGCCATAAAATAAAAAGGCTTATCAATTGATAAGCCTTTTTTATGCCTGTTGATTTGTTTTCGGAATATTTTTCGGTTCGGCGATGACCCGTTCAATCACGGATCGGCTTGGACAAGATTGCCCGATACTGGAGCGCACTTCTTGAGTGAGGAGTAAGGAGCAGGCATGCTGTGGCTCATTGACAGACTCGGTCTTCGATGGCAAATCGTACCCGCTGCTTTGAATGAGATGATGCGCGACAAAGGTCGCTCGAAGCGAGTCACCGATGCGCTCTTGAAAATGGTGAAGCTGGACATTGCGGGGAGGGCTTCAGCATGCCTACAACTTCTGAGGGCCACATAACCAAAGCATGCGTTATCCACTGCACATATTGCGTTTTAGTACGGATACTGTAGTGTTTGACGCGAATACGGTCGTGGGCTTGATCCGGAAGTTTTGGGGTATATTTTTATTTTGCATGGAAAAGGTTGCTATCAAAATTAAAACAGTATAGCCTCCAACTTAACAGCTTGTTAACGTGGCGTTATACACTGGCGATAAATTAATAGACACCTTAAAGGTGTTTAATTATTTAGTTGCGCAAACTAGGGCGCGGATAGGTCAGGAAACTACATGCTTTTGATTTTGAAACAATGGGAAGACGCTATCGCGCCTTAACACTGGATAAAGAAAGAAAAGCGATCAGAATCTATTCAACTGATAAGGAGCTCGCCGAATTCAATCGCTTTTGGCGCGGCATGGAGATGAGACCTGATGGCGATGCATTTAAAGGAATCTCGCCCAAATTCGTCGGCGAGGTCAATATACCTGATGCCAGTGTTGCCAAGATAATGGGTGTAGACTTCGACGTTCTCCAACGACACGGATTCGAAGTTCACTTTATCCGTTAAGCTGGTGAAACAGAGGTATATCGAAGGGGCATGGAGAGAACTCTGGCAGGGATACTACTGTGAAGCAAGAGTTTGGTTTTTTCGACAGTTGGTGGGTAAAGGCGCTTGGTTTGTTCGCAGCCTTGCTAGCAATTTGGGCGTTTTTCGTGATGATATCGCGAAATATATTAATACGCAGTAACCCAACGTATGTCTGTAATAGGTTGCACAATAAGGGCGTCATGGCCGTGCGGCGGATACTCAATCCCGCCCTTCGTAAAGTGGAACGCATCGCGGTTCCACCGGATATAATGCCCATTACCCAGCCATCTTTTGGCGTCGCAGACGAATTTTATGTTGGATAGGGCCGCTTCAATCCAAAAACCAAAACGATCAGGAGTAAACCATGCGCTTCTTACTGAAAGTCAATATTCCCGTTGAGTCCGGGAACCAGGCTGCGAAGGCTGGAAAGCTCGGCGCAACGGTCCAGTCCATTCTGGCAGATATGAAGCCGGAGGCCGTTTATTTTACCGACAATAATGGCCATCGCGCGGGGTTCATTTTTCTCGAGATGCAGGACGCCTCTCAAATCCCGCCATCGCTGAACCGCGGTTCCTCGCGTTCAATGCCAGCGTCGAGATTCATCCGGTCATGCTACCCGAGGATTTGGACAGGGCTAGCGGTGCAATCAAGATGGCAGTCAAAAAATATGCCTGATCGAGGAGCATCATTTAACTTTCAGCTCAAGCCGACGCACGGGATCATTGCTGTTCTTCTAAGCGTTGGCGCGCTTGGGTGAGCTACTACCTTAGGCTTTTTGGAGATTTTTTGTATATGGGTTCTTGTTGCGATAACAATTGTGCAATTGAAAGGTTGCGTGAAAAACAGCGTGGAACGCTTAAGACTGTACTAGGTGTAAATGCTGTAATGTTCTTCGTTATAGCTGTTGCGGCATTCTATGGAAAATCTACGGCCCTTCTTTCAGACAGCATGGATAACTTCGGAGATGCGCTGACATATGGCTTGAGCCTTTATGCCGTTTCTCAAGGCAGTACGGCAAAAGCGAAAGTTGCCTTATTTAAAGGAGGTTTAATCTTCCTTGGTGCATGCGTGGTTTTGGCACAAATAATCCGGAAGCTAATGGTTCCGGTGTTACCCTCCTACGAGGTTATGGGTATTTTTAGCTTAATGGGTTTGGCCGCAAATTCGCTGTGTCTGTTTCTGTTGTGGAAGCACCGGAACGAAGATATAAACATGAGTTCCGTCTGGGAATGTTCAAGAAACGACATTGCGTCTAACCTATCGGTATTTATTGCTGCGGGTGCTGTCTGGTTTTTTGAATCGGGATGGGCAGACATTGTCGTTGCATCATGCCTTATTTTGTTGTTGCTTAGTTCTTCTGTTCGTGTTCTTAGTTCTGCGTTTAAAGAGCTGCTTGCAAATACGGTAAGGTAGCCGATTTGCAATAGGTCCATGATTGTCGCCTCAGTTTCTGATCTTGTACCCGGTTTTAAACACCCACCATACAAAAGTCAAACAGATGACAAGAAAGCCGAACGTCATGCCAATACTTTCGCCAATATGCACATCGGCAACGCCATAAAAGCTCCAGCGAAATCCGCTAATCAAATACACCACCGGATTGAATAAGGTGATCTTTTGCCACAACGGCGGCAACATATTGATGGAATAGAATGCGCCGCCCAGGAATGTCAGCGGGGTGACAATCAGCATCGGCACCACCTGTAGTTTCTGAAAATTATCGGCCCACAGGCCGATAATGAAGCCAAACAGGCTGAAGGTGACGGCAGTAAGCAGAAGAAAGGCAATCATCCACAAAGGATGAGCGATCTCGTAGGGCACGAAAATGCGCGCGGTGCCGAGGATTAGCAGACCCAATATCACTGACTTGGTCGCCGCCGCTCCCACATAACCCATCAGCACTTCAACCCATGAAATCGGTGCGGATAGCAGTTCATAAATAGTGCCCGACCACCTGGGCATATAAATGCCGAAAGAGGCATTGGAGATGCTTTCGTTCAGTAAATTCAGCATAACCAGCCCGGGGATGATAAAAGCGCCATAACTAATGCTGTCAATGTCGCCCATACGTGAACCGATGGCTTTGCCGAATACGATAAAATACAGCGAGGTCGTCAGCACCGGTGCGGCGATGCTTGCCCATAGCGTACGAAAGGTGCGCGCCATTTCAAAGTGATAAATGGCGCGAATGCCATAGATATTCATGACAATGCTCCTTTTGGCTGATGCACCAGACTGACGAAGATGTCCTCCAACGAACTCTCGCTGGTGCGTAAATCTTTAAATTCGATGCCATGTTTACTTAACGCGCGCAACAGCTCGGCGATGCGGGTTTCTTCTTCCTGGCTATCGAAGCTATAAACCAGCGCGTGCCCGTCGTTGGTGAGCGCTAGCGACCAGCCAGCAAGCTCGGCCGGTATGCGGGTCATCGGCTGACGCAAAGTCAGGGTTAGCTGCTTCTGGCCGAGCTTGCGCATCAGTACAGCTTTGTCTTCTACCACGATCAGTTCGCCTTTGTTGATGACACCGATGCGGTCTGCCATGTCTTCGGCTTCCTCGATGTAATGCGTGGTCAGAATGACGGTGGTGCCCTGCGCACGCAGTTCGCGCACCATACGCCACATGTCATGCCGTAACTCCACATCCACGCCGGCAGTCGGCTCATCAAGGAACAATATCGTTGGCTCATGCGCGAGGGCTTTGGCAATCAGCACCCGGCGTTTCATGCCGCCAGATAATGCCATGATTTTCGAATCGCGCTTGTCCCACAGCGACAGATCGCGCAGCACTTTTTCCAGATAGGCTGCGTTGGAAGCCTTACCGAACAGTCCCCGACTGAATTTGAGCGTGGCCCAGACCGACTCAAATGAGTCCGTATGCAGTTCCTGCGGCACCAACCCGATGGCTGCCCGTGCCGCGCGGTAATCTCGCACAGTGTCATAACCATCGGCGATGATGGTTCCTGAAGTGGCTTTGACGATGCCGCAGATGATGCTAATCAGTGTCGTTTTGCCTGCACCATTGGGTCCGAGCAAGGCGAATATCTCGCCGCGTTTGATGTCCAGGTTGATGTCTTTAAGCGCCTGGAAACCGCCGGCATATCTCTTGTTAACGCCGTTCACGGAAATAATGGGCGCGGAATTGTTAGTGGTCATGGTCGCAGATGTGGCATTTTTTTATGGATGAATGTTAAATTCCAGAGTCTATTGCCTAAAAGAATCAAGAGGTGTGCCATACCGGGCACTTTCAAGTACGTGGCTACCAAGTAATAAAAAAATCATCTGTTCGCGGCAATCTACTGTTATGTCCAGTTGCAGCACTTACGGGTTATGGAGCTGATCAGTAATGGCTATCGGTTGCGGCGAGATTTATCTAATGAAGTCATAGCGTCTTTTATTGCCGGCTTTATGCCCAGTATGAAACATATCAACCTATAATTTCAGCCAGTCGTCAATGAGTAATTTCTATAACTTACACTTGCTGATATAGCTCTGGATTAAACAGGAAAAAACTCACCGCCAACAATTTTCTTTACCTAACTTCCGCTATTCTCCTCGTGGCTGGCCTGTCTGATGGAGCGGGTTAATTCCGCCCGTTGTCTATCGAGCACCAGCCATTCAATTTCATGGCGTAAATATTCATCCTTGTTTTTGGTGGCTTCGGCTCGCAGCTCCAGTTCCCTGATTTCCGCTTCCAACTGCATTTGATGAATGCGGTTTTGATGCTCTATTTTTTCAGCTTCCAGTCTTTCCTGCATTTTTTGCCGCTCCAGTTGATGAACTTCCTGCTCTTTAAGTTCGGCTTCCAGCTCCAGTTGTTTTAGTCGCTGTTCCTGTTCCTTGCCTTGCAGCCATTGCATCCGCTCATTTTCATATTCCCTTGTTTCGGAATCCCGTTGCAGTTCTTTCAGCAGGCGCTCATGTTCAATTTGCTGGGCTTTTTTTTGCCTGTCCAGTTGTTGTTGCCGGATTTGTTTTTCTTTCTGGTACTGAATTTCGGCGGCTAACTCGATTTCTTTTAAATGCGTTTCATGTTGCGTTTTTTCTTCATGCAAGCGCTTTTCTATCATATATTGCTCAAGCCGCTGCGCTTCCTGTTCTTCCAGCCGCTTTTTGACAGATTCAGCTTCCAGAGCCTGCTTTTGCCGTTGTATCTCATCTTCGTGATTGATGGTTTCCAGCAGCTTTTGTTTATGTTCCAGCCGTAACTGTTCCAGCTCTTCTTCCTGTCGGAATAATTCCTGAGTTTGCTTCTCGCGAAATTCGAAGTTTTTTTGCATGACGTTGAGATAAACCGATTCCTGGGTGAAGCGGCCGTCAAGCTTTTCATCATCGGTCAGCTCTTCAAAAAACGGCGTTAATGCACAGATTGCCCGGCACTGGATATACTTTAAAATTAATGTCTCATTAATGACGCTTTCAACCTGTCGTTCCATTTCCGTCAGGCCTCTTTTTACCCACGAGCCATCCTTCAGATGGCTTAATTCGGCGTTTACGATGTCCTTGAGCACGCTTTCATAGCTGGTTTTAATATGCCGGTTTACCTCCGGCAAGGCATCGATATTTCTTTCGATATACTTGAGAGTCGGCTGGAAATGGATTTGCAGTTCGGTTGTCATGGTGCAAAATCCGCCATACAGCCGGGTTGATATCATCAAGCGCCAGTCGTCTATCGGCAGTGAATAAACGTGATGAAAAAAACGCGGGATAAAGTTTTGCGGACGTTCAAACAGCTTGTGGTAAGGTCCCAGTCTGGATATGACGACGCGGCGTTCAGCGTCAAATCCCGGGTCCCAAAACAGTTCGTTGGAATCTTCGTCTACAAGTTCGCCTGTTAGCCAGGCATCCAGCGGAGATAAATTACTGCTCATGGCTCACCTGAATCGTGTGGGATTGTTCTGTCGTCTCCGGAGACTGCGCTTTGATGGCTCGAAGCTTGGCGCCCATTCGCTCGGCGACGAGCGGATAAAGATTAGGCGCAAATTCGACTGATCTGTCATCGATCTTGCGCAAAAAACCGCGGCTTAATAAAAATCCGACGGCAAACATGCGAGACCAGTCGGAATAACGCCTCGCGCGTTCAATATCGGATTTCTCAATAACCATTTCAAGTTCATCGTTTTCATTGATCCTGAACTCGGAGAATTGTCTGAGGCATTCGAAAGCCAGCTCCTGTTCCTGTTCGGAAAGAGGGCCGGGAGCCGTGCTTTCCAAACGATAGGACAGCAAAAAAGTAAAAAAATCGACCATCGCCGCACAGGAAAAAGCAAACAGTGAAAAATCGTTCCACATGGCAAAAGACGGCGTCACGCCCTGAACAAACTGCGAATAGGTCATCAGGATGGGCGCTTGTGGCACCGTGTGTCCGGCATTGGTCGCCAACTGGTTGAATTTGAGCTGCACTTCCTGCAAACCGGCTATCGCCTTTTGAAAATTATTTTCAGTATCCACCGTCAAATGATTCAGGCTGGTTTGCAATGTCCGTATATGTTCATCCAGCAGATGAAATTCCTTGTCAAGCTGATCAAATTGCGCTTTTTTAGCCTGATAACGTTGATTGTAATGCCTCCAGAAAGGCCCTTCGCCGACTATGTTTTTATTAGTTGCGGGGATTTGCGCATGCGTTCCAAAATAGGCCTGCGACACATCGGCGGACGCCTTATCCAGTTCGTCGTTGTGCTGCTTTAAAATATCGCTTTTGGCTTTCAGAATCGCCGCCAGATAATCGTCCACGCCTTTTCGAATCTCGTTGATCCGGTTAATGCGTATGGTTTCACTTTGGGAAACCTCATAAAACTTGAAATAAGAAAAAGTAATTGAGGCGGCGATAGCCACCAGCAAAGACAACAACACGCTTAAGTATCGTAAGCGATTAGCCTTCCAGTGAATTCCGGCGATTTCCAGCGAACAGATGACAATAATGGATTGAATCGCAATGGTGATGATCAGCGCGATCCAGGGAACAATGAAATGTGATAAACCATAATATGTGGTAAAGCCCGATGCGACACTCAGCATCAATACAATCGGGATCGACCATATTCTCAACATGCCGATAAACAGCGTCTGGATACTGTTAAGCAAGCTGCCCAGTCCGCCGTGATACATTGTGATAATGCTTTCTTTTTCCATAAGAATTATGCTGATGCTGTAAGTTAAATCATAACGCAGTCTATTGGATTAAAAGGAGAAATGCAATCAAGTCTGATGGGTTTATGCATGAGTTGCAACAACAGGCCGACGCTCACCGCCAGACGAACGGATAAGAGGAAGTTGAAATAGCTTCGGAGTTCACATCAAGAAATATATATTTTTTACAACATTGAACTAAGGTTTTCAGGTATATTAGCAAACGTTACTATTCGCCTGAGCTTCAATGAATACTTCAAATTTGCATCAATTATTTCTTCTGATTATTTGTGTTCTTGCATCTGATTATATAAAAGCCGATCTTGCCCAGCCGGCTCCGGAGCCAATTCTTGCCCCCGGCTATGGAAGTCTGCAATTTTCGGCGCCGGAGCCGGGAACTTACAGTCTGCCGGTATTGGGGATAGCTGCCGATGGTGCAGTGCTCGACTCTGAAGGCAAGAGCATCAGGCTACATGACTTGATGGGCGATAAAGTCGTATTGCTCAGTTTTATTTATTCAACGTGCAGCGATGTCAATGGCTGTCCGCTGGCGACATCAGTATTGCACAAGATCAGGAATCGTCTGAAAAAGGAGCCGGAACTGGCCGGCACATTACGCCTGGTTACTTTAAGTTTCAATCCCGAACAGGATACTCCCGAGATGATGCAACACTATGGCCGGGAACTGCAAGGCGACGGTGCGGAATGGCGATTTTTGACTTCCCGGTCCGAGCAGGACTTACAGCCGATACTGGATCACTACAAGCAAAACATTCAAAAAGTATATGACGCTCAAGGCAAGTTTACCGGCACTTTTTCCCATATTCTGCGCGTTTACCTGATCGACAAAAACAGGCAGCTGCGCAATATCTACAGCGTTGCCTTTTTGCATGCCGATACGCTGATTAACGATGTCAAGACGCTGTTACAAGCCGAGCCGAAACAGGCCGTGGCTCATATTGACATGCAAAAGAGCGCGGTCCAACCGTCTGATGTTTATTCGGCGGGTGACAATAAGTCGGCTTACGAGCGCAGTGATTATCAAACAAAATCCATTGCATTGACCGACCGGGTTGGGCGCGCCAGGAATTTACTTAAAACTGTCAATAAACCGCCTTTAGGCCTTCCTGCGGTACCGGTGCCGAAAAACAATCCCCTGACTAAAGAAAAGGTCAGTTTGGGAAGAAAGCTGTTCTATGACCGCCGCCTGTCGCTCAACAATACCTTCTCTTGCGCGATGTGCCATGTTCCCGAACAGGGCTTTACCAGTAATGAAATGGCTACAGCCGTCGGTATTGAAGGTCGTACGGTCAGACGCAATTCGCCCAGCCTTTATAATACGGCCTATTCTCAGAAACTGTTTCATGACAGCCGCGAAACTTCTTTGGAACAGCAGGTCTGGGGACCCTTGCTGGCTCATAATGAAATGGCTAATCCGTCAATTGGTTATGTTATCGACAAAATCAACAATAGCGCGGATTACAAGGACCTGTTTAAAAAGGCTTTCAATAAAGAGCCGGGCATGGAAACGATCGGCATGGCGATTGCCAGTTATGAGCGGACGTTAAATTCGGCCAATTCGCCCTTTGACCGCTGGTATTACGGAAAAGACAGGAAGGCGCTGGACGATAAAGCGCAGCGCGGCTTTCAATTATTTAACGGCAAGGCCAACTGTTCGGGTTGCCATGAAATCACGTCGGATTACGCCCTTTTTACCGATAATAGCAATCACAATACCGGCATTGGTTATGCCGAGGCTATGGGTAAAACAGACAAAACGCAGAAAGTACAAGTTGCTCCGGGTGTTTTTGTAGAGGTCGCAGCCGGGCTGATTTCAACAGTAGCCGAAGCAAAACCGAATGATCTCGGCCGTTATGAAATAACTCAAAATCCGCAAGACCGCTGGAAATATAAGACGCCCTCTTTACGTAATGTCAGTTTGTCCGCGCCTTATATGCATAATGGCGCGTGGCAGACGCTACAACAGGTGGTGGAGTTTTATAATCGTGGAGGGATAGCGAATGAAAATCTTGACCCTTTAATAAAGCCATTAAAATTAACACAGCAGGAAATAGATGATTTAGTCGCTTTTTTAAATACGTTGACGGGAGATAATGTACAAGAACTGGTTGCTGACGCGTTTGCCGCGCCGGTCGGGGATACTGAGTAATCAGGGCTATAGCCAGCCTTTCCGTTTGAAGAACCAGTAAGGCGCGATACCCGCCAGAAACATCAGAGCTAATGCGCCCGGGTAACCAAGCTCCAGATTAAGTTCCGGCATGTATTGAAAATTCATGCCGTAAATACTGGCCACTAAAGTAGGCGGCAGAAATACAACGGCGGCGATGGAAAAAATTTTGATAATTTTGTTCTGGGCAATATTAATAAATCCCTGAGTCGAATCCATCAAAAAATTGATCTTGTCAAACAGAAAAGTAGTATGCGACATCAATGTATCGACGTCGCGGATGATTTCCCGGGCGGTTTCCTGCAACTCAGGATGATTGCGCAGATGTCTTTGTAAAAAAGAGATTGAGCGCTGCGTATCCATTAAACACAAACGGATCTTGCCGTTGCTGTCTTCCAGTTTGGCCAGTCTGTCAATGGCGTCTTCAAGGTCTGAACCTATTTCTTCCAGCACCAGATAACTGACGTCTTCCAGCTTGCGGTGAATATCCTCCAGGGCATCCGCGAGGTTTTCAACTTTCTGCTCGAACATGACAACCATTAATTCCTGCGGCGTGTGAACTTTTATCTGCCCGCGCCGGACGCGCATTCTTAGCAGGCGGAAATCAGCCAGTTCACCTTCACGCAATGTGATCAGGCGCTCATTTTGCAAAATAAACGCGACTGTAACGGTATCATGCCGGCCCTCGCTCTGGGCAAGAAATAAAGAGCGTACATGAATCCCGACGTTATCGGTAAAGTACCGTGCAGAGAATTCGATTTCTTCAACATCATCCGATTCAGGAAGCGCTGTGCTTAAAAATGCCTGTAACTGGGTGCGCTCCTCATCAGTGGGTTCATGGGCGTCAATCCACGCTGCCATGGCTATCGCCTGCCCGAACAGGTCATCAGAGACTGTTTTTTCTTTAAGAGTATCCTGGTCGATATTAAATAGCCGCAACATTAACGTATCTCCATCATCAGTTTTTTAATTGTAGCTAATAATTTCTGTTGTTGGTCCGCAGAAAGCTGACTGAATTCCTGTTCAAACTCGGCAAAACTATAGGCAGGTTCATGGTCGCTATTACCTGACAAACTGAGTCCGCAGTCAGCGAATACATGCTTGACGGGTTCTGCTGCTTTATCCAACGGAATCGAGCTCGATAAAACCTTTCTTATCATGGTCCTGACGCTGATGAAAACGGCTTGCCCGGTCAGCAGATCATCTGCGATTTGTCTGGCGAACTCGATCGTATAGCCTTTACGTTTTGAGTCAGGGAATGTTTTCATTGGAACAGTTGCCGGCGGCTTTTTATCTATTTGATATTCCATTTCAAAGCTGCTGTTCTGCGAGGCGATCAAGTCGTTTGCGATAATAACAGCTTGCAATTGATTCTCTTTACAAGCGATTTCCAACCTGAGGTAATCATAAAGACCGGGGCGTGACAGGGGCGATTGGGCAAAGCTATAAGTCTGATTGGTTAAACGGTCGCTTTCCTGGTGATAGCTCCAGGTATTGTCAGCGGATACACTCATTGAGGCAGCCATTAACAGGGCTAACATTATTGCTCGAGTGCGGCTACTGAAAAAACGGCTGTGTTTCATTTGTATCCCCTGTTGGCGTTATGCACATTCGCCAATTGCTTCAGATTGCGGTGTTATCAAATGGTAATTGTACCGGATTATGAATATGGTCGAAATCATTAAGGACAGCGGTAGTAAGGCGCTTATCCATTAAATTTTTAAGCTATTGATTGCTATGAAAGTAAAAATATTTGTTAAGCAGGCATGGCAACTCGTGGCTTCGTTTGGCTCCAACTCAATTTTTACCTGAAAAACACTGTACGATTGTGGAATGGTGGAAATGAATCTACGAGTGCGGGAAATTCAGTTTAAAATAGTCTGTCGATCAATAAACCTGTTTTATTCAAGCTACGGTAGTTAAACACCTTTGCAGCTAGAACCTGTAAATGATGTGGGTTAACGGCCTAGGCTCGAGTTTAAGTTCAACTATTTTTTACTCTTATTATGCTTGATTATCAAAAAGATTTTATTACTTATGCACTGGAGTGCGGCGCCTTAAAATTTGGCGAGTTCCTGTTAAAGTCAGGCCGCGCCAGCCCTTATTTCTTCAATACCGGCATGTTCAATACCGGCGCCCGCTTAAGCAAACTGGGTTATTTTTACGCACAGGCCTTGCTTCATTCAGGAATTAAGCCGGACATTCTTTATGGTCCCGCCTACAAAGGAATCCCTTTGGTTAGCGCCACAGCTATCGCTTATGCTCAGTTAGGCATTGATGTTCCCTTTGTTTTCAACCGTAAAGAAGCTAAAGATCATGGCGAAGGAGGCTGGCTGGTGGGCGCTCCACTGCGAGGCCAGGTCATTATTATTGACGATGTGATTACTGCCGGGACTTCAGTCAGAGAATCCGTAGATATAATCAGAAACGCTCATGCAACTCCGGCAGGGGTACTGATTGCACTGGACAGGCAGGAAAAAGGACAAAATAATGTTTCCGCTGTTCAGGAGGTTCGCGACAGCTTTGATATGCCTGTTATTGCCATTATTACTCTGGAAAACATTACCGACTATTTAACGACTGATGAAAGTGATCTGCTCAACTCCATAAGAGACTATCAGGGTCTTTACGGCATTTAGTTCTAGGCATCACCCAGTTAAAAATACACTGATTTGACCGCATGCCCAAAATAGCCTGAAAAGGCCAGGGCATCGCAGCCCTGCCTTTAATATTCACGTCTTACGCCAAATAACCCCTCACAGAATTTTTCCCTGTTGTTATTGCTCTATCCCAATCCGGATTACCTCAAAATATTTTAAATTAAGTCGGCAAACGTACAGATACCGTTACCGGCTGCCCCTATAATCCGAAAAAAATATTTACCAAGGCAGGCGAATAACCCTTCACTTCAAGTCCGTAGCTGAGGCGATTTATTTTAACTTTGGAGGATAGCATTATGAAAGCAGCCAGAATTCATGGATCTCAAAAGGTAACCTATGACACGGTAGATGACCCTATTATCACGCATGAGCGTGACATCATCCTCAAAGTAACGGCAACCGCCATTTGCGGCTCGGATTTGCATATTTATTCCGGCGGGTTGCCACAGCCGCGGCCGATGGTGCTCGGTCATGAATTTATGGGCATTGTTGAAGAAGTCGGAGCTGCGGTTACTACTTTAAGACGAGGTGATCGGGTCGTTGTTCCTTTTCCTATTGCCTGCGGAACCTGTTTCTTTTGCCACCACCATTTGCCCGGCCATTGCGAAAATTCCAATCTCCAGAATTATGGTCCCGAAGGCGGCTTGTTGAAACAAAAGGGTGGCGCCTTGTTCGGCTATACCGATTTGTATGGCGGTTATGATGGCGGCCAAGCCGAATATGTGCGCGTACCTTACGCCGATTACGGACCGCGCCTTGTTCCCGACAATCTAACCGATGAGCAAGTATTGTTTTTAACCGATATTTTTCCTACCGGATATACCGGCATTGATTGGGGCGAAGTTAACGGCGGCGAGACGGTTGCTATTTTCGGCTCAGGCCCGGTTGGTATTATGGCGGCAAAAAGCGCCTGGCTTCGGAATGCCCAAAAAGTCATTATTGTGGATACTCTTCAATACCGCCTGGACAAGGCCAAAGCAACAGCCGGATGCGAAACTGTCTTATGGGGAAATGGCCACGAAGAGGTAGTCGACCAGATAAGATCGATGACGGAAGGTCGAGGCGCCGACGTTTGTGTGGAAGCAGTCGGCTTCGAACCAAAGCGGGACCTTCTTGATAAAGCCAAAGCGCTGGTCAATCTCGAAAGAGGTTCAATAAAAGTGCTGGAGGCTTGCATGAGCGCCGTCAGACGCGGCGGCATTGTCTCGGTATTGGGCGTTTATCCGACGACTTACGACAATTTTCCGTTGGGGCAGTTTTTCGATAAGGGCATCATATTAAAAGGCGGACAGGCGCCCGCTCATAAATATATCGATCAGCTATTGCATTATGTCGAAGAAGGCAGGGTTAAGCTGGATGATGTCATTACTCATCGCTTGCCTCTGTCGGAAGTCGCTCATGGCTATAAGATCTTTTATGAAAAGGAAGATGAATGCGTCAAGGTTATATTAACGCCTTAAGTTTTGCTGTTATTGAATCGGGGTTGTTTAAATAACGCTGAAATTTCCTCCTGCTTTGGTTAACCGGACATTATGAAAAAATATAGCCTGGCATTACTTTTCCTGATGGCAGTTTTAATGTTGGGTTATGGGTGGTGGAAATTTAAAAAAACCGATAGCGGGGAGATTAATTTACAGCCGTCATTAAAAGTGGCGGCGATAAGTAATCTGGATGTTGGTGAAGAAAAAGTCAAAATGACCAGTAAAATCATTTTAAGTAATCCTCTGCCCATCCATATTAAAACCGATCGTCTTGATTACAGCGTTTTTATTGATTCAATTAAAATCGTTGAAAGCTCCTATAACAAACCCATCCGCATTTACTCTCTAAAAGATACGACGATAGAGATTCCTATCGACATACTGAAAGAGCCGCTGGCAAGGTTGTTAAAATATCTTGAAAAAAATAATAAAGAAACCGCCGAATATACTGTAAAAGCCGATATCAAAGTGGATATTCCGGTAATAGGCGAAAAAAAGTTTTTTATGGAATTTAGCAAAAGACTGCCGGCTTTCAGGCCGCCCAAACTGGAAATAGAGGATGTGGATGTGGACTCATTAGGATTTGACGAATCCAAAATCGATCTTGTAGCCCAGGTTGCGAATCCGAATATTTTTGCCTTGAAACTGAAAGACGGGAAATATGGGTTCACTGTGGATAACGATATTGTCATGGAAGGCAGCCTGGAAAAGATTATTGATATTCCTGCGAAGAGTTCGTCGCCTGTCTCCATACATCTGGATCTGAAAACCGTAAAGATGGGAAAATTTCTCTGGAAGATGCTGTTCGATAAAACAGGCACGCCTTTTAATTTAAAATTCCGCTGCAAATTGTTGACCGATAAGGATGTGCTTACAAACAGCCATATAACCTTTAATATAAGGGGCACATTGGACAAATTGAAAAAGAGCTAGGCTTTCCTCTTCTTAACGTGGAGCATCGTCAACCTGTTGATCAGGAAGACTCAGACATTTGAAAAATGCTCCAAAACAGGCAGAGGCTATGTGTGTTATCAGACAGAAGAAAATCGAGATTTTGATATAAATGTTTTGTATATGATAGCAAACCGAAAACTGACAATATTCATCAGGTGTATGAGGAGTAAACGATGAGACAGACTCAAAGCATTATTTCCGCCAGAAATTCGGCATTACTTTCTGAAATACAATCTTTTAGCAAGCGCTCCCATAGAGGTGGTGCAGGCCGTCTGATGATGGCCGGTGATGATCCTCATCCTACACCGCCACAACCCCCTCAACATCAGGATCGCCAACCCGGCCTTGAGTCGGACATGACGCCTCAGCCCCAGTTCGACGATTCTTATTACAAAGGTTCTGACAAACTGAAAGGCAAGGTAGCCTTGATTACGGGAGGGGATTCGGGTATTGGACGCGCTATTGCGGTAGCCTTCGCCAAGGAAGGGGCGGATTCAGCCATTGTTTATCTCAATGAACATGAAGATGCCGCAGAAACGAAACGTCTGGTGCAGGAAAACGGGCAGAAATGCCTGCTTATCTCGGGAGATATCGGGGATGAGGATTTTTGCCGGCAAGCGGTTGAGAAAACGATCAGCGAATTCGGGTGTTTAAACAGTCTGATCAATAATGCCGCCGAACAGCATCCTCAGGAGAGTATTGAAGAAATAACGTCGGAGCAACTTGAAAAGACCTTTCGCACCAATATTTTTTCCATGTTCTATTTGACTAAAGCAGCGCTTAAACATTTATCCTCGGGAAGCACAATTATCAATACCACATCAGTGACGGCTTATAAGGGCAGTCCAAAATTACTTGATTATTCGGCTACCAAAGGAGCCATTACCAGCTTCACCCGATCCTTATCCTTAGCCCTGATTGAACAAAAAATCCGAGTGAACGGAGTCGCGCCCGGACCTATCTGGACGCCTCTTATTACTTCAACGTTTCCGTCTGAGCATGTTAAAAAATTTGGCTCGGATGTGCCGATGGGTCGGGCCGGCCAACCGGAAGAAGTCGCCAAATGCTTCGTATTTCTGGCTTCGGAAGACTCTTCATATATATCCGGCCAGATTCTTCATCCGAATGGCGGTACGGTGGTTAATGGCTAGTTTCACTTAAGGCGCGATTGGCGGCATTATCTATATTGTGATTAACAAATAATACAGGCATTATCAATTAAAAGGGTTACCAGAGATTTTTAACAATGGATTTATAAGCTTATGAAATCAATTTGGACAGGTGCTATTGGTTTCGGTTTGGTCAACATACCGGTAAAGCTCTACAGTGCGATTGAATCGAGCACTCTTGATTTGGATATGCTTGATAAAAAAGATCTTTCCAATATACGTTTCAAGCGGGTGAATGAGCGTACGGGCAGGGAAGTGAACTGGGAAAATATTGTTAAAGGCTATAAGGTGGATGATGAGTATGTGGTTCTTACCGATGAGGACTTTGAAGCTGCCAGTGTAGAAAAGTCTAAAGTGATCACCATTTCCGATTTCGTCAAGGAAGACGAAATAGACAGTATTTATTTTGACACACCTTATTATGTTGAACCTGAAAAATCAGGCGAAAGAGCCTATGTGTTACTGCAGGAAGCCTTGCTGAGAACGGGAAAGGTCGGTATCGCCACATTTGTTATGCGCAGCCGGGAAAATCTGGCTATTTTAAGAGCGACAGAGAAGGTTATTATTTTAAATAAAATAAGATTTGCTGAAGAAGTCAGGGATGAGTCCGAACTCGCCTTACCTTCCAAGACCAGCATAAAAAAGAGCGAACTGGATCTGGCGGTTTCCCTGATTGACCAGTTGACTGGAGAATTCGATATCAGTGCTTATAAAGATACCTATACCGAAGCTTTGCTAAAGCTGATAGAGGCCAAATCAAAAGGCATAAAACCCAAGACGCCGCATTTGAAAGTGGTTCAAACAAAATCAACCGACTTAATGGCGCAGTTAAAAGCCAGCCTGAATACAGTTAAAAAAGCTTCCTGATTTTTATGACCCTTTTTGAATACCGGCAGAAAAGGGACTTTAAAAACTCACCTGAACCTGAAAGTAAAACATCAGGCAAAACCGGAAAATTGATCTTTGTCGTGCAGAGGCATAAGGCTTCGCATCTGCATTATGACTTCAGGCTGGAAATGGAAGGTGTTTTAAAAAGCTGGGCCATACCTAAAGGCCCTTCGTTTAACCCTGCCGATAAAAGACTGGCGATGATGGTGGAAGACCATCCTTATGATTACAAGGATTTCAAGGGCGTCATACCGCCGGGAAACTATGGCGCCGGTATAGTGGAAATATGGGATTCTGGATATTACACGGATATTGACAACTCGGGCAAGGACGCGGAAAAAAAATTATTGAAGGCATTAAAAGCCGGACACTTGAAGTTTGTATTGCACGGCAAAAAGCTCAAAGGCGAATTTGCCCTGGTCAAACTAAAAGCGAACAACGGCAATGCCTGGCTGTTGGTCAAACATAATGATAAATATGCCGTACATGAAGCTTATGATAGTGAAACAGACACGCCAAAAAATTCTCCCATCAATCAGTCGCTAAGTGAAAGCCACGCGAAAAAATCAACCTCAAAGAAAAAGCCTGCTCCTGTCTCCGCCAAAAAGCTTCAGGACTATATCCCGGCCATGCTGGCTAAAGAAACGGATGAGCCTTTTGATGACAGGGACTGGATATTTGAAATCAAATGGGACGGCTACAGAGCTATCGCCGAATTAAATAAAGACCAGGTAAAGCTTTATTCACGCAATGGGAATTTATTCAATAGCGCTTATCCTGAAATAACGGACGCCTTGTCTAAAATGGGCCTCAATGCAGTCATTGATGGAGAAATAGTGGTCATGAGTGACGAGGGAATCTCCAATTTTCAGTTATTGCAGCATTACGGTGAAGATAAATCCCATCCTATTTATTATTATGTTTTTGATGTTTTAAAAGTAGCAAATGAATCGGTCATGCATCTTCCGCTTCTTGAAAGGAAAGAAAAATTACGCGCGCTTTTAAAAGAGGATGACATCATTAAATACTCTGACCATATTGAGGAAAAGGGCAGGGAGATGTTCGCACTGATGCGAAAAAAAAACATGGAAGGCGTTATTGCAAAAAAATCCAATAGCCGGTATTTGCCCGGCCAGCGCACAGCCAACTGGTTAAAAATAAAATACCACAAAACCATCGATGCCATCATCTGCGGGTTTACGGAACCGGCCGGAGAAAGAAAATATTTCGGAGCACTGATACTGGGGTTAAAGCAGGGAAAGCGCATTCAATATACCGGACATACCGGTTCCGGATTTAACGCCTCATCATTGAAAGAAATATACGATCAGCTCAAACCGTTAGTGACTTCTCAATCTCCTTTTGACGAACGGGTAAAAACGAATGCGCCGGTAACATGGGTAAAGCCGGTTCTGGTCTGTGAAGTCAAATTTACAGATAAAACAAGAGACGGCATGTTGCGGCACCCTATTTTTATAAAAATAAGGGATGACAAAACCGTCGAGGACACTACGATGGCAAGCACAAAAACGGTTACTAAAAAGCTGGCTGAGATAGAAAGTGCGCCGGATATGGAAAACCCTGTCCTTGCCTTCGGGCGAATGAAGGTTCCCGTTACCCACTGGAATAAGTTATTTTGGCCGGAGGAAAATATCACTAAAGGCGATATGGTGAATTACTACCTAAGCATTTCAGACTATATCCTGCCATATTTGAAAAATCGTCCCCAGTCTTTAAAACGGAATCCGGGCGGCATTACCGATGAAGGTTTTTTTCATAAGGATGCCGGCGAGAATGTGCCCTCATTTGTGAAAACCATTCCTATCCATTCGGAATCGGCTGACAAGAATATTGATTATATTATTTGCAACAATAAGGCCACGTTGACTTATTTGAATAATCTGGGCTGTATTGAACTAAATCCCTGGCATTCAACTGTTCAGTCCCTTGATTATCCCGATTATCTAATCATAGATATCGATCCTTCCAAAAAAAATACCTTTGAACAAGTTATTGACGTCGCTGTTGTGGTTCACCAGATTCTGGAAAAGTCGGGCGCTGCCAATTTCTGTAAAACCTCAGGCGCTACCGGTCTCCATATCTATATTCCTACTCATAAAAAATATACGTATGACCAGTTAAAAACTTTTGCAGAATTAATTTGCGTTCTGGTTAATGAACAATTACCGGAAACGACCAGCGTGGAAAGGAGTCTTGAAAAAAGACGTGATAAAATTTATCTGGATTATTTGCAAAACCGCAAGGGACAAACCATTGCCGCGGTTTACAGTTTGAGGCCAACTACCGGAGCCGCCGTATCTACGCCGCTGAAATGGGAAGAAGTTAAATCCGGATTAACTCCGGCCCAATTTAATATTTATACTGTGCCGGAACGATTACAAAAGACCGGCGATTTATTTACAGGCATTCTGGGGAAGGGAATCGATATGAAAACCTGTTTGAAAAAATTGGGCTAGATCCAATAAGCAGCCCCCGGCTATAACTATTCAGGCCCCATTTGTTGCCTGTTCATTTTTCCTGATGATAATCGATAATACGCTCAACTTCGCTTTTTGACCCCAAAATCAGAGGCACGCGTTGATGGATGCCGGTCGGCTTGATATCAAGAATGCGCTCACGTCCTGTAGAACAAACGCCGCCCGCCTGCTCAATAATAAAAGCCATCGGGTTGGCTTCGTACATAATGCGTAACTTGCCGGGCTTGGATGGCTCTTTCGAATCGAGCGGATAGAGAAACACGCCGCCGCGCGTCAGGATTCGATAAACTTCCGCAACCAGCGAAGCAATCCAGCGCATATTAAAGTTTTTTGCCCGCGGACCTTCGGTTCCAAGCAAGCATTCATCGATATAACGCTGCACAGGCGGTTCCCAAAAGCGCTGGTTCGACACATTAATGGCAAACTCATTAGTCTCTTCCGGTATTCTCATATTCGAATGAGTCAGAATAAATTCGCCTATATCCTGATCGAGCGTGAAACCATTAACACCGTGCCCGGTCGTCAAGACCATCATGGTAGACGGGCCGTAAAGTACAAAGCCCGCGCAAACCTGCTCCGACCCCTTGCGTAAAAAGTCTTCAGGCGCGGGGTCGACGCCTTCACGACATCTTATAATCGAAAAAATAGTGCCTACAGCCAGATTCACATCAATGTTTGAAGAACCGTCCAATGGATCAAATAAAGCCAGATATTTACCTTTAGGGTACTGCGCCGGAATGGCAATAATATCATCGACTTCTTCCGACGCCATGCCCGCCAGATGACCCGTCCAGTTCAACGCATTGACCATGATGTCGTTGGTAATGATATCCAGCTTTTTTTGTACTTCTCCCTGCACATTTTCGGACTCGGCGCTGCCCAACACGCCCACCAGATTACCCCGGTTGACCAGATGCGATATCTTTTTGCATGCGGTTACAATATTATTCAGCAACATGCTGAAGGTTCCGGACGCATCCGGCAATCCCCGTTGCTGTTCGATGATGAACTGCGTCAAAGTGACTTTATTAGTCATTCTTTGGTTTCTCCGTTGATGTGTTTGTTTTTATAAAATATTATCGAGCACAACTTATTGGCGCGTGCTTTAAATAATGCATTGCCCTGTTAAATTGTCAGCCAGACACTAGCCGTTTTTAAACACGACATTATAAATTTTCAAAGAAAGTATCGATGCCGCCAATAAAAAAGTAATTGAATTGGCAACGATGATGGCTCCATTGTCGATGTAGACTCCATAGATCAGCCAGCAGAGCACGCCCAGCGTAAACATACTGTACATGCTTAATGACAGCGATTCGGTGTCTTTTGTTTTTATGGTCAGAATGGCTTGGGGCAAAAATGAGAGTGTAGTCAGTGTTGCAGCTATATAGCCAATAATTTCAGGTGCAATTATCATTTATTTGAGTTTTTTAGCAGAACCTGTATCACAGGCACAACGGCAGTATTTTCAGCTTGCCAGTCTAGTGACTCGCTTCGGACATGTCAACACGCAGGAGCAGGCGAAGTGAAGCTACGGTGCCAGCCATACCTTATTCAAAACATCCTGGCCGGGACATAAACGGAACACCAAAATGTAAATTAAAAAATGGTAAGGTACGCACCACATAGCGGACAAGATTGATTTTAGCACGGCAAATCGGATATTTGAGATCGTGATATGATGCTTTAGGATTTGAGGTACGCGCAACGTACCTCATCTGGCTGGGAATTGATTTTACAAGGGGGGGTAGTGTATGATATTGCAGGAATCCGGCAGGGCCGTATAATATGCCATCATGCTTACCGTAATAGAAACCCCTGTTTTTCAGAGATATGCTGCCGATATTTGGTCGGATGCCGAGCGTGAGACGTTCATTAATTGGTTATCTCGCAATCCTGAAGCCGGTGACGTTATTCCCGGTACGACTGGTTTGCGAAAAGTACGTTGGGTACGTAAAGGCATCGGCAAACGGGGCGGTGTGCGGGTGATTTACTTCAATCATCTTGAAAATGGTGAGATTTGGTTGTTGATTGTGTATGCAAAAGCCAAATTCGACAATCTACCGCCCATACTTTTGAATAAGTTGAAAGAGGAAATCAACAATGGATAAAGAAACAGAAGAATTTTATGAAGACCTGCTGCAATCCGTTCGCGAAATGAAGAACAATCGGCGCGCCAAAGAGACCGTAATTCCTGTTTCGCGGGTTCTGTCGGCAAGAAGCAAGACCGGCTTAACGCAAGCGCAGTTCGCTGTCCTGCTCGGTGTTTCCGTGCGAACTTTGCAAGATTGGGAGCAAGGCCGTCGTGAACCATCCGGCGCAGCTAAAACTTTGTTGCGAATTGCCGAACAGCATCCGGAAGCATTACGGGATTTAGCTGCGTAAGGTATAAAAAACCGCCTGGAAAAGTTCGAGCGGAGGTCAGGATCAAGGCTTCGTTCATAACTATTGCCTAACAGAGAATTCGCCTTACGGTTTTGCAGAAACGTTGCGGACGGGTTTGTAAAACCTGTCCGGCTAAAGATATCCCAATTACGGTAACATGACGAATTGGTACAATTTTTCTACATATTGCGCCTTAAGGTGTTTCGCTATGGTATTAACTCTTCCAAGTCAAACACGCCGTGTCGCTTGCCATCTATGCTGTTCAGATAGACTTTTGGTAGTTGATGATTATCTGTTAAACGTGGTAAATCTTTAGTGGAAAAAACTGCTCCCATTCCCAACATTGAAACAATTATATTGTTGGGAGTTATTATCGCGAGGTGATGTGTATACGGAGCGTTTTGAGACAAATTATTTATAATGTCATCAAGATCAGGTGGTACCGCTAATATTATGTTTATATTATTTGCCATATCCTTAAGATCGTAATCATCGCTTTTGTTATCTTGACACCTATTTATGAGAAATGTGCGCAGCTTTTCTCCCGAAGGCGTATGAATAAAGCTTTTTCCAAATTCAATACAACAAATTTCATAAATAACTTTAACATGTTCAGCAAATGAAGTTTTTAAATCAATGTGCCATATTCCATTAAGCAATAATTGTACATTTTCGGACGTAGGCTTAATGTCTTCTGCTTCTTCGATAGATTTATTAATTGCTCTTTGTTTATCTTCTTCTGCCCATCCTAGGCTTCTTCCTTCATCTGACTTAAAAAAGCGTAGAAAAGTTGTTTGTATTATTTCTGGAATTTCATTGGTATATTTAGAACTTATCCATAAATAACATTGCTCTTATTTTGCCGCTTGATTTTTCGTAAGACGATGACGGAAGCGGCCAGCATGAGCAAGCCGAGATAACTCCGCTCCATTTTTTCATACCGTACCAAGAGTT
>JAQURG010000009.1 GCA_028715725.1 Methylococcales bacterium
TATTTAGCTTTTTATAATGGAAAACGCATGCACTCAAAACCAGGCTATCAATCCCCGCTGGAATTTGAGCGGGAATTCTATAGGAAAACTGCTTAAGAAAGTGTCCGGTTTTAGTTGACCATTACAGCCTTAGAAAATACTGAAAGTTGGACAGGTAAAATTGATTTGACAATTGGGCAAGGTGAATTTGAGAGTAACGTAAAGAAGTTTAAAAAAATTGATGTCTTGTTTAGCAAACTAAGACCGTATTTAGCAAAAGTTGTTATTCCCGATTTCAACGGTGTTTGTGTAAGTGAAATTTTAGTATTAAGACCTTCAATATTGATTGATAGAGAATTTATCTTTTATAAACTTATTTCAAGAAGATTAATTGATTATGTGAACACTTCAACTTATGGCAGCAAAATGCCAAGAGCCAGTTATAATTTTATTGGAAAAATAGAAATTGAATACCCAACGGAAATTGATGCGCAAAGAAACTTAGTTCAAGAAATAAAACAAAAGGAAATTCAAATCGAAAATTTGAAGAGTAAGTATAGAAAAGAAATCTCATCTATCAAAGAATACCGTGAAGCGTTGATAACAGATTTGGTAACGGGAAAACGTAGTGTTCCTCAATTACAAATGAGTTAAGTATGCAGTTTACCGACACATCTGGAAGAGGCTTTCAAAAATTCATTACCCATCATTTGGTCAATGAGCATAAGTTTATTGAAACAACTCCAACCGAATTTGACCGTGAATTTAGCATCAATACCAAGCAACTTTTAGCATTTATTGAAGCAACCCAAAAAGACGCATATGAAATGATTCAGAAAAAAGGCGAACGGCCTTTTTTAGTTCGCTTGGACGCAAAAATCAAAGAGCTTGGGGTAATTGAAGTGCTTCGTAAAGGGATAAAGCATTTTGACAAAACCATTGATTTATTCTACCGAAAACCCTCATCAACCTTTAACGCCAAGGATGCTACAAGATATGCAGCCAATGTATTTGCGGTAACGCAGGAATTAACATACAGCCTAAGCAATGAAAACCGTTTGGACTTAACTGTTTTTGTAAATGGCATTCCGGTAATCTTTGCAGCCGACACCGAGCAAGTCTTTATGTGTTCGGAATTGAAAGGAAAAGCCTCTTCCTTTATTCCATTCAACAAAGGCTTAAACGATGGCAAAGCTATACCGCCTTTTGGTGCAGGCAATCCTGTAAACCCAAACGGACTGAAAACCCATTATTTATGGGAAGAAGTGTTGAGCAAAGATTCGTTGAACAATATCATCGATAAGTTTGCACAGGTGATTGAAGAAACTGACGAGGACACAGGAAAAAAGAAAAAGAAAAAGATTTTTCCTCGTTATCATCAATTGACTTCTGTAAAAAAAATATTGGCACACGCCAAAGAAAATGGCATTGGACAAAAATATTTAATTCAACATTCAGCTGGTTCAGGCAAATCAAAATCTATTGCTTGGGTTTCGCATCAGTTACATGGACTGTTCGATAAATCGGGAACAAATAACATGTTTGATTCTGTAATTGTCGTAACAGATAGAACAGTTTTGGACAAACAATTGCGTGATGAAATAATACAGTTTTCACCAAAACAAGGAATAGTAGCCGCCATTACAGGCGAAGGCTCAAGCAAAACAAATCAATTAAGAGAAGCCATTGCCAACAAGAAGAAAGTAATTATTTGCACCGTTCAAACCTTTCCGCATTTGTTAGACGAAATGCAGGATATGGGTTTATTGAAATTCGGAATAATTATAGACGAAGCACACAGCAGTCAAAGCGGAGATACATCTTCAAAAATGAATGCTGTATTAGCAGATAAAAACGAAGATGAAGAAGCCGAAGACGAGGATGAACCAACCTTAGAAGATAAAATTAATGAGTTGATTAATAGCCGTAAAATGATTAAGAACGGCTCTTACTTTGCGTTTACGGCAACACCAAAAAACAAAACATTGGAAATCTTTGGCGTTCCAAGAAAATACATCCAAAACGGAGAAGAAAAAACCGCTTTTGATGCGTTTCATTTATATTCGATGAAACAAGCCATAGAAGAAGAATTTATTCTTGATGTGCTGCAGAATTACACCACATACAATTCGTTTTACAAGCTCATCAAATCAGTAGAAGAAAATCCTGAATTCGATACCAAACAAGCTCAAAAAAAATTAAAGGCTTATGTAGAAGGTCATGAGTTTGCAATTGCAGAAAAAGCTAAAATAATGATTGACCATTTTCACCGTGAAGTAAAACACTCGATAAATGGTCAAGCTAAAACAATGATAATTACCAAAAACATTGTAACTGCTATCAAATACAAGCAAGCCTTTGACGAATATCTAAAAGAAATAAAATCACCCCATAAAGCCATCGTTGCCTTTTCG
The DNA here is from genome assembly GCA_028715725.1 of Methylococcales bacterium. GTDB lineage: Bacteria > Pseudomonadota > Gammaproteobacteria > Methylococcales > Methylomonadaceae > JAGXGJ01. Next base: position 2,394 of record JAQURG010000009.1, read on the forward strand.
GGTAAGAAACCCTGCAAAGGCGTTAATTATGATGAAGCATCAATGAACAATTTTGAAAGTTATAAAAATGACATTCCAAAAAACTTTAAGAAAAAGGAGTATCGTTTTTTAATTGTAGCGAACAAATATCAAACAGGTTTTGACCAGCCACTTTTGCATACGATGTATGTAGATAAAAAGTTGAGAGGTGTTCTAGCAGTACAAGCCCTTTCACGTCTAAATAGAGCCTTAAAGCCCTACAAAAATGATACTTTTGTATTAGATTTTTACAATACAGCAGAAGACATTAAATTAGCTTTTGACCCTTACTATACATCAACAATTTTAAGCGAAGAAACAAGCCCAAATAAACTCAATGACCTTATAGATGCTTTGGAAAAATTCGAAGTTTACAATGAGCAAGTAGTAAAGGATTTCTTTGAAAAGTATTCAGGTAATGCAGACAGAATAATTCTAGACCCAATTATTGATTCAGCGGCTCATATATTCACATACGAGTTACAGTTAGAAAAGCGGATTGATTTTAAAATTAAAGTAAAGTCCTTTTTAAGGACATATAGCTATTTAGCCAAGCTTCTTGATTTCAATAACCCATATTGGGAACAGTTGTGGTGGTATTTGAAATATCTATTACCAAAGCTAACCATCGACCAAAACGAAGATCTTGCGCAAGGTATTATTGAATCTATTGATATAGATAGTTATCGGCCATCTAAACAAGGTACAGACAAAATCATCTTGATTGATGATTCTGGATTTGTAGCGCCAATTCCTGTCGATGTTAGTGGGGGAAAATCAGAACCAGAACTTGATACGTTAGAAAATATCCTAAAAACATTTAATTATCGTTTTGGTGATATAGACTGGACGGATAAAGACAAGGTGAATGAAATATTAACGCAACAAATTCCTGCGGATATGAAAAAGGATGAGCGAATTATGGATGCCATAACAACTTCACCCGACAAGCAAAATGCAAAAATATCATCCGACAAAAAAGTAGAAGATTTGATGCAACAATATTTGTTTACGCAAACAGAAATTTTTAAGAAGTTCTCGACTGACCAAGATTTTCAAAGACGATACAAGGAATTTATTTTTGATACACTTTGGCAACAAGGGCAGCGACCGACAATAAACCTTTAGCTCTTTCACAAGCAAATTGCTGAACAATTACGCTGGATATTTTAGGATTAGTTTTTCACCAAAGAGTCCATCACAAGACGTAACCAAAATCGGTCCCACCCTTCAGTGCCCCATCCGACCTATGCCGACCGGTGACTTCCGAAAAAGACGCTCCCTCGGGGCAAAAAAAAGGGCCTACTTTTTACAGTAAGCCCTTGATTTATCTGGCTCCCCCGGACGGGCTCGAACCGCCGACCTAGTGATTAACAGTCACCCGCTCTACCGACTGAGCTACAGGGGATTAAACTTTAAATTCAAATGGCGCGCCCGGAGAGATTCGAACTCCCGACCGATCGGTTCGTAGCCGATTACTCTATCCAGCTGAGCTACGGGCGCTTGTTGAGCCGCACATTATCTTTCTAAATTTATTCGGTGTCAATCTTATTTTAAAAGATTGTATGAATTATGGCGGAGAGAGAGGGGTTCGAACCCTCGATGGGCTATAAAACCCATACTCCCTTAGCAGGGGAGCGCCTTCAGCCTCTCGGCCATCTCTCCTAAAACTTTTATTCTTCAGAATCGCCCGCGCCTGTTGACTCAGACTGCTCCTTTTTGATTCTTTCGTAAATTTCTTCCCTATGAACAGAGACATCTTTAGGTGCATTAACACCTATACGAACCTGGTTTCCTTTCACTCCAAGAACAGTAACTGTAACTTCGTCACCGATCATTAAAGTTTCTCCCACTCGACGAGTCAAAATAAGCATGGCATCTCCCTAATGTATATAAAAAACTCACTGTTCTTACACAGCATCCAACTTATGAAGGCCATATTAACAGCTTTTGTAAAAAAATAAAAATTTAAAGCCTCTTCCAATAGAAATGAGCCTGAGATTAAGCCATATTTCTAGAGAGAAAGTGCTAAAAGTTGGCAAAACTTGTTAACTGTAAGCGAATAAGAAATTTTCGCGGAACAATAATCAAGCATGAATATAAGTTTATAATTTTCTCTAAATATCATTTTCCGGATACATTTGCCAAGGTTCCAGTTCCTGCTGAATTCATTATCGTAATGACGGCCACTGAATTGCGCTGCCTATTCCCTGTCCGAAATAGGCACCCAGCTTGCCGGCTATTTTATCAAGAAAAGGCCCTTGTTGCGTAAAGTCAACCAGCCTTTCTGCGCCAATAATATCTTTGGCGACGTTATCATCATTGCCAAAGCCATCAGCAACACCCAGCTTAACACCTGCTTCTCCTGTCCAGACCAGACCTGAAAACATCTCGGGCGAGTCTTTCAGGCGATCGCCGCGTCCGGTTTTAACGGCGCTTATAAACTGCTGGTGCACCTGATCTAATAAGCCTTGCATGTATTTGGTTTCATCTGCTTTCGGCGGCGAGAAAGGATCGAGCATCGCCTTATGTGCGCCTGCGGTCAGCAGTCGGCGCTCAACGCCCAGCTTTTGCATAATATCAACAAAACCGAAGCCATCCATAAGCACGCCTATTGAACCGATAAGGCTGGATTGATTGACAAAAATTTTGTCGCTGGCGGAGGCAATATAATAACAGCCGGATGCGCATATATCGCTAACCACTGCATAAACCGGCAAATCGGGATGTTCTTTTTTTATTTTTCTGATTTCTTCATAAACATAAGCGGATTGTACAGGACTGCCTCCCGGTGAATTGGAATGCAGAATAATGCCTTTGGTATTCCTGTCTTTTACTGCGTCTCTTAAGCTCTCAATAATACTGGATGCATTGGCATCCTTATCTTCAGCAATAACCCCTACCACATCAATGACTGCGGTATGGCCTTTGCCGTCGCTGCCCATATCATGTTTGATTCTTGGATACATGGCCACGCCCAGCAGGGCAATCAGGTATAAAAGCATGACCGACTTAAAAAAAACGCTCCAGCGTCTTGCCCTTGTTTGCTCTGTTATCGAAGCCAGCGCCAGTTTTTCAATGACTTCTCTTTCCCAGCCCGATTCGCGGGAAACCTCTGCTTTAATCGGATTGTCGTGTTGATTTTCCATTACTTTTTAACCTTTAAATAATATTCAGTAATTCGGTTGGCTGCTGCAGGCACAACAACGGATTGTATTGTTGCAAGAATTCTTCCGGGTGCGCGCCGCAAGACACGGCGATAGCTGAAATATTGGCATTGAGTGCCATTTGCAAGTCGTGTGTCGAATCGCCCACCATCAATGTACGTTCATTTGCCGCATTCGTATGTTCAATAATCTCAAGCAGCATCCTTGGGTCAGGCTTGGATGCGGTTTCGTCAGCGCAGCGGGTCGTACAAAATAAATCCTCAGTTTCTGTAGCCTGCAAGGCGCGTTGCAGGCCGTCTCTGGTTTTTCCGGTGGCAACGGCCAATTGATAGCCGGCCTCTTTCAATTGCACCAGCATCTGGTATACGCCTGGAAACAAATCGGCTCTGCTGATTTCCCTGGAAATATATTTCCGGCTGTAGCAGGCCACCAGTTGCTCCTGCGTTTTTGCGTCGGCTTCAGGAAACAGCGCCTGCATGGCCCGTTTAATGCTTAAGCCTATCACATCCTTTGCGGCTTGAGGCTCAGGAACAGGGTAATCGCACTGTGCAGCTGCACTTTGCAGGCAATCGGTAATCCAGTCTATCGAGTTGATTAAAGTGCCGTCCCAATCAAATATAATCAAATCAAATCTGTTCTTCATGTTTTAATAAATTTTGTAATTGCAAGGGTAAAGGCGCTGAGATGGTCATCAATAAACCGGTGATGGGATGTTTAAATTGCAACGTTTCCGCATGCAGAAACATCCGCTTATAGCCTTTCGTTCTAAAAACCTTATTGACCTCATCCAGGCCGTAACGTTCATCTCCGACGATTGGATGACCGAGGCTGGCGGCATGAACCCGTATTTGATGAGTGCGTCCGGTTTTGGGTGCAGCTTCAACCAGGGTTGCATTATGAAATAATTTCAAGCGTCTGAACAATGTTTCAGCGGCTTTGCCTGACTGGCTGATGACGACTATGCGCTCACCGCCTTTATTAATGTTTTTTAATAAAGGTGCTGTCACCACCAGTTTTTTCCTGGCCCATTGTCCCGCCAGCAGGGCCTGATAGGTTTTATGAACCTGATCATCCCGGAAAAGCTCATGCAGTTTACGGAGTGCACTGCGTTTCTTGGCGATTATCAGGCAGCCGGAGGTATCTTTATCAAGCCTGTGCACCAGTTCTAAAAAATGGGCTTCAGGTCTTATGAGGCGCAGTCCCTCGATTATGCCGGAACTGATTCCGCTGCCGCCATGTACGGCAAAACCCGCCGGTTTGTTCACGATCAGGAAGCCTTCATCTTCAAATAAAATGCCCTGTTGTAACGCCTCTTGCAAACCCTGCGGAACGTACGACTCTTCGCTGCGCTCCGCTACTCTGATCGGTGGAATCCTGACAATATCACCTGAAACCAGACGGTATTTAACATCTACGCGGCCTTTATTAACCCTGACTTCGCCTTTCCTGACAATTCTGTAAATGCGGCTTTTAGGCACACCTTTCAAGCGTGAAATTAAAAAATTGTCCAGACGCTGATCGTTGTTCTCTTCGGTTATTTCGATGTTGACAACCTTGGGTAAATCGCTGCTTTCTTCTATGCTCATGATGTAAATAATATCAGTATCCGGTAATGATTGATTCTTTAAATTGATGTAGGGCAATAAGGTTGTTATATTAGGCAAGTTTTTTATAAAAACATACTTTAATGCTCTGCGGATTCGGTTAGGGAATCAATCCTGCCGGGAGCAAATTAATGAAGGTTAAACCAACAATTATTACGTAAATAACTCTTCATTATAAGATTTTTCGGGTTCATCGTTCGACCCTAGACGCGCGATTTTTAACACCTGTTTAAAACAGAATTTACCTCCAAAGACTGAACATAAATATTAACTTGGTACCTGTCTGCGCTCACTCTGAGGCTTCACCTGTTGAAGTCCGAAATCACGATAAAATGCGCAGATGACGGAATATAAGACCGCCAAAGCTAAGCGCGATATGTCATTGCCGGACCAGCGCTTTGCGTTGTACCGGTCTGTAACATAGTGCAATGACAAAACCCAGTCTGGTTCAGTAAAGTCTGACAATGGAGCAGGAAACTACAAGGATAATTGAATGAAAAGAATGCTTATCAATGCTACGCAGGCAGAAGAACTGCGAGTCGCTTTGGTAGACGGTCAAAAACTTTATGATTTTGACATAGAAGTCCCTTCAAAAGAACAAAAAAAATCCAATATATATAAAGGTATCATTACTCGCGTAGAACCCAGCCTCGAAGCAGCCTTTATAAATTATGGTGCTGAAAAACATGGTTTTTTGCCTTTTAAGGAAATTTCTCCGCTCTACCGGCAAACTCAGGAAGGTGCCGACACAGAGGGTCGCCGTCCAGCTATAAAGGATATGATTAAAGAGGGGCAGGAAATCCTTGTTCAGATTGAAAAAGAAGAACGAGGCAATAAAGGCGCCGCATTAACGACTTATATCAGCCTGGCGGGCACCTATCTGGTGTTAATGCCTAACAATCCCAAGGCAGGCGGCATATCTCGACGTATAGAAGGCGAAACCCGAAGTGATCTGCGTGAAGTCATGGCGTCGCTTGAAATTCCTGAAAATATGGGCTTGATTGTCAGGACGGCGGGATGTGGTAAAAACGCTGAAGAACTGCAATGGGATTTAAATTATCTACTCCAGCTATGGGAAGCCATTGAACGCTCGTCCAATGAGCAGTCTGCGCCATTTCTTGTGTTTCAGGAAAGCAACGTTATCATCAGAGCACTGCGCGACCACTTGCGCGGCAATATCGATGAAATCCTGATCGATAATGAAGATTCATTCAAACTGGTGCAAGACTTCTTAAAGCAGGTGATGCCGCATTTTTTGCCCAAAGCGAAACTGTATCGAGACGCCGTCCCTTTATTTAATCGTTACCAGATTGAGTCTCAGATTGAAGTGGCTTATGGCCGTGAAGTATCTTTGCCTTCAGGCGGTTCGCTGGTTATCGATCATACCGAAGCATTGACCTCGATAGATATAAACTCCGCCCGCGCTACCAAGGGCAGCGATATTGAAGAAACAGCTCTTAATACCAATCTGGAAGCGGCTGATGAAATCGCCCGTCAACTTAGGTTGCGTGATTTAGGTGGTTTATTTATTATCGATTTCATCGATATGCTGTCCAATAAAAATCAACGCACTGTTGAAAATCATCTGCGTGATGCGCTTAAAATTGACAGGGCGCGGATTCAGACCAGCCGCATCTCGCGTTTCGGCCTGCTTGAAATGTCAAGACAAAGAATGCGGCCGTCTCTGGGCGATTCTACCCAATTGCCTTGTCCTCGTTGTAAAGGCCAGGGGACCATTCGCAATGTTGAATCAGTCGCACTTTCGGTGTTAAGAATTCTTGAAGAAGAAGCCATGAAGAAAGGCACAGAAAAAGTTATTGCCCATATGCCAATTGAGTGCGCCACTTTTCTGCTGAATGAAAAGCGCCATGCTATTGAACAAGTTGAAGCACGGCTGAAGGTTGGCATTATCATTCTGCCCAGTAAACATCTTGAAACGCCGGCTTATGATATTGAGCGTATTAAGGAGAAAGATGCTGTTGAAGAAAAACCCAGTTACCAGCAAATAAAAGCGGAAGATATTATTATTCCTGAATTTGCGCAGCAAATAAAATCGAAAATTGAAAAGGCGGCAATCAAGGAATTTATGCATGATTCGCCTGCGCCTGTGCAGACTAAAAATGAAGCGGACAGCCTGATTAAACGCTTCTGGCATAAGCTTGTAGGTCCGAGTCCCGAGCCTGAAGTGAAAGCACCGCCTGCGCCGGTGATTGAAAAAGTAAAATCACCTGACGAAGGCCAGCCAGGCAGAAACCGCAATAATAGACGCAGTAGAGGTCAAGGTCAAAAAAACCAGGAGCCGCGTCCTAATCGCGCCCCACAAGAGCAGGAGGCCAAGCAGGAACAAAACAAGGAAGCCCGACCTCCTCGTAATATCAGAGGGCCTGGACGAAACGTAAGGCGCAACCTCGCACCGGTCAATAATACTGTAGATGAGGCCGCCGACCTGATTAAAAATGAGCCCGTAGTTGCTGATGAAATGGCTGTAGCTGAAGCTACGGCGCTTTTACCTGAAGTTTCCTCCCCGGTTGAAGAGCAGGCTAAACAAACAATCAGAAAAAGCCCGAGCAGAAGAGGTCCGAATCGCAGAAGGCCGCGTAACCCCAACTATAAAAAACCTGAGGGGGAGGGTGATTCAAATGGTGGTAATGGTGGTGAAGCCGCAACTGAGACTCAACCGACACAAATCCAGTCTTACGACAGTAATTTTGCTGAAAGAGTAGAAAGAACCGAACATTCCGAACCTCAGTCCAGCTTGCCCGTTGTCACGGAATCCAAGCCAAAAGTGGTTGAAGAAAGCAAGGAATAGTAGTACCCGAGAAGGCTCAAGGATAAAAGTGTAACCGTTATAATGGCAAGCTTTTAAACCTTGAGCCTTATTTGTTGATGTTGACCTACATCAAGCGGCATTTGTTAAAAGGCGGGAGCCATTCTATATGGCTATTTATATGATGAGCCGGTAGAAAACCTGCTCCTGCCTGATCAATACCTGTTTCCCTATCAACACATCAGTTATTTATATCTGATCTCAACGGCTGTTGGCCCAAGCGTTGATCTCAGGCGAGCAACCAATTCATCCGTTGGATGCACGCGCCATTTATCGCCCAGTTGAACAGTCGCCCGTGCCTGATGTGACGTGTAATTAATACCAATGGGGCAATTGCCGCCCTTGAAAGGGCTCAGAACCGCATTCAGTCTGTTAATATAAGCATTATCTTCAAGTTTGTTTTCTGTTGTTGTCCAGGTTAGTTGAATACCCCTCGAAAAACACTCTCTTGCCTGCTCGATGTTGTATAGTTTCTCAACGGTCAGGCGTAATGCGCCGGAAAAATTATCAATTGCCAAGGCTCCTTCGGCGATTAAAAGATCATCACGAGCAAAAATATTCCGATACTTATCGTAAACTTCGCCAAAAACGGCAATTTCCAGTCTTCCGGATTTATCATCAAGGGTGGCAAAGCCCATCGTTTTGCCCTGTTTCGTCTGGCGTGTGCGCACTTCTATGACCAGACCCGCAATACGCGCCTCCATGCTGCCGCGCGAAATCTGTAAAGAGCCTATTTTTCCATGCGTAAAATGTTTTAATTCCGGCTCGTATTGGTCAATCGGGTGCCCCGTCAAAAACAATCCCAGCGTTAATTTTTCTGCCGCCAACCTTTCATTGTCAGACCAGGGCTCAACTACTGTTGTATAAGTTTCGGCTTCCGCGGTCTCTTCCATAGCCGCCAAGCCAAACAAATCGTTCTGTCCGGTTTGCGACATTTTTCCATGCTGTTCCGCTACCCGTAAAGCGGTTGGTAATTCCGCCAGATGACTCGCGCGGTTAGTATCAAATTCATCAAAAGCTCCGGCGCGAATTAATGCTTCAAGCACACGCCGATTAAATTTGCGCAAGTCCACCCGTTTGCATAAATCATATAAACCTGAAAATAGGCCATTATCATTGCGTTCTTTAAGCATATCTTCAATTGCCGCCTGACCCACGCCCTTGATTGCGCCAAGTCCATAAACAACATGATCATTGTCATTGACGGTAAACCGATAAGTGGAGACATTGATAGTCGGCGGAAGAATGACCAGCTTCATCTGGCGGCATTCTTCTATCAATATCACCACTTTATCGGTATTGTCCATATCGGAAGAAAGCACTGCGGCCATAAAGGCTGCCGGGTAATGGGCTTTCAGCCAGGCTGTTTGATAGGCGACCAGAGCGTATGCGGCGGAATGGGATTTGTTAAAACCATAGCCGGCGAATTTTTCCATTAAATCGAAAACATAGGTGGCTATGGACTCATCAATCTGATTGGCAATTGCACCGGTCGTGAATTTTTCCCGTTCCTTCGCCATTTCCTCCGGCTTCTTTTTGCCCATGGCCCGCCGCAGCATATCCGCTCCGCCCAGCGTATAATGCGCCAGCTCCCGCGCAATCTGCATCACCTGTTCCTGATACAAAATAACGCCATTGGTGGGTTTCAAAATAGGCTCCAGCAACGGATGGGCATACTCCGCTTTCGCGCCGTGTTTTACGTTGATGTAATCGTCGACCATGCCTGACTCCAGAGGACCCGGACGAAACAGCGCCACCAGCGCGATAATATCGTCAAAACAGTCGGGTTTGAGTTTTTTAATCAGCTCCTTCATGCCTCTGGATTCCAACTGGAACACGGCGGTGGTCAGGCCGTTTTTTAACAGCGCATAGGAAGCGGGATCGTCCCTGAGTATAATGGTAATTTCAACCCGCGCTTCACCTGTCTGCTGTTTTTTATGATTAATGGTTTGCAGCGCCCAATCGATGATGGTCAGCGTGCGCAGACCCAAAAAGTCAAACTTGACCAGGCCGACGGCTTCCACGTCATCTTTATCAAATTGAGTGACCAGATTACCGCCGCCCTCTTCACAATATAACGGCGTAAAATCGGTTAATCTGGTTGGCGAGATAACCACGCCGCCTGCGTGCTTGCCTGCATTTCTGGCGGTACCTTCCAGCGACAGCGCCATATCGATCAGCGTCTTGACCTCTTCTTCGGTGTCATAAAGCTGTTTAAGCTCGGGACTGTCTTTTAGCGCTTTGGTTAACGTCATCCCGATTTCAAAAGGGATCAGCTTGGCCAATCGATCGACAAAGCCGTAAGCAAAGCCCAATACCCGTCCCACATCGCGGATGACCGCCTTGGCCGCCATCGATCCGTAGGTGATAATCTGCGCCACATGATCCCGGCCATAATGGCGGGCGACATAATCGATCACTTCATCACGTCTGTCCATGCAAAAGTCGATATCAAAGTCAGGCATGGAAACCCGTTCGGGATTCAAAAAGCGCTCAAACAGCAAATCAAATTCTATCGGGTCCAGGTCGGTGATTTTCAGCGCATAAGCCACCAGTGAACCGGCGCCTGAGCCGCGTCCCGGGCCGACTGGAATATGTTCGTTTTTTGCCCACTGAATAAAGTCGGCGACAATCATAAAATAGCCGGGAAATCCCATTTCGGTTATCACCTTTAATTCGGTGTCCAGGCGCTCATAATAAACCTTGCGGTTTTCATCATCAGTGCCTTTTCCGACCGCCGGATATTGCTGCAAACGATCTTCCAGACCCTTTCTGGACTCATTAGTCATCAGTTCATCCAGCGTCATCCCCGCCGGCACAGGAAAATCGGGCAGAAAATTCTTCCCCAGCGTCAGCTTTAAATTGCAGCGTTTGGCGATTTCCACGGTGTTTTCCAGCGCCTCGGGAATATCGGCAAATAACTCCAGCATTTCCTCGGCACTGCGTAAATATTGCTGCTCGGTATAATCCCTGGGCCGGCGTGTATCGTCCAGTACCCGCCCCTGATTAATGCATACCCGCACTTCATGGGCGGCAAAATCCTTTTTATGCATAAAGCGTACATCATTGGTAGCAACGACAGGCAAACCCGTTGCCAGCGCCAACTCAACGGCAGAGGCAATGTAATGCTCTTCGCCGGGTTTGCCGACCCGCTGCAATTCCAGATAAAAGCTGTTCTCGAACAAGGCGCTCCATTGTTCGGCCAATCGTTTGGCTTCTTCATGTTTGTCTGCCAACAGGGCTTTGCCGATATCGCCGTTCATTGCGCCCGACAATGCAATCAAACCGTTATGATTCTGCTCTATCCACTCGCGCTGCAACATAGGCACGCCCTGATGCTGGCCTTCCTGATAGGCTTTTGAAATCAATTCGGTCAGGGTGATGTATCCGGCATGATTGTTGACCAGCAAGGTTAAACGATAAGGCGTGGCCGGCTCTTCCGGATTAAAAATCAGCACATCAGCTCCGGCTATTGGCTTAATGCCTTGCCCCATAGCCGCTTTATAAAATTTGACCAGCGAGAACAGGTTGGCATGATCGGTAACAGCAATCGCAGGCATATTTAACTCAGCCATTCTTTTAACCAGTGGCTTGATCTTAACGATTCCGTCTATCAGAGAAAATTCGGTATGAAGTCTTAAATGAATGAATGCCGGTTGCATGAAGTCTGTTGAATTGGAGTAAAAAAGGCTGAGATAAAATAATAAAATGGCAACAATAGACCAGATGCATTATTTGCTATTTCAGGATGCAAAAATGATCCTGCGGGGTTCACTATGAATGATTCACTAAAGGCTCTATTTAATGCACTGATCAATCGTCTCGCCAGCGTTTTGCAAATTCGCCATATTAACTTTGTATAAAGTCTTGAGGAGCCTTGTCTGCTATTCCGGAACTATGGTAGTGTTGGCTGTAGCTATTCATTTCTTAATGTTCTGGATGTCGTTGAGGTTTGCATTTTACCATTTATAAGCCCGGTTAATTATTAAAGTATGTTCCGGGCTGAAATAACAAATTTCTTTTATTCGCTAGTCTTTTATTAACTCATTTTTTTATTGTGTAAGAAAAAAGCGTTTGGACCAATAGCTTAAGGCGCAAGTTTATGACTGCGCATAGAGTCCTTCTTAATGTACCAAACAGCTCATCAAAATAATATTGGCTTAATATTAGCCCCCTGAAATCAAATAATTATCAATAAGTCCCGAACCCATGAAAGCTTATGAACATGTTTTACTCGCTGTAGATTATTCTGAACAAGGGCTTTATGTGGCTGAAAAAGCCAGATCACTGGCTTACAGATACCAGGCCAAATTGAGCATGATTCATGTACTGGACAATATTCCTATGCCGGATACCAGCTATGGCACGGTGATTCCTCTGGATCAGGACTCATCAGATGGTTTGCTTGAAGAGGAAAAAGCCAAATTCATGCAGCTTGGCGATCAACTCAAGGTTGACAAGGCCAATCGCTGGATGCTCTGGGGTATTCCCAAACAGGAAATTATTCATATTGCTGAGCAGGAACAGGTTGATTTAATTGTTGTAGGTTCTCATGGGCGGCATGGCCTGGCCTTGTTATTGGGATCAACTGCAAACAGTGTTCTGCATTATGCAAAATGCGATGTAATGGCCATTCGCTTGCAGGATGATTAGTATTTAGCCCGGCTTTTAACAGCAATGCCGGAAAATGAGGTATATTCGAGCCGTTTATATTCTCTTCAAATAATGCCAGCATCACCCGATATAACATGAACTTCATACAAGGTAACGGTTTTGTAGCCGCTGTAACCCGCTCTTCCAGAAGAACAACCGCTGTGATCAAGATACGCCACGGCAAGGTATCGGTTATTGTTCCCGACCGGTTTCCAATGGCCAGAATTGAGTCTTTGGTTCTTGATAAAAGCCGCTGGATTAAAGAGAAACTGGCGATTCAGAATGACATAATTGCCATTAAACCAAAACAGTTCGTTTCAGGTGAGTCTTTTTCTTTATTGGGCCAAGAACACGTGTTGAAAGTTGAATCAGGCAGTTATCCGGCTATTAGATTGCATCAGGGGGAACTGGTGGTTTCAGTTAAAGATAAAATCGCGAATGACAGCCTAAAAATCAGGGCACAGCTGATCAAATGGTATAAACAGCAGGCCGAAGCCGAGTTAACAGAAAGAACCGGGCGGCTCGCCGATATTATCGGAGTGAAGCCGACCTCCGTTAACATTAAGTCTTTTAAATCAAGCTGGGGGAACTGTAGTGTTGCAGGCGGCATTAATTATAACTGGAAGCTTGTCATTGCACCCGAGCGAATTGTTGATTATGTAGTGATTCATGAGTTATGCCATATTCTGCACCATAACCACTCGCCTGCATTCTGGCGGGCTGTTGTGAAGCATTGTCATGATTACCCCGAACGCAGGGCCTGGCTGAAAATTAATGGCGGCCGCCTAGAAATTTGAGGATTGATAAGGCTCGCCAAGATGCTCTTATGATCCAGTAAGAAGAAAAGTGTTGGTCTTTAGTTCGGGTAATTTATGTATTTGGAAATTACCTTCACGGTTTTAATTTAACAGGAAAAGCTATGCGTTTATATTCGAGATACATAAAGCAAACTCTACTTTTTTCAGCGCTTTTTAGCGCGGCCGCTACGATATCAGGTTGTTCCTTTTCAGACAGTTCAGAAAGTATTTCTGACTCTACCAGTTCCATTATCAGTAGCCCGTCTTCAATTTCCGGAAAGAGTAAAAAATATCAAAATGAAGTTGCCGACTACACGTCGGCCTATGTTAAATCTTCGCAACCCGGCGCAGACTATACGACTTTTCTTAAGGGCTTGAGTGATATGGCCGCAAAAGAAGGGGTAACCAACTGGGATCAGGACCTGCTGACTTATCTGGGCATCGGGATGGGTTTGAAGAAAGCGAATGTGCAGGGCATCGCTTATGAAACTTACAAAAGAAATTTCGCAAGAGGCGACTCTAAAAAAATGGAAGAAATTCAGAGCGGTTATGAGTCTGTAAAATAAACTTTTGTCCTAAAGATTTACTCGCTGTTATAAAAAGGCTTCGATATTTCCAGGTGTTAGTCATGCGCTTCGGCTTTAAGCCTTTTTTCATTAATGCTGTTTTTATAGTGTTATTTACCGGTTCAACCGCTGTTTCGTCAGCGTCGTTCGATTATCTTTATGTGGAAGCGAGTGAGGGTAACTCCAGCGGCGGGCATAGTGCGCTGCAATTCGGCGATGAAGTCTACCATTATCAGCATCATGATTCAGGGTTGATTCGTTTGCTGAGACAGGATAAACAGCCGTTTCATTTTCTATATCGTTTTTTGCAGAACCGGCGTATTCATTTGAGCCATATTGAGGTATCCGAAGAGACCTTTAATAAGCTCAGAGAGCATTTCAAGATGCAATTTCTGGCGCAAGACCAACAGTTCAGGCAACTGAATCAGATACACAGGGACCGGGTTTTATTGCATCGCCTATTACAACCAGACGCCCATGAAGCTTTGCCCGATACTGATTCTTCTTCTGTTTTAAGGCTCAATGGCGCGGGTCTTTTTTATGACGAAAAGCAATTGGAGCCCCCAAAAAAAATAGTAAGAAAGCTAAATGGAGCTGAAGCCCGCGCATCACAGATGGTTGAAACATTGCGGGAGCTGATTGCTCAAACCTACGGACAGGATTTTCTTCTTTATCGCCGGGAACAAATCATCCACGACATCAAGATCCAAACCCCCGTCCATTGGCCTGTGGGCCAGGAAATTTTATCGAAAGATAACTTTCCTGCTGCAATTAATTCATTTGCCGATAGTGTTGAAGATGATTGGACGGCACTGGTCGCGATCAAAGTACTGATGGAGAAGCAACCGCTACGGCCTGACGCTTTTTTCATGACCGGGTTTGCAGTATCTCAGGAGGAAAGACAGATACTTGAAAAGCTACGGGATCAGTTGGTAATAAGCACGGTAAAGTCAGTCAATTCCGGACGGCCTGATTGGGGTTATGCAGTACTGGTCAATATTGCGCGCTTGTTAGCGGTTGATTTTTCTATACAACTCGGTCAATGGGTTTTTATCGACGATTTTGCCGTCGACAGTGAATGGGTCAGTGCTGATCAATTTGCCCGATACGCTGAGCAAATGCAAACGCATATTAATGATGCGCTGGCTGATCTGGCACTGGCCCGAAAAACATTATTAGATAATGACGGCCTGACTGAAACTGGCTATAGCCGGCTTGAAATGTCCGCCAACCGCTATTTTGAATTACTCAAGGGCAGACAGCACAAGGCTGTCCGCTATAGAGGTGAAAGCGCGCTGCCGACTAGAAGCATTGCTCTTCCGGATTGGATTGCTCCTGAATTAACTCAGCAACAATTAAAAACGGCTTTAGCTGAGCTTGGCGCTTATGAAAACAGACTACACGATGAACTGAAAGCTCGCTATAGGTATAATTTGATTACCCGTAATTGTGTCACCGAATTGTTTAGAATGATTGACCGGGCTTGGTTGCAACAAATCAACGTGAACGTGGGTCAATCCAAACTAGCCGAACAAGTCACGGCAGAATCAACGAAACGGCTGGGCGGCAATATTTCTGTAACTTATAACTTTATTCCCTTTGTGTCGTTTCAATCAGTGCAAGAGCATTACAAAGTCACCGGAAATGCCGTATTAAACTCCTACCGCGGACAAAAACTGGAAGAGCTTTATGCCCGTAATAATGCATTGATGACCGCAATGCGCGAGTCCAACACCTTGACCAGTACCTTGTACACTTATAATCCGAACGATGCTTTTTTTATTTTCTTCACCGATGACAACTTGGCATTAAGGCCGCTTTTTGGTCTTTTTAATACCGTGGCCGGAATGGGCCAAACTGCCGTCGGGCTATTCAGCTGGCCATTTGATTCGGGGAAAAATCTTGAGTCAGGCGCAACCGGAATTTTAATGAGCCTGCCCGAACTGTTTTTTTTCAATATGCGCAAAGGCAGCTATAAGTATCTGTCTTACCATCAATTTGCGCAGCAAGAAAAATAGAGCAATTTATTTATTCAGCATATTCAGGAGTTACTGTTGAATATTTTGAAAAACTGGAATTTTAATGACTAAAAATATGCCCCATCAATTTATAAGAAAATCTTTTTTACTGTTATCCCTGTCTGTTGTTTTATGCGGGTGCGCCAGTTTCGGAAAAGGCTCATGTAGGCTACTCAAAGGATGACAGGGTTGTGGCCTTGATCGCAAAAGGAATCGGTAATGGCGATACTGCGCCGATTATCAAGAAAAAATGTCAGTGGACAGAAATAACTGATTAAATATGCGGAATATTATTAATTTAACCCCTCGGATTATTCAGTTAATTGATTTGCCAGAAGTGTCTTTTGAACAGCGTGATGCTCCGTAAGAGGCTTACGGCGATTCGGTTTCATCCGCAAATTACAGTTATATAACCATCGATTTTAAGGCTGGGACACAATGGATTTAAACCGCCATACAGATTATAGAGTTCAATAGCAGCCCTATGCTTACACGACTGATTGTATATTTTGCCTATGCACTGAAAAGATCGAGGCATTATCGGAATACCAAGCTGTTCTTTTATAATCTGCTGGGAAATCCGGACAGCCAGCTTAAATCATATTTTGATATATTTATGGTTAGCCTGGTTTTGCTCAGCGTCTTCCTGCTGATTTATGAAGTGGACACTCGGCTGACTAAAGTTGAAATACTGTTCGAGCAGGTCCTTATCAGCTTGTTTGTTGTTGAATACCTGTTAAGAGCCTGGCTTTATAACGATGTTCATAAAATGATTATTGAGCATTACGAGAATGCCAGATATTTAGGATGTCCATTTCGTCCGGGTAAAGTGATCCGGCTGATTTTGGCCAAGAAAATGAAATATGTTTTTACGCCTTTGGCTATTATTGATCTATTGGCAATCTTGCCCAGTTACAGGTCGCTCCGTCTGCTGAGAGGATTGCTTATCTTCCGGCTGTTTAAGCTTTTCCGGTACTTTAACAGTATCACTGTATTTTCTGAAATTCTGATCAGTAAGCGCTTCGAGATTTATACGCTAGCGGTTTTTCTGGGTTTTCTGGTATTTATCGGCGGTACCGGAATCTATTTATTCGAACATCCCACCAATGGCGAACAGGTCGGTGACTTATTCGATGCGGCTTATTGGGCGATAGTTACCGTTTCATCCGTCGGATATGGCGATATCGCACCGAAAACGATGAGTGGCCGGATAGTTGCAATGGCATTGATTTTGACAGGTCTCGGGGTATTATCTTTTTTTATCTCCCTTATTGTTTCAGAATTTCATGACAGAATGCACGATCTGCGTGAAAACAGAGCCTATGCGGAACTGAAGCGCTATGAGAGTTTTGTCATCATTTGCGGGTTCGGGCGCGTAGGGCGGCATATTGCCTTGCAGCTTGAAAAGCACCAGCAACATTTTATAGTGATTGACAGCGAGGAAGTTAATGTCCTGAAAGCAAGGCGGCTCGGGTATCTTGTTATTCATGCGGACGCCAGCAAAAATGAAGTTTTAATCAAGGCCGGTATCAAAAATAGAGCCACGGCTGTGTTATGCACGACAGGTGATGATGTAGTCAATGTTTATATTACCTTGACCAGCCGGCATCTGAATCCTGATGCCCGGATTATTTCCCGAGCCAATAACAGGGATAATGTTAAAAAACTCTATCAGGCCGGGGCTGACGATGTCATTCAGCCTTTTGAAATCGCTGCAATGGTGGTTGCCGAATACATTGGCCAACCGGTCGCTTTTGAAGCTATCCTAGGTATTATCCGTGAAGAAAAGGAGTTCATATTGGAAACACTGTATGTTCATCCAGGATCAATGATCGATGGCATGAAAATCACCGAGGTTGACTTTGAAAAAAGGAAATTAATGCTGGTAGGCGTTGTCAGCGCAAATCCGGTGCATCAAAAACATAAGAACAGCTATCAATTAAAAGATCAGCATTTCTATTTTAACCCCGAGCAACACTTTGTATTACGGGCGGATGATCTTCTGGTTGTTTTAGGCAAGGAGGTCGGGATTAACTACTTTCGAGACCAGATTGAACAAAGCCGGTTAATCAGAGGGTATAAATGAAAAGGATTGCCGTATTCGGTTACAGTACAATGTCCTTAGAGGTGATGAGCCGATTGAATAAGGATCAATACAGTCTTGTTTTTATTGGAGAAGATGAGGAGGAGGCGGCTTTAGTTGCAGCGCAAGAGTTTGAAACTGAAGTTATTGATTTTCGCAATGATGATGCGCTTAAATCCATTGGGATCGGCACTGAAATTGATATTCTCTTTTGCTTTTTTCAAAGAGATTCTGATAATGTGTTTTTAACAATTTCAGCGCGGGCAATAGATAAAAATCTGACTATTATCGCTATTGTCGATGATCCCGAGTCCGCGGAAAAATTATTGGCGGCGGGCGCTGATAAAATTATCGATCCTTATGAAATCTGCGGCAGAAAAACGCATGATATGCTGACCAAGCCGGATATTACCGACATTTTGGACGATACGGTCTTCGGCCGGCCTGATTTGCATATCGCACAAATAGAAATTCCTGTAGGGTCCAGCCTGGAAAACACCAGATCCTGCGATTTAAAATTGAATAAAAAGCATAATTTAATCCTCATCGGAGTCGTTGACAGGGAATCCGGCGAGGCGCTGCATTTTGCCGTCGGGGAAAAAGAATTCACCCTGAATGCAGGCGATGTTTTGGTCGTTTTGGGTCCATCCGGGGCAATCAGATCTTTTAAGGATGAAGTTGAGATAGTTTGACACAATACATTCAGAATCTTTCAGTTACATAGGCCCCGTTCAGGGTTATCTATTTTTTATAGAAGAAGTTTATTATGTTGAAATCATTGAAGTTTAATTCGAGAATCTGGTTCTTGTTAGGCTTCGCAGGTTGTATGGGCTTGCTGGGCATGGGCGCTTATTTTCAATTTGTTGGAGGTCTGGACCCTTGCCCCTTATGTATCTCCCAGCGTCTTGCTATTTTATTGACAGGCCTGATTTTCCTGATTGCGGGACTGCATAACCCTGGGCGAACAGGAGTGACACGTTATGCGATTTTGGGTGCAGTCACAGCATTATGCGGCGCATCGATCTCTATCCGGCATGTCTGGCTGCAACACTTGCCTCCCGATCAAGTACCGGAATGCGGCCCTGGGCTGGAGTATATGTTTCAAAACTTTCCTTTATTTGACACTCTTAAGTTGATGTTGAGCGGTACCGGCGATTGCGCCAAGGTAGATTGGACTTTTTTGGGCTTCAGCATGCCCGCCTGGACTTTGGTCGCTTTTTTAATGTTGGCGATATTGAGCTTATTGCAAATATGGAATTATGAAAAAAATAATGCAAGGCTTTAATTAATAACCTTTAGGCGTTTTAATCGAGATATTGAATGAAAAAAATTTTATGGATAGGACTGCTTGTACTAAATTTTTCATCCGCACAGGCAGGCGGAGATTCAACCTTTTTGCAACAGGTCATAGAAGGAAAACAGCGTTCTGCCGAACACAAAGCCAGAGATAAATACCGTCATCCACTGCAAACGCTGGAATTTTTCGATGTTAAAGAAAATATGACGGTAGTTGAAATCTGGCCTGGAGAGGGCTGGTATACAGAAATTCTGGCGCCTTATTTAAGGAATAAGGGCAAACTTTATGCCGCGCATTTTTCAGCGGATGCCAAGGAGCCTTATTTTAAAAAGAGCTTGGAAAATTTTATTAAAAAAATACACAAGCAGCCCAAGGTCTACGATAAAGTTGAGTTAACTGTGCTGCAACCGCCGGAGTTTTTGCAAATCGCACCGGCCGGATCGGCAGACCGGGTGTTAACGTTTCGCAATGTTCATAACTGGATGAAAAACGATCAGGCCGCTGCAGTATTTAACGCCATGTATAAGGCTTTAAAACCGGGAGGCATTCTTGGAATTGTGGAGCATAGAAGCCGTGCATCAAAGCCGCAAGATACCCGTGCAGAATCCGGCTATGTCAGCGAGGACTATGTGATTGCTCTGGCCAGAAATGCCGGTTTTGAGTATTTGGCAAAATCTGAAATTAACGCCAACAGCAAGGATACCAAAAATTATCCGGAAGGAGTCTGGACGTTACCGCCTTCTTTAAAACTCAAGGATAAAGACCGCAATAAATACCTCGCCATCGGAGAAAGCGACAGAATGACGATAAAATTTATCAAGCCTAAATAAGGGGCATTATATTCGTTCGGCCGCATTCTTTTGACATCCTCAATAGTCTTGTTAGGGATGAACGCTCATCTCTTTTTTGTATCTTTTTGCAGAGTCAAAACCAGAGATTAAACTATGAAACTACGCTCAGAATCAGTTTATACACAGTTTAGTTTGAGTTTATTGATGACGCTTTAAAAATAAAAGAAGAGATTGTAAATCCGGTTCTTGTTTATTAACGTATTGATATTAAAGCAATTAATTATTGTCTTAATATTGTTCAAGGTTATAAAACTGTAATAAAAACAGTAAGTAAGCGCTCTTAAGCTTCAGTTGTCCCCAGAGTTATCCACAGCTTCTGTGGGTAACTTAAATAGTTAAGGCGGCATAGTCACTTAACATTACTACGCTTGCTTCCCACTGGAGGTTAGGAGTTAGCACAGAATAGTGACTTATAAAATCAGGCCCATGGAATGCATTGGTTTTTGCATAGTGTATGATAAACTAAACTAACTGAACTTAATTCGATGAGGTTTATCATGCAGACAGTCAACATCCACGAAGCCAAAACCCAACTGTCACGGTTGATAGAGCAGGCCGTAAAGGGTGATTCTTTTATTATCGCCAAAGCTGGAAAGCCACTGGTGAAGGTAATCCGGCTGGATGCGCCATCAGCCGTACAAATCCGAAGGCTGGGTTTCATGGCGGGGCAGATCACTGTTCCGGATGATTTCGACAGCATGGGCGCTAAGGAAATCGAGCTGCTTTTTGGCGGTGAAGAATGAAGCTGCTACTGGATACCCATATTTTACTATGGGCGGTTGGTTCGCCTGACCGGTTGCCTGCTGCGGCACGCCAGTTGCTGGAAGATCCCTTGAACGAACTGCTTTTCAGCGCGGCCAGCCTTTGGGAAATTGTCATCAAACGAGGCCTTGGGCGTTCCGATTTTCAGGTGGATGCAAGGGTGCTCCGTCGAGGGCTGTTGGACAATGGTTATCAGGAGTTAGCTATTACCAGTGAACACGCTGTTTCTATCGAAAGTTTACCGCCCATCCATAAAGACCCATTCGACCGCATCCTAGTTGCGCAGGCGACTATTGAGGGAATCATCTTGCTAACAGCAGATGCCTTGGTGGCAAAGTACCCAGGCCCGGTGCGGCAAGTTTAATCTTTGAACGGCAGGCAACATTAATGCGTTTTAGCGGCTACATGTTTAGGCGACATAATTACTTAGCAATGAATCATCCAAATTAATTTAACTTCCCTGGCTAAGTTGCATTTTGCTGATGAACTGGTTTTCAGATTGGTGTGTGTAATTATTTAAAAACAGCCACAGGAGATTATTATGCGTATCAATATGATTGATAACGAGCTTGTGAGGGATGTCTTAAACTGGCCCGGGAAATCAAACGTGAAGCAGTAGAACAGGGACTTCGAAAACCCGCTGGCATTAAAACAACATGAAAAAACAGTTTATGCCATATTTTTTGCTGAGTCAGTCCGTATAGAGCGGGAATAGCCTAGCATATTCCACCGAATGATTACTCCAGCAAATCATATGCTATTGTTGAAACAGCACCCGAGCGCGACGGGGTATGTACCCCGTCCGGCGCAGGGCAATTAACTATTGTCTTAATATTGTTCAAGGATATAAAACTCTAATTAAAACAGTAATTAAAGAATCTTAATCTTCAGTTACCCCCAGAGTTATCCACAGCTTCTGTGGGTAACTCGAATAGTTTAAATTGCATAGCTACTTGGCAATGAATCATCAAGATTAATTTAACTTCCATAGCTAAGTTGCATTCAGATGTTGAGTGGTACCTGACGTCATCAGTCACAGGTACAATGGTATAACCCTCATTAAAATTGCTTAGCAGTTTGCCTTCTACTTTGGAAATCAATCAGATTGGCTTAAGCTAAGTTGAAGTAAATAGTTAGCTTTTAAATGTAATTATTAAATGAGTTTTCTCTATCTGGCATATGTATATTTATAAATATCTTGAAAATATTAAGTCTGGAAAGCCAATCAACTTTGACAGCTTTTGTAAGCAGCTACGCCTTAAAGAATATGATGACCAAACTATTTTGAGGATTTTCTCGACACAGAAGATTTCCAGGTTGAGCTATCAGGTCAGCATTATTGATGACAAGCTGTTTGCGCAACTTCTAGCTGATTTCCCTAAATATTCAATAATTAATAGAGTTTCGGCTGCAAGAGCTGGCGACAGTCATAAACATCCGGTTAGTCAGGCGATGATTATTCTCTGGCCGAGTCAGCAAAGTCATCCGGTAGTCGTTTTGAATGATGTCAATGGGATAAAATCCCCGGTCGCGTTGGGTAAACGATTATTGATTATCGAAAATCAGGAAAACTTTGTGCAAAAAAATGAATCCTTGGCATTTTTAAAGCATCAGTTTTCTGATTTTAATGATGAAGGATTAGATATTGCGTGGGGCTCCGGTAATGCCATCAGTAATCGCTTGAATAAAGCATTTTTCAATCACTATCCGCACATCGATTGTTTACTTGATCTGGATATTGGCGGGCTTACAACTTTTGCAAATATATGTGAATTAACCTCCCATCCCCGAATTAGTTTTTTATTGCCTTCTTGTGCCGATGAGCAATTAAAAAGTTCGAAGATGGATTTACAAAATGGACATTTGCCGACCTTACGCAAATTTCGTGAGAATTACCCACTGTTAAAACCAGCCATTGAATTGATGATCCATCACAAAAAAATGCTGGAACAGGAAACATATTTACTGGATTAATCATGGAAAATTTGGAATTACTGGATAAAAAAATCGCCTACTCGGTGAGAAAGCTGATTGCGATTAACTCAATCAGCTATTGCTATACCGAGTTACCGATTGACCGGCATTGCGCGTTGTTCGGTCGCAATAATTTAGGTAAAACTTCGCTTTTGAATGCGCTGAAACTGCATCTTTTTCCGGAAATTAGTTTTAATGACTGCAAAACCAAGTTTGCTTTTAAATCCTCCAAGGGTGAGCTGTACTCCACAGAAGACAGCTACAACTATTATTTCCCGACCGACAGCAGTTTTCTAATTCTGGAGGCGGAAAATATCCACGGTTCTTTTTGCCTGATTCTATTCAAATCCAATAGCAGCTTCGGTTATCAACGGTTGGCATTGCCCTGTGCTTATGATGAGATTCGTGCGCAGTTTTGGGATATTCATAATACAGAAGTGAATAATGGCTTGGGTAGTCCTGTGTCGGATTTGGGCATTCCGAAAATACATGCTTTGCATCAACAGTATAAGGACGATGGTGCAGTGCTGCTAACAACTACGAAAGACATAAAGGAAAAACTGTTTAGCCATAATCCGATGCAGAGAGCCAAGGGCCGTTATTGTTTGGTGCCTTTAAAAGAAGGCGGGAAAGAACGTGAGCTAAGTGCTTTTCGCCAGCTAATGAATTTTACTTTTGAAATTGCTAAAACCGACACCAAAGGTTTGACCGAAACCTTTGCCACTATCATTGAAAGCGGCAAAATCAATGCCCAGGATAAGTTGCATCAGGATTTGCAAGTGATTCTGAATGAATACAACGAGCTGCGTCAGAGCCAGGATAAACTGAAAGCTATAGCGAATTATCGTGATGACTTTAAGCAATTGAACGAGATGTCTCAAAGCCTGCAAGACCACCAGTTACGCTTTGCGGGCACTTTTATGACTTATAAGAATTGTCTGGATAAGATGACAGCTGAATCACAACAGCAGACAGTGAAGCTTGAGCCCAAAGTAAAAAAGCTATTAAGCGAACAGCACAAACTTAAAAGCATGGAAAACGAACAGCGGCAAAGCTTTGGAGAATTTACAGGGCAGTTAAAGACCTTGAATAAGATCATTGATGAACTCAATCAAAAAATTGCGCGTTTTCAAAAGATTCAAAGTCAATACCAGGATGCTGAAATTGCCGACATCCGTAATGTTTTGCAATTGCGTCTGAGTGAATTGGATGAAAAAATCAATTGCTTAAAAGATAGCCACAAGGCGATTGACACTCTGACCTCCAAAATCATGTTGCAAAAAAGCAAAATTGTTGATCGGAACAAGAAAAAACAGATGGTCGAACAATACGACTCATTGCTGATTAATCAAATTGACGAACACAGCGCCACAGTATTGAGTAATTTGAACGCACACTTCTTGGAGATAATGGTTAAGCCCGGTGCGGAGCAGACAAAGATTATCGATCAATTCGGCCAACTATTTAGGATTGATGAAGCCCGCATGGATTTTCTGGGTGAAAGCTTTATTGCGGAGTCTTTAAAATCACCGCAGCAAATTAGGGAAGAGTTGCAACAGGGGCTGGATAGCCTGGAAACTGAAATCCAAAAATTGGATCGAGAGATTCTTGATTTGAAAAAGATGTCCAATGTGTCGGGTGACTATCAGCAGGCGCAATTACAGGAAGCGGAAAAAAATTGGCTAGCAGTTAAAGAAGATGTGAAAATGGTCAACGCATTTGAGGATACGCAACAGCAGTGGCAATCTAAAACAAGCGAAATAGAAGAGGCTGAAAACGCGCAGAAACAGCTGGAAAAGCAACGGGAAGAAACTCAGGATATACTGAAACAAAACCTTAACGATTACGCAGCCACTAAAGAAAATCTGGAATCATTGAATAAACAAGCACAGGAAGCAGCTTCCCTGTCGCAACGACTACAAAATATGAAGCCTGATGAACCGACTAAATCAGAAATTCGCGCGATCAATAGCGTTTCGGCGAGCGATCTGGATGAACTTGAAAGTGAACAAGTAAAAATTAAGCATCTGAAAGAAAATCTGGATAAAAAAATCAATGAATTTGTCCAATGCGGTCATTTTTCGGTGCCTGTCGAGATAGCGTACAGCAGCTACAGCAACGAACAGCAACGCGCTATTCTGGATGCTTTGAACAACACTTTTGTCGCATTGCCCGATCATCAGGAAAACTTGCAAAGCCGGATCATCGAACATAACAAAATGACCGGCGCAAAGATTAGTGAGCTGACCGGTAATCGCAGTCATATCCGTACCTTCATCAACAATGTCAATAAACAATTTGAACACTACAGCATTTCCAATCTGAAGGACATCAAAGTGGAAATTGAGTTGGATCATCGGTTTGAAGAACTGGTTAATGAGTTGGATCGCACAAATCTGAACACGATCGATATTTATGACGATGGCTTATATCAGCGTCTGAATCAGTTCTGTGCGGATTTTTTCATCGGCGGGCGCGGCAACCGCATTCTGGAAATGAGCAAAATCATCACCAACGTCAAATACAGTTATAAAAAAGAGCATCAGGACAAGCGTGAACAAAAAGACCAGAGTAACGGTACCAACGCGCTGATTAATTGCACGCTGCTGACTATTTTGC
The DNA here is from genome assembly GCA_028715725.1 of Methylococcales bacterium. Classification (GTDB taxonomy): domain Bacteria; phylum Pseudomonadota; class Gammaproteobacteria; order Methylococcales; family Methylomonadaceae; genus JAGXGJ01. The sequence continues at coordinate 27,630 of JAQURG010000009.1, forward strand.
TGAGCGATTTATTGGCGCAGGACAGCGATCTGACCTTGCCGGTAATTTTTGACGAGTTTAGCAATCTCGATGAATATAACCAGCGTACCGCGATTCAGGCTGCAACCAAACATGGCTTTGCTTTGTTCTGTGCTTCGCCCACGCAAACGGCTGAAGTGGTTGCCGTTGTGGATCACTATATTACACTTGATGATTTTCATGCCAATACCATTTACGACGCCAGCGGCGAACGTGATGTGGTGTTTCATCACTTCTCGGAACGACTTTATGATGTGGCGGAGCGGCAGGTATTATGAATGTCGCTTTAGATCGCACCCTAATTTTGCTGATCGAACATAAGGATATGATGTTTCAACTGATTGATTATATGGATCAGAATCAGCGCAAGGATTTACCTACCGAGGTGTTTTACAATAGCATCCGTGTCAAGCTGGAAAATATAGGGAATAAGAAGGAGGCGGATCGGGATCGGCTTAACAATGCTTTTGATCTGGGTAACCTGATTAAAACCGGGATTATCTCCGAGTTTAATAAATCTCGCGGAACAATCGCCTTACAACCAGCCGTGCTGGATATTTTTCGTTTGTTCGATAAGGAACGGGTACGCGGATTGAGCAGTGCGGACTTGGAAAATATCCGCGTACAACTGGAAGGCGCACTTCAACGACTTGAATCGTTAAGCTTTGCCGAAGATAACCTCGACTTCCTTGAACAGCATGACCAGCTTTTTGATTTATTGCGTAAAATTAACAGTCAGATTCAAAGTAATACCGATCATTTGCAGTTTGAAGCTGACCGCTTATCTCAACGATTGGATCATGATCAGGCGTTGTTGTCATTGAATGAATCCCGTCAGCACCGGGAAATTCTGGCGCAGGTAAAAAAGATTTATGACCGGGAAATTATTCCCACTTTGGAGTTTCTTAACGCCAGGGAATACAGCAAAACCAAAGCGCCGTTGACTGTGATTGACGATATAAGCCGACTTTACGGTATTCGGGGTCATGAAGCCGATAGCTATTATATCGATCAATATAAACTGTCGATACTCAGTCATTACAAAGCGGTGGAAAAGGTCAAGCAGGCTCTGCAACGCTATTTGCACCAGGAACGGCGGCACAGGCTGACCTATGATGCGATTGAAAAGGCGTATTTGAATTTACAAGCTTTGGCGCAAAGCACTTTTACCGAAAGCCTGAAAGAGAAATACATTTTCAAGTCGTTGGATTCGGAAACGCTCTATTTTTACGGTCTTAAAACGCATTCAGCCGGGCAGGAAGCCCGTATCGAATGGCATGATCGTAATCACATGATTTACTTTAATGAATATCTGATACAGCAAAGTGCGCGAAAACGTAGCGATAGCTCGGCCCAGATCAAGACCTTTAATGATAGGCAGCAGAATGACCGGCATAATGCCATCAAGCGGAGAATCGACCAGTTGGTCAAGCAGTTTGATATTAAACCGCCGGTCGATGATTTATATCTGGTTGTACACAACCTGCTGGCGGAAAAGTTAAAGCAGGATTATCAACTGAACTATTTGCTGTACGGCGTAAGCAGTTTTAAACAGCGGTACGGCAAAAAATTCAAGGTGCAGGTGAGCTTTAACAAACCTCAGCAGAGTATCCGTTATCAAAATCAAGTGCTGGAATACAACAAACGCGAGTTTATCTTATGATTAGTAACGAGCTCAGCCAAGCAATTTACAACGATCTGGTTAAAGGCAAGACCATTAATAAGCACAGCTATGTCGTTAAAACAAACGAGTTGGAAGAGAACTTGCTGTATAACGAGATTTTTATCAACTTTGATGAATATCGGCAACTGTATCAGCGTATTAATTTTGACTTGATACATAAAAACAGCAGCTTTTTTTTCATCCGTGAAATGAATGGCGGCGATGCGAATGAGGCGACTATTAAGATTCAAGCGTTGCTGATTATTATCGGGCGTATCGTTACAGAGAAAGGCTATCTTTTCGACGTGCTCACCGATCATCGCGCCGGAATCGGATTGGAAGACCTTTCTGTCGCTATGTCGGAAGAGCATTACAGCGATATTCTACATACTTGTAAACTATGCGTGTCGCGCAGCATTGAAGACGAAATCAATAGTCATTTAATTATCCGAGGCATTATGTTTAAAAACAGCCGTGGACATTATGTGTTAAGCGATGCCGGAACTGCTTTTTTTAGTGAGCTTACAGAAGCTTAATCACTTTTTGTAATGCGTAGGCTTGGTGAAGTGTAACAAGTTGCATTTTTTGATACGTCCGTCACATCAACTTAATATGAAAATAACAGTCCGGTATATGCGACAGTCAGAATTACCAGAGCGAGACGCTACAATTAATGACTAAGTTACCTTCCGGCAAATCACTGATTTTCAAGGTTGCCATTCCAGTTCCTGTTTATCGTTTATTCGATTATCTCGCTCAGGAAAATATCGAGCTGGATAACGTCAAACCGGGGGTGCGCCTGGAAGTTCCTTTCGGCTTGGGTAAAAAAATTGGTTTTCTGCTTGAAATTGCGGAGCAGAGCGAACTGGATACCGGTAAATTAAAACGGGTCATCCGGATTCTGGATCACAAGCCGTTATTATCCGCAAAGGATTTGCGGTTGTTGCTGTGGGCCAGCAGCTATTACCATCATCCGGTGGGCGAGGTGATCAGCACTGCCTTTCCTGCGGCGCTGCGGCAGGGAAAATCCATTGTCGTTCAATCAGAAAAACGTTATGCGCTGACTGACTTGGGTAAGGCTACTGATAGCGGCCAGTTGAAACGAGCGCCCAAACAGAAAAGCGTATTGGAAAAATTTCAATGCTCTTCCTGCCTGTCTGAAGCCGAGCTTTCGGTGTGGAATGACAACTGGCGGCCCGCGGTAAAGCAGCTAATCGCCAGGCAATTGCTGCAGATTGAATTGAACGATGCCAAGGCGAATAATCCTGAAGCATTGCTCAGGAATAATGTTTTGCAGTGTAATCTCCAGCAGCAATCAGCAATTGATGCGGTTTGCAATAGCCTAGGACAGTTTGAGGTTTTTTTGCTGGAAGGCGTTACCGGGAGCGGTAAAACAGAAGTCTATCTGCAGATTATTCGCAGCGTGCTGGAACGGGGGCAGCAGGTTTTGGTGCTGGTGCCGGAGATTACGCTAACCCCGCAGCTTGAAGACCGCTTCAGGCAGCGCTTTGCCGTCAATATTGCCCTGTCTCACTCCAAGCTAACCGATACTCAACGGCAAATCAGCTGGCTCCGGATGCAGCAAGGCGAATGCTCTATTTTGCTGGGTACGCGTTCGGCCTTGTTTACGCCGTTAAAAAATCCGGGATTAATTATTCTTGACGAAGAGCATGATGCCTCATTCAAGCAGCAGGAGGGCTTCCGTTTTTCTGCCCGCGATGTTGCGGTAGTGCGCGGCAAACTGTTGCATATTCCGGTTTTGTTGGGCTCTGCTACACCGTCTCTGGAAAGTTTGCATAATGTTGATAAGCGGCGTTACCGGTTATTGCATTTGCCGGAGCGGGCTGGAAATGCAATAGAGCCGGTCCTGCAATTAATGGATATCAGAAATAAAAGGATGCAGGAAGGTTTATCCGAAGCGCTGATTGAGGAAATGCACGGAACCCTGGCTAGAAATGAGCAGGTATTGCTTTTCCTCAATCGGCGCGGTTTCGCGCCTACGCTGATTTGCCATGGCTGTGGATGGGTTGCGCGCTGTCATCGCTGCGATGCCAATCTGGTGATTCATTTTGATGAAGAGCGTTTGCGCTGCCATCATTGTGGCAAGGAACATCAACTGATTCATCAGTGTCCCGCTTGCAAGGCGGGCCAGTTAACGCCGTTGGGACTAGGCACCGAACGAGTTGAGAAAGTTCTCGCCGAACTTTTTGAAGATAGGGTGACTGTTCGTCTGGATCGGGATTCTACTCAGCGTAAAGGCTCACTGGAAAACTATTTGCAGCAAATAAATCAGGGTAAAGTCGATATTATTCTAGGCACCCAGATGCTGGCCAAGGGTCATCATTTTCCCAATGTCACTCTGGTAGCGATTCTTGATGTAGACAGCGGCCTGTTCAGTATCGATTTCCATGCAGCCGAGAAACTGGCGCAGATGATTATGCAGGTTTCAGGCCGTGCCGGACGCGCAGATAAGCCCGGCAAAGTCATTATGCAGACGCGGCAGCCGGAGCATCCTTTATTATTAACTTTGATCAATGAAAGTTACCGCAGTTTCGCCAAATCTGCATTGGCTGAGCGCAAGGAAGCGTTGTTGCCGCCATTCAGCCATCAGGCATTATTACGAGTACAGGCTGCGGATATAAATACCCCGATGCTTTTTCTTAAGTCGGTCACAGCATTGGCGCAGGAACTCAACAGAGGCCATACTCAGGTTTTGGGGCCGGTATCAGCGCCAATGGCGAAGCGCGCAGGTCTTTATCGTTATCAATTGCTGTTTCAAAACACGAGACGCCAGGAACTGCATGTTTTTCTCGATGCGCTAATGCCCGCAATCGTTAAGCTTAAACATGCCAAAGTCCGCTGGTCGCTGGATGTCGATCCGGTGGATTTGTATTGATATTGTTTGAATGGATAATTGAATGATTTTAATGGATAATAGTCACTATTTATCCGATTTAACTACGCAGTGAAGCAATGAAACAAAAAATAGAGGAACTGATCCTGCAAGCCGTCGGAGTACTCAAGGCAGAGGGTATTCTTGGCCTGGAAATTACTCCGCATATTACCATAGAACGCACCCGAGACCCGCAGCACGGCGATTTTGCATCAAATCTGGCTTTAGTTCTGGCAAAACCGGCAAAAGCGAATCCTCGGCAGCTGGCCGAAAAGATTATCGCTGCACTGCCTCAGCATGAAGCAGTCCTGAAAGTGGAGCTGGCCGGCCCCGGCTTTATTAATTTTTTTATCAATCCTGATTCCCAATATCAGACTGTCAGCCAAATTCATGCCGAGGGACGGAAATTTGGTTTAAGCACTATCGGTGCGGGTAAAAAAGTTCAGGTGGAGTTTGTTTCAGCCAATCCCACCGGACCGTTGCATGTAGGGCATGGCCGAGGCGCGGCTTATGGCTCTGTGGTTGCTGATTTGCTTGAGGCAGCCGGTTTTGAGGTGCATCGCGAATATTATGTCAATGATGCGGGACGTCAGATGGATATACTTGCCACCAGTATCTGGCTAAGGTATCTGGAAGAATGCGGCGAGCTGGTACATTTTCCCAGCAATGGCTATCGCGGCGATTATGTGCGCGAAATTGCCTGGAATATTCACAAAAATTCCAGTGATCAATATCATAGACGGATAGAACAGGTATTAGAAAATATACCAGCGGATGAGCCGCAGGGCGGCGATAAGGAAGTGCATATTGACGCGCTGATTGACCGGACAAAAACCTTGCTGGGACCGTCGCTCTATCGGGATTTTTTTCAGTTCGGGCTGGATAATATTCTGGAAGACATCAAGGTTGACTTGAATGAGTTTGGCGTTGAATATCAGCAATGGTTTTCTGAACGCCAGTTGATGGATAACGGTTCGGTGGAAAAGGCGCTCGAACGTCTGCGTATTGGTGGACATCTCTATGAGCAGGATGGCGCGACCTGGTTTGCATCCAGTCAGTTAGGCGATGAGAAAGACCGGGTAGTGGTCAGGGAAAACGGTCAGTTTACCTATTTTGCTTCGGATATCGCCTACCACATGGACAAGCTGGACCGCGGTTTTGATCAGATTATCGATATCTGGGGCGCAGACCACCACGGTTATGTCCCCAGAGTCAGAGCCGCCATCCAGGCCTTGGGCGCTGACGAGTCCAAATTAAAGGTACTGTTAGTACAATTTGCTGTTCTTTATCGTGGCGAGGAAAGAGTGCAAATGTCGACTCGTTCAGGTGAATTTGTCACCTTGCGGCAACTGCGTAATGAAGTTGGCAAGGATGCGGCGCGCTTTTTTTATGTCATGCGCCGATCTGAACAGCACATGGATTTTGACTTAAAGCTGGCGACCTCAAAATCGAATGAAAACCCGGTATTTTATGTGCAATATGCGCATGCAAGAATATGTAGTGTATTCCGCCAGCTGGATGAGAAGGGCCTGGAAAGAAATCTGTTACTGGGTATGCGGAATCTGACTGGATTGACCGAAGAACATGAAGTGCTGTTGCTGGGAACCTTGGCCCGGTATCCGGAAGTTCTTGAACGTGCCGCCTTGCAATATGAACCGCATCAGGTGATCCATTATCTGCGTGACCTGGCGACTGAATTTCATACTTATTACAATGCTCATCAGTTCCTTGTTGAAGATGACGGAATCCGGAACGCCAGACTGAATCTCGTCTCTGCAGTAAAACAGGTATTGGCAAACGGACTGGGACTGTTAAATATCAATACACCTGAAGCCATGTAATGACCAGAGATTATAAATCAAGAGTTAATGAGCGAAGAGCTCAGGGAAGGCTTGCCGCAGCGCGCAGGCTGCAATTCGACCGACATTCCGGAAATTCCAGTATAAGCCTGTGGAAATGGATGCTGATTACCGGGTTTATCATCTCATTTGTCGTACTTGTGGTTTATTTAAGCACAGGTTCAAAGCCGGCGCCAGAAAAGGCAGGCGATGAAAAAGCCGAAATCTCCAAAGAAGAGCCAAAGCCTGAAACCAAACAGGAGCCCAAGCTTCCTCAGTTTGACTTTTATACTATTTTGCCCGAAAAAGAGGTGGTTGTACCCGAGTACGAAATTGAAACCCGTATGCGGGAAGAACAAGTCGGCAAGGCCAAAAATACTCAATACATAATGCAGGCTGGCTCTTTTATGAGCTTTAAAGAAGCCGATCAGCTAAGGGCCAGGCTGGCTTCGATGGGTATAGAATCAAAGGTTCAGAAAGCGAAAGTGGGCAATGTAAATTGGTATCGGGTCAAACTGGGGCCTTTTACCCAGACTGCCAGTGTTAATGCCATCAGATCGCGGTTAAGGCACAACGGCATTGATGTGGTTATTACAGAGGTCGGCCATTGAGTTGCTGCGCGGGCGGCTCTTTTTATAGCGGCAATAATTCAGCTGAATCGTCTTAAGCCCCTTCCTCTTTATCGTCATCGGTCGCCATATCCGAGATTTCCTTTAATCTGAAGATGGCTTTAAAGTTGATGCTGTTTTCCGGATAAAACCCTTCACTGTCCAGTTCGCCGGCCAGTTGCCCGGTTAACAGGTTCAGGGTTTCGTTAACATTAGAGACTGCATATATCGCAAACAGTCCTTGCGCGACGGCATCAATCACTTCCTGTTTCAACATCAGATTGCGTTTATTGGCGGCAGGAATAATAGCGGCATGTTCTCCATTAAGACCGCGGGCCCGGCAAAGCCTGAAGTAACCTTCTATTTTTTCGTTGACACCTCCGACTGCCTGTACTTCGCCGTATTGATTGACGGAGCCGGTAACGGCAAAGGCTTGCTTGATTGGCGTCCGTGTGAGTGCAGAGATAAGGCAGCAGAGTTCAGCCAAGGCAGCACTGTCGCCATCGATATCACCGTAGGATTGCTCAATGGCAATGCTGGCCGATATGGCTAAAGGGAATTGCTGGGCATAAGAATGCCCCAGGTAACCCGTTAATATCATGACCCCTTTTGAATGGATGGCCTGGCCCAGTTCTGCCTCCCGCTCAATATCAACGATGCCGCGCGAACCCGGAAAAACTGTGGTGGTAATGCGGGCCGGAGCGCCGAAGCTGCTGCCGCCTATTTCCAGGACAGTCAAGCCGTTGACTTTGCCGATAGCTTCGCCTTCGGTATCAATCAAAATAGTGCCTTCGAGCATTTCTTCGAGTATGGCCTGCGATAATCTGCCGTTGCGGTATTCTCTGGCAGCCAGAGCCTGGGCAATATGCGATCTGTCAATCTTGCTGTGGTTGGCCTTCTTACAAAACAGGTTGGCTTCAGCAATAATATCCAGGGAGTCCTTGATGTGGGCAGAGAATTGATGCTGATTCTCTGACAGTCGGCAGCTATGCTCGATCAGGCTTTCAATGGCTGCGTGTGTTAACGGTTGGGCGCCTGAATCCGCCGCTTGGTTAAGCATTAACATCGCGAATCCCTGAATGGATTCATCGGTAAGCGGAATATGATCATCAAAGTCGGCCAGTATCCTGAACATCTCGTTAAATTCATTATCCAGTTCTTCCAGCAGATAATAAATGTCGCGCGAGCCAACCAAAATCACTTTAACATTGAGCGGAATGACCTCGGGCTTTAAAGTAACGGTGTTAATGCCCAACTGCTCTGAATACGGCGATTCGATTTCAATGCGGCCTGATTGCAATGCCCTTTTAAGACCTTCCCATACAAAGGGATAGGTTAGCAGTTTCTCTGCGTCGAGAATTAAATAACCGCCGTTGGCTTTATGCAGTGAACCCGCGCAGATTCTCCGGTAATTGGTCACCAGGGCGCCCTGATCGCTGACATATTCGATACGGCCAAACAGATTCTGATAAATCGGATGCGGCTCATAAATGACCGGTGCGCCGCTTTCCAGTTTATTATCGACCAGAATATTAGGCGCGTATTGCTCGCTCAGTATCTGGCTTTTTGTGATGGTATCCCGCGATTCCAGAGATTTTCCCGGCATCAGATAATCAGCAATGGTATTGCCCAGATTTTTTTTGATTTCCGATAAATAAGTGATGACATCGTCAATGTTTTGATATTTATCATTGAGTTCAGCAAACAAAGGCTCTATAGCCAAACTGACCGTGTCATTATCAAGCTGCCTGGTTTTTTCAACCATAGACCTGCGCCACTGGGGTAACTCCAGTAATACCTCACTCAGATACTCTTCCAGTTCTTCAACCTGTTGATGAAAGGTTTCACGCTCAGGTTGCGGCAGTTGCATGAACTGATCTTCATTCAATGATTTTTTGTTCCGTATAGGCGCAAATGTAATTGACTCACTTTCCCTGAATAAGGCTATATTAAAAGCTTGAGCTTTCTTATCAACCAGATCAATGGCATAGTTGTAGCTCTGGTTAAAATCGCGCTCGATTGCCGATTTCTTCTGCTGATAAGCGGGGCTTTCAAAAGAGGCAGGAAAAGTTGCCAGTAAATTGTCGATCAGCTTTTCAACATCCTTGCTGAACACCTGCCCATACTCCGCCGGCAATTCAATAGCGACCGGCTCTCTGGAATTGTCAAAATTATCCACATAAGCATAGGAAGACGGCGCCGGCAAGGATTGGGCAGTGGCATAAAGATGATCTGTAATCATGGTCAGACGGCCTAATCCCGGTTCGCCCATGACAAAAATGTTATAGCCGGGGTTGGGCATGGCGACACCAAACTCCAGTGCCGACTGGGCTCTGGGCTGTCCTAAAATACTGTTATACAATCGGGGCGTTTCCGAATGTTTAAAACCGGTCAAATCGACATTGAGTTTCAGTGATTCTATAGGAAGCTTTAAGTTGCTAGGCATGAAGTAAGTTATTAGGTGGGGTTGCTGGTGAACGGTACATTTTAGCATTTTTAGTGAAACGGTCGATAAATCTGCAAGCTTTAGTTTGCTTAACGGGAGATAGCTTAAAAGCAGAGTTTGCGAAGGGAGATAGAAGCGCTGTTTAAGCGAAAAAGCATAACGATGCGCCTGGAGAACTCAGGCCGCTAGCCCAGAAGACAGCATTGGTTACCCGCCGATGAATCCGGCTTAAGGCTTTTTGAGCGAAAACCTAACAATGTGTATCCAACCATCCGAAAACTGTTTTTAACACTTGCGCCTTCTCGTTGGGTCTATGGTTTAAAAGCTCATGCTTTAGTCCATCAAAAACAGCTAATGATTTATCCTCACTGCCCAGTTTTCCATACAATGATTTTGCGCCTGCAATAGAAGCAATGTGATCTCCGCTACCATGACAGATCAATGTCGGGAGTAAAATCCGGCCCGCTTCGTGCAAAATATTTTTCCGGACCAGCTTGAACTCATGCAGCCAATTGATCGAGACGGTTTTCACTATAAAGGGATCGTGCTTGAAGGCTTCAATCACTTGAGGGTCGTCCGTCAATTCGGCGGGATCAATCAGGTTGGGAATATTTAACCGAGGCGCTATTCCTGATAATACATCGGCAAAAAAACTGCCCATATCGGCAAACCGGTAGGCTAACTTTACAGGGCATGACGAAATGATTAAGCCTTGTACATGACAGGAATATTGTAAAGCATAAGCCAAAATGACAATGGTTCCCATGCTGTGCCCGAATAAGAAAACCGGTTTAATGGAATCGTCCTTATTAACAACTTCAGAGATAAATTGAGCCAGGTCATCGACATAGTCCATAAAGGAATTGATATGCCCGCGCTTGCCTTCAGAACGCCCGAAGCCTCTCTGGTCAAAGCCATAACAGCTGTAACCTTGTTCTGCAAAAGACTCAAAAATGGCTTCATAGCGGCCGATGTGTTCGCCTACGCCATGTAAAAACACCACCGATGCCTTCTGTGAATCCGCCGGCAGCGTAGTAAAAAAGAGAGAAGTATTGTCTTTTGCTTGAAAAAATGCCATTTTTTTTAAATATCCGTTTTAATGATAACGTTCAGTCATTCAGTTTATGGCTCCGGGATTTCTTTGCTTCTTCTTCTTTTTTAACAGTTTTCTTTTTTTCTTCGTTAGCTTTATAAAGATCGATCGAGATTAAAGCGAAAACAGCCCCCCAAAGTTTGGAGGCGATATCCTGTCCATATTGAAAAAAAACAAAAGAATCCTTTACTCCATAAGGCATATAAATAAAAAAATACTCTATAAGAAACCACATCGGGGGAAAGATGCCCCAGACAACTAATAATATGTATTTAGTTTTTAAAGTGTGTTTTCTATACAGCAGCCATAGTGTCGCAAGGATGGAAAGCAGGCCAAAAATTATAAAGACATAAATTCCATTCCGCATCGAACCTTCATAGGCCATCCGGAGTCCAGGGGCATCATTATTCATCGGTTTTTCCTCCCAGTCATATCAACACAAACATTATCTCTTCATGCATTTAATCGGCAGGGACTTTATCGATCTTTCTCAAATCCTGTTTAACTCAATTCGATTATAAGCCCCATTACCTCTTCTTTGCCGACAAGTGCTGCTCAATTATGTTATAAATTTTAAGTTCATCCATCAGTTTTTTTACGGACCGCAAGGACTGTGAATGCTCATAATTTGCCGGCCAGTTATCCCAGCCGTATCCCCAACGCCAAGGAGTGGGCAGCCAGGGCAATCCTCCTATTCGCACACCCGCATAGATAATATTTCCTATAACCTGTGTTTTGTTATTCACGCAGTGCATGAGTTCCTGATCAGCTTCTTTACGATCCTGTGCGCTGCCTCCGCACCAATACGCGATATCATGAGCAATGCAGCAGGCTGCCCAGGAGTCATCAGGCCAGCGCGAACAGCCATCCGTAGTAAAAATAAAATCAGGTTGCGACTTTGATTCGGCGCGGCTTCTTCTGCAATATTCTTCTGCAACCTGTTCAAGTTCATTACGCATCGGTTTGTTTTTGATATAGGGCTCGATAGACAGGCGAGACTCTAATGTTGTACAACCTGTGCATAGGCCAATTCCGAGTAGATATATCAGAAACCTGCGCGTTAATATTAAACAGCTGTTTTTCATCTGCGGTTTAACTCGGTCATTAATGGCAAGACAGCTTATGCTTGATCATTGCAGCTTGCCGCTTTAGTTTGCGGTTAATGCGCAAGCACTTCTATTGAGAAATCATTGGGTAGAATAATAGCTTTCCGTGCTAAGAAATGATGGATAAAAAATCCACTCTCCCTGAGCGATATTGTAAATTACTTTTTTATAATTATTCACCGGTTATTTTGTATCACCCTGAAGGAGATTGACATGAAGACGATTCGAAGAATTTTATTTGCAGTTCTGGTTCTGGCTTCCGCAGCTGTGGCGGCAGAGCGGACTGAGCAAAACGAACAGGTTTGTGATAGAAACACCGCAGGTCAATTCAAATACTATGTATTGAGTTTATCATGGTCGCCGGAATTCTGCCGTTCGCATCCCGGCAATAAGAGGAATGAGCCTCAATGCAAACAAAAACGCGAGTTCATCGTGCACGGCTTATGGCCCGAATGTGGGAGCGGCAATCCTGCAAACTGCAAAGGCGGCGGTTCGGCGGACGCGATCGATAAGCAGAAAATTTATGTGTTCACGCCCTCGGATTTTTTGATCCGGCATGAGTGGGATACCCATGGCACATGCAGCGGACTTGCACGGAGCGCGTATTTTGAGTTGACAGGAGAAATCTTCAGCAAGTTGAAATTTCCGCGCCTTTCAGGCGCACCCAAAGCCGATAAAATTGAAGCTCTGTTTATAGAGAACAATGCCGGACTTGATGCTGATGAGATCTATCTGTCCTGTACCGAGGGCGGGCCGAAGAGCAGCAGTAAAACGCTGGATGAGGTGAGAGTCTGCATAGACAGAGAGTCGCACGAATTCACGCCCTGTGAAGACGCCAAAGATACTTGCCAAAGGCTCAAAAAAGTTTCAGTTACTCCGGCGAAATAAGTCTGAATATTACCGGAAATTTCCCCAAGGCTCCTGAACAAATTGTCAGGGTCGGAGGATATGCCTGCCGTCATTCACCCTGTTCATTCTCCCGGCATGGAACTACGATAACCGGGGCAAAACCGCCGCCGTGGGTGCGGAAATTAGTGGTTTGTCCCTGATATAGCCGGGCGCTTATCAATTGAGTCTACCACTCTTCAAGAAACATCTCAATAAATACCTGTTCCGGCTTATGAGTGATCGTTGCGTCTACCATTAATTCTTCAGACGCAAGATCACAACAGACTTCTTTTTGGGTACGCGCCACGATGGCGTTGAGCAAGCCTCCGCCGGCATTCGAATTTATTTCAATTAATTGCGGCCCTTCTGCGTCCATATGAAAGTCATAGCCGAAAAAGACACTGTGCGCCTTGGGAATGAATTTAGCAGATTCAGGAGCGTACATAAGGGCGCGCTCCTGATAAGCAGGCAAAGCGATAACGCTTTCTATTGCCGCAATAATATCGCTCTGTCTCTGTATGCAGGCATCGGTGACAAAGACAGCGGATTCTGCAAAGAGATGAGGACGTTCTTCAATGATCATTCGATACAAATCAATATCGTCTTGCCGGCGCAATAATTCCGCCTGCATAGCGTTCTTGTTCAGCGATACGCAACGGCATTGGCTATTGAGTTGCTCGACCCTTTGTTCGCATGGGTGATCTTGTGATGGGCCTGAATTGGAAAAGAAAGTCACTTTAGTTTTCTGGTTGCGGTTAGGGTAAGTCGGCTATAGTTAACTGATTATACTGATCTGCTGGCTGAGTTATCATTTTGTCAGGTACGGGTTTATCTTGTTAAAAATATTGCCGGCGGCTGTTAAAGATAATTATTTTTGCCGTTATTTCAAATATCTACAGTATGAACACCGGACAGTTTACAGGCCTCAACCTGGACATTGATCAGTTTAAAGGGAATAAATTCCATCTGTTGTGGACAAATTCATATTTTGCTAATATGGATAAAACGCTAAAGTAATATAGCTAATATAATGACTGATAGAAAAAAAGTGTGCGATCTTTGCGGATTGCGAGTGGAAACGCCTGGATTTGTATTGAAAACCAAAGAAGGGGATAAAGCGTTTTGTTGCGAGGGATGCAAGGGTATTTATCAATTATTAAATAAAGATCAGCTTCCGGCTAAATCGGACAAGCAGTAGCATCCCTGATTATTTTAGTGAAAAAATCAGCTGCCACACCTATCATTTCAGTTCTTCCATACGTTTAATGCCGCCCGGCATCCGTTCCGGTTTTTTAGCTTGTGCTTGATACCTCCCGTTCCAGTCAAACGGCCTCTTGCAAAAAATGTTAAGACCTGGCTGATGAGGGGCTAGGGGCTGACCATGCAGCCGGAGTCCAGTTTAATTATCCGTTGACAGCGCGAAGCCAATGTAGAGTCGTGGGTTACCAGACTCAGGGTAGTTTTGTTTTCCTGGTTCAGTTCAAACAGTAAATCAATGATAGTTGCGCCGGTTTTACTGTCCAGATTGCCTGTCGGCTCATCGGCAAAAAGAATCGCGGGCCTGGTGACAAAAGCTCTGGCAAGAGCGACGCGTTGCTGTTCGCCGCCGGAAAGCTGCTTTGGCGTATGCGATAAACGATGAGACAAGCCAACCCGGTGCAATAAAGCGGTAGCTGAAGCTTTAGCATTTTTATCGCCGCTTAATTCCAGGGGCAGCATGACATTTTCCAGCGCTGTAAGCCCTTGTAATAATTGAAAAGACTGAAAAACAAAACCTATCAGCTCATTACGGACGGCGGCCCTGCCGTCTTCATTCATGGCGGTTAATAATTTCCCGTTCAGCCGGATTGACCCGGAACTGGGTGTATCCAGACCTGCCAACAAACTGATTAACGTGGACTTTCCTGAGCCTGATTCGCCGACAATAGCAATACTTTCGCCGGATTTGATTATCAAATCTATCGATGACAAGATATGCAGCGTCCCGTCTGAAATCGTTACTGACTTACCCAGATTTTCCGTTACTATAATATCGTTTAATGTGTCTTTTAGAGTATGCATATGCCTAAATTTTTAATTGCCGCGATAATTTCGTTAATATCCATGACGACTATGGCCAAGCCGATCGTGGTATTAGGAGATAGTATCAGTGCTGGCTACGGAATTGAAGTGGACCAGGGCTGGGTTGCTTTGTTACAAAAAAAACTCGATAAATCAAAGACCGGCTATAAAATCATCAATGAAAGTATCAGCGGCGATACCAGCGCGGGTGGATTGGCGCGAATCGACCGGATTTTAGCTGCGCAAAAACCTGCAATTGTCATCATTGAATTGGGCGCAAATGACGGCCTGCGCGGTCTGCCACCTCAGCAGATGAAAAAGAATCTTGCCGGGATTGCTCATCATGCCCAAAAAGCCGGCGCAAAAGTCATGTTTCTGGCCATGAAAATTCCCCCCAATTACGGCAAACGTTACGTTGATATGTTCTACAATGTTTACCCGCAACTGGCAACAGAGCTGAATGTTCCGTTTGTGCCTTTTATTCTCGAAGATCTCGCCCTGAATAAGGACATGATGCAGGCGGATGGGCTGCATCCCAATGCCAAAGCACAACCGTTTATTGCCGGCAAGGTAGAATCTTACCTTTTACCGCTATTAAAATAACCAAGAGTTGCTAATGACAGTATTAACATTGAAACAAGCCAATTTTATTATAAATACAGCCGTTCATATAGCGAGAGAATTAAATTTGGCCCCTTTAACGGTGGTCGTGCTGGATGTCGCAGGTCATGCCAAAGCGATGCAAAGAGAAGATGGCGCCAGCATGATCAGGCAGCAAATTGCTACTGCGAAAGCCTGGGGTGCGGTTAATATGGGCGTATCATCCCGCAGTCTGGCAGGGGTGGCGGTGCAACGTCCGGATTTTATGAATGCATTAATAGATGTCGCCGATGGAAAAATAATGCCGGTTCCGGGCGGAGTGCTGATTCGTGACGCCGACAATAATCTCCTTGGCGCAGTCGGGATCAGTGGAGATGTCTCTGATCAGGATGAACGTTGCGCCATTGCCGGCATAGAGGCGGCAGGATTTTTTGCCGGGGTTTGAGGGTTGAAGTGTCATTGAAGTTCATGTGTACGATAGATGGAACAAATAATAAGGCTCTTTATCAAGTTACTCTATAAAGAGTATGTGATAATTGAGAAGGGTATTGTTGATGTTGATGTTTTTCGAAAAAACTACCATAAGCTACCTGATCATATGAGGTTAAGTCGCTTTTAATTCAGTAGATTATCATTGTCAGCCGGGAATGCCAATTTTCGGTTCGGTAATAACGGTAAAAAAGTCTGTTTTAGAAGAAAACGCCCGCTCCATGAATAATTTAAAGCCTTCTGATAAAGGAAAATGATATGGCCTATGAGGCTTTACTTAAAACATTGCAAGAAAGAAATAAACTGTCTGTTTCGGAATTAAAAAAAGTTGAGCGGGTTCAAAAAACCGCAGTGGCGGAAAGTCTGCCTCAGCTATTGGTAAAGCTGGGACTCTGTTCAGAGCTTGATGTAGCGGATGCGTTTGTCGAATCGGGTCATTTTGAGAAGGTTAAATCGGATCAGTACCCGTTGGAAATGCAACTGCCCGAAAGCGTATCTTTACGTTTTTTAAAAAATTATCATGCCATTGGCTTAAATAATAGCGCGGATACCATCACTATTACGCTAATGGACCCTGAAGATCAGTTTGTTATTGATGCTCTGAGATTGGCGACAGGTAAACAGATCATCCCCAAAGTAGGTTTGCTCTCCGAAATCGATGCGGCGTTAGCGGTGCAGTATGGAGAAGGGCAGACACAGGACAAACAGGCCGATGACCTGGCGATGGATGATCTGGGTGAAGAAGATCTGGAGCATTTGAAAGATCTGGCCAGTGAAGCCCCGGTTATTAAAATGGTCAATTTGATCATGCAACGGGCTATTGAAACCAGGGCATCAGACATACATATAGAACCCTTTGAGCAAGCTTTGAAAGTCAGGCTGCGCGTGGACGGCGTTTTGCAGGAGATTGATGCGCCCAACATAAAGTCAACAGCGGCAGTCATTTCGCGCATCAAGATCATGGCTAAACTCAATATAGCCGAACGAAGATTGCCCCAGGATGGCCGTATTAAAATACAAATGCTAGGCAAAGAGCTGGATTTACGGGTATCAACCATTCCTACGATGTACGGCGAAAGCGTGGTTATCCGTTTGCTCGATAAGGAAAATACGGTTCTGGATTTTGCTGCACTGGGGTTTGCCGGCCGTCATCTGGAGCAGTTTACCGATGTGTTAGCGCAGCCGCATGGCATTATTCTGATCACGGGTCCTACCGGCAGCGGTAAGTCAACAACAATGTATGCAGCATTAAAGCAGCTCAACACCTCGGAGCGAAAAATTATTACTGTTGAAGACCCCGTAGAATATCAGATGGAAGGGGTTAATCAGATTCAGGCAAAGCCCCAGATCGGATTGACTTTTGCGTCGGCGTTGCGATCTATTGTCCGCCAGGACCCGGACGTCATCATGATCGGTGAAATGCGGGATCTGGAAACAGCAAGAATTGCCGTGCAATCAGCACTAACGGGTCACTTGGTATTATCCACTCTGCATACCAATGATGCAGCGGGCGGCATCACGCGGTTGCTTGATATGGGGCTGGAGGAATATCTGCTGACCTCTACCGTCAACGGCATATTGGCACAACGTCTGGTAAGAAAATTATGTCCGGTTTGTAAAGAAGGCTATAAACCGCCGCCTGAGCTTGTTAAAGAACTTCGCTTGAATCGATTTGCGCCTGAAAGCGAGATTGTTCTATACAAACCGGCCGGTTGTTCCGCCTGTGCGGGCATGGGTTATCGCGGGCGATTGGCTATTATTGAATTTTTGCCGATGACCGATCCTATCCGTAAATTAATTATGGCGCACGAGGAAGCAGGCGCTATTCAAAAATTGGCTATTGAAGAAGGCATGGAAACCCTTTATGAAAATGGCCTGGTTAAAGTGATACAGGGCATTACCACATTGGAAGAAGTATTGCGCGTCACGTCGGAAGCCTGAAGATGCCTTTATTTACCTATAAAGCCGTCAACAGCCTGGGTGAAACCGAAGAAGGACTTAGAGACGCGGTTGATGAACAACTCCTGATTGCAGCTTTGCAGTCGGAAGGTTTTATCCCTATTCGTGTAAAACCCGCCAGCAGCCGGTCTTTTCTCGGCCTGGGCCTGGGCACGAAACGATCAAAATTATCACGAAAAGACATTGCAATATTGACCGGCGAATTGGCGACCTTATTGGATTCCGGTTTGCCTTTGGATAAATCATTGCTGATATTGATGGATTTGACTGAAGATAATGAACGGCTAAGCAAGCTGATTGGGCGTATACTGGACAGAGTAAAAAGCGGCTCTTCATTAGCTGACGCGATGGAAAAGCAGACGGGTATTTTTACCAAATTTTACTTGAACATGATACGGGCAGGCGAGGCTGGCGGTAGCTTGGGTAATGTATTGACGCGCCTGGCCGATTATCTGGAACGATCTCAGGAGTTAAAAGATACTGTCAGTACGGCATTAATCTATCCTGTCATCCTGCTGATAATGTCGTTGGCATCCCTGTTTGTGATGCTGACCTTTGTTGTCCCTCAGTTTACTGAGATGTTTGAAAGCGCGGGTAAGGCGCTGCCCGTATCAACCCGGATTGTTGTTGGCATGGCGGAATGGCTGCAAAGCTACTGGTGGGCGTTATTGGGCGGTATTATTTTCGTATCCGGCTATATGCGTTTCCAGTTAGCCGATCCAGTAAGAAAGAAAGTTTGGGACGCTCGTTTTCTGAAGCTGCCGCTGGCGGGAACCATTATTTTAAACAAGGAAACCGCCAACATCAGCCGCACCCTGGGAACCCTGTTGGGCAATGGCGTTTCAATATTGTCGGCGCTGGCTATCGTGCGGGAAACTGTCGACAACCTGGTATTAGCGGGCGCCATTCAGGAGGCCGAAGAGCAGTTAAAACAAGGTAAACATTTATCGGATGTTCTGCTGAAAAAGGGCCTTTTCCCTAAAATGGCCATGCAAATGGTTAAAATGGGCGAAGAAACGGGGCGCCTGGAAGAAATGCTGTTACGCGTGGCCACCATATATGACAAACAGCTCAGGGTAGCGATACAGCGAATGCTGGCGTTACTGGAGCCGGCCTTGATAATCACCTTGGGGCTGATGATCGCCGGCATTATTGTATCGATTTTACTGGCTATATTGAGCGTGAATGATTTGGCCTTTTAGCTCAGGTAATCGTCGGGAATAAATGGCAAAACCCCGGCCTGATCTGTCGGCTGATATAATATACGGCCGCAACGCTTATTGTGAACTATCTGATTGTTCCTTGTAGCCGGTATTCTGATGCTCTCAACGGCCAAGTTAGTGATTGGCGCATCTATTTAGAAACTTTAAGAATACTTTAACAAAACGCTTTTAATATTGACTCCGCCCGATAGAAGCTATCGGGAGCGAATGGCCTGTTACGGCTTAATTCGAAATTTAATATATCCTAATTGCCGGATCAATATCATGAAGCGTAACCACATTTTTAACCGTGCCATAAATCCCACTTATCAGGAAGTCAACAGAAAAGTCGCTGTTCATGAAGCCGGGCATGCAGCGGCTATTTATTTCGGCAATAAACAAAAACGACTGCCGCCGGTATTTTTTCAGATTTTTATAACGCCTGTTAATGATGGCTTGCAATCATCCCGGTTTTTAGGCAATCCTGATATTAAATATATCGCCAATATAGACGGAGGCCGCTTAATCCATACATTACCCTCCTCGATTGAAGAGGCGACCAGCGGTTTTTCTTCAGAACAGAAGATGGCTTATCAGCAAGCTTTTGAAGCTGATATGATCAATATCCTGGTTGGGCCTTTGGCGGAAGCAAAATATATTTCGCAGCGGGATGGGTTGCTGATTAACCCTCGTTTCACTTATTTAAATGCCCTGTATTACTTTGGCGGCATTTCGGATATAGAGTGCATCAACGAGTATCTTAATTGTTTTCTTGCAAATTCAGAGCTTAGGCGGCAAAAAATTGCAGAGTTATTGTGGGCGGCGTTCAGCTTTATTAATGAAAGATCCAATTGGCGTGCGATTACAGCTCTGGCTGATCATATTGTACGGGAAGACAAAACCATCATGGAGTGTAATGAAATTATCGGCGTTCTGGAAACCGCTAATCACGGGTCAGCTTTCCAGGCTTTGTTCTAGCAACAATGAGCCTTGCTTAAACTGTGTTTTCTTTTTTATCCTGTCAATCGCTGCGAAACAGGCGCGGATTTCACTGCAACTGCATTAGCGAGTGCGTTGTTCGGGTCGTTTTATCACATCCCAGACTGAACGCACATTGGATTCGGGTTCGGACAAGAGCAGGGTAAGCGCTATTTCTTCGATGGCTGCAAGTATGCAGATCACGGCAGCCATCCGAAACGGCCATACCGGGCCACCCAGAAACAGCACATATAAGGTAAGGCCCATCGATGCGGCAGCCAGTTTTACTCCCCAGGTATGATAGCTGGTAAATTGGCCGAATTTGCTAAAGCCGGCAGCAGCCGGCAATAGACAGCTTGCTACAATCAGGCCGACAAAAAAAAGCTCTCTGTGGACGATATCCGGCCATAGCCACCAGCAAGCGGCAGCGATGGTCAGATAGGTGATTACATCCGCCCAGCTGTCAAGCGTGGCGCCAAACTGGGTGATCTGTCCGGTTAACCGTGCAACCAGTCCATCCAGTAAATCAGTTAAAAAGGCGATGGCTAACAGACCCATAAAATCAACTCCATAGCCATGCCATGCCAGCCATAACAAGCCTGGAGCGGCGACAAACCGGAACCCTGTCAGCAAATTGGGTAAGGTTAATCTGGACTGTTCAGTGTTCTGTTTGCTGTTCATAAGGTGAATGTAGCGGCAAGAGGCGCATGATCAGAAAGCATGTGCCAGGGTGAATGAGCCAGCCTGTCGCACGATACCGGGATCAGGCCGCGATAATAGATACGGTCCATTTGCAAAAAAGGCAACCAGGCAGGAAATGTACGCGCATAATAGCCATGAGCTTGCCGAAAAGCCTCCTTCAAATCCAGATGGTCATGAAAAAGCCGACTGGCTTGCCTCTGCCAATCGTTAAAATCGCCGGCAATAATCAGGGGCGTATCGTGCGGCACATGACTGTCGATACGGTCACATAGTTTTCCTATTTGCTGTCGGCGCTCTTTACCCATCAATCCAAAATGAATACAAACGATATGCACATCCTTGTTGCTTCTGGGCAGATGAATAACGCCATGCAGAAGACTGCGGCTGGCCCAGGGGAATGGGGATACATTGATATTCTCCCAGCTTTCAAAAGGATATTTGCTTAAAATCGCATTACCATGATGGCCGGCATCATAAATGGCATTTTTGCCGTATGCGTAAAACGGCCATACGCCTTCGGCAATAAACTCAAATTGTGAGCGATCAGGCCAATCCTCAACTCTTTCTTGATGGCGAAGATGCTTGCCTTGCATCTCTTGTAAAAACAGTAAATCGGCATCAGCCTCTATTAACGCTTCCCGAATCTGATGCAAAACAAAGTTCCGATTGCCCACGTTAAAACCTTTGTGGATATTGTAGGTTAATACCCGCAACCCTTCCTCTTTCATAAATACCTTGAGTGTCTGTGGAGTTATAAACCTTTTCTATCTAATAAGGCTGATTTCGAATATGCAACCTGTAAAGAACCGGCGATATAAACTCCTCAATTAAGAAAAAAAGCCCAACAATTATCATAATGTCAATCGGGTTTAGTGCTAGCGAATCTTTCAACAGCCATAATGGCAATAATGATTCAGGCACTGTATCAAGGCCTCGCGCCCGGCTGCTTTCAGTACGCATCAACCGGCGTTTGATAAAGCTTGACAGTAAATCCCCAACCATTGCCAGCGCACCCAGCAAGGCGCCTGTCATAGGTTCTACCCCTAAGAAAACAGCCGCAGCTGTCGAAAAAAAAACGGCTGAACACACTCCTCGCCAGGTTTTCGCCTTTCCCAGCAAGCGCTGGCCATCACTCAAACTAAGTCCTTTATCCACCGGCCATGAGTACCGGCTGCCCATGATTTTATTAATAATGACCGGCGTGCCATTGGCAATAACAAGTAATATTAATATTTTAAAAATACAATACCAGTATGTCGACAGTAAAGGCATACTCTTATCTCTTTATTCAGTTACTAAGGATAATAAAGCCAGAATTTTCTCTAAACACATATTCGGTTAACTTGTTTCCTACAAATATTGGCACATAAAAGCCATACCGTAAATGAATTAATAAATTATTGGCAGCCGGCTATAATGTCGATGCCGTCATTTAAGATGGCCCAAAAATAATAGATATAGGCACTCTCTTTCAGACCGGTAATAAGCTGTGCATTACGATTATCTTGAATATCACAGTATACTAATATAGCTCCTGCCACGTCCTGATGACTAATAAAAACAAACATTCAACCAGGGGCGAGTCTACCTGAGGAGGAGTTATGTCTGATCTTAAAAATTATTCCCGCCGTCGTTTTCTGGCTCAATCAGGCTTAGGTCTGGCTGCTTTTGCGGGTGTCCCGGGCTTTCTGCAAGCTATGGAAGGCAGCATGCATGGCTTCCAGAAACTGACGCCTAACAAGGCGTCACCCGATTTTAAACCCGATGTCGAATTTGATCTGTTTTGCCGGTCAAGCCCTGCGTCAATTCTACCCGGCCAGCAGACAATGGTGCAACAATAGGCCGCCTTATTAAAAAAGGCCCGAAATATCGCATACCTTTTTTGAATCCATTGATGCCGGATATTTATGTATACAGTCTATAAATAACCGGGAAGATTTATTCTTCCAAAATTTTACCCTGCGATTTAAACTCTGAGGCAGCATTGAAAAAAACAAAATCACAACGCAAAGCCGGTTCCGGAAGCAAAGGATCGGTAATGGACAGTTTTTGCGCCTGGGATGGCGATATCCTGGTGCTTAATATACTAGGCACACCCAGCGCAAAACACGATGCCATCGGCAAGCCTAAAGGCCATCAGCTCAAAGTGAGCGTTACCGCCCCGCCGGTAGGCGGAAGAGCAACGGATCACATGGTTCGGTTCCTGGCAAAAGAATTCGGCGTGACAGCCAATGATGTTGAGGTTGTATTTGGCCGATTCAATATCAATAAACAACTGCGCATCAAGTCGCCCAGAAATCTACCTTCAGTGGTCAGCAAACAGTTATCCCAAGCAGTCGGCTAAACATACGATCCGTAAAATACCGGGCGATGGCGTATCGCGCAATAGAATCAATGAAGAAGTTCACATTTATGTGTTTCAGCCATCCCTGATGACGTGCTTTCTACGATAGCTCCTGATCTTCAGATTGGGAGCTATCGTAGCTGTTGTTTCTATCCGGGCATTTGTCGCGGCGACTTGCTACCCAGCGTGTAACTTATAGCTGGCGCATAAACGCCACAAGATCTTGCTTCTCCTGTGCATTAAGTTTGAGTTGCAGGACGATGTTGAAGAACTCCACGGTATCTTCCAGCGTCAGTGCACGGCCGTCATGCAAATAAGGCGGGGAGTCCTTGATGCCTCGCAGCGTGAAGGTCTTGATTGCGCCATCGCCCGGCTCGTCCTTCAGGAAACGCTCAAGATGCAAGTCATGCATTTGGTGGTCGAGATAGGCCGGCGGCATATGGCAGTTTGAGCATTGCCCTTTGCCGAAGAAGACTTTTTCGCCGCGCGCCTCGCTTTCGGTAGCTTTGGCCAGATCGAGTTTACCGGTGGCCGGGTCGAGCTTGGGCGCGGGAGGGAAGTCGAGCATGTTCTGCAATTGCGCCATATGGCTGACCTGGATGCGGTCCAGGACATTCATGCCCTTCTTCATTGCATGAATCGGGTCGCCGTTGAAATAGGCGGTGCGCTGTTCAAACTCGGTAAAGTCCTCGATCGAACGAAGGCTGCGCTTGGAACTGTGAATCTGCTGGTTGAACACGCCTCTAAGGCTCGTCGTGTCAAGCCGGAAACGGCGTTCCTGCGGCCTGATGTCGGGACTCAAGTGGAACTGCCCGGTGGTATGGCCGTTAATATGGCAATCAAAACAAGTGACCCCGAGGCTGGGGTCTTTACTTTTGCGGTCGTCGGTCGGGTTAAATTCCTCTTGAGGGAATGGCGTCAGCAACAGCCTTAACCCGTCGAGTTGCACCGGCGTCAGTATATCCTTGAACAAGCGGTAGTAATTGTTGATCGAGACAACTTCGCCTCGCGACACATCGCCCAGCTCGGGCCGATTGTTCAGGAATATCGCCGGCGGAAACTCCGGCAGAAAGGCTTCAGGCAGATCGAAATCCACGTCAAAACGCTCCAGCCGCGGGAACATGTCGATCTGCATTTTGGGGAACACCTGGCCGCCATTCGCTTGCAACGGGTGAGGCAGCGAAGGATAAGGAAATATTCCCTGTTTCTTTATATCTTCCGGACTCATCCCGGCAAGTTCATCCCAGGTTACCCCACTGGATAATCGGGCCGTAGGACCTACCGCCAAGGGCTTGCCTCGAGACATGGCCACATTCGGGTCGAGCTTGGCCGTAAGGTTATAGCGCTGTTCCAATAACTCTTTCTGCGCCGCCATTACCTTGGTTTTACCCGCAATCTCTTTTTTCATGATGTCTTCGGGCTTTTGAAATGGCTGGTCCGCATTTAAAGGATCGCGATAGAAATCAAAGCCCGATATTTTGCCTTCCTTCGGCTGGTCATTGAAAGCCGGCGATGAGGGCGAGGCGCTCTGTGCTTTGAACAGATCTGAGCGGTCATGCTCGTTCTTCTTCTGCTCGGGCCTTTCGCTACGGACGCTACGCGGTGTTTGCGCGTCGGCGACAGCGTCGTTAACACGCTTGCCCGATGTTTCGGCAAACGCGGCTATAGAAGTGCCTAAAAATATGCCGAATGCTATTTTTGCCATTTTTTTAAGACAGGCAAATGATGGGTTAGCTGTCATGATTATGTCCTTTATTTGACTTAAGATAGCCTTCGAAGTCGCCACGCAGCGCTTTCAGGGTGTATTTTTCGCGGTCGATTTCGCCCTGCGTCCTGATGCCGAGCCTGCGGAATATCGAAACCGGCGGGCACCAGCCTTGCAGGGCGTGTTGCAACAAAAAAGCCGCGACCCCTGTGGATAACCACATCCACTTGCGGTTGTGCAACTTCGACAAGGCCAGGCTCAGTAAGGCAACGCTGGCAGCATTAGTTTCCAGCGCCCGCTCTATATCCCATTCCCTGTCCAGTTCAGCAATGCGGCGGGTTAATGTATCCCGGCTTGCGCCGGTATAGCGCCGTAGTGTTATATCGGTCTCGGCGTCAATGCGCTCGTTAATGTCGGGAAGCGTATGCCGCCGGACCCGGTCCGGTTCTTGAGAGAGTGATGTTGACATGATTTATCTCCTCTTCTGTCAGAAGTTTCATTAAGGGTTGTCGTACAGCTATTTTAAATTTTCAGTATTTTTATCGGCAACCCCGGGGATGGCTGTTACGGGCCTTGAAAATTTTCCTTTCAGCGCATCGACGCCCCTCTGGGGCTTGGCGAAAGGGATCAAGTCAGTGCGCCTGGAGCGAAGCTGGTCGGTCGTAACATTCAGCCGTTGATTGCGCTGCTCGACCAAACCGGGTAACACCTCGCCGTTACGGTTAAAGGACCATTCCAGGCTGGGCTCGCCCAAGGGCATTTTATCGCCCGTTTTCCCAAAGGGCGAGGAATTCCAGACATGCCAGGTTTTCCCGTAACTGTTCATCTTGCCTTTCATCAGTTCATTTTCAGCTGCTTCGGGAATTCCGTGGGCAATAAGCTGGCCGGACAGAATCTCGAAATTATGCGGGTGCCAGTATGTTTTCTCCTGCTCGGGCAAGGATTCGAATAATGATTCCGAAATAATGTATTCAATGCCGACCAGGTTGGCCTGCCGTGTATTGCCGTCAAACAGCGCGCACTGGGCGAAGTCTTCATTGACCTGGTGGCAAAAATGGTGGGCCTCCATTTGATGGCTCGGGTCTTCCTTGGAAGCATGAAAGCCATCCAGGTAAATGTTCATCGATTCCAGTGGGGAGTTAGTTTGTAGCAGGGCGGCCCCTCCTTCAAGCACTTGGGTTTTTACGCTTTTTTCCTGGCCTTTTGGTTGCGCCGAAGGTTCCACAGCCGGCTCACAGGCTGCCAACAGAGCGGAAACTATCAGGATAAGGTTTGAGCATGAGGCAGGATTCAAGGCGGTTTCAATCCGGTTAGACTTGATCATCATGTTCTCCTGAAGAAGAAACAGAATTGTTAAAAAGAAGCCGTCAAGAAGCCGACGAATTGTTAAATCCTTAAAATTACTGTAAATAATTAATCAGCCAACGTATGTACGCTAGAGCTCATAAGCACTAAATTGTTTCTTGAGCAGAGTTGCAGGGTATGGGGAAACATGAAGCCAATTTTTGACGGAAGAAACGTCAAGTAGAGCTTGATGAATGTGCCAGGTTTTAGCGGATTTTTTCGCTGACCGGCATGAGGATAGCCCGGCATTTGTCTGCCTATAAGCTATCCATGAAGATTCCAGCAGAGGTTGCAATGAAAAAGGCGCTGTAATGGAGATAAAACGAAGAATTATTAGATTCAATTGTCAACCGCACGAGCTTAGGCGAGGCGAGCAATATTTTTGAGATGAAAGGATGGACATAATAAGTGCGCACTCAACGCAGATAATGTTGAGCTATTGAAGCTGGGCAAGCTGAAAGTTCAGTTGGTATGCATCGCGTACCCATTGGATATAAAAATGGTGCGCTTTTACCGATGAAAGCCGCCCCTATGATGCCCACCATATCCGTGATTCCAGCTGTTTCCGAATCCTCTTCCATAGCCGCCATAGCCATAATGTCGTCCATAAAAAGGACTACGGTATCCATAATGTCGCCCATAAAAAGGATAACTGCCTCGATAGCCGCCATAATTCCTGTAACTGTAATTAAATCCAAAAAAAGGATAACCGTAGCTATAACTTCCGTAATAGTTGGGATATTGATAATAGTTATAGCCTGTATAGGGGGCAGAGTAGCTGCCTCCATAAGGATAATAAGTGGCGCAGGAAGCAGTCAACAGCAACAGCAGTATTAAAAGTAATCTTCTCATAACTTAAGTTTTCCGGTTCTTGGCCGAAAGCCAATTCACTTAACATCTGCCAATTGCAGATAATCAAATACGGCAGCCTCTTTTAAATCACTTTTCGTGATAGCCCTTTATTACTGCCGAGCTCATCCGGTTTATGTTCTTTGGAGCAAGTGCCCATTAGTACCTTTATCGGGCTTTTCGTTCAACCTGAAATCAGGCTTCTCTCTCATATTGGATTACATGGGACTATTTATCTGTAAGGGGTCATTTTTGGTTAATTTTTAGCTCGTAGTTTATCTTGGCTATGTTGCCGGATTGATGTTCACCCATTATGCGGCCACTACGGACTAGCCCTCTGGGTCAATGCGAACCTGTTCCAGAATGCCGGGGCGATGAAAAATAAATAGAGAACATTTCTAAAAATATATTGTCTTATCGGTCTTAGATGCTTCATAGGAGTAAACTACTATGTCATCAAATATTAATATTTTGAAATGGCTTTTCGCGCTGGTTCTGATTTTTGGCGGATTTACCGTTTACAAAATTTTTGGCGTCCTGGCGGCTGATCTTGAAGGTAAGGAATATGTGTGGGCGGTTAAGATTATTTCCGAGTTTGGGTTATTTACATCGGTTGTCATTTCAGTCGGGTTTTTTCACCATTGGATAATTGCGACTGAAGAACGCAGAGAAACTGAGAAGATGTTTCATAGCGTACTGACAAAATATATCGATGGGACCGTTATAAATGCTAAAAAGCGGGGTTTTTTAGGAATAACCAATAAGGAACTGGATTTTTCTGAAATCATACACGGTTTATATTCAGGCGATCAAGTTTACTGGCTAATTACCTTCGATCCCCGTTATAAACATCATTGCAGGGAATTCGAACATGCGATTAAAAAAGGCGTTCATTTCCGGATGCTTATTTTGAAAGATTGCCCGATTTCAGAACTGTGCGCACGCGAGATTATCGGCTATAGTGAAGAGGAGTTCAGAGGAGATAACCGGTTGTTTTTGGCCTCGCTGCAAGATATAGCAGGACGAATTAACGAGCGGGATGAAGGTTCATTAGGCGTTTTTACCTATGACGCACTGCCAAATATTCCATTGCTTATTATTCTTCGCCACAAAGCAAAAATAGTGGAAATTTATAACAGTTATTACTTGTCCGAGCCGGTGGGGAGAATGCCTTATTTACACTGGCAGTCTGAGCTCAAGGGCGATAACCTTTACTCCTTTGAGTCAGAAAAATGGAACATGCCGGACCTTTTCCTGGACTACTTTCAAAGGCGTTGGGCGGCAGAAAGAAGCAAACTGCAACAGGCCGATAAAGAGAAATCAGCCTATCAGGATTTTCTGTATGCGCCGGCTTCAGCCCGGAAAAAGTGCACCAGCCTCATTTGTGAATTAGAGCGGTTAAATAGTTCGACCAAGAAACCTTCAATTTAGCCCGACAAAAAGTACAAGCATTTTACATCCTGTAGTTTTCAATTCTTTTGTCCATCTAAAACCGCCTGTTCAAGGTAATAAGCAGATTTCCCAGGGATCGGTTATATTCAGATTATGAGTATTCTCATTGGAGGCTGGCGGGAATCAACCTTCATCTTCTGCGGTCAACCGAATGACCTGGAGTTTTATAATCCCAGCATGAAATAGCTGAGTAATATCAACCATATTGATTTGCTTCAGGATACAATAATCTATCTGCTTTTATCACACAGGATTCAGCTAATGGCTATCAGTGTATTTGAAATCTTTAAAATAGGTATTGGCCCATCCAGTTCTCATACCGTAGGGCCGATGCGCGCTGCGATGGAATTCGCCGTTAATCTGGAAAAATCCGGGCTCATCGGCAAAATTGACCGCATAACCATTGAATTATTCGGTTCTTTAGGCGCTACAGGTAAAGGACACGGTACGGATAAAGCGATTATGCTGGGACTCGAAGGCGAGTCCCCGGATTTAATTGATCCTTCTATGATACCCGATAGACTCGACACTATCAGACAAACCGGACAGATTAGCCTGTTAAGACGGTGGCCTGTCCGATTCGAAGAAAAAGCACACTTGCTGTTCCATCGCAAGGTTCTGCCTTATCATTCAAACGGCATGCGCTTTACCGTTTTCGGTAGCTCAGCAACCGAGTTGCTGCAAAAGGATTATTACTCAGTCGGCGGCGGCTTTGTCGTAACGGGAAACACGGCGGCGGCAGATCGTTTGACGGATGACGATACCTGTTTACCGTATCCGTTTAAATCCGCAGAAGCATTGCTAAAACTCTGCGCCGCACATAACAAGCCCATCAGCGCCTTGATGCTGAACAATGAAAAGGCCTGGCTCGGTGAACAGAATGTCCGGAAAAACCTGCTCAATATCTGGCAAGTTATGCAGGCTTGCGTCGAAAGGGGAATGCATCAGGAAGGCACATTACCGGGCGGCATGAAAATTAAACGCCGGGCTGCAAACCTTTACCAGCAGTTGACCGGCGCCGTTCCACGGCAAACGCCGGGAGTTCCGGTAGGCACGCTGGACTGGGTCAACCTGTTTGCGCTGGCTGTCAGCGAGGAAAATGCTGCAGGCGGCAGAGTCGTGACCGCGCCAACCAATGGCGCAGCAGGCATCATACCGGCGGTTTTGCATTACTATTGGCGATTCTGTGAAGGCGCAAATGAAGACGGCGTTATCAGGTTTTTATTGACGGCCGCTGCGATTGCTATTTTGTACAAAGAAAACGCTTCGCTTTCCGGCGCAGAAGTCGGCTGTCAGGGCGAAATCGGCGTAGCCTGTTCGATGGCGGCCGGTGCTTTGGCGGAAGTTTCGGGCGGCACGCCGCAACAAGTCGAAAATGCCGCCGAAATCGGCATGGAGCATAATCTGGGCCTGACCTGTGATCCGGTGGGCGGCCTGGTTCAGGTGCCTTGCATCGAGCGCAACGCCATGGGTTCGGTAAAGGCGATTAACGCCGCGCGTATCGCCTTGCGCGGCGATGGAACGCATTTTGTATCGCTGGATAAAGTCATCAAAACCATGCGCGAAACGGGCGCCGATATGAAAACCAAATACAAGGAAACCTCGCGCGGCGGTCTCGCGGTTAATTTGATCGAATGTTGATGTTTCTTTGTCAGTGTAATGTAACCTGTCATTCCTGCCGGAATGCGAGTATACAATACTATAGACGGTAAGCTTAACCACATCCGTGGTATCTGGATATTGAATTCTCCCGCATACCCTGTTTCTTCATGTGAGCTGTTGCTATAACACGGTTAAAACATAAATGTTGTGAGTGGGTTTCGGATTAGCTATATTAAACCCTTGGCCGTTATGTTACAAAAGCACTTATCTTTGGGATTGGCGAAATGTTGAGGTTAACTAGAGTACTATGGTCCCAAGAGAATGATTCGTCCGTGAGGGCATGAAAGCTTGTGCCCACCTATAGGCTATTTTGTTTATAAGGAAAGATGTTGTGGCATTTGAAGAAAACGATTTTAAGGAAGATGAATATCAAATAGAAAATGAAGATGATATTGGTAATTTAGATCAAAATTTGTTTTCAGCTGCCGTTGTCAGCGGAAATGACTGGACAACAGAAACGATAATAAATCAGATAAACAAAGGAAACATACAGCTTAATCCAGATTTTCAAAGAAGGGATGCTTGGGATAAGAGCCGTAAAAGCCGTTTTATCGAATCTCTAATTCTTGGCCTACCAGTACCACAGATCGTTTTGGCGGAGTCAAAAGAACGAAGAGGGGCATATATTGTTTTAGATGGAAAGCAGCGGTTATTAAGTATTCGGCAGTTTTCTGCGACTGCTGATGACAAGGTCTATGAGCAGCTTAAACTATCTAAACTTGATATTAGAAAAGATCTTAATGGAAAAAGTCTTGAATCGCTAAAAATTGATTTAATTTTATTTGATGACTTGTCAGCATTTGAAAATCAGCCAATAAGAACTGTTGTAATTAAAAATTGGCCCAATGAAGCTTTTCTATATCATGTTTTTCTTAGATTAAATACTGGTAGTGTACCGTTGTCTCCTCAAGAGCTTAGGCAAGCATTACATCCAGGAAAATTTGTATCTTTTTTAGATAAATCTTCATCTGAAAGTATTGCTCTTCAAGAAATTTTAAAATTGAAAAAACCTGACTTTAGGATGCGCGATGCAGAACTTTTACTTAGGTATTATTCTTTTAAGAACTTTCTGGATGACTATTTTGGAACATTGAAAAACTTTCTTGATAACTGTTGCTCACATTTTAATGATACATGGGATATTAACCAGGAAAAAATAGAAGAACAACTAAAGTCATTTGAACTTGCACATCAATCCATTAAGTCTGTTTTTAACAAAAATTCTTATCGGAAGTGGACAGGTTCTTCATATGAAAATCGGTTTAATCGCTCAGTGTTTGACATATTAATTCTTTCTTTTTCGGATGAAGCCACCCGGGAATCATGTCGCGGTAAAGAGCAAGAAGTAGAAAAGGCATTTAAATATTTATGCGGGGAAGATAGGGCGTTTATTACTTCTCTTGAAACGACTACTAAAAGTATTCGTGCTACAGACAAACGAATATCGACTTGGAATAGTAAATTGAATGAAGTGCTTGGAATAAACCTGTATGTACCAAACTTAATTAACCGGTGGCCTTCTCAACCTTAATCATATGACGGTGTCAGATAGATTTAAAGAACTTCGTTCAAGACTAGGCGAGCTCCGGAGGCACATGCTACCAAGCACATTCTCACCTACTGGTAACTATAAAGATCGAGAGCTGGATAGAGCTCGAGGCTATAGACTGCTCGTACACGCAGAAATTGAATCATATCTTGAAGATATTTCCAAAGATACAGTCACTAAAGCGATTAGCAAATGGAAAAATAATAAAACCCCATCCAGTTTATTAATTGCATTTCTTGCTTCATATCACTCAAGTTGGAGTGTTAATAATGAAATGACGAAAAATGAAATTATTGATATTGCCAAATCAAGAAACAATATTAAAGATTCAGTCGAAGAAGTTATTAATTTAGCACAAACCCAATTTATAAAAAGAGTAAAAGCAAATAACGGTATAAAAGAAAAAAATTTCAAAACTCTAATTTTGCCGATCGGAATTGATTTATGTGATTTAGATGCTACATGGATTACAAATCTTGATAACTTCGGAGGGTTAAGAGGAGAAGTAGCACACAATACAAAACGCGCGACCAGCCAAATTAATCCGCAGGATGAGTATATCTTAGTCAAATCGCTACTCGCTGGACTTGAACAATTAGACCGAAAAATTAGTTCGATTCAACGACAGTTTGCCTAACAAAAAGCCAAAGGTATAAATGCTGCAAAGTGACTTGGAGGCATGAACTTTAATACCCTATGGCAGGCCAGGTATTATAGATATTACTGCATCGGTCATGACTGTGTTTACGGTTAATGGCATAAATACGACGTTATTCACTGCTGAAGATTGTCGAATTTTTCCAGCTTAATCTTCATTTTATTTGAGGAACACATCATGCCTTTCTTGAAACTCAGCACCAATGTTGCTATCGATCAAAGCCAATCCGAGCAACTGCTCAGCGAACTTTCACGATTACTTGCCAAAGAGACCGGCAAACCGGAACGCTATGTGATGGTGGAACTGGCCGGCGGCAAAGCCATGCTATTCAATGGCAGCAATCAGCCGCTGGCTTATCTGGAGTGTAAAAGCATCGGCTTAGGAGCTGCGCAAGCGAAGGCTCTATCCGCATCGATGAGCAAATTATTGACGGGTGCTTTGCCGTTGACAGCCGAGCGTATTTATATTGAATTCAGCAATTGCCCGGCTGAGTTCTGGGGATGGAACGGCTCTACTTTTGGCTGACTTGAAGCGGGCTCTAATCGAGACAGGCTTGTTCATGGTCATTATTTCATTAACCCTGTTAATGGATACGCCTGAAACATGAAGTGCGCCTTTTTACTTCTTTAACCGATCTGATTGGGAGTTATCTTCAGCCAAAGCGCAACACTTACGGAATAACGTCATTTCGGCATGGACTGCCGAAATCCGGAAGCTATGGAAGCTTTTTGAGAGCCTGGATACCGGCAATCCTTGAATGCGGATAATTGAAGTGTCTCACCTCTCCAAAAAGTTTCTAAGTAAATCGTGCCCATGTTCCGTCAAAATTGATTCTGGATGGAACTGTACGCCTTCAATATCAAGCTGTTTGTGGCGCACGCCCATGATTTCATCGATATTACCCTCGGCATCCTGAGTCCAGGCCGTTACTTCCAGGCAATCGGGCAGGGTAGCCTGTTCGATAACCAGGGAGTGATAACGGGTGGCTGTGAAGGGATTATTCAGCCCTTTGAAAACGCCGATATTGCGATGATAAACAGGTGAGGTTTTACCGTGCATAATGCTTTTAGCATGGATGATATTTCCGCCAAATGCATAGCCTATGCTTTGATGACCAAGGCAAACTCCCAGGACTGGATATTTTCCTGAAAGCTTTAAAATGGCTTCAACGGATACGCCGGCTTCTTTAGGCGTGCAAGGACCTGGCGAAATGACTATTTTATCCGGGGCCTGCTTTTCGATATCCTCGACCGTCACCTGATCATTGCGCACGACAGTCACATCCGCGCCCAATTCGCCCAGATATTGCACAAGGTTATAAGTAAAAGAGTCGTAGTTATCGACCATGACTACTTTTACGGCGCTCATGCCTGTTCTCCTTCCAGGCCTGCTTCAGCCATACTGACTGCACGGAAGATGGCGCGGCCTTTATTCATGGTTTCATCCCATTCATTTCCGGGCACGGAATCATAAACGATGCCGGCGCCCGCTTGTATATGTAAAATATTGTTTTTAATGACAGCTGTCCTGATTGCAATGGCGGTATCCAGGTTGCCCGACCAAGCTATATAACCGACTGCGCCGGCATAAACGCCGCGTTTGACAGGTTCCAGTTCATCAATAATTTCCATGGCGCGTATTTTGGGCGCGCCGCTAACCGTTCCGGCAGGGAAGGTCGCCGCCAGCACATCAAAGGCATTTTTACCCTGCTGTAGCGTTCCGGTAACATTGGAGACGATGTGCATGACATGGGAATAGCGTTCGACGATCATTTTATCGGTCAGTTGCACGCTGCCGATTTCTGCAACGCGTCCGGCATCATTGCGGCCCAGATCAATCAGCATCAAGTGCTCCGCCAGTTCTTTCGGGTCTGCCAACAAGTCATGTTCCAGGGCAATATCCTGTTCAGGCGTTGCCCCACGCCGGCGTGTTCCGGCAATCGGACGCACAGTCACCGTATTATCTTCCAGCCTGACTAGTATTTCCGGCGACGAGCCGACGATATGAAAATCGTCCAGATTCAGATAGAACATATAAGGCGAAGGATTCAGGCAACGCAAGGCGCGGTATAAATTCAGCGGCGACGCGGTATAAGGAATAGACAGTCGCTGCGATAATACTACCTGCATGATATCGCCGTCGGTGATGTAGTCCTTGGCTTTCAGTACGGCATCTTCAAAGCCCTGTTGGGTAAAGCCCGAGACAAAATCAGCTTCTTCTATCTTGCAGGGCTTGGCATGTTTTTCGGGCACGGCTTGCATTTCACGCAGCTTGACAGCCAGCTCGGACACTCGCGCCACGGCACGATGATAAGCATCGGCTTCTTCCGGATTAGCGTGGGTCAGCAACAATACCTTGCCGGACAAATTATCAAACACCAGTATTTCTTCCGACACCATCAGCAAGATGTCAGGAGTCCCTAAAGGGTCCGGCTTTTCAGTTCGCCGTAGACGCGGCTCAATATAAGAAATCGTTTCATAGCCGAAATAGCCGACCAGGCCGCCGTTAAAACGCGGTAATTCGGCAATATCCGGTACTTTATAACGTTGTTTGAACTGTTCGATCCAGTCCAGCGGATTGTCGTGCGTGACTGACTCCAGCAGTTCACCATTTTGTTCCAGACGAATTTGGTTGCCGCTGATTTTAACAATTGTTTTACAGGGCAACCCGATGATCGAATAACGACCCCATTGCTCACCGCCGTGAACAGATTCAAATAAATAGGAATACGCGCCATCAGCCAGTTTCAAATAAGCGCTTAATGGTGTATCCAGATCAGCCAAGACTTCACGGCTAACCGGGATACGGTTGTAGCCTTGTTGGGCATAGTGATTAAATTGTTCAGGGGTCATGGTGTTATTCAAATAGTTGTAAATCAATGACTTGATTTAATAAGCAAAAATGCTTATCCAGTGAATAAATGGCGCGGTTATGTTGTTTTGAATTTTGAGCGATAAGCAAGTCTGGAATACCTACGCCATTAATACCCGCATTTAAACAATCTGTTTGCCATTGAATAATTTCAGACCAATCTATTTTCAAGGGTAACAGTGTTATGCTTCGCAATAATTCAACACAATGTGTTGCTTTTTTGGCAATTAAAAAAGGTACTAATTTTGTAATGACAATATCATTGATAACGACCAAATTATCTTCGAGTAGACTATCCAATTTGGTAGAGTTAGCGCCACTTATAAAATAATCAATCCAAATGGAAGTATCAACCAGAATGTGCATTGCAGTTTCTAAGTAAATCAATATCCATATCAAGATTAACTTTGCCTTTATAAGCCCTTAATTCTGCGACTTTATTTTTTTTAATCAGCTCTTGCAGAGCTAATTTAATAACTTCAGTTTTCGTTTTGATATCAGTTAATTGCATAGCTCTTTCATTAACTCATCGGGTAAATCAAGCGTTGTTTTCATTTTTGTAGGCCTTCTATTGTGGTTAACCGGGTAGCAAGTAGCCTCGATGTAACGTAGTGGAATCGAGGATAATCGGGTGTCTCCACGCCCTCGATTCCGTTTTACTCCATCGAGGCTACTTGCTCTCCGTTGATGGCGGATTGCTAGCGCAAATCCGACTTACAGGTTAGGAGTATGTAGATCACGCCAAAATTCCATAGCACTTGCAGTTCGGTAAACTACATGACGACGGAGGGCTTTTTCCAATGCAAAACTGTAAGGCGTAGGTAGTTCAAGTGCCATTTCGCGAGGTTTACCATCAATTATTTCTTGCGCTGTGAATTTCATCTCTTTAGAGTAAGCCAATTGAAGAAATAGTAATCCGATGTGATAAATATCAAGGCGATGATCAATTGGACCAAACTCGGGGCTGTTTAATATTTCTGGTGGCAACATCCATTGTGCCATAGTATTTTTAGCATCCATTTCATCAAGGAGTTTTGCTATACCCAGGTCTCCAAGTTTAAACTGAAGAACTTTTTGATTATCTGGATTTAACTCGTCTTTAACAAATGTTGCAAAAACGTTTCCAGGATGAATGTCTTGATGCGCGAAATTATGAATATGTAAATAGTGAACAGCTTGTAACAATCCGCGTGCAATTCCCATTAGCCAAATTTGACCATTAAAGTTTTCAATTGTAAATAGATTGGTAATTGGGGAGTGACAAAGCTCAGTAATTATGTAGAACGTATCACGGTACTCAAAAGCATCATAAACGAATGTGATATATGGATTGCGCAGTTGAAGTAATTTTATAAACTCTCTTTCTGCTGAATCCTTAACCTCTTCGTAGGTTTCTATTGGTTTGAGTACCTTGACTGCAAGATCGTTTTCCCAAACGTCCTTGCAAGAGTAGACGATGCCAAAATTACCTTCACCAATTTTATTTCCTATGGTGTAGCTGTTTCCAGTTGCTAGACTTGTAATGACCTCTCCAATAGTCGGTTGAGTCGCTTGTTTTGTTCCAGTAATTAGTGTGTTTAAACTTATTGGATGTATGTCAGACATAGGTTATTAATTTTGAGAATAAACGGAGTTTAAATGCTTTTTGTTGAAGATTCACAAATAGAAATATTTATGTTGAAAATGAAATTACAGCAAGCAGCACGCATGAAGCAACGTAGAATGCGGGATAGTTCATACCACAATTCCCCCCTATTCCGTTTCACTCATGCGGGCTTCTTGCTCACTTCCAAATTAGCAGTGCCGTAAGAAGAGCTACCAAGATGAAGAGCAGGCGACGTATGGATGTGAGCTGCTCATTTACGGATGAAAGGTATGAAACCATAAGAACAATATCTTCGCGCCCGTGAACGACGGCCTGCCGCACTTGAACTGGGTCGTATTCCTGAGCAGAACTGCGTTCATCGTTACGAGTCATTGACTGAAGTTGTCCCGCTTTCTTGTCGTATTCATTCATCGGCTCTCCCAGTTTCGTTGCTCTAATTAATTACAGACATCCTAATAGACGCAAAGCATCACGTCACCGGCTTGTCTAACTGATTATAAAAATATAAAATTATTTTAATTTCAATTACATAGCTAATGTAAATATGCAGGTTGGTTTACGCTATCGTTAACCCAGCCTACAAAGCTGCGTTTAGTACATTCTACGAGCTAACATATCTCAACTATATGAGGAAATTCATTAAAGATAAGGCTATGCTCCAGTTCGCCTGTGTTTTTGTAAAATTTCATTGTCCCCGTAGAATCACACACCCAAAATTCTTTACAGCCTCTGGCAAAATAAAGCTCTTTTTTTTCATCCATCTCTGCGGTGGTATTTGACGGTGAAAAAATTTCAACACATATTTCAGGCGCTTCGATAAAGGGCGTCATATCTTTGTTGGTTTGGATAAACTGACTTGAAGCCCAGGCAACATCTGCCACTTTTGTGCCTTCACTGGTTTCTACTGAACACTCCGCAATCACTGTGCCTGTTTGCATAAGTCGGCTAAGCAGGGCAACGATTTTTGCCTGGTAGATTCCATGCCTGTTTGTTGCCGGACTCATGACTATATTTCCCCATTTATCAGTCTGAATTTTGTAAGGTAAATTTGCTAATACGGGATTTTCACAAATACTTGCCCAATTCATAAAATTATCCACCAAGAATTCAATTAAAGCTGTAAAGCTGTAAGACGGATTCGCCCTCAGGCAATCCGTCATTTTACGATTGATATGGTTTGGCGGTTTGCTAGCGCAACTCGTTAGAGCACGAAGTGAAACCGCCTTGCAAATTGCTATGCTCTAAACTGCCAACGCCAATTCCGCGCGCATGTCATCAATGACTTTTTTGTAATCAGGCTGGCTGAAAATTGCAGAACCCGCAACAAAAGTATCTGCGCCTGCGGCTTTAATTTCGCGAATATTGTCGGTTTTTACGCCGCCGTCGATTTCCAGACGAATGTTAAAACCGCTTGCATCGATTTTTTGTCTGACTTGACGCAGTTTATCAAGTGCTGAAGGTATGAAAGATTGGCCGCCAAAACCTGGGTTAACCGACATCAACAAAATCATATCCAGTTTATCCATTACATAATCAAGATACTGCAATGGAGTGCCCGGATTAAATACCAGCCCGGCTTTACAGCCGGAATCTTTAATTAATTGCAGGGTGCGGTCAATATGCACAGAGGCTTCGGGATGGAAAGTGATGATACTGGCGCCGGCTTTGGCAAAATCCGGTATCAGCCGGTCTACTGGTTCGACCATTAAATGCACATCGATCGGTGCAGTCACCCCATGCTTTCTCAGTGCCTCGCAAACTAATGGCCCGATGGTCAAATTAGGTACGAAATGGTTATCCATAACATCAAAATGCACAACATCGGCGCCAGCTTTTAGAACATTATCAACTTCTTCACCCAATTTTGCGAAATTAGCTGACAGGATGGAGGGGGCAATCCAGTTTTCGTTCATATGGTTATCCTCTGTATAAAAATAATTTATTATATCTTTTTTTTCTTGCTTGATCTTGTTATAGCATAATGCAGCTCGCCATCATACAGGAAAACCGGGCGGATTAAATATGCATCTCTTTTAGTTTTATAGCACCGGTGTAAAGACAGCTGGGCAATATAAATAGTTTGTATACGAATCTGGCATCCAGCCAAAATAGCGGATTTGATGCATTCCAGCCTCGGGCAACTAAACAAAAGCCTGAATATGTGGCTGTAGTCCGATGAGTATTGCTACTAGAACTTGTTGGTTTATTCATATATTATTCACAAAGAAACTAACTTTCAGGATCATTGGTGAATACGCTAAGTGGTTTAGCCTGGATATCTAATCTGGAAAACCTGGAAATGCTTGTGTTTGTTGCAGGAGGTTTAACTCTAGCGACTATAATAACTATGCGCGTGTGGAAATTGTCTTTGCACTTTTCCGAGACAAGAAGTCTCCGCAAGCTCGCAGAGATGCATTATAAGAATGGCCAGTATGCCAAAGCCGAGCCTCTCTATCAGCAGGCACTGGTGCACGCGCTTCAGGAAAAGGACCTCAGCAAGAGTCATCCCGATGTGGCGCAAGGTCTGAATAATCTAGCGGAAATATATGCCGCACAAGGCCAGTTTGACAAGGCCGAGCCCCTCTACAAGCGGGCGCTGGTTATCTCGGAGAAAGCCTTCGGCCCACACCATCCCGAAGTGGCGCAGTGCCTCAACAACCTTGCGGTGCTGTATGATACGCTGGACCACTATATTAAAGCCGAACCGCTTTACCGACAATCATTGGCCATTTGGGACAGGACTCTCGGACCTAATCATCCCAAAGTGGTGACCGCCCGCTTGAATTATGCGGCGTTGCTCAGGGAGCTTAATGGAGCGGTTGAGCCAAAGTCGCAGGAAGTGTCCGGACACAGTTGATCCATATTACTATATTTTGAGCAGACCGGACTTTCTCACCTGCTGGCCGACAATTAACGAGCGGTTGGGGCTTATACAACTGCAATCAATTATTTTCCCGCTTCGGACTTTCGGGTTTTAAAAGCTCGGCAATAAGCTCAACTTGAGGCCTTATTTCAGCCGTCACGGGAATTTTCCATTCCTTTCCTACAATACGGGATAATAAATTATCCAGCCAGAGGCGGTTGGATTGTGCTTTTTGAACGATCAATCTGTAGGATTCCTCATCGCTGACGATGGCGAAATCTTCAAACCAGACCTCAATCGTTTCGGACTCGCCGGCAAGTTGTAGCTGTGTATAGGCTTTTCTCGCTTCAAGGTCAAAATTAAAATCTTTTAATTCTCCAATGCCTTTAAGGATTATATTTGCCACCCATATTATCAATGTATTGGGCGTCCATTTTATTACCGTTTTTATCAAGCTGGATTTAAAACTCATGTTTAGCCTCATTCGGTATCGGATAGGGTTTATAATTTTAACCACTCTTTGCCGTGGTATGGCAAGTATTAAAATCCGGAATTCGGATAAATTACCGCCAGGACGGAAACAGTTGACTGTTAGCCCACGCGAAATCTGATAAACGGCGTTGATTGGAAAAGCTTGGCGGCGGATAGAATAGGCGACTATTCAAGGTAAAACCGGGCATTTATGGGCTTTAAGCCGGGTTTACGCTCCAGTCGAGGACTCTTAACGACAGCCATTCTATTAGGCGGAACAATATGATCCCGCTGTTACCGGTTTTCGGCCAAAACCTGATGGCTCAAATGCAAGACAAATTATCGCAATAAACTTCCCACTCCGAAAGGGTAATTCTGCCATAGGGCCGCTAAACCGGCGGTCAGTATCGCTATTAGCATAAATACCGCCAATCCCGACAAGATCCGAAGGGCAATTTCATTTACGGGTCGAAATATGGCTAATGGTAATGATAGCGCCATTGCGGCCAAGACCGCGCCGATGATGGCGCATCCTGTTGACAACAGGCCTGTAATCATGGATGCACACCAGGGACATTGATGATCTGCTTCCGGTTTATTGAAATTACACCCGGCGTCCAACCCTGACCAGGGCGAATCACAGCCGCATTGAAATAGTAAGCCGCACAATGGCGTCACGATTGTTAAGGTTGTGATTAAGGTTGCCGCCCCTGAAAGCGTCTTTGCATTAAGTTTTGAGTCTATTTTTTGTTTATTATGCATTAGTTTACAGGTATCACTGCTTGTCCTGATCAATCATTACCACTTTCTCTTTAACCGGGGGTTTATGCCACAAGCCGTTGTTTGAAAAACAGTTCCAGCCCCATTTCAGCCAGTTGAGCAATGAAATCGCCAGCCATAATGCCCAAGCCAACATCAACAGCCGATAGACCAGTAAAGGCACCGAAATCACAGTTGCGGTCGGCAAGATAGCTGGACTTCTATCCTGATACCAGTTTAATAAAAAGGCTGAGGACTGGTTGCCGGTAATCTGCATATCCGGCGAATTCAGTAAACCCTGGGCCACGGCTGCAAATAACACGCTTAATGACAGCACGGTTAAGCCGCCGATAATAATTTGCAGGACATTAAAATAACGTAACTCTTTTACGGATTGATGCTCTCGCCACCCTAACAGCATTAACCAGGCAATCACGACGCCTGCCGAAGCCATCGGTATTTGGCTTAAACCCACCAGCAACAGAAACCAGTGCCGGCTTTTCAATGGCGTCAGAGTAATCTTGCCCAGACCCAGCGACAGAATCAATATAACGATCAATACGCCCCAGAACAAAACCGCAGGCCCCATTCGGGGGCCCATGACGAATAATACCCAGCGATCCTGCCCCAGGCTGACGCTCAGATGAGTATTGACGCTGTCGTGGCCCAGGTCAACCAGCGATGTAGTCGCGGCCATTTTGATAGCTTTCGCTTCCTGCCAATTTATCAGGAACTCCTGTTTTCCCGGATTAACCGGTAATGTCAGCTGTCTGCCTTGCTGCCGGATAGGTTGAGTCTGTCCATCGATGGCTACCGATTGCAGCACGGCCTTTTCAGGCAAGGTCAGCGTATGCTGCGTGCCCTGCGAACTTCTCAGGCTGATTTTTAATTCAGCATCCTGCGTGCGCTGTCCGGGTTTTATGCTCAGCCTGCTGCTGTCTATGGTCAGTGTTTGCCCGTCCACAGCTTGGGGCCGGGTTATTTGCAGCGTAATGCTTTCACCCGGCCACGGATGCCATTCGGGCAGCCATTGCCCTTCATTATTCAAATGCATCATGGCTATGCCGGAGGGATCAATGTGCCAGATAGGGCTGACATCCGCCTTCCAGACCTCAATCCATTGATCCGTTTGCGCTGCGGTCAATTCGATTTTTTCCGATTTCGTCAATGTAGATTCCCATTGCATGACGGTTTGTTGCGCCGCCATATTCACTTCAACCGCATTGTCCTTAACCCGAATTCCAGGACTGGTAACGGACTCGCCTTTAAGCAGTGGAACAGTTAAAGCAACCGAGGCATCGGCGGGTGAAATCCGGATAACCTGGGTTATAACGCGCCAATCCAAACCCAGAGACAACAAACGCTCAATACGTACAAAAGGCGGCAGGACGCCGGGCTCCAATGCGGGCTGGGTTTTATCCGGCCGGGATTGCTGGATACGGCTGAATTGCAACTGGTCGTCTGACCAGCCGTTTTCGTACAAACCGATCACCTCCCATCCCGATTTTTCAACGGTGGCCCTGTTCGGTTTTAACGGTAAAGTCAGCGTAAATTTGCTTAATAAGGGCGTTAAGCCTTTAATAACAACCTGATGTTCGCCCTTTTTCAGATTGATCCATAAATTATTGTTGTCACGAAACAAGGCCTGGGCGGGTTCACCATTATCAAGAACCTGTTGGGGAAGCCATTGATCATAGGCAGAGGGCAGCGGCAAAGTCACCGATTCCTGGACGTCAACCTGCAAGCTGATTGCAATGGTTTTATCCGTGATCGCCATGTTCATTTGCTCAATTTGAGCGCAGCTCGGCAAGCAATCGGGTATCTCTACTTCCTGTAAACGGCTTTTTAATTCGTTTAATAATGCCTCGCTGGGGAAATCGGCACAGGCTTTTGGCGAAGGCATGAACAGGGCAGGCAGCAATAAAAACCATAATAACGGTGCTGACCTGCTCCAGAGGCCGCGTATTGGAATGAAAGGAGGTTTGAATTTTTCAGCGACGCCAAACATCAATAATGCCAGTACAGCTATTAAAGCCACTCGCAGAAAATTTAACAACATCGTCAACGCGGGCGACAAATACCATAAATTCAGTTGTTGCTGCGAATCCACAGGGCCGTTCCACGATAAATAGATTTTGTTCCATTGCCATTGCGGCAATCCGGGGCCCGTTTGAACTTTGGCTTTAGGATCGATGCGCTCAATATTGGCCGTGCTGACATAATAAGAACCGCCCAATGCTTTTTCTTCCGATAGGGATCTTTGATACTCGGACTTTCTGCGCACGGTTTCCGCTATATCTCCTAGGTTCTGCTTTGCCGCGTCCATGGCTTCCATCGGCATTGAAGCCGGCGCCATATTTCTAGCCATATTATCGCTGACATAAATGTCCTGCCACGGTTTTTCCAGTTGCGGATAAATGCCTATGCGCACCTGCGACACCATAAACGGCACAGTAATTATCACTAATGCGAGCCAGCAGATATTGCGGTACCAGCGCGTCAATTCATGAAATCTGCCTTGCGGCAATACGCCAAGCAATGCCGTCGCCGCGAGAATATTCAACCAGACGAAATGCGGCGCGCCGGGTTCATGCCAGATGATGGCCAAAGTTACCAGAGCAAGAGCGCCCCAATAATAATTCCAGAGTCTTGCAGTCGCCAGGGCGGTAATCAGCACAAAAAACAAATCCAGCAGCGTCCAGCGGGAAACCCAACTGTCCGGCACATTATCAACGCCGGTGGCCGCCAGTAATCGCCAGCCCGGCGGTAAATTAAGTTCAGCGCTCACATTATGAAAACCTTGTTCCCAGCCGACTGCACTCATGGCGTCAATATCACCGGCGATGCGGCTGTCGGCATTCAGCATTAACCGGCCTTTTCTGACTTCGATGCCCTGTTTGTCTGTTCCGGCTTGCCGGGTAATCAATTGGTTGTTGCCATCCAGCGTGACTTTGCCTAATCGCGTTTCCGGCAAGGCGTTAAGACGCCAGCCCCGGGTCATCTCGCCGTTAATCGTATCGTTAGCGGTATAACCTTTGCCGTCAAAGTCCAGCCATAGTTTTCGGGCTATTGACAATTGATTGGGTTCAGGTTCAGGGTCGCCCCTTCGTATGACTTTAAAGCCCATCAACTGCCCTTGATTAATCTTATAGGCGGGCAGGCTTTTCCAGTCTTCAGGTAAATTGGTTTGACTCGCATCTATGGCGTTCAGTTGCTCAATTTCAACAACGCGTAATTCCGGATGCGCCTCAAATACCCATATTTCTGATGATGGCCAGTCTTTGCTACCGGTATCGAAAGGCAGAACCGCCGGCTCTTTAGCGCTTCTTGACAGTATATCGATTTGCCATTGCCCAGGGCGGACCTGCACCACTAATTGTCCGTCAGGCTCCAGGCGTGCAGGTAAAGGGCTTTGTAACCGGATCGGGATAAACTGGTTCAGTAAAGGCTGCGCCAGTTTAGCTTCACGCTGTTCGCCGGAGACTTCCAGCTCCAGACGGGTTAAAACCATTAACGGAACATCATCGATAATTTTTCTGAAAACCTGGATATCGAGATTGTTTTGAACGTTTTCAGGTTTTATTAGGCCGCTGTCGCTTTTCTTTAACCAGAGTTGTCCATTTTTGATGGCTGGCGCCGGTACGCTTGAACCATTGACAATCAGGCTGATCAGGCCGGTATCGTCGGGTATTTTCAAGTTGTCCGGAATGGCGTCCCACAAGAATTCGCCGTTGATCCGATAGTTTGACGGCTGGCTTGAGTTCGCCGCGAGTTTAATGGATGGAATGCCGTTTCTATCCATAACCAGGGCGGGTTTATCATTAACAGTGACATTAAGCGGCCAAAGTTTGTTACCGCCCGGCAGGCTCACCCAGCTCTCCTTATACACTTGCCAACTGATCGAAAAAGCGCCCTTTGCGGGAGTTAAATCCAGATTCAACTGCGTCGGCCAACCACAGCGCTTCTGCTGATAACTGTTGTAGAGAAAGGGGCAGGCGAGTTCCGGATTATCC
This sequence comes from Methylococcales bacterium, assembly GCA_028715725.1. Lineage (GTDB taxonomy): Bacteria > Pseudomonadota > Gammaproteobacteria > Methylococcales > Methylomonadaceae > JAGXGJ01. Next base: position 72,320 of record JAQURG010000009.1, read on the forward strand.
TGCGCCACCCAGCTTATCCAGGGCTTGAGCGGTTCCGGCACCTGTTCCGGGGTTAAAGGCTTGGCATGCGTGACTGTTGGAAATAATAAGGTACTGACAAGTATTAACCGGACTAACAGACTCATGATGCACTCCCGATGATTTTTAGAAGCGCTCCTTGTCGGCGCCCTTCATTTATTTGCACAATTCAAATAAGGGCGCCGAAAGCAATGCTCCTACAAATCTTCCCGCAGCCGTTGATAGATTCCGCCGAAGCTGCCGTTGCTCATTAACACAAAATGTCCGCCTGATTGAGCTTCAACTTTAAGTTTAGCGATGATTTCATCTAAAGTCAGACAGATATCAATATTGTTGGCGTAGTTTTTAAGCTTGCTTAAATCCCAATCCAGATATTGAGGCTGGTAAATGATCGCCAGATCAGCTTGCTTTAAGGATTTTGCCAGCGTTTCGGTGTGTATGCCCAGACGCATGGTATTTGAGCGGGGTTCAACAATGGCGATGATACGTTCCTGTCCTACCTGTTTGCGCAAACCATCCAGCGTTGTCTCAATTGCGGTCGGGTGATGTGCAAAATCATCATAAATGGTTACGTCGTTAATTTTGGCGATGACTTCCATGCGCCGTTTAACATTCCTGAACTGGCCCAGAGCAGTGATCGCGTCTTTCGGCATAATGCCGATATTTTGCGCTGCGACGATGGCGGATAATGCGTTGTAAACATTATGATTACCCGTTAAAAACCACTCGACAATGCCTTGCTGGTTATCCTCAAACATGACCGCAAATTGGCTGCCATCGGCCTTGAGCAGTTTTGCATTCCATTGGGAGTCAGCATTGATGGAAGTCTTGGCGACGGGAGTCCAGCAGCCCATAGCCAGTACTTCATTAATGTTGGTATCGCACTCGGGACTGATGATTAAACCTTCACCGGGAATAGTCCTGACCAGATGATGAAATTGTGTTTTGATGGCAGCCAGATCAGGAAAAATATCGGCATGATCATATTCGAGATTGTTAAGTATCGCGGTGCGTGGGCGATAATGTACAAACTTTGAGCGCTTGTCAAAAAACGCGGAATCGTATTCATCCGCTTCAATCACAAAAAAACCTGATTTACTCATTCGAGCCGAAATATCAAAGTTTAAAGGAATGCCGCCGATCAAAAATCCCGGATTAAAGCCCTGATGCTCAAGTATCCAGGCCAGCATGCTGCTGGTCGTGGTTTTCCCGTGGGTTCCGGCTACGCCGAGCACCCATTTGTCATGCAGCACATGTTCCGCCAGCCACTGAGGGCCGGAGACATAATTCAGGCCCTGGTTTAAAACCGCTTCAACTTCAGCATTGCCGCGTGAAAGGGCATTGCCGATAATCACTAAATCAGGCTTGCAATCAAGATTTTCAGCGCGATAACCTTCCATTAACCGGATGCCTTGTTGTTCCAGTTGAGTGCTCATGGGCGGATAAACATTCTGGTCAGAACCGCTTACCTCATAGCCCAGCTGTCTTGCAATGACTGCAAGTCCGCCCATAAATGTTCCGCAAATGCCTAAGATGTGAATATGCAAAGTCTTATCCTGTTAAGTGTTGAAAGTAAGTGATATTCTATCGGTCATTCTTGAATAGTTGCTTGCGTTTAACAAAAAGTTACGATGAAATAATCAATAATTAATCCCTATATGATCTAATAATGAAAGAAAAAAACAAAATATTAGTTAAAGCTACGCCTCATTTTATAGAAGCGCAATCTTCCCCCGAAGAAAGCCGCTATGTGTTTGCTTACACCATTACCATCACAAATGAAGGCACGGTCGCTGCCAAGCTGTTAAACCGTCACTGGCTAATAACCGATTCCAACGGAAAAATTCAGGAAGTCAGGGGAAATGGAGTGATTGGCGAACAGCCTTATCTTAAACCGGGCGAAATGTTTCGTTATACCAGCGGCGCCATACTCGAAACCCCTGTCGGCACTATGCAGGGCCAATATACAATGCATTCGGATGAGGGCGATGATTTTAATGCCAACATACCTCAATTTACTTTATCCATACCCAGAACACTGCATTAATTAAATGTCTATTTATGCTATCGGTGATATACAAGGCTGTTTTGATGAATTACTAAAACTTCTTGATGTCATCTCTTTCAATGAAAATACCGATCAGCTGTGGTTTGCAGGCGATCTGGTTAATCGCGGGCCAAAATCCCTGGAAACCTTGCGTTTTGTTAAAGCCCTGGGTGATTCAGCCGTTACGGTGCTCGGCAATCATGATATGCATTTGCTCGCCGCATCCTGTTTACGAAAAGTAGCTAATAAACAAGATGCACTAAGCCAGGTGCTTGAAGCTCCCGACCGGGATGAGCTGATTCATTGGCTAAGACACCGGCCGCTGTTTCATCATAATGATGAGTTCTGTCTGGTGCATGCCGGTCTTCCTCCACAATGGGATTTAAAAAAGACGAAAAAAATGGCCGCCATTGCGGAAAAGGCTTTACAAGCACCTGATTACCAGGTCTTTTTGAAACAAATGTACGGTAATAAGCCCAATATCTGGTCGTCCAATTTAAAAGGTGTGTCAAAATTACGCTTTATTATCAACTGCTTCACGCGTATGCGTTATTGTGATGCAAGTGGCCGTCTGGAATTTGCCAATACCGGTCCTGTAGGCTCACAGCCTAAAGGTCTGATGCCGTGGTTTGAAGTGCCGAAACGTAAGAATGCCGATATGCGCATTATCTTCGGTCACTGGTCTACACTGGGCTACTATGAAGGATCAAACTGTTACGCCATTGATACCGGTTGTCTTTGGGGCGGCCAATTAACCGCCATAAAACTGGGCATGCCTGTACAACGGTTCTGCATTGATTGTCCAGGCGCTAAAAAACCCGGCAAATCATATTCTGTTGCTACGCCGACATTGGCCGAAGCGTCTTCCGCCACCGATTAGTGATCAATTTCTGTATTATTCTTACTTTATTCTGATCAGTTATTTGATGTTGTATTCACATAGCCTGGATCAGAGCAAGCTTTATCCGGGCCGTATCTATATTCGTAAAAACATTTCGCTCTATCCCAGGTAATTTATAGCGCCTGTATCAGGTCATTTTACTGCGCTCAGACGAATCCTGCCGAAGCATGATGAGCTTACAGCTCACTCGTAAACATTGTCACACAATCTTAAACAAACGTTCATTGCCTTGTCACAGAAGAGTTTTATCTTTGTCCGGAAGACTTAAAGGTAAATATTAAGCCGAAAATCCATGATTTTCATCTCTGCACCAGTTCGCGGTCGACTTTTGCAGACCACTCTTTAAAGAGGATAAGAAAATGAAACTGCTCTATTCCATCCATAAATACGACGTTTTCATGTTCACCTGGCTCATCAATGTCAGAATGTACAGCGCCATGACCAAAGCCGGCCGATACCTGTCAATCACAGGCGACGGCCCATTATATCTGGTCATCATAGGCTGGTTATATTGGCGTTCAGGCATTGAAAGTCCTTGTCTGCAAGCTATTCTGCTAGGTTTTTTAATCGAAAGACCGGTCTATTTTGTATTAAAAAACACGCTTAAACGTAATCGGCCTGAAGCAGCCTTGATAAATTTTCACAGCATTATCATCCCTTCCGATAGATTCAGTTTCCCTTCCGGCCATACGTCAGCCGCGTTCATGATGGCGACTGTGCTCGGCTATTACTATCCGCCTTTAATAATTACCCTTCATGGGTGGGCAACCCTGATCGGCTGCTCTCGCGTAATACTGGGTGTGCACTTTCCGACCGACATCCTGATGGGCAGCATTATAGGCATTAGCGCAGCATATTTCAGTTTGGGACAAATATGAGAATTTTTTATGGAGTACAGGGCACCGGCAACGGCCATATCACGCGCGCCAGAGTTATGGCAAAAGAACTTTATGCGGCAGGGATTGATGTGACCTTTCAGTTTACCGGCCGCCCGGCCGATAGATATTTCGATATGGATATCTTCAACGGCTACCAATTGCGTACCGGTTTAACTTTTAACACCGATAAAGGCCAGGTTAATTACCTGAAAACCGCGCTCGACGCCAAGCCCATTACATTCATTAAAGATATAAAATCCCTGGACTTGAGCAGCTATGATCTGGTTATCAGCGATTTTGAACCCGTCACCGCGTGGGCGGCAAAAAACCAGCGAAAACCTGTTTTAGGCATAGGCCATCAATATGCATTTAATCATAATATTCCCAGAAAAGGCGCCGATCCTTTGGCTGAACAGATTATGAAATATTTTGCCCCTGCCGATAGGGGCATCGGCTTGCATTGGCATCATTTTGGTCAAGCTATTTTGCCGCCCATCATTGATACGCCGGAAACACCCGAAAATATCATCGATAACAAGATCATCGTCTATATTCCTTTTGAAGACCAAAATGAAATCATACAGATTTTAGCTCCTTTCGAAGATTTTGACTTTCATATCTATTCATCTCAATTGGTTACGTCAGAATTCAAGCATATCACCTGTAATATGCTTTCATACGAAGGCTTTAAAAAAGATTTATATGACAGTTCAGGCATTATCAGCAATGCCGGATTTGAGCTGGCCAGCGAAGCCTTGCAGATGGGGAAAAAAATTCTCGCCAAGCCGCTCCATTCCCAAATGGAACAGATTTCTAATGCCGCCGCCTTGCAGCAGCTTGGCTACGGCCATACCATGAATGACATAGATGCATCCGTGATTGAACACTGGCTGCATGACAATCACGCCGTACATATTACTTATCCCAATATCGCCAAAGTAGTGGTTCAATGGATACAGGACGGCATGCCTGAAATGGATGCAGATTTTATTGAAGCGATTTGGGATACTGTGGATATTCTGCATATCCGGCGCTAGCGGATACGCCGGCTATCTCGACTTTGCTTATTCAATATAAACAGTCTGGGCCACTAATCCATTATTTGACGCTTCTTTCTGGAAAAGGTATGTGATGTGTACATCCTACTCGGCTTTTAGCGATAAGGATTTTATAGATAACTCACTAAGATTCAATAACTTAATATGATTAGTAAACAACTCTGCATTTAAATTATATGCAGTTGCTACAATCAGGGCATCGGGTAATTTCAGTCTGTATTGACGACGAAAAGCAATGGCGGATTGTTTAATTTTTTCAGTTAAATTAATAATCGTTACATCATTTAAAAAATCGCGAATTTCGATTTCATATTCTCTATTTATTAACGGATAAGATAATAATTCAATTTCAGTAATTACTGACACATAAAAATCAGCCTGTGGTAAAGGTTCTGATAAACGTCCCGCTAAAAAATAGAGTACTGCATTGGTATCTAAAACAATACTCATGCCCATTCATTCCGGATATTTTTTTGGAAGTCCAAAGGATCTTGTGTGAGGCTAATTTTTCCAGCGTGACGATTAATTAATCGTTGATTTTTCTGTTCTACACTATCGTTCACACTTTCCTCAACTAACACAATGACCTTAACGTGTTTGCCTTCTTGCCAGTGTTGGTAAGAGGAAGGCAAATGAATCAGGCCGTTTTCCAGATGCGTTTCAAATTCTATAGCTTGCATGGTTTTCTCCTGTGAATACTGTTACACGATGGCTTATTGTATTACTTATAGCATCATCACACTTTTTCGTACGGTAGCGGTATTAGTTTTTGAGTGACTATAAGTTTTTGTTGAACATCCCTGTCAAGAATAAACATAAGTTATATTATCTTGCTCAGCTATCTTTTGAATAACGGTCAGTTTGCTGTGGTAATCGCAAATTTTCCGGAGCGCCATCTCCTACGGTGAATGGAGCAACGGTAACCGTCGTAATGTTTAAAATATTTAAGTTTCATTTTCTTTACTCCAAAGGGGCAATAGCATGAAATTTTGACTATTCCATATCTCGATTAATTCATCCTGGTGCAGTTCCGCCCACTCACCGACCAACTGGCTGTTTCCAACATTTACTAACCGATCTGTTCATCAATCTGTTGAAACACGCCTTTTCCTTGAGCATTTTTCTTTTCCGCCATCAAAAACAGACATTGCCCGCTGCTTTTCTTGGCCCACAATTCGCCAACGGCGCGTTTTTCTCTGGAATCATCATTCGTTGCATACACCTTGCCTTTGTACTCAACAATCAATAACCTGCCATCAACTAATTCCGCGACAAAATCAGGATAAAACCAGCCTTTTGCTAAAGGCAAACGGAACGCCGCGCCATCCCGATTCACTAAATTTCTGATCCAGTATTTAACTTTAGGATGACTGTCGATTAGCTTGGCACACTCAAATTCTTCGCCGTCCTCCTTCAAGTCCTCAATCACCGGATAAAAATGTTTATCCAATCGATAACGACCCTGATAGAAAGGCGGCCTGGCCGGATAATAACCGGGGGAAAGCTCAAACACATGATCGAATCGTGTTTCCAGATCATCGGTTTCCTCGAACAAGGCATATTGAAAGCCTTTATCCGCCGCTTGTTGTCGATAGATTTCAATTTGTTCACGAACAGCCCGCGCCAACGCATATTTACTTCGCACCAATCCTGTTAACGGTAAACTACGCGATTTAGTCAGATAAGCGATCAGTTTCGCTAAAAATCCGCGTAACTGTGATGGAATTAACCCAATTTGCCGAACTTGAGGCTCCAACCAAAACAGTAAGTCGTTTTCGGTATGACCGCTTTGCACCCAATCCAGGTTATAGGCCTGATTTTGGTCGGCTAGGCAATAAGTCAATTTCTTGCCGTCCATATCGACTTCAAAGGTATGTGCGGTTTGAACCAGATTAAAATTTGGCAATTCAGCCGGAAAATCCAGTAACGACCATTCACCGCGCCAATGCAGAAAGGCATCGGTATCCAATAAGTCCCACAATTCACCTTGTTTGTAACAAAGCTGCGGCAATGGCGCAAAAGATTTACCCGATTGAGATGGCGCACGAGCCACCGCAACCCGTAAATTATGATGGTCAATTTGCGCATTCAACTGTTGCTTTTGTGTGCCGGCGACGGTTTTCAGTAATTGCGTCTTGGTTTCGGGCGATACTTCGCCTTTAATCTCAATACTAAATGTATTGTGCGCTGTAAGTGTGATGATCACGTTGGTTGAGGTTTCTAACGCCAAATCAGGCTTTGTTTCCACTTCAAAATGAAACGTCGGCTCTGTTCGCACAATAACGGCGTTTTGACCGTTAAACATATCGCTTTGGTTCGGATTGCCTTGCGTAATATTTTCAGCGGCTTCCATTGCCTCAAAACCCATCTCAATCAATTTATCGGTAAGCTGTTTGGCAACCACGGCAAAATCCGGCGAAGCCAAATGCGCATAAGCACAGTTCAACGCATCACTGGTGCGCCGCTTGGCATAGGGCATTCGCAACACCCGCCCTAATAACTGCTCGGCATCCTTACTGGATTTAACGTCTTTCACCGAACAAAACACATAGGCAAACGAACAATCCCAGCCTTCTTTTAACGCTTCGATGGTAATGATGTACTTGATTGGACAGGTAGGCGAAAATAGATTTAAACCGTCCAATTCGCGTTGCTTGCCGGTGGCTATAGCTATTTCCCGTTCATCGACATGCAGTTGCTCGATTAAATGCGTTTTCAGCACCTCAACCGGCACTTCGCCGTTTTTTGCATCAGCCTGAAACAACACAATAGGCCGCACAAAATCGCTTTCTTTTTGAGCTTCCAAGGTCAGCTTTTTACCGGTCAACACCGCATCACGAACGGCGGCTTGCCAGTCCTTATGCTCGGTCAACACAATCGGCAGTTTAATCATGTTTTCGGCTTTCAGCTCCGAAGCCGAACAGCGATACAAAATATTTGAAACCGAAGTTGCGCTGCTGTCCGGGGTTGCGGTAAATTCCACAATACAAGCCGGATGTAATCGTTTTAAGGTATCAAAGGTTAACTTCGTCCGGGCATTATGTGCCTCGTCCATAATCACTAACGGTTGATGCAAGGCCAGCAAATTAGCGAATGAGGCTTTGATTTTGCCTATATCCTCGCGCCGCAAACCGTTTTCCTGTAAATCCTTTTCGCTGATTCGTTCTAAGCGACAGTCCGGGTCGGTAATACCGACAAAATGCGGCTCAAAGTCTTCATGATGTACATACACTTTACGACCGCTGGTATCTTCAACCCGTAACGCGGCCAAGGTCCCAACGATAACCAAGGTCTTGCGGCCGATATCCTGGCGGCGAATCTGGGTAACTTCGCCGACATCGAGCACCCGCAACCGATCCATACCGAATTCGTTTTCCAACGCCTGCCGATACGGATGACCCACGGTTTTCAACGCTTCCAGGGTTTGCTCGCGGATGGTATTAGTCGGCACCAGCCATAACACCACCGGATAATCCTGTTCCAGATAGGCTTTTTGGACCACACTGACGGCATAGGAAGCCAGCACGGTTTTACCGCCGCCTGTCGGCAAACGCATACAAACATAAGGCATTTCACCGAAGTCGTAATGACGATAGGGAACAGGGTCTAGCTCTTGTTTGAGATAACTTTTCTTAAATGCTTCTGCAACCGTACCGCCTTTAGCTTCTGTTAAGAAATGCGATAAAGCGGCTAATGCGCGGTTTTGATAGTCTTTTAACGCAAACATTACACCGCCCTCACATCATAAGGAATTTGTTTGAAAACGATATTTTCGGCCTCCAGTCGGGGTTTACCGAAACGGCTGGCTTCGCCGTAAATGATCTTGCGCCCGTTATGCTTCGGCAAGCTGTCCAGCACGGCTTGAGTAAGGACGTTGCCGCTTTGCGGTCTGCGGTCGCCGAGAATGCCGTTGTACAGCAGGTAATAGGCGGTGTCGTTATGAGCACCCAAAAATGGCGAATCGGCTCTATTTGCTAAAGGTACGCGGGTTTCGCAAAACCAGATATGCGCGGCCAACGCGGCAAATTTCACGTTATGATGGATAGAACCATATTCATCAAAAATCGTCTCGCCCAAGCGGAAATAATGGAACCCGCCGCCGCCTTGCCAGTTGACCGCCTTGGAAATTCCGCCCTGTTCGCCCTCGACAACTTTTTTTAAGCGCGGCTGGCAATGGGTTTCTGCGTGGTCGCCCATTTCTATGCCGATGTAGCGGCGGTTCATTTTATGGGCGACTGCGGCGGTTGTGCCGGAGCCGAGGAAGCTGTCTAGGATGAGGTCGTTGGGATTGGAGGCAAGTTCAATAATGCGAGTAATTAACCTTTCTGGTTTTGGTGTTGCAAAAGGAGAATCGCCAAATAATTCTCGAATCTCTCTACTTGCGTCTTGATTGTGGCCTACCTCTTGATGAGTCCAGACTGTTTGGGGAATTACTCCTGCCGATATTTCATCTAAGAAACGCTTAATTGAGGGGCGTCCATTTCCATTTTCTCCAAACCAAATTCTATTATCAGCAAGTAATTCAGTGTATTTTTTAGGAGAAAACGCCCAACAACGATTTTGTGGTGGTAAGTACTTTTTCCCTGCTGGTGACACTATTTCAAATATATTCTCGCTCACCCCAGTTTTAGAAAACTGCTTACCTCTCTGACCTGACAACAGGCTTATTGAAGAATTCTCCGGTTTCCACCGTCCTCTGGGATCATTATCTGTGTTCCGATATTTTGCAGTTTGCTCATCAGAACGGTTCAATAGCCCAAATTTCAGATTTTGTTTACTTTTGCCATAAACAAACACATGGTCGTGAGAATCTGACATCAGAAAGGCATTACTTCTAGGGCCGTATGCCTTTTGCCATACTACATTCGCCACAAAATTCCCCCGCCCAAACACCTCATCCATTATCACCTTCAAATAATGAGCTTCATTGTCGTCGATGGATACCCAGATACTGCCGTCTTCCGCCAGCAATTCCCTGAGCAGCTCCAAACGCGGATACATCAGGCTCAACCATAAGGAATGCTCCAGGTTGTCGTCATAATGCGTGAACGCCGAACGGGTGTTGTAAGGCGGATCGATATAAATGCACTTCACTTTACCGGCATATAACGGCAACAACGCTTTCAAGGCTTGCAGATTGTCGCCTTGTATCAGCATGTTTTCCGTGTTCGGATCGCCCGCGCCAAGTTCCGGCACGGTTTCCAGCAGGCGATATGGCACTCTCTGCACAGTGCGCACTGCATCCGCTTTATTTAACCAATCGAGTAAGGGCATGGCTTAGGTTTGATCCTTTAGGTTTGATTTAGGGTTTAAAATAAATGTTGTTTAAAATCCGGTAGCGCGCGGCTTCTTTGAGCTGGTTCCCACCCAGCTTGATTAGATATATGAACATAAGCCTTAAAATACCCGGCGCCTTTTGCAAACAAGGCAATTTTATCGGTTTAAGATGTGATTCGGGAATATAAAAACTCAGATACCAGCCCTATGCCGTCTGATACTGCAACGCCGCCCTGACGCAGCGCAAAATACCATAACTGTATTGACCATCGAACAATTCATAAACGGGCTTGAGCGCGTTCTGCTGCTCTTTCGGCAAGCCTAGAATGGCATCCTCTATTTGTTTGATTTCTCGCTCGGGCATTTCGACGACATCATTTAATATCAACATCCCCTGCTCCAGTGCCTGCGAGAGATGATTATAAATAGTGTCTTCTTTCAGTCCTCTTTTTCGAGCAATCTGCTTCACGCTGAAGCCCAGCTTGAACAAATCGGCTGAATCATTCGCAGAAACCGGCACGTTATGACTATCGGCATATTCCTTGATGACGGCTAAAAACTGTTCGCCGTAAAGTTCCAGTTTGCGTGCGCCGATACCCGATATCAACGCCATCTGCTTAAGATTGGCGGGCCTGGCTTCCAGCATGGACATCAGGGTTGCATCATGAAAAATAATATAGGGCGGAATATCCTGCGCGTCGGCGATTTCCAGACGTTTGGCGCGCAGAGCTTCCCATAGCGCGGCATTGCCCGCGCTCTTGCCAAACGGGTTGCTTGCGCCTTTTTTCCCGGACCTGATTTTTTCAGGCTTTATATCCTTGCGCAATATCAGTTGTTGCTCGCCGCGCAGAATCGGACGGCACGCGTCAGTCAATTGCAATACGCCGAAATGTTCAAAATTGACGGCGACGAGGCCGCGCGCGACCAGTTGTCTGAATACCGAAGACCATTGCTGTTCATCCAGGTCTTTGTTGATGCCGAAAGTAGATTGTTTGTGATGGGCGAAACTGATAATCCGTTCGGTCAGTTTGCCGCGCAATACATCGATCAAATAGCCCACGCCAAAACGTTGACCGGTGCGATAAATACAGGACAGCGCCTGCTGTGCAACCAGTGTTCCATCCCAGGTTTCTACAGTTTCCAGACAAGTGTCGCAATTATTGCAGGGCTGTTCAAGGTGGTCGCCAAAATACTGCAATAAAGCCTGCCGGCGGCAATGCACCTGTTCACATAACGCCAGCATGGCGTCGAGCTTATGCAACTCCAGCCGCTTATGCGCTTCATCGGCATTGGAATCCGCCAGCATGCGCCGCAGCGTAATGACATCCTGCAAGCCGTAAGCCATCCATGCATCAGCGGCCAAGCCATCGCGTCCCGCCCGGCCGGTTTCCTGATAATAGGCTTCAACGCTTTTGGGCAAATCCAGATGCGCGACAAAACGCACATTGGGCTTATCGATGCCCATGCCGAAAGCAATGGTGGCGACAATCACCAGGGCGTCTTCCATTAAAAACCGGTGTTGATGCCGGTAACGCAAATCGCCCTCCATGCCTGCGTGATAAGCCAGGGCATTAATGCCCTTGGTCCTCAGCCATTCGGCGGTTTCATCCACTTTTTTACGCGACAAACAATAAACAATGCCGGAGTCTCCGGCATGTTCGGCCTGGATAAAATCAATGAGCTGCTGGCGGGCGTTTTGTTTCTGGACAATGCGGTAGCGGATATTGGGACGGTCAAAACCGCTTAGAAAAAGCGGCGCTTGCTCCAGTTGCAAGCGCAGAATGATTTCCTGCCGGGTTTTTTCGTCAGCGGTCGCTGTCAGGGCAATACGCGGAATATCGGGAAATTGCTCATGCAGCATTGAAAGCTGCAAATAATCGGCCCGAAAGTCATGCCCCCATTGCGATACGCAATGCGCTTCATCAATTGCAAACAGGGCGATTTTTATTCTGGCGAATAAGGCCAAAGTGCGGCCTGAAGTCAGTCTTTCGGGGGCGATATAAAGCAGATCCAGCTCGCCGTTAAGCAATTGCTGCTCAACTTTGCGCACTTCTTCCAGAGATAATGTGGAATTAAGAAAGGCGGCTTTTACGCCGAGTTGGAGCAGCGCAGTCACCTGATCCTGCATTAATGCGATCAGCGGGGAAATTACAATGCCGACGCCCGGTCTGATCAGGGAAGGAATCTGGTAGCACAACGATTTACCGCCGCCTGTAGGCATCAATACCAAAGCGTCCTGCCCAGCTAAAAGCTGTTCGATCACCTCCTGCTGCTGCCCTCTGAAACTATCATAGCCAAACACTGTTTTTAGAATTTCAATTGACCTGCTGTTCACACATCCCCGCTACGATAATATTTCTTCAATCAATTAAACCCCTTATAATAGGCCAATTATACAGGACAGCAGGGAACACACGCCCATTCTATGACTCATTTTAATAATAAGCGTTCGACGCGCCTGGAACAGCTTCTAGCAAACGGCCGGGACCATTTGCTCTCCGGAGGGCTCAAAGGGATTGAAAAAGAAAGTCTGCGGATCGGCAAGGATGGCTGCATCGCTCAAACACCTCATCCTGTTGTATTAGGTTCGGCGCTGACTCATCCGTATATCACCACGGACTATTCTGAAGCGCTGATTGAATTAATTACTCCGCCGTTTGCTGATGTAAAAGAGGCGCTGGATTATTTGCACAATATTCACCAGTTTGTTTATGATCATCTGGATGGTGAAATATTGCTGGGCGCCAGTATGCCCTGTGGCATTGATGGTGATGAAAGCATTCCCATCGCCGGATACGGATCGTCCAATATAGGACGCATGAAGCATGTTTACCGGCATGGTTTATGGCGCCGCTACGGCAGGACCATGCAGGCCATCGCCGGCATTCATTTTAATTATTCGGTGCCCGAAGCCCTGTGGACCGCTTTGCACGAGCAGGAAAACAGCCAACTGAGCCTGGAACAGTTTACATCTGACGGCTATTTCGGCTTAATCCGTAATTTCCAGCGGCTAGGCTGGCTGATTCTGTATTTATTCGGCGCATCGCCCGCTATCTGCAAAAGTTTCTTCAAAAGCCGCCCGGAATTAATGGCGCAATTTGAAGAATTCGACTCCGGTACCGTATATCATCCTTATGCAACTTCATTGCGCATGAGTGACATCGGTTATAAAAGTAAAAATCAGGCTAATCTGAAAATTGACTACAACTCCTTATCCGGTTACGTTGAGAGTTTGAGTAAGGCTATTGAAACGCCCTATCCTGATTATGAAAAAATCGGGGTTGTTGTTAACGGCGAATACCGCCAGCTTAACAGCAATATCCTGCAAATTGAAAACGAGTTTTACAGCACCATCCGGCCCAAACAAATTATCAAGTCCGGCGAGAAACCGACGCTGGCTCTTAAAAACCGCGGCGTTCGTTATATAGAAATGCGCTCTCTTGATCTGGATTTGTTTAATCCTGTCGGCATTGATGAACCAAAAGCCCGTTTTATAGAGGCGCTTTTGCTTACCTGTCTGTTAAAAGACAGCCCGGAGATTTCAGAGCAGGATCATCAAATCATTAATGCCAATCAGTTGGCGGTTGCGAATTTCGGCAGAAAGCCGGGACTGGAAATCGATAAGGGCAAACAAAAAATCCGGTTACAGGACTGGGCTACGGAAATTCTGGATTCCATGCAGCCTGTTTGCGCCATTCTTGATGAAGAGGATGTTGGTAAACCTTACAGTTCGGCCCTGGAGCAGCAACGTCTGCTAATCGAAAACCAGGATTCGACCGCATCGGCAAAAATACTGCAAAACATGACGCAAACCAGGCAGCCGTTCAGCCGTTTCGCATTAGCTAAATCGGCCGAACATGCAAGGTACTTCAGCCTCAATAAACTGGACCCTATCCATATCCGGCAGTTTGAAGACATGGCCGAACAATCCCTTGCCAAACAGAAAGCTCTCGAAAACAAAGCACAAATTCCTTTCGATGAATTTTTAAAGCAGTATTTTTCACAAAAATAAACTATTTTCATCACCAAGACTCGAAGCCTACAGAGAAAAATCAATATCCATACGATCATGCCTACCTTTGATATTCAGCAGTTACAAGCCGAACTGGCCCAAAAAAATCCCCGCATTATCCTTAAAAAAGCGCTGGAGCTTTTTGACAATATTGCAATTTCTTTCAGCGGCGCAGAAGATGTTGTGCTGATTGATATGGCTGTCAAAATCAAAAAAGACATCCAGGTTTTTTCGCTGGATACCGGACGCTTGCATCCTGAAACCTACCGGTTTATTGAAAAAGTCAGGAAACATTACCAGATCAATATTGATGTGTTGACTCCGGACAGAGACGCTCTCGACAGCTTGGTGAAAAGGAAAGGCCTGTTCAGCTTTTATGAGGATGGCCACCAGGAATGCTGCGGCATTCGTAAAGTCGAGCCCTTAAAGCGCAAGCTGGCGCATCTGGATGCGTGGATTACCGGCCAACGCAAAGATCAAAGTCTCGATACCCGGCAAGACATTCCCGAAGTACAGACAGACACCGCATTTTCAACGCCCGAGCATCCGCTGATTAAATTCAATCCCCTGCTAAACTGGAGCTCGGCGCAAGTCTGGGACTATATTGAAGCCTATCAGGTGCCTTATAACGAATTACATGAAAAAGGCTATATCAGCATAGGCTGCGAGCCATGCACCCGCGCTGTCCTGCCCAATCAGCATGAAAGGGCCGGGCGCTGGTGGTGGGAAGGGGACGCTAAAAAAGAATGCGGCCTGCATGCCGGAAACTTGAAAAAATAACTTATTGCAACTTATTGCAACGGTTCGGCTTTCGCCTGCTGCTGTTTTCCGGCCATCAGAATACGCGCCAATCTCCGCAGTCCATCGGAAGAAATATCCAGGCCAAAAGGCGCGCCTATGTTGTCAAGCTCATAAATCACATCGGTAGCCGCTATAAAGGTTAAATAGCGCAAACCCTGTATTTCCGGCAACTCCTTGGCCAGGGTTTGTAATGCCGGCGCCAGACGCTGCCAGGTTTGAGTGAAAAACAGCCGCACCGGATCATCACCCTTGGGGTCATGTTCTTTTAAACCGGCCTGAAAGGCGCTGCGCGATTCTAGCAGAATTTCCGTCAGGTTATCACGCAATTCGGGCGATTTGGCGTCATCGGATGCCTGCTGAATCGCTTTACTTAAAAATTGATCCCATTCTTTCCAGGTCGCTTGGAATTGTTGTTGTTCGGCATCGCTGAATGCTGCCGCCGGTTTTTTGGCGACCGCTTTGGCCGGCGCATTAAAGGCGAGCTTAACGGCAATTCCACTGTCATCGGCATCGACACCGCTGAATTTCAAGGTATTGAGCGCCTCTTTGACCTCAGCGGCATTTTCTTTAGGCAAAAATTCAGCCACCGTTTTTTCAATACCCGCGCGCGACTTGTTTAAATCAATTTTGACTTCGGACAGCCTGGGCTCGGCGACGCGTTTAATCAGATCCTGAAGCTGATTGTTGGTCAATTGCTGCCCATATCGGTCAGAAGCGCTGACTTTGGTTATAGGCAGGCTCAAGACAGACTGCTCCTTGTTAATTGTTGGCTGCTGCAAGGTTTCCAATACGCCGCCCCATTCAAAAACAGTGACACATTGCCCGCCTAATCCTGTCCCAAACCGTGCATCAATATCGTTTAATAATTTGACCTGGCGCTGCTGGCCGCTAATCCGGGGATTGTAAAGTTTTAAATAACTGCATCGCTGCCGGTCATTCCAGAGCTCTGCGGTATTTCCCGCTCCCGTATAAAGCTGCGTAATCAGTGCCTTTTTAATGAGGCTATAGTTTAGTTTTACAGGAAGACTGTATTGCTCGGCGCTGCCGCTTTTCGCAAAAATCATGAGCAGCATCAAAGCCGCCATTATAAAATGCTTGTTCATAACGTTATTGCTCCGGAAATCGGGATTAATAGTGTTTTGTTGATCATCATTAAGCTTGAAGCCCGCTCGGCTCTTCATATCGCTATCTTAAGCTACCGGACCTGAGATGAACAATTAATGAATGATTTCGATGACTAAACAGAAGATCTTCACGGTATTTAACCGTAAATAATGATGTTATTCCGTTTGTTTGCGCCTCAGGATTATAATCAGCGGTAGATGTCGACAGCTTGCGGTTTTCCCTGCAAATAAGAAGCGCCTGGATCAATAATAAAACGGCTATTCATTGTCGTGCGGCCTATCAGCATACGAAACAGCATGCCATCCCGATTGGTCAGCGTCATTTCTGCCGTGATAAGCGACGGCCCTAGAATTAATTGCGTCTCTATGACGTAGCGTCTTTGTTTGTGTCCACCGGAGTCTGTGATCAGACGCCGGTCTTTAATCGGAGCATGGCATTCAATTGACACGTCGGTGTGTTTCTGTCTGGGATGAATGGCAAACATAATCCAGCGTTGCCCGCCTTTCCGGTAAGGATCGATAACAAACGCATGCAGGGCCGATGAGCGTGCTCCGGTATCAATCTTGGCTTTGATCCGGGGGATATTTAATTCCGGCAATGCTACCCATTCGCGCCAGCCTAACATTAGTTTGTGTGTCATCTGTACAAAACCCTGGTTAGGACAATAAAATGCCTTATCAGGCTTTACCGCTGACCTGATCTGAAACCTCACTGCCGGGCCGGCGGCCACGGCGAATATGAGGACCTGCCCGCTTTTTATTGCGTTTTTTTACACGTCTGATATCCAGTTTATGCTGATTGATTTCTACTGATTTCAAATGCTGAAATATATCCGGCGGCATTTCATCAGGCAAATCAATAAGCGTATATAAACCGTGAATATGGATATTACCGATATTGTTTTTATCTACACCCGATTCTTCAATCAACACTTTTTTGATTCCTTCCAGCGTAATCTGATGTTTACTGCCGACATCCAGGCGGTAGCGAACCATTTTAATGCCGGGCGGAATGATTTTTAATGACGGCTTGGGTTCCGTTTTCTGTTCTGTAAATGGGGTCGCAAGATCGCCGGCCTGAATCAAATGCACCAGTGCGGCAGCGCAGGTCAAACTGTCGATTTCCAGTTCAGCGGCTATGGCGCTGATTAAAGCTTTTTGACTATCCAGATTCCTGCTATTCAGTATCTGTTGTAAATGTTTTTTCAAAGACTCTTCTTTATTTAAATAACCGATCATAAATTATTCAAGCTAGCCACACGAAAAACACTACAGTTTGAGTTATTTTTTCGGATATAAGGAAATTAAAGGTGAATCTCCACATAGGCTTCATCGCGTAGACGGCGCATCCAAAGCTCCGTTTCTTCTTCAATTTTACGCTTGCGGATGGCATCCCTGACCTGGTTCTTTTTCTGTTCTGCGGTATTGTCCTTGTTTTTTCTGTCGAGGACCTGAATCAAATGCCAGCCAAACTGGGTTTGCACCGGTTCACTGATCTCGTTGATATTCAATTTCTCCATTGCTTCTTCAAACGGCTTGACCACGTCTCCAGGACCTACCCAATCGAGTGAGCCGCCCTTTAATGCCGAGCCTTTATCATCCGAATGAGCGCGCGCCAGCGCCGCAAAATCATCACCGTCTGCAATACGAGCCTTTAATGCGAGCAGCCGTTTTCTGGCTTCTTCATCATCCACCAACTCATTGGTTTTTATTAAAATATGCCGAACCTTGGTATTCGTGATTATATGATTATCAAGTCCCTTGATCTCCAGCATTTTGATAATATGGAAGCCGCTAGGGCTGCGAATAGGGTCCGCTACTTCTCCCGGAGTCATTTTCTTAACTTTGTCAGCAAACAGCGTCGGTACGTCGCTTGGGCTGCGCCATCCCAGATCACCGCCTTTCAAGGCGTTATCGTCATCGGAATTACTCATCGCCGCTTGAGTAAAGTCCTGCCCGGAGCGCAATTTCTGGACAAGGTCATCGGCTTTACTGCTGGCTTTTTGTATCTCCGTAGCTGATGCCGCTTCCTTAACGGCAATCAGTATATGGCCCAAATGATATTGAACCGCTTCTTCGCCGATTTTTTCCTCAGTTTCCATAAAGTGCTCAACCTCCCTGTCAGTCACTTTAATGCGCCCGCCTATTTCCCGGCTGCGTAATTGATTGATTATGATTTCATTACGTATAGTATCCAGAAAATTCTTATAGGACATTCCCTGCCGTTCCAGTTCGGCCCTGAATTCCTGGAGATTCATGTGATTTCTTTGCGCGATATCCGCCGCCGAATTATTGAGCATGTCCTCGGTAACCGTAATCCCTGCTTTTTCCGCTAACTGTCTTTGCAGCTTATCGAGTATCAGCTTTTCCAGCACCTGTTTACGCAAAATGTACTCCGGCGGCATCTGCGCATGGCTTGCTTGTATTCTCTGCGCGATGGCGGCTACTTCTCTGTTCAATTCTTTTTCAAGAATAATGTCATCTTCAGCAACAGCAACAATTTTATCAAGAACTTCAGCGCCCGCCAGAAAACTGCTAAACGACAGAGTACAAAATATCAAGGTAAAAATTGCTGTTTTAAATGTTTTAGGATCAATCATTTTCGTTTTTTCCGATAACCATAAATAGCCTGTTCAAAGAATCTGTCCAGATCATCTCCCAAGCCGCCCAGTCCTTTTAGCTCTATTTCGAAAAATACGCCGTTCTGGGCGGTGCCTGAGATGACTTGGCTGGTGTTGCTAACGATGCTACTGACGTCGATATTGGCAAGATTATTAATGTAGCGTCGTCCGAGTACACGAAAACGCCAGCAACAATTTTCTTTTTCTACACCGAAAAAGCTATCCTGAGTCGTATTATACAATAATGAATATTGCCAGCGTCCCATTGCATACCAGTTATCATAAATCGGCCACCGAAATGACACATCGCTATTGATAATGTCATTACTTCTGTCAGGTATCAGTGGATTTTTTCTGTAAAGATACCCTATATTAAAAATTTTGTTATCCTCAGTACTAAAATGCAAGGCCGCTTTGCCTCTTTCAATATCATTTTGTTGAGGGTTCCATTGCAATCCTGTGTTAAGTGATAATTGATGAGTCAACTCACTACTAAGCTCAGTAACCACATTTGAAAAGTTGCCGGTTTGTACCGGAACGGCGGGTGCGGTAACCCGCCTGTCACGAAAGTAAAAAATCTCGCCTATGCTTAACTTCAGCCTTTCCAGCCCCGCTTTATCATCAACCAGCCGCGTGGTTAAGGCGGTCGTTATCTGATTGGCGTCCTGTATTCTGTCAACACCGCTAAAGCTGTTTTCCCTGAACATGGTGCCGTATTGAAAGTCATACTGCGCCGTATCAAATAAAGGTATATCGTTTTGATTTCTATAGGGAATATATAGATAGAATAATCTGGGCTCCAGCGTATGCAAATAGGGGGCATTGGCAATACTAAGCCCTTTCTCGAAAAACAGGCCGCTATCAGCTGAGAATATAGGCAAGGTTCGGGAAATACTGTTCGGCGTCTGTGTGCCCTGTATTTGATTACTCAGAAAATACTGAGTGTGCTGCAAAGACAGTTTAGGCGTAAAAAAAGCACTGGACGTTTGCAAGGGAATGCTGACTGACGGTTTGGTATTCAGACGTTGACCATTGATCTGATCGCTGTGCTGGAAATAGATATATTCATTTTCCATCGCCGTATAGAGCGGCATAAAATGGAAGGCATGGTCCAGATTAAGGTTAACTTGCGGCAGTTTCCGATAGGGGAGTGGAACATTGGTTGTCTTTGTTGCACCGTTTGCTGAAGTGGTTGTTATACCGTTTGTTGTACTGATTGACTGATAGTTCTCAATCCTGCTGCTAAAGTAAACCCCCGGATGTATGTAATTAACATCTGCCGTGCTTCTGAGATAATTGTAATTGGCGAAACTCAAAGCATTACCCAGCTCAGCGAAATAGGTTTTATCAGAAACATAATTCAAATCAAGGTTCGAACTTATACCGGGCGTTAAGAAGGATGTATTCTTGATCGAGCCCAGGTAGCGCGCCTTGTCGAGCAATTGATCATGAGGCATGAACTCTGCGGCGACACTGCCTCTTGATTGCGGAGCCAGATAGCGGAAATTGCCTGCCAATAAAGGACCTCTTTCGGTCAAATACCGGGGGTAGAATGTCGCATCATAGTTGGGGGCAATATTCCAGTAATAAGGCGCAGATATATTAAATCCGCTTAACCTTGTATGCCCGAATGACGGCGCAAGAAATCCTGAAAGTCTTCGGTTATCAATAGGAAAGGATAAATAGGGAGTATAAAGCACAGGCACGCTTTTAAACTCAATCCAGGCATTTTTTACAGTTCCTTTGCCGGAAACTTTGTTCATTTTCAAATCAGATGCATGTATAACCCAGTCCTGATTGCCTGGGCGGCAGCTGGTAAAGGCCACTTTTTTATAGCGCGAGAAAGACTTACTATCGCGGTAGACCACATCCGCCTGACCTCTAAGCGGCGTAGACGGAGTAATAAACTGTACGCCTCTCAGCTTAGCCTGATCAGTAGCCAGCTTAAGCGTAGCGGAGTCGCTATGCAGGGCCAGTTCATCTTCGCTGTAATAGACATCGCCATGGAGGTCCAGCACTTCTGAAACACTGTCATAATTAGCCGATCTGGACGATGCACGCTGGTCGGCTCGCGACATTTCGACATTCCCCAGATAACTGCCGATTTCATTTTCAAATATTTCCGAATAATTCGATTTGACGTCCAGAGGCGAAGTTTCTCTTAAGTTTGCTCCCGGTACAAAGCCGCGATTCGTACCCGTCCCTATAAAAGAGCAGTTTTCCCAGGGATCATATTTGAGCTGAGATTTTAGCGCACCAAAAGTTTGCTCCTGCTGATGATCAAACGCAGGATTGAATAAACTGAATCCGGATTCTTCCTCGGTTGCAACAGGTTGAGCCGCACCTTTGGTATCCGCGCCGACCAACTGGCAATTCCAGTTTCCTTCTTCCTTGTTGGCATCACAGCTCCAGCCCTGAGGCCTGGCTTGCTTGTCGGATAGCTGGTTTTGGGGAGCCGGCAATGTTCCAGGCTGAACACTTTTAACCGGCTCGGCTACAATCGGCTGCTTTTCTTGCGCAACCACCGGAGCGGCCGGTTGTGGGCTTGCAACCGGTTTGGACTGGATAACGGGCGGCGGCTTGATTACCGGAACAGCTTCCGGCCTTTCCGTCCGCATAATTTCAGCCGGTTCAGGTTTAACCGGAGCCGCGTTTTTTTCGCCAGGTTCAGGCAGGGCCGGTTGCATGGTTTTAACCGGTTCAATTACTTTAGCGGATTCAGTTATACTCGGAACCTTGTTTTTTTCAGCCGGTTCGGCTACAACGGGCTGCACTGTTTTAACTGCCGGCTTTTTTTCGCCGACACAAACCCATTCTTTACTATCCTTGTTTTGCTCACATGACCATACTGCTTGATTAGCAGAGCTGACAGATATGGTTAAAGGGGATAAAAAAACCAGAAATAAACGGCGGGGCATAGAATAAGAATGTTTAGTAGCGTAATGAATCGTAAATCGAATAAAATGTCGGACAGTTATTTTACCCCATTTACCGACAGCCAGATAACTAATCTAACTTAATCATAATGATGCCTTCGGACTTAAGAACCATAGCCATGTTCGATTGGCTTGAGAATGATCTATTGCTGACCATCGATTTTTGCGAGCCGGCTTCCAGTGACGCCAGCTTCCGGCGTTACTTCAGAATCAAGTCTCAACAGGGGCAATTTATTGTTATGGACGCACCGCCAGATAAAGAAAATACAGAACCATTTGTAAGAATTGCCGAATTGTTCAAGAGTTC
Organism: Methylococcales bacterium; assembly: GCA_028715725.1. GTDB lineage: Bacteria > Pseudomonadota > Gammaproteobacteria > Methylococcales > Methylomonadaceae > JAGXGJ01. The sequence goes on from JAQURG010000009.1 coordinate 94,300, forward strand.
TGATATTAATGTCCCCACTATTTTTCAGCAGAACCGGACTGACGGATTCTTATTGCTTGAAGATTTCGGCTCACAGTGTTTTCTGGACCTGCTGGATGCCAATAATGCTGAAAGCTTGTATCAAAGCGCATTCGACAGTTTATTCAAGCTGCAAACAGGCTCAGACATACAAGGCTGCGGCTTGCCTGATTATAACGAGGAGTTGCTGCTACGGGAGCTGACTATCTTTGACGAGTGGTTTTTAAAGCAATTGCTGGATATCGAAATTCCCGTCTCACTTTGGGAAACACTGCGCGCCTTTCTGGTCCGTTCAGCTCTGGAGCAACCCGTTAGCTGCGTACACCGTGATTACCATTCGCGCAATCTGATGGTTTTGAGCAATAATTCCCCCGGCGTCATTGATTTTCAGGACGCTGTTGTTGGCCCTATAACTTATGATCTGGTATCGTTATTACGGGATTGTTATATTGCATGGCCGGAACAACAGGTTGAACAATGGGTGGCCCGGTATTATCGACGGCTATTAGAGGGGAATTTGATCAATTGCAGCCTGACGCGCTTTCAGCGCTGGTTTGACCTGATGGGTCTGCAACGCCACCTTAAAGCCATCGGCATTTTCTCCAGGCTCCATTTAAGAGACGGCAAATCCAACTATCTTAATGACATACCCCGCACGTTAAATTATGTCACAACCGTATGTGCAACTTATCCGGAACTTGCTGATTTTAACAACTTCCTGCATAGCCATGTCTGTCCAGCCTACAGTATTTTATCTTCGCTTCTCCGGAAAGCGGACGGAAGCCAAACAGTAATAACTGCATGAAAGCGATGATTTTAGCTGCAGGGCGGGGTGAAAGAATGCGCCCTTTAACGGATCACGTTCCCAAGCCCTTGCTGCCCTTTGCCGGCAGGACTATTATTGAACATACTATTATTCAGCTGGTCTCCGCAGGTTTTCATGACATTATCATTAATCATGCCCATCTCGGTAAGCAAATAGAAGAAAAACTGGGTACAGGTCATCAGCATGGCGCAAGCATTCGCTTTTCACCCGAAGGTGAGCAGGCTTTGGAAACCGCAGGCGGAATAATTAACGCCTTGCCTTTACTGGGAGATGAAGCATTCTTGGTCGTCAATGGCGATATTGCTACAGACTTCCCCTTTGCTGAATTGAAAAACCGGACAATTGACCTGGCTCATTTAGTCCTGGTGGACAATCCTGAGCATCACCCTCAGGGAGATTTTGGTCTGGACAGCGCCGGAAAGGTGACTACCAGCAATGCACAGCAATTTACCTTTAGCGGCATTGGATTGTACCGGCCTGAACTGTTTTTAAATATTCCGCCCGGAGTCAGTAAACTAGGCCCCTTGCTGCTTCAGGCGATAGCAAATCAATCCGTATCCGGGCAAAAATATAACGGATTCTGGATGGATATAGGCACCCCGCAACGCTTGCAGGAGCTGGATTTTTATTACACATCACGAGGCAAAGATCATGAATGACCATATTTATAAAAAAATAGAACTCACTGGCTCATCATCTGCCGGTTTGCAGCAGGCTATCGAAAACGCCATCAGTAGAGCATCAAAAACCATTCATGACATGCGCTGGTTTGAAGTTGTGGAAACCCGCGGGCACATAGTCGATGGCAAGATCGCTCACTGGCAGGTGACTATTAAAGTCGGTTTTTCGCTGACCGAATAATCCATTTAGAGGTGCGGTTTACCGCATCTCAACCTGTTTTTCTCATCGGATATGTGCGGACGTTTTAATCTGATTGCGGAAAAGACGCAAATGATGGAGCAGTTTAATTTGCAGCATTTGCCTGATTATCGGCCTGATTACAATATTCCGCCGGGACAGAAGATTCTTGCTATCGTCAGACTGGATGACGGCAGCAACGAAGCCGTATACTTGCATTGGGGTTTGCTGCCGTCGTGGTGCCAAGACCGGAAAATGTCCAGCCATTTAATCAATGCCAGAGCCGAAACGTTAACTGAAAAAACATCTTTTAGAAGCGCTTATCAGCATAGGCGCTGCCTGATTCCCGCTACCGGTTTTTTTGAGTGGCAGGCGGCCGGTTCCGGTAAGCGGCCCTACCATATCCATCAGCGGGATAATGTTTTGTTTGCCTTTGCCGGATTATGGGAACATTGGGAACACCTGCAGGAAAGCATTTATTCATGCGCCATTATTACCATCGCCGCCAACAGTAAAATGGCGGCCATTCATGATCGTATGCCGGTCATCATTGCTCCTGATGCGTATAACCATTGGCTGGATAAAAAGAATCAGGCTGTCGAGGTGAGGGATTTTTTAGCCGATGACGCCTATAGCGTTATGCAACTGACTCCGGTCAGTACCTGGGTTAATAATCCTTTACATAATGATGAAAGATGCCTGGCCGATATTGCCCGGTAAAATCGCAGCGCCACATTCCGGGTAATGCGATCAGCTAGCGGCTCTGTTTAATGGCCCAGGCCAAATCAGCCGCCTGCCGGTTTTCCCGGACATCATGCACCCGAAATATCCGCACGCCTGCCATAACGCCCAAAGCGGTGGTGACCGCTGTCGCAGTAACAAGCTCGGAGGGTTCAGATACATCGCAGAGTGATCCCATAAAGCGCTTGCGGCTGGTGCCTAAAAGCACCGGGAATCCTGATGCCACCAGTGTATCAAGATGCGCCAGCAAATTGAGATTATGCTGTTTGCGTTTACCAAAACCGATGCCCGGATCCAGCAGAATGTTGTCTTTTTTTACCCCTGCCTTTAAAGCCGCATGGCTTTGCTTTATTAGCGCGTCCATGACTTCATGGACAACATCATCATAAGAAGGATCATTCTGCATCGTTTTTGGCGAGCCCTGGCTGTGCATCAAAATAATCGGCGCATCGGTTCTGGCCGCCAGCGTCAGTATGGCTTCATCATTCTGTCCTGCGGAAACATCGTTGATGATATTGGCTCCGGCTATCAGCGCGGCTTCGGCAACTGCACTGGAAGTCGTGTCAATGCTGATCAGAATATCGCTTTTTAATTGTTGCCGGACGGCTGTTATAACCGGAATCACGCGTTCTTGCTGATCGGCAGCTGCCACTGAATCTGATCCGGGTCGCGTGGATTCACCGCCTATATCAATAATATCCGCACCTTCAGCCAGCATACGTTTCACTTGTTGTAATGCGGTATTAATATCCGTATATTTGCCGCCGTCAGAAAAACTGTCAGGCGTCATATTCAAGATGCCCATAATAAGAGGTTTTTTAAGCTGGCTGAACATGTCCTTAGCTCCTGTGCATTGCATTGTATAGATTCGGGTATAATGGCTTAATCCTCAAGACTCTTAATACTGTAATGAATAAACCACGATTAGCCTGGGCGATTACCGGTCATTATATAGAAGAATATCCGGATTTCCTGCGGACATTGAATGATGCTGATTTAATACCAGCTACTCTCATTAAAGGGATCGGCATGAGCTTATGCCAATGAGCGAACACATCCTTTTTCTGACAGGTAAACTGGCGGAAAAACAGTTGCATAATATTCTGGAAAAAATGCAGCCAAAGTTCACTTACACGGTGCATCAACTGGGTCTTAAAGTTGCGGCTTTAATGACTGCCGATATGATAGCGCGACGTTTGACCGACACCTTTGGCGCTGACCGCATGATTCTGCCCGGCCGTTGCCGCGGCGATCTGGAGTCTTTGTCGGCCAGGTTGGGTTTACCCATAGAGCGTGGCCCCGAAGAACTTAAAGATTTACCTCAATATTTTGGCCAGGAAGCGCACAAGCCGGACCTGAGCCGCTACAGCGTTAAAATATTTGCGGAAATTGTCGATGCGCCGAATGTCAGTGTCGAGGAAGTCGTCAAGCGCGCTTACTATTACAAAAAAAATGGCGCCGATGTGATTGATATAGGCTGCTTACCCAGCACAGACTTCCCGCATATGGAAGACATCATCCGCACCCTGAAACTGGAAGGATTTACAGTCAGCATTGATTCGCTGGAGGCCAATGATTTGCTCAGAGGCGGCAGAGCCGGCGCGGATTATATGCTCAGTCTGCATGAAAGCACGCTCTGGATTGCTGATGAAGTGGCGGCAATACCGGTCTTGATTCCGGAACGGCACGAAGATCTTGCCTCACTGGATAGAGCCATCCAGTCCATGCAGGCCAAAAACCGCGCTTTTATCGTCGATCCTATCCTGGACCCGTTGCATTTCGGCTTTACGAAATCCATTGTGCGCTATCACGAGGTCAGAAAGAATCACCCAGATATTGAAATAATGCTCGGAGTCGGCAATATTACCGAATTGACTCATGCCGATACTATGGGCATGAATGCCTTATTGCTGGGCATTTGTTCAGAGCTCAATATCAACAACATCCTGGCGACAGAAGTCAGCAAACATGCCTGCCGGGCTACAAAAGAAGCCGATCTGGCGCGACGCATCATGTTTGCGGCAAAAGCAAATGATACGCTGCCGAAGCATATTGACCCCGGCTTAATGGCGTTGCATGAAATCTCACCGTTTCCTTATTCATTGGAAGAAATAAAGGAACTGGCAGGGCAGATCAGGGATCCCAGCTTTCGCATTCAAATCAGTGCTGAAGGCCTGCATATCTTCAATCGTGACGGCTTGAACAGCGCCGCCGACCCGTTTGATTTATTTCCCAAACTGCATGTGGAAAATGACGGCGGTCATGCTTTTTATCTGGGCGTTGAACTGGCACGCGCCGAAATAGCCTGGCAGTTAGGCAAACGCTATACGCAGGATCAAGCGCTGACTTGGGGTTGTGCAACCGATCAGGCAGAATCCACTGTTGATCTGCATACTTTTAAACCTGCCGGAACCACTTTACAAAGAAAGAATGATTAAGGAACTGATTGTTACTACTCAGAATAATTCAAAGTTAGTCCATATTGCCCCGATGGGCATTCATGTTAATGATGATGACATTATTATTCTGCCGTTTCGCCCTTCGATAACGCTCGATAATCTGCTGCAAAGCAAAACAGCGGTA